>NZ_JBAQMD010000065.1:0-43057 GCF_049302455.1 Rhodoferax ferrireducens | reverse complement strand
ACGCGAAGGCACACCGAACACGGTGGATGAGATCGAGTCGCGCATCGCCGAACTGGCGTTCAGTGCCAACTTCATGCGCGAGATGCGGATGTTCGTTCATGCGGCTGAATTTTCCAGCCCGACATTTGTGACCTGGGGCAGGCTGGAGCGACGCTTGCAGAAGATGCGGTTTCACATGATTGACACCAGTGAGCTGGTCAGTCTGCAGCGCACCGAAACCAAGCTGCTGGCGCACGCGCCGTTTCTCGAGCTGCTGTGCGGTCAGGGGCGTGAGCGCGCCACTGCCTGGCTCTCGGAGAGTGCCGATGGCATCGGACGACGATCAACCGTTGACATGAAGAAATGGTTTTTCTGATGTCGTGATGCGCAGGCATCTGGCGCCAGCGGGGCTGCCACTGTTGCCAAACACCATGGATTGAATTGTCACGGCCGTGCCCATGGTGGAGTCAGTCTGCCTGGTTTGCGGTATTCCTGCGCCTTCTCGGCGTGCCGGCAGGCGCAACTGCGAGCGTCAATCCTGTCACGCAACTGCCATGAAGTTGCCATCGTGTTGTCACGCTAGATCGCCAACATCAGGTTCACCACGATGCAATTCGGGTTTGTCCCATTCTTTAAAGGAGCAAGTCATGAGAGAGCTACCCAGCCCCACCTTTCCTTTGTCGCCGCTATCTTTGCCCCGGAGCCTGTTTCACCGGCCTCATGCGCCTCTGGTTGTATCGAATCCACGATCAGTCGCGCCTGTTGAACGCGCCGGCCTCGTGGTTTCATGGGCCCAACACGCGGATGAAGTGCGGCAAGCGCAGCGCTTGAGGTTTGCGGTTTTCGCCCGGGAAATGGGGGCCCGCCTGGATACGACCGTACCCGGCCACGATGTGGATTTGTTTGACAACTATTGCGAGCATCTGCTGGTGCGCGACGAATTGACCCTGGAGGTGGTGGGAACCTACCGCCTGCTCACGCCGGCCCAGGCCAGGCGCGTCGGCAGCACCTACAGCGACCTTGAGTTTGACCTCACCCGCCTGCGCAGCCTGCGTGAACGCATGGTGGAGCTGGGGCGCAGCTGCGTGCATCCGGACTATCGTCACGGCGGCGTGATCATGGCCTTGTGGGGCGCGCTGGCCGAGTTCATGGTGCGCAACAAGCTCGATACCATGATTGGCTGCGCCAGCATTCCGATGCTGCATAACGGCATCGTTAGCGGTGATGTGGCCGCCAGCATCTGGCATCAACTCAAGGCAACGCATCTGGCACCGATCGAACACCAGGTGCATCCGCGCCTGGCGCTGCCCGTGGATCGGCTGGACCACAGCCTGAGCGTCGAGCCGCCGGCCTTGATCAAGGGCTATTTGCGACTGGGCGCCAAGATTCTGGGGGCGCCTGCCTGGGACCCGGATTTCAACACGGCCGACCTCCCCATGCTGATGCGCATCAACGACTTGCCGCCGCGCTACCGCAAGCATTTTCTGGGCGCGTGATGCGAGCCATGACCATGAGCACAGCACTTTCAAAATTCAATGGCGCGTGGTCATTTTCGCGGCAAATACGGGTCGTGCTGTCGCTGGTTCTGGCGGTCGCCCTGTTGGGCTCGGCGCTGGGGGTCTGGTCTTTGCAACGGGTCGCCAACCAGACCAGCCGCATGGTCGATGACGCCATGGCAACCGAGCGTCTGGCGGTGGATTTGTATCGGCATCTCGCGCTCAATGTGGCGCGCTCCAAGGCACTCGCCCTGAGTTCGGAACCGCAGGTCGGTGATGTGTTGACCCCGGAGATCAACCAGACTTCCACCGTGGTGGAGGAGTTGCTGCGTCAATTGGGCTCTCGGCTGAGCAGTCCCGATGATCAATTGATGCTTGGGCACATGTTGCGGTCCAATCGCGAATTTTTGCGGGCGCGGCAAGAATTGACGCTCGCCCGCGATGGCGGTGTGACGGCCAACATTGAACAGGTGTATGCCAAGCGTTTTTCCCCGACTGCGCAGGCCTTGCTGGAAGCCGTTGCCCGGCTGCGGGATTCCCGGCAGGCCAGGATCGATGCTTCTGTCGTTGAAATAGCTGGTTTGAGCCGGTCAGCGCAATGGGGTTTGGTTCTCTTTGGCTGTGGTGCCCTGTTGCTGGGCGGCCTGCTGTCGGCGTGGCTTGTGCGGGCCATCACCCGGCCTATCCATCAGGCGGTGGATGCCGCTGACCGGGTGGCGGCGCTGGACCTGAGTGACCCCATCGACGGACATGATCGCGATGAAGGCGGCCGCCTGCTGGCCGCACTGAGCCGAATGCAGTCGTCTCTGCACACCTTGGTGTCTGAAGTTCAGGGCGCCAGTCACGGTGTGGCCGAGGGCGCCACGCAGATTGCAACTGGTAATCTTGACTTCTCCAGCCGAACCGAACTGGCCGCCTCCTTTCTGCAGCAGACCGCCGCTGCGGTGGAGCAGATCGCGGCGACCCTGCATCAGTCCCTGGCGGCAGCCTCGCGCGGCGAAGCGCTGGCCAGATCGGCAGCTGTGGAGGCAACAGCCGGCCGCAAGGCCATGACCGAAGTGATGCAGACCATGAGCGACATCAGCCAGTCGTCGCACCAGATTGCGCAGATCACGGCAGTCATCGACGGCATCGCTTTCCAGACCAATATCCTGGCGCTCAATGCCGCCGTTGAGGCTGCTCGCGCCGGTGAGCACGGGCGCGGCTTTGCGGTGGTGGCCGCCGAGGTTCGCGCGCTGGCCAACCGTAGCGCCGTGGCAGCGCGGGAAATCAGGTCCTTGATCGGCGTCTCGGTGGACAAGGCAAAACTGGGTACGCTCAATGTACGCCAGGCGCGTGACACCATGAGCGCCATCGATGATGCCGTGGCGCGGGTGGTGCAGGTGATTGGCGACATCAGCACCGGCACCCGTGAGCAAAGCGCCAGCATGGCGAGCATCAATACCGCTCTGAGTCGTCTCGATCAAATGACCCAGCAAAACGCGGCCGTCGTCGAGCAGTCGGCGGCCGCTGCCCAAAGCTTGCAGGCGCAGGCTCGCGATTTGCGGGATATGGCCGGGCAGTTTCGATTGCCGGCGCTTGCCCCTGCCCTTCGATGAGGGTGCCGGCAGCTTGCCACTCTGAAACCATTCCTGTTTTTTGAAAGAAAGCAATGCTATTGAACACGGTTCAACCGGGCGCAGCAACAGCGCGGCCTGCCATTAACTTTAATTCAACTGACGCGCGCGACAGGCCGATCGGCAGTGCCAGGTCGATGCTGATGGTGACGCGCTCCTATGCCGTGCGGCGCGGTTGCGGGCCGCTGGCTGACCTGATGCGCGGCACCGGGCTGTACCCGGTCTATCAGCCCATTGTGTCGCTGGAGGGTGGTGCCATTTATTCCCATGAGGCCCTGATTCGCGGGCCACAAGGCACCTCATTGCATACGCCCGATATGTTGTTGGCAGCAGCGGCACATGAGAGGCTGAACTTCGAGTTTGAAACCCTGTGTGTCATTGCCGCACTGGATCAGTGGGGCGCGCTGCTTCAAAACGGGCGACTGTTTGTCAATATCAGCGCGCAGGTGCTGGTACAGGTCTTGAAACAATGCGGGCGTGATGCCCTGATCGAGATGGTCAGCGGCTTGGGTGTGTTGCCACGCCGCTTGGTGCTGGAGATCACCGAGTATGAGCGGGTGACCGACATGGATTATTTCGCCAGCGTCGTGGGCGACCTGCGTGCGATCGGCGTCTCCATCGCACTGGACGATTTTGGCGATGGTCGCTCAAGTCTGCGCCTGTGGTCGCAACTCAAGCCCGAGATTGTGAAGATCGACAAATACTTTACCAAGGACCTCAGCCTGCACGCCGACAAAGTCAAGACGATTCAGGCTTTGCAACAAATTGCCGCCATCTTTGATACCGCCTTGGTCGCCGAAGGCATTGAGACCGAGGACGACTTGCGCGTTCTGCGCGATCTCGGCATTTCTTATGGACAAGGTTATCTTCTTGGGCGCCCGGCCGCACTGCCGCGCGAGCAGATTGAAGAACCGGCAATGGCCGTGATGCAGGACCGTCGGGTCGCCGTGTTCCCTGAGTTGCGGCGGGCGTCCAACGCGGGCTCTTTAAAACGCCTGTTGGTGCTGGAGGCGCCCGCGGTCGGCTTGGATGCGACCAACGATGAATTGGCGTCGCTGTTTATGACGCATACCAGGCTGCATGCCGCGGCAGTTGTTGATGGCACCCGCCCGGTGGGGATCATTAACCGTTCACGCTTCATGAACGAATACAGCAGGCTGTATTACCGTGAGGTATGGGGCCGCAAGCCGTGCCTGGTTCATGCCAATTTGGAGCCCCGCTTGATTGAGCGCGACCACAATGTTGACGAGTTGATCGGCATCCTCACGTCGGACGACCAACGTTACCTCGCGGATGGATTTATCGTGACGGACAACGGCCGCTATGCTGGCTTGGGCACCGGCGATCAGCTGGTTCGCTCAGTCACGGAGACACGCATTGAAGCGGCCCGCCACGCCAATCCACTGACTTTCTTGCCGGGCAATATCCCGATCAGTCAACATATCGAGCGGCTCTTGAACAGTGGCGTCGATTTTGTTGCCTGCTACGCCGACTTGAATAATTTCAAACCCTTTAACGACCAATATGGTTATTGGCGCGGCGACGAAATGATTCGTCTGGTGGCCCGGCTCGCCCAGGCGCATTGTGATCCACGGCGTGATTTTGTCGGGCATGTCGGTGGCGATGACTTCATCATCTTGTATCAGAGTGATGACTGGCGGGTGCAATGCGAGCGATTCATCGCTGAATTTGCCAAGCGCGCGGTGGAGCTGTTTGACCCGTCGGCGCGCGCGGCGGGCGGTATTGAAGCTGAAGATCGCTTCGGCGTGCCCCGGTTTTTCCCTTTGACCACCATCTCGATCGGTGCCGTCAAAGTCGCGCGTGATGAATATGCCAATGCCGAGCAGGTCGCGTCGGAGGCTGCGCGGGCCAAGCATGACGCCAAGACCCATAACGTGGGACTGCTGGTGCGCGATACCCTCGACTTCAGCACTCGCTGAGAATCATCAACCCACAAGCCGACCGTCCGGGGTAAGCATGCTTTGCGTAACGTAAGACCCGCCGCGTCCCTGCGCGTTGAAGCTGACACGAAACCCGCTCAAATCAACCGTATGACGTTGTTGGAATGCCTGTAATGCTGTCTGGCGCGTCACGACGCCTTCCACGGTGCTTAATACTGCACTTGTGTAGCGTGCTGCGATGTAGCCGGCCAAGCTTTGCGGTGTTGGCGGCTCATCAAAAAGTCGAGCCAGCGTCTGACGGTAGGACTTCACGATGGGCGACGGGGAGTTGACCATGGGGACAACCTGCGTGGCCATGATGGGTGTATGGCGCGATGCACCCATTTGCATCAGGGTTTGCAGGTTCACATCAGCCAGCGCAACCAGATAGCGTTGCCGAGCCTGCTTGTCAATGCTCTGGGTAAACTGCATGAGCTCCGGTGTGCCGCCCATAAACAAAAGAATCCGGGGCGTGTCGGCGTTCAGGCTTTTTCCGATTTGTGCCAGACCAGCACCTGGTTTGAAAGACATGAGCTTGATTTTCAAGGCAGCACTCGCCCGCTCGACATCGTCGCGGTACAGAGAGTACTCGTGCTCAGACGCGTAGACGGCACCCATCTCAGGTACGCCCATCAAGGACAGCGATTTAATGGCTTGCGCGATTTGATCCTGACGCGATGCAAAAATGGGAAACGTGCGATTGTCCCCATCCAGATCAGAATTCTGCAGCCAGGGTGCAACGTGTGCCATGTCGTGCTGATCTTGTTTCAACAATGCCACGAGCTGGCTGGCGGCACGGTCACCCGCTGTACCAGAAAGCACCACGCAATTGGCAGTTTTCTTGATCGTCTCAAGGGCTGCCCGCAGGCTGGTGGAACTGCCGTCGACCTCCAGGACCAAATGCTGGATAGAGCGTCCATTGACGCCCCCTGTTTTGTTGACCTCTTGCCAGGCAGCGCGGGACCCAATCAGAAAGTCCCTGGACACGTCCAACTGACCTGGTGTGTTGTCCACGACCTGGGCCACCACCAAAATACGCGGGGCGCCTGCAGATTTTCCTGACTGCGCCCAAGCTGGCGCTGCCGTGCAAGCAACCAGACTCACTGCGCCGCGCAAGACGCCGCGCCGGGTCCATTTGGACGGATACACCCTCATTTCTTTTGAGCGCTAGCGCACCCGGCCAATGCAGCGGCAACAGGGGCAAAACCCAAAGCTCGACGGTTCAACATGAAAGACGCTCCCGGTCAATGAAAGACCGAGGATAGTTTTGTCCTGTGACAGGCAGGTGACTATGGCATTAATTTCGCTCTGTGCGCGAACCCCCCGACTTCAGCCCTTGCTGAGGCTCAATGACCAGGGCGTCTTTTGCCACGCCAGCACTTCCTCGCGCAACAGGTGCGCCGACTGGGGAAAAGCCTGGGCCCAGCCGGCCCGCCAGTCTAGGCTGAAGCTGTTGGCATGGCCCGCCCGCGTCAGTGTCAAACCGTCCAGGTCGGGGTCGCGACGGGCGTGGCACAAAATAACCGCCAGGCGCAAACACAGCAGTTGTTGGACAAACAGCTCGTCTTCAAAGTCCACATCAAGTTTTCGCAGCTTGCCCCGGTGCCCCAAGACCAGCAGGCTGAGCTTGTGCAGTTCGGGCAAGGTAAAACCCATGGCATCGGCATTGTCCAGAATGTAGGCACCGTGTTTGTGGTAGTCGCTGTGGGAAATGTGGCTGCCAATGTCATGCAATCGGGCCGCCCATTCGAGCTTGCGCAGCATGCGTTCAGCGAGTGGGTCCTCGGGCAGGCTTTGCGGCTTCAAAGCGCTGCCTTGAAGCTGCGCCAGCAAGTGGCTGGCGACTTTGCCAACGCGCAGGCCATGCGCCGTGTTGGTGCCAAATTTGGTCGCCAGCCGTTGCACCGAGCGCTCGCGCACATCCGACTGGTCTTGCGTGGCGCCCATCAAGTCAAATAACAGTCCGTGCCGCAGGCCGCCCGTGGTCTGCTGCATTTGATCGATTTCCAGCAAGTCGAAAACCGCCCGCAAAACGCTCAAACCCCCACCGATGATGGCGCGCCGGTCCTCCCGCACGCCCATCAGCCGAAGACGATCGGCGCTTTGGGCGCTGAGCAACTTGTCTTGCAGCCAGTCCAGTCCTTCGCGGCTCACGTAGCCTGTCGGCCAACCCGCCGCGGCCAACGCATCAGCAACCGCGTTCACGGTACCCGCCGAGCCATAAGCCACGTCCCAGGCGTCACGCCGGTAGGTGTTGAGCGCCTCGTCCAGCACCGCTTTGGCCGCAATTTCCGCCATTTCAAAGGCGCGTTTGGTGAATTGGTTGTCGGCAAAATAGCGGCTCGACCAGGCAACGCTGCCAACCCGGTACGACTCCATCTGGCTGGGCTCCAGGCCCTGACCCAGAATCAGCTCGGTCGAGCGCCCGCCAATGTCAACCACCAGACGGCGCTCGTCGCCGTGCGGCAGCGCCTGGGCCACGCCCTGGTAGATCAGACGGGCTTCTTCCCGGCCCGAGATGACGTCAATCTGGAACCCCAGCAGCTTGTTGGCGGGCTTCAAAAACTCGACCCGGTTACGCGCTTCGCGCAAGGTTTGTGTCGCCACGGCGCGTACCTCGGCCGCACCAAAGCCAGCCAGCCGTTCGCCGAAACGTGCCAGGCAATCCCAGCCACGCTGCATCGCCTCAGGCGTCAAATTTCGGTCAGGATCCAGGCCGTTGCCCTGGCGCACGGTTTCCTTCAAGTATTCTGTGCGGAAGAACTGACCGTGTTCAATCCGTCCAATTTCAAGGCGAAAGCTGTTGGAGCCCAAATCGACAGCCGCCAGGCGCGTTCCTTCTTGCATCGGTAATCTTCCTGTGTTTGGGCGTGCAGCATAGCATTCGGGTTGGATGGCCCGGCGATGCTTGTCATTTGCTATATTTATAGTAGCAATACACGCTTATTTTTCGGGGGCTACAGCTTGATTTTGCATATATTTATCGGCGCTCAAGCAGCCTTCGTTTCTGCCCATTTACGCCGTGTGGGTATGGCCGCGAACCGACCGGGCCATCCGGCGCTGCTGGCGCCAGCGTGGCGGCACAAAGCCCTTTTTGACCGGGTGCCGGGCGGCCGGGGTCATGAAGGCGGTGTAATAGCCGCTGTGCAAAATCAATCCAAACAACCCAATCAGGAGTCATTCGCTTGAGTACCGACGATCTGGCGGGCCTGTCGCTGGCCGCTTTTGACCAGATGGTGGACGCCACGGCGGGTTTTCGCTCCCGCCCCGGCCAGCGTGACATGGCGCAGCAGATTGCCAGTGCCTTGTCAGGCGTGACGCTGGGCGAGCATGCCGAGCCCAACAAGTCTATTGCGGTCATTCAGGCCGGTACTGGCGTGGGCAAGTCGGCGGCTTACCTAGCTACGACCGTGGCGCTGGCGCTGGCGCGCAAGACCCGGGTCGTCATTTCAACCGCCACGGTGGCGCTGCAAGAGCAACTGATGACCAAGGACTTGCCCGCGCTGGCGGCGGTGCTGGAGACCCCTTTCGTCTTTGCGCTGGCCAAGGGGCGTGGCCGCTACGTGTGCAAGTTCAAGCTGGAGCGCCTGGCCGGTCCGGGCGGCGATGAGCTGAACGACGAGCTGTTTGGCGTGGATGAAGACACGCCGCCGCCGCGCGCAGCGTTTGCCGCCCAGCTGCAGGGTGTCGATCCTGAAGAGCGCCGCATGAAACTCTATGACGCGCTGGCCACTGCCTTGAGCCAGGGCAAATGGGACGGCGACCGCGACAAGCTCGCCGAGCAGCCCGATGCGCGCGACTGGTCGGCGGTGGCGGCGGAGCGCCACAGCTGCACCGCGCGGCATTGTCCGCGTTTTCGCGACTGCAGCTACTACCAGGCGCGCACGCAACTGGCCGAAGCGAATGTCATCGTTGCCAACCATGACCTGGTGCTGGCCTCGCTCGGCATGAATGCGCTGCCCGAGCTGGAAAAATGCCTGGTGGTGTTTGACGAAGGGCACCACCTCCCAGCCGTCGCGCTGGACCAGTTTTCCAGCAGCATGGACCTATCAAGCCTGCGCTGGCTCGACAAACTGCCCAAAATCTTGCTGGAGGTGAGCGCGAAGATCAATCGCACGCCTGATCAGGATGTCAACACCCTGGCGCAGCAGCTCAAGACCGCCTTGCTTGATGTCAGCCGCATCGCCATGGATTTGTTGCGGACCGGCGGCAGCGGTTTTGATGGCACCCAGCGCTTTAGAAACGGCGTGTTGCCGGCCGTGCTGCAAGAACCCATGGCGCTGATTCAGGGCCACGCCAGGGGCTTGTCCGGCGTGCTCGAAGCCCTGGGCGCCGAGTTGAAACGGCGCGCCAAGGAAGACCCGGCGCTGGCCTTGAGCAGCTCCCTGCTGTACGCCAAGCTCGGTCCGATGGCGCCCAAGCTGGGCAGCGTGCTGGCCACCAGCGCCATGCTGCTGGCGCATGACCCGCAACCGCTGGCCAAGTGGCTCAAGTCCGACACCGGCTCGGGCCTGGTCTTCATGAGCGCCCACGCCTGCCCGATCGTGCCGGGCGAGCTGTTGCAGCAAAGCCTTTGGCGTCAGGTGCGCGGCGCTGTCATCACCTCGGCGACGCTGACGAGTTGCGGTAGTTTTGATTTTTTTCTGCAAGAAGCCGGGCTCGACAACGACACGACGGTGTCAACGCTGGAGGTCGCCAGCCCTTTCAATTACGCCGCCCAAGGCCGCTTGATCGTGGTCGAGACCGTGGCTGACCCGAAGAACGTCGAGGCCTACACGCGCGAGCTGGTGGCGGAGTTGCTGCTCGACTTGAGCCAAATCGAACATGGCGCGCTGGCCCTGTTCACCTCGCGCGTGCAGATGAAAGCGGCGGTCGACGCCCTGAGCCCCACGCTGCAGGACGTGGTGCTGGTGCAGGGGCAGATGGCGCGCACCCGGCTGTTGGCCACGCATCAGGCGCGGGTGGAGGCGGGGCGGCCTTCCGTCATTTTTGGCCTGCAGTCGTTTGGCGAAGGTCTGGACTTGCCCGGGCGGCTGTGCGAAACCGTGTTGATTGCCAAATTGCCCTTCAGCCCACCGTCGGACCCGGTGGAAGAAGCGCGCTCCGAGTGGCTCAAAAGTGTCGGGCGCGACCCGTTTTCCGAACTGGTGGTGCCTGCCACCGGCATCCGGCTGCTGCAGTGGACGGGGCGGGCGATTCGCACCGAAGAAGATGTGGCGACCGTCATCTGTTATGACCGGCGCCTGCTCACCATGGCGTTTGGGCGGCGCATGCTGCAGGGTTTGCCCGCCTACGCGGTGCTGCGCCGCTCGGCGGGTGTGCTGCGGGCGATGTAGCTTAAGGAGCCCTTGCCTTGCATTTGGAGCCCGCGACCGCAGTTGAGGTCAGGGCAGAGGTAAAAGTTGAGGTCAGGTGTTTTGAATTGAAAGCGATGATGAATACGATTTTTGGTTTTGTTGTGCGGGTGGTGCTGCTACTGGCAGGTTTGATCTTCATGGCCAGTCTGCTGGTTGCCGCCTTGCTGGTGTTGGTGCTGTGGCTGCTGCGCGCGTTGTGGGCCAAGCTGACCGGTCAGCCGGTGCGTCCCTGGACGTTTCAGGTCAATCGGCAAGCGATGTGGCAGCACTTTTATCGGCAGCCGGGGCGGGATGCTGCGCCCGGGCGCGACGACTCCAATGTGATTGACGCGGAGGTCAAGGAAATCAAGGAAGTCAGGGAAGACAAGCGGCCGGATTCTTGAAGGGCTTGGGATTTTTTGGCGTTCTTGCCCCCACTCATACCCCCACCCCCTTTCTCGCCCCGCCGGGCGAAAAAGGGGAGCTTCATGTGGCCGCGTCTATTTAGGTGGGAAATTGCCGCGCAATGGCACGTTGGCCTTTAACTGATTGAATGGCTTCGTGGTCTGTTGCAGCCACTTCGCAAGAAGCCACTACAAAAATCAGAGCGCATCACCCATATAGAACGGGGGCTAGAGCCCTGTTTTGTCTATAAGAAGTCAGCGCGACGGCGTTTCGGCATCGATGACGATGTCTTTCGAAAACAAGTCGATCGTCGTCTTGGCCACTTGTTGCGTGTCAAAGTAGGCGTAGGCGCTGACGCCGACTGCGCCAAGCAAGGGCACAAAGCGGCTTGCACTCTTGCCAATGATGCGTTGCGTTACCTTGACGCCCAGCAGCCGCGCGGCCGACTGGATAAACCCCAGCGACGCGGTTTGAACCACATAGCGCTCGCCCACGCGCACCACCACATCGCGAAACAGCTGCGCCGAGACGTGCTTGAACAGGCAGTAAATCATTTGCTCCCGGCCCAGCGTGGCGTGTTTGCCATAGACCGCCGCGATGTCTGACACCAGTTGCGCCTGCAGCTTCCACACCCCCACCAGTTCCGGTAGCACCGTCAGCCAGCCCAGAAAGCCCGGCGGCAGTGCCAGCGACCCGGCCATCACACCGGCCTGGCGGGCGGCGGCGCGGCCCAATGCGCGGGCGCGCTTCTCGGGCTGCTCGATTTCTCTTTCGCCGGAGGTGGGCACGCGCAACACCAAGCCCAGAATGGCGTCGCCCACTTTGTGGCGCAGTCCGCTTGGGGCGTCAGTTGCGGCGACGTCGGTGACATCAAGTCTGGAGCGTGCAGATTTGGACATGGTGCGTCATTATGTGACCGCTATTGCCTGTTGGGGCCCGTCATGACAGCTGTTGCGCCGCTTTGCCTAAGCCTCAGCTTGGGAGCACGGCTGGCGGACAAGGCAGAATGTAATGATGAGAAACAATATGTTAGCGCCGACCCTGCGTTTATGGGGTGCCCTGATCTGCCAGCTTGGCAGCGTCGGACTGGCCATCGCGCAGACACCCGAGCCCGTCAGCGTCAGCGTCAGCGCCGCGAACGCCACGGTGCTGTCCGAGGCCGATTTTCTGACCGAGATGCCGCTTGTGTTGTCGGTATCGAGGCTGCCGCAGCGCCTGGACGAGACGCCGGGTGCCGTGACCATCATCGACCGTGACATGATCCGGCTCTCTGGCGCGCGCGACGTGGCTGACCTGCTGCGCCTGGTGCCAGGGTTCCAGACCAGCACGGCTTTTGAAACCGGCGCGCCATTGGCCAGCTACCACGGGGGTTTTGACGCCTACTCGGTACGAATGCAAGTGCTGGTCGATGGTCGTTCGGTTTATTCGCCTTACTTTTTCGGCGGCACCGGGAGCGGCCTGGAGACGGTGGCTTTGGCCGATATCGAGCGCATCGAGGTACTGCGCGGTTCCAACTCGGCGGCCTATGGCGCGCGCGCCATGCTCGGGGTTATCAACATCATCACACGCCACACGGCCGACACGCTGGGTTTGCAGGCCGGACTGAGTGCTGGGGAAAACGGGGTTCGCGATGCCCAGGCGCGCATTGGCTGGGGCAGGGGCGATGCCAGTTACCGTTTGACGGTGGACCGCCGCGGCGATGATGGTCTGGCAGGTTCGAATGGCCACAACCTGGTCAGCCGCGTTAATTTTCGAGCCGATCTGAGCGTCAATGCGCGCGATGAAATCCAGCTGCGCGCAGGCAGTCTGGCGATCGATGCCGGAAAAGGTTTGTTTGGCTATGTCGACAATGCGCCACGCGAGTCTTCTCTCGGTTCGGGCTACCTGCAGCTTGATTGGCGGAGAAATCTTGGTCAGGATCAAGACATTGCATTCAGTGCCTCGCATGGCGAAGAAACCTACCGGGATAATTTTCCCTACGTGCCTGTTCCGGGACTCAGCTTCGATTTTGGTGGCCGTTCAAGCAGCGACACGGTGTCGCTTCAGCACACCTTGCGCTACAGCGCCAATGTGCGTTTGGTTTGGGGCGGTGAATTCAGGCACGAGCAGGTGAGCTCCAGGCCGCTCTACAACACGGATGCCGCTCTGGTCACTGATTTCACCCGCTTGTTTGGCAATGCCGAATGGCGGCTGAGCCAGGCCCTGATTCTCAATGCGGGCGCCATGGCTGAAAAGAGCAGCATCAACGGCGATAGTGTTGCGCCCCGGCTGATGCTCAATTGGCACGTCGCTGGGGGTCAAACACTGCGGGCCGGTGTCTCCAGGGCATTTCGGCCACCGAGTACTTTTGAGAATTCCGGCGACATTCGCTATGCGCTTGAATAGCGTTGTGCTGCAAGCCGTCTCCGTTTCTCGCGGGAACATTCAGCCAGAAAGCATACTGGCGCGCGAGATCGGCTACCTTGGTGAATTTCCAAAGTTGGCGGCCAGTCTGGATGTGCGTGTTTTTCATGAGCAGATTGGCGGTTTTGTCCGACGTCAGCAATATGCCTTGCCGGCCGGACCCACTGTTTATCCGTCCTACCCCTGGGACTTCATCAATGACGAAGATTTCGCGATCAAGGGGATCGAATACCAGTTGAAATGGCGACCCTGGCAGGGGGCACAGCTCATCTTTAACCAGGCTTATACGGATATTGGCTCCGCCGAGCTCGGCGGCTCTGCCTTGGCAGCGCCCAAGCTGGCAAGTTCGCTCACATTTTTCCAGAAATTGCCGGGTGGTCTGGACCTGAGCCTGCTGCATCAGGACAGTGGCACGGTGACCCCGCAGGGCGGCGGCATTGACAGCAAGCAGGCGATAACCCGGACTGATCTGCGATTGGGCTTGCCGTTGCGTTTTGGCTCCAAGCGCGGCGAGCTGGCACTGGTCGTGCAGAACCTTGGGTCGCCGTATCAGGACTATCGCAAAACATTCTCTTTCGAGCGTCGCGCCTTTGTAACCCTCCAGTTGGAAAACTGAGTCCGGTCCCATGCTGGCGCGCCTGCGTTTACTGTTGCTGACGTTCTGGCTCGGGTGCCTGGCGGCACCAGCGGTGCAGGCCGTCACGGTCGTGATCGTCAGCAGTGAGCGCAGCCCGGCTTATGCGCAGGCGGCTGAGGCCCTGGTGCGCGAACTTGAGCGCACAGGCTGGTCGCGCCATGACATGCTGCAGCTCACAGTCGCCGAGTTGGCTGGTGCCGGTGTGTTGACTCCCAAGCTGTTTGTGGCACTGGGTGCCCAAGCCGCCAATGCACTGGCGCCATTGAAGGCGCCGGTGCTGTGCGCGCTGCTGCTGCGCAGCAGTTTTGAGCGGGTCTTGCGCAGCAGTGGGCGCAAGGCATCGAGCCAGTTTTCGGCGCTCTATCTGGATCAGCCCCTGAGCCGGCAACTGGGGCTGATTCAGCTGGCCTTGCCCGAGGCGCGCCGCATTGGCGTGCTGTGGGGGCCCGAGTCGAAAACGCAGGCTCCCACTTTGAGAGCGCTCGCCCAGGCCCGCGGCTTGAGCCTGCGGGAGGCGGACGTCGGGCAGGGTGAATTTCTTTTTCCGGGCCTCAAGGCCGCGCTGGAAGGCGCCGATGTGTTGTTGGCGCTGGCCGACCCGCAGGTCTTCAACAGCAGCAGCATTCAAAATATCTTGCTGACTTCGTTCCGGGCGGGCGTGCCTCTGGTGGCTTTTTCACCCGCCTATGTGCGGGCCGGCGCCCTGCTGGCCCTGCATGTCACGCCCGAGCAAATCGGTCAGCAAGCGGCCCTCATTGCCGGTGGCGTCTTGCAGGGCAAGGCCTTGTCGGCCACGCCGCTGTATTCGCAGGACTTCAGCGTTGACGTCAATGAGCATGTGGCCCGTTCGCTCGGATTGAGGCTCGACGCCGTTGCTTTGCGCACACTGTTGCGCCAGCGGGAGGCAGCACCATGAAACTGGGCGGTATCCGCCACCGGATGTTGTTGGCCGCGGTGTTGCCGGTGGCCTTGATTGCCGTCTTGCTGGCGGCGGTGTTTCTGTTCACCCGCTTCGATGACATCAATGCGGCGCACCGCCAGCGCGCCGGGTCCCTGGCCCGCCAACTCGCCACTGCCAGTGAATATGGCCTGTTTTCAGACAACGTCAGCCAGTTGCGAACCTTGGCCGGTGCATTGCGCGAGGCTGACGTGCGCTCGGTCGCCATTGTGAACGCGCAGGGCCAGATGCTGGCGCACGCAGGCAAGCCCAGCTATCGGACACAGCCGCTGTTGGATCGGCAGGAGCGTGAACAGTTTGAGCCCGGCGCCGATCTGGACTTGTTGCTGCAGCCGGTTGCGGCCACTCAGGTTCCCCTGGACGACCTGTTTGACGCGCAGTTCGACACCGCCGGCGGCGCCGGTCAAGCCATGCCGGCGCCGCTCCTGCTAGGGCACGTGTTGATCGAGTTTTCACGCGAGTCGCTGAACCAGAGAGCGCGCCAGATCCTGTGGACGGGCATTGCCATCACCCTGGGCGGCCTGTTGTTCGGCGCCTTGCTGGCGGCGCGCTTGGGCCGTGGGGTGATTCGGCCCATTGCGCGGGTCTCCCGACTGATTGAACGCATCGGCGCTGGCGAACTGTCGGCGCGCGCCGAGGTGTTGCCGGGTGACCCCTTGCGTGAGGTACAGCAAGGCCTCAACGTGATGGCGCAGCGGCTGGAGTCCGGCCGGGATGAGCTGGAGCAGCGTATTGCCACGGCGACGCAGGCCTTGCGCGAGAAAAAAGAAGAGGCCGAGACCGCCACGCGGGCCAAGTCGCGCTTTCTGGCAGCGGCCAGTCATGACTTGCGCCAACCGATGCACGCGCTGGGCCTATTTGTCGCGCGACTGGCACAGTTGCCGCACGATGCGCCGACGACGCATTTGATTGGCAACCTGGAGGCGTCGGTGCAGGCGCTGCAGGAACTGCTCGATGGCTTGCTCGATGTTTCAAGGCTGGAGGCGCAGGCGGTGCAGGTGCAGTTGCGCCCCTTCCCGCTGGCTGATCTGTTTGAGCAATTGCGGGCCAGTCTGGCGTTGACCGCCCAGCAAAAGGGTTTGCGTTTGCGCGTGCGCCCGACGCAGGTTTGGGTGCTGAGCGACTCAGCCCTGCTGCACCGTGTTCTGCTCAATCTGCTGAGCAATGCCTTGCGCTACACGCACACTGGGGGCGTATTGCTGGCGTGTCGATCAGGCGCTGACGGCCAGCACGTCCGCATTGAGGTGTGGGACACCGGTATTGGCATCGCGCCGGAGCATCAGTCGGCGGTATTCAAGGAGTTTTACCAAATCGGCAACAGCGAGCGTGACCGCAACAAGGGCCAGGGGCTGGGGCTCAGCATTGTTGAGCACAGTGCGCGACTGCTCGGCTACCCCTTGCAAATGCGCTCCAGTCTGGGCTGCGGCACGCGCTTTAGCCTGTGCGTGCCACTGGCGCCGCCGGGCGTCGCCCTGGAGCGGCGCAGTCCGCTGCGGCCGCGCAACTTCGAAGACATCGCCGGCCTGCGGGTGCTGGTGATTGAGGACGATCAGCTGGTGCGGGAGGCGCTGATGAGCTTGTTGGTCTCGTGGCGGGTCGAGGTGGCGGTGGCAGAGGGCTTGGCCATGGCGTTGGCGCTGCTCAAAAGCGGCGTTGCGCCCGAGGTGATCGTGGCCGACTACCGTTTGCGTGATGGCGAAAACGGTATTGAGGTCATTCACCAACTGCGTGCTGCTGCCGGCCAGCCGATACCGGCCTGCCTGATCAGCGGTGACACTGACGCCACTCTGATGCAGGCGGCCGCGGCGGCATCGCTCACCCTGCTGCAAAAACCGGTGCGCCCGGCCAAGCTGCGCAGCTTGCTGCGGCGTTTGACCCGGTCGGCTCAGGCTGACGGTGGGAATGCGGTGTAGCCCTGGCGGCTGGCGGCCAGCACCAGTTGGGTGCGGCTTTTGACGTCAAAAGCGCGCAGCAGGGCGGTTACATGGTTTTTGGTGGTGTCGTCGGTCAGCGCCAGCGCTTCACTGATTTCCTTGTTGGAGCGGCCGTCCATCAGCAGGGCCAGGACCTCGGTCTGGCGCAGTGTGACTTGGGGCGCTGACTTGCCCGGGGTGGCGCCCGGCGTGAGCAGGTCCATGGGCACATAAACCTCACCCGCCAGCACCAGGCGCACGGCAGTCAGCAAGTCGGCGCTATGGGCGTTTTTGGATAGAAAACCGGCCGCACCGCTGGCCAGCGCCTTGCGCACCATCTGCGGATTGGCCATGCCCGAGAGCATGAGGATGGGGAGCTCGGGATGCGCCTGGCCCAGCACCTTGAGTGCTTCCAGGCCGTTCATGCCGGGCAGGTCGTAGTCCATCAGCACCAGATCAAGCTCAGGATGCAGGGCGGCCAGCTCAAAAGCATGCTCGCAGTGAGGCGCCTCCAGTACCTCGACCGGTTCGTTCAGCCCCTGGAGAACCTGGCGCAAGCCTTCGCGCACCAGGGCATGGTCATCGACAACGAGAATTTTCAGGTTATTCATTTTTTAGTTTGAGTATGCACCCGTCTGATGCCGGCAAAAACGTGCGCTGGGTCAAGAGCCGGAAAAAGGGGCTCGGGTTCGCGGCGGTCTGTGCCGCAAATTAGAATGAACCATGTTTATCCACCTTCGTTTGCACACTGAATTTTCCGTCGTTGACGGCACCAACCGCATTGCCGACAGCGTCAAGGCCGCGGCCGCTGACGGCCAGCCGGCTTTGGCTATTACCGACCTGAGCAATCTGTTTGGCGCCATCAAGTTTTACAAGGCGGCGCGCAAGTGCGGCGTCAAGCCGCTGATTGGCGCCGAAATCTGGCTCGAAGGCCTGGGCCAGGATGCCAGCGCGTTGTCGCGCCTGCTGCTGCTGGTGCAAAACAAGCAGGGTTACCTCAATTTGTCGGAGTTGCTGGCGCGCGCCTGGACGCAGCAGGGCAGCAAGGCGCAGGCCAGCGTCAAACTGGACTGGCTGAAAGAACTGGGCGAGGGCTTGATCGTCTTGTCCGGCGCCCAGGCTGGGCCGGTGGGGCAGGCGCTGCTGCAGGGCGATGTGGCGCGCGCGCTGGACGCCGCACTGCAGTTGGCGGGCCTGTTTACCCATCGGTTTTACCTGGAGTTGCAACGCGCCGGTCGTCCCGACGATGAGGCGCATGTCGTGGCCACGGTGCAATTGGCCGCGCGCGCTGGTTTGCCGGTGGTGGCGACGCACCCGATTCAGTTTGCCGGGCCGGACGATTTTGAAGCGCATGAGGCGCGCGTGTGTATTGCCGACGGTGAAATTTTGAGCAACCCACGCCGGGTGCGCCGCTTCACGCGCGAGCAGTATTTCAAGTCCAGCGCGCAGATGCAGGCGCTCTTTGCCGACGTGCCTTCGGCACTCGCCAACACGCTGGAGATTGCCAGGCGCTGCAACCTGACCCTGGTGCTGGACAAACCGCAGTTGCCGGACTTTCCGACGCCCGAGGTCAACGGCCAGCGCATGACGCCGGATGATTACTTTCGCTATGCCTCGCACGAGGGTCTGAAAGAGCGCATGGCCCATCTGTACCCGGATGCGGCGCAGCGCGACAAGGAGATGCCGCGCTACCTGGCACGGCTTGAATTTGAGCTCAATACCATCGTGAAGATGGGTTTCCCGGGCTATTTTTTGATTGTGGGCGACTTCATCAACTGGGCCAAAAACAACGGTTGCCCGGTGGGGCCGGGACGGGGCTCCGGCGCGGGGTCGCTGGTGGCCTATTCGCTCAAGATCACCGACCTGGACCCCTTGCGCTACAACCTGCTGTTCGAGCGTTTTTTGAACCCGGAACGGGTTTCGATGCCCGACTTTGACATCGACTTTTGTCAGACCAACCGCAACCTGGTGATTGACTACGTCAAGAGCAAATACGGCAAGGACGCCGTCAGCCAGATCGTGACCTTCGGCACCATGGCCGCGCGCGCTGCGGTGCGCGACGTGGGGCGTGTGCTGGACATGAGCTACACCTTTTGCGATGGCATCAGCAAGCTGATCCCGAACAAGCCGGGCGTCAGTGTCAGCCTGCAGTTGCCGCCACCGGATCGAAAAAAAGACGACAAAACGGTCTATGCCGTCGAGGCCGAGCCGCTGCTGGCTGAGCGCGAGGCCAAGGAAGAAGACGTCAAGACCCTGCTGGAGCTGGCGCGCAAGTTAGAGGGCTTGACGCGCAACGTCGGCATGCACGCCGGCGGCGTGCTGATCGCACCGGGCAAGTTGACCGACTTTTGTCCGCTCTACCAGCAGCCCGGCAGTGACTCGGCGGTGAGCCAGTTCGACAAATACGACGTGGAGGCCATTGGCCTGGTCAAGTTCGACTTTTTGGGCCTGGCCACACTCACCATTCTGGAGATTGCGCGCGACTTCATCATCGAGCGTCACCGGGGCCAGGAAAACTTTGCCTTTGAGAACCTGCCGCTGGACGACATGCGGGTCTACAAGCTGTTTCAGGACGGCAAGACCGAGGCCGTGTTCCAGTTTGAATCGCGCGGCATGCAAGGTATGTTGAAAGACGCCAAGCCGACCCGCCTGGAAGATCTGATTGCGCTCAACGCCCTGTACCGGCCGGGCCCGATGGACCTGATCCCCAGCTTTGTGGCGCGCAAGCATGGCCGCGAAGAAGTGATTTACCCGCACCCGCTGGTGGCCGAGATGCTGAGCGAGACCTACGGCATCATGGTCTACCAGGAGCAGGTGATGCAGACTGCGCAGATTCTGGGCGGCTATTCGCTCGGTGGCGCCGACATGCTGCGCCGCGCCATGGGCAAGAAAGACGCCGATGAAATGGCCCGCCAGCGCCAGATCTTCCGCGACGGTGCCGCCAAAAACAACATCAATCAAGCCAAGGCCGACGAGGTGTTTGACTTGATGGAAAAATTTGCCGGCTACGGCTTCAACAAGTCGCACGCGGCGGCCTATTCACTGTTGGCCTACCACACGGCCTGGCTCAAGGTGCACTACACGGCCGAGTTCTTTTGCGCCAACATGACGGTGGAAATGGACGACACCGACAAGCTCAAGGTCTTGTACGAAGACGCTTTGAAAATGGGCTTGACGTTTGAGCCGCCCGATGTGAACCGGGGTGGCAGCCGCTTTGAGCCGATCTCCGACAAGGTCATTCGCTATGGCCTGAGCGCCATCAAGGGCAGTGGCCAGCAAGCGATTGAGGCGATTGTGGCGGCGCGCGAAGGCCGCGGTGTGGGGCCCTCGGGTGATGTGGCGGGGCCGTTCAAGAGCCTGTTCGATTTTTGCGTGCGGGTGGACCGTTCGCGCGTCAACAAGCGCACGGTCGAGGCGCTGATCAAGGCCGGTGCGTTTGATGCCATCCAACTCAACCGCGCCAGCCTGCTGGCCTCCACCGACCTGGCGTTCGAGTTTGGCGCCGCCGCACTGGCCAACGCCAACCAGGGCGGTCTGTTCGACATGGACGATGACGCACAAGGGTCGAGCACGCAAGAGCCGGAGCTGGTGCAGGCCGTGCCGTGGGGTGTGAAAGAGCGCCTGACTTTCGAGAAGACCGCTGTCGGCTTTTATTTGTCGGGCCATCTGTTTGACGAGGTTGCTTTGGAAGTGCGCCGCTTTGCCAAGCGCCAGATCGACGACCTGATCGACATCCGCGAGCCGCAGTTGCTGGCCGGCATCATCACTGATTTTCGGGTGATTAACGGCCAGCGCGGCAAGCTGGCGCTGTTCAAGCTCGACGATAAATCGGGCGTGATCGAGGCCCGGGCCGATGAAGCGCTGATCAACGCGCACAAGAATTTGCTCAAGGACGACGAACTGGTGATCGTCATGGGCCAGTTGAAACCGGACCGTTTTTCAGGCGGTATGCAGCTCACGGTGACGCAGATTTGGGATCTGGAGCAGGCGCGCTGCCGCTTTGGCAAGTTTTTGCGGCTGGTGGTGAGCGCGCAGCCCGGCCAGGCACCCGACATCGCCCGCATGGCCCGGGACTACCCGCCGCTGCGCGAAGTCACCGAGCAGGGCGAGTTGCTGCGCGGCCTGGGCGTGCGGCTGTCGGTGACGTGCCAGGGGGAGGGCATTCGGGCTACGGCGGAGCTGCAACTGGGGGATCGTGCCAAGTTTTACCCCAGCAACGCGGCGCTGGCGGGCTGGCGAGTGCAGGCGGGGGCTGGTAAGTCTGACATTGTTTATGAGTGAAATCTGGCTGTAGCCCCCGTGTTATATGCTTGAGTGGCTATCGAATTTATAGTTATTTTTCCCCCACTCACTCCCCCAACCCCTCTCGCCCCGCCGGGCGAAAGAGGGGAGCTTCATGTGGCCGCGTTTTTGAAGGTGGGAAAAGAGACGAGCCGAGACACGCTGGCCGTCAAGTGGCGGCATGGCATGACGAGGCCGAGCACGCAGGCAGATGTTGCGTTGGTTTTCAACTCAGGCTTGGCATCAAGATAACCTCACAATTGGCTGGATCGGCCTGTTCATGGGTTGCCGTCACCTTGAGGCCAACGCGCCATCAAGAACCAATTTCCCACCATAAGAGACACGGCCAAATGTGGCTGTTGGCCCCTCTCTTTCGCCCGGCGGGGCGAGAGAGAGGCGGGGGAGAGTGAGTGGGGGCAGAACAGGCGTGAGCAAATGACAAAAGTCTTAACGTGAAATAACGTTCATCTCGCCCGACGCCCTGAAATCCTTGAAATTCAGTGAGATACAGCCGCCGCTTCCACCTGCCCCGACAGCGTCAACCACTGCTCTTCCAAGAGCTGCAGTTCGTCGTTGACGGCTTTCAGGCGGTTGCCCAGCTCGGCATAGTCGGATGGCGGTGGCGATTTGGAGAGCAGGCCCTCCAGAGAAGCACCTTCACCGTTGAGCACCGCCATGCGCGCTTCAAGCTGTTCGAGTTGACGTTTGGCGCCGCTGGACGCCACCTTGACCTTCGGCTTGGCCGCTGCTTCTGCCTGTGCTTTGCGCTCGGCCTTGGCCGCTGCGCTGCTGGCCTCCTTGATGGCTTCGCGCTGGCGTTTGGCTTCGTCGAGCAAATAGCGCTGGTAGTCGTCCAGATCACCGTCAAAGGGCTCAACCCCACCGCGCGAGACCATCCAGAACTCGTCGCAAACGGCGCGTAAGAGAGCGCGGTCATGGCTGACCAGCATCACCGTGCCTTCAAACTCGTTGAGCGCCATGCTCAGGGCTTCCCGCGTGGCCAGATCCAGGTGGTTGGTCGGCTCATCGAGCAGCAAGAGGTTGGGGCGCTGCCAGACGATCATGCACAGCACCAGCCGTGCTTTTTCACCGCCGCTCATGCTGCCCACGGCCTGCTTGACCATGTCGCCGCCAAAGTTGAAGGTGCCCAGGTAGCTGCGCAGGTCTTGCTCGCGCGTGGCCTGGCCGGCAATCTTGCCCAGCGCGGTCAGGTCCTTGACCAGGCGAATCATGTGTTCCAGCGGCGTGTCAGTAGGGCGCAGCACGTCGAGCTCTTGCTGCGCAAAGTAGCCGATGTTCAGGCCCTTGCCTTCGGTGATCTCGCCGTTGATCGGTTGCAGTTCGCGCGCGATTGTCTTGACCACCGTCGATTTGCCCTGGCCGTTGGCGCCCAGGATACCGATGCGCTGACCGGCCAGCACCGAGCGGCTGACGTTCTTGACGATCACGGTCGGCGGCGTGCCAACTGGCGCATCAACGGGTGGTGGGTAGCCAAAACTGACCCCCGTCATCGACAGCATCGGATTCGGCAGGTTGGCGGGCTCCTTGAATTCAAAGGTGAAGTCAGCCTCACTCAACAGGGGTGCAATTTTTTCCATGCGGTCCAGCGCCTTGACCCGGCTTTGCGCCTGTTTCGCCTTGCTGGCCTTGGCCTTGAAGCGGTCAATAAACTTCTTCAGGTGAGCAATCTTGTCCTGCTGCTTGGCAAACGCGTTTTGTTGCAGGTTCATCTGCTCGGCGCGCATGTCCTCGAACTTGCTGTAGTTGCCGCCGTAGCGCATCAATTTTGCCGCGTCGATGTGCAGCGTGACGTCCGTCACGGCGTCCAGAAACTCGCGGTCATGGCTGATGACGATCATGGTGCCGTCATATTTCTTGAGCCACGACTCCAGCCACACCAAGGCGTCCAGATCCAGGTGGTTGGTGGGCTCGTCGAGCAGCAGCAGGTCAGACGGGCACATCAGCGCGCGGGCCAATTGCAGCCGCATGCGCCAGCCGCCCGAGAAGCTGTTGACCGGGTTGTTGAGTTCGGTGGTCTTGAAGCCCAGCCCCAGAATCAGCGCTTGCGCGCGCGCCGGCGCGTCGTGCGCACCGGCGTCCTGCAGCGCCATGTAGGCGTGGGCCATGCGGTCGTAATCGTCGGTGGCCTCCGACGCGGTAACTTCCTGTTGCGCGGCCAGCAGCGTGGTGTCGCCGTCGACCACATAGTCGGTGGCGCTTTGCTCGGTCTCGGGCATGTCCTGCGCCACTTGGCCCATGCGCCATTGGCTGGGGATGAAGTATTCGCCGCCGTCTTCGGGCAGCGTGCCGTTGAGCAGCGCAAACAGCGAGGACTTGCCCGCGCCGTTGCGGCCCACCAGGCCGACTTTTTCGCCCGGATTGAGGGTGACGGAGGCGCCGTCGAGCAGCACTTTGGCGCCGCGGCGCAGGGTAACGTTTTTTAGAGTGATCATGCGGGAGGGGAGTTTGTGTCTGGGCCGGATTGGCCGAGCGGCAAACCGAGAAAAACAAGGTGAGCTTTGGAAGGCTCTCTGAAGGATGAAATGGGCACGAAGCCCAGTTGTTGATAGAGCGCGAGGGCCTGCGTGTTGTGCGGCCAGGTACAGATGGCCGCTGTCGCGTAGCCCGCTTGCCTGGCGCGGCTGATGAGCGCCTGGGTCAGTGCGCGCGCCAGTCCCTGACGACGAAAGCCATCCCGGACATAAACGCGCTTGATTTCTGCAATGCCGCTGTGCGCCGTGGCCGTATACGCGCCGCAACCCGCCAGTTCACCGCCAACGGTTGCCAGCACCACGGCGCCAACGGGCGCAGCGTAGCGCCCCGGCAACTGCTCGATGTCTTTCCAGATGGTGCTGTTTTTGGGGTCGTCGAGGTCGCGCGCAGCGTACTCCAGCAGCAGGCCTTTGAAAATCTCATAGTCTGCCGGGGTCGAAATATTTGTCAGCTGGAACAGTGCCTGCATGGTCTTTGTATTAGTCCTGCCGGGCTTCCCGGTTGGCCCTCAAGGCCTCCCGTGTCAGCAGCAGCACCTGGTCTTCACCGGCGCTGGTTTCCAGCCAGATCGCTTCCAGCTTGGGGAAGGCCGCTTCAAAGTGCTCGCGCTCGTTGCCGATTTCCAGCACCAGCACGGCGTCTTCATTCATGTGCTGCGGCGCCTCGCGCAAGAGCGTGCGGATGAAGTCCATGCCATCCTGGCCGCCAGCGCGGTTGCCGTCCAGCGCCAGCGCGGGCTCGGCGTGAAATTCAGGCGGCAGCTCGGCCATGCTCTGCAAGTTGACGTAAGGCGGGTTGCACAAAATCAGGTCGTAGCGGTCCGGCAGGTTGGCAAAGCCATCCGATTCGATCAGGGTGATGCGCCCGCCCAGGCCATGTTTGTCAACGTTGATGCGGGCCACCGCCAGGGCATCCTTTGACAAGTCAGAGGCATCCACCGTCACGTCCGGGTAAGCCATGGCCGCCAGCACGGCCAGGCTGCCGTTGCCGCTGCACAGGTCCAGCACGGCGTGGGTGGCATCGCTGAGCCAGTAGTCAATGCCGCCATTCACCAGCAACTCGGCAATCAGCGAGCGCGGCACGATGGCGCGCGGGTCCACGTAAAACGGCACGCCCATCAACCAGGCTTCTTGCGTCAGGTAGGCGGCGGGCTGGCGGGATGTGATTCTTGCTCTAATAAGAGTAGCTACCTGCTCTTGTTCCACGGGGGCTACAGGCCGATTTGCTACAAATTTCGGCGCATCAGGCGCATCTGCTGGCGGTGTATCGAGTGGTGTATCAAGCGGCAGCCCGAGTTGCCACAGCACCAGCCAGGCGGCTTCGTCAAAGGCGTTCTCAGTGCCGTGGCCAAACGCCACCCCGGCCTCAGTGAGCTGGGCGGCAGCCGCTTCGATCAGTTCCAGCACCGTCATGCGCTTATCCCCGCACTCAGGTTCTCCAGCACGCGGCGGTAGATGTTTTTCAACGGCTCGATGTCGGCGATGTTGATGTGTTCGTCGATCTTGTGGATGCTGGCATTGGGCGGACCGAACTCAATGACCTGGGGGCAAATTCTGGCAATAAAACGGCCGTCGCTGGTGCCACCGGTGGTGGACAGAACGGTGGTCAGGCCAGTCTCTTGTTTGATCGCGTCCACCACCGCGTCGACCAGTGTGCCGGGCTCGGTCAGAAACGGCGTGCCACCAAGCGTCCACGCCAGCTCGTAGTCGAGCTCGTGGCGCTCCAGCACCGCGGCCAGCCGGGTCTGCAGCGACTCGGGTGTGGACTCGGTGGAAAAGCGGAAGTTGAAGTCAATCACCACCGCACCCGGAATCACATTGCTGGCGCCGGTGCCGCTGTGGATGTTGCTGATCTGCCAGGAGGTGGGCGGGAAGAACGCGTTGCCCCGGTCCCATTCGACGCCCACCAACTCGGCCAGCACGGGCGCGACCAGATGAATCGGGTTTTTGGCCAGGTGCGGGTAGGCGATATGGCCTTGCACACCTTTGACCGTCAGGCGGGCGCTGAGCGTGCCGCGGCGACCGTTTTTGATCATGTCGCCGGTGCGCTCCAGGGAGGTGGGCTCACCGACGATGCAGTAATCGATGCGTTCGCCGCGCGCCTGCAGCGCTTCGCAGACTTTGACCGTGCCATCCAGCGCCGGGCCTTCTTCGTCGCTGGTGAGCAGAAAACCGATGGCCAAAGCCGTGTCCGGCTGGGCCGCCAAAAACTCTTCGACCGCGACGACGAACGCGGCCAGCGAGGTTTTCATGTCGGCCGCGCCGCGGCCGTACAACTTGCCGTCAAACTGGGTGGGCGTGAACGGATGGCAGCGCCATTGCTGCACCGGGCCGCTGGGCACGATGTCGGTGTGGCCGGCAAACACTACTAATTTGGTAGTGTGTTGCGCAGATTTGACGGGGGCTGCAGCCCGTTTCGCCCATAAATTGGTGACGCGGAAATCAGTCGGGCCGCTGGTGATGGTTTCACAGCCAAAGCCCAGCGGGGCGAGTCGCTCAGCGATGATTTGCTGGCAGCCGGCATCATCGGGTGTGAGCGAGGGGCGGGCGATCAGTTGTTCGGCCAGGTGCAGAGTTTTTGGCATCAGCTTCAAAGTGGGTGGTTCACGACCCGTGTTTCACGTCGAACGCGATTTCGGTGAAGGAGGGTTGATCATCCGGGTCTTCGGCGGGCTCGGGCGCTTGTGTCCGGGCGTTGAAGTCGTTTTGCAGGCGCCACATCAAATTGGTCGGCGAATCCGAGTTGAGCAGACCTTCCTTGCGGTCCACCACGCCTTCCAGGATCAGGCGTGCAATGTCTTGCTCGAAGGTCTGGCCACCTTCGGCCATCGACTTTTCCATGGCCTCCTTGACACCGGAGAAATCGCCTTTTTCAATCATTTCAGCCACCAGATTGGTGTTGAGCATGATTTCCACGGCCGGGATGCGTCCGCCGGCTGTGGTGCGAAGCAGACGTTGCGACACAATCGCCTTGAGCGAGGCGGACAGATCGCCCAGCATGGTCTGGCGTACCTCGACCGGGTAAAAACTCAGGATCCGGTTGAGCGCCTGGTAGCTGTTGTTGGCGTGCAGGGTGGCCAGGCACAAATGGCCGGTCTGGGCGTAGGCAATGGCCGCCGACATGGTTTCCCGGTCGCGGATTTCGCCGATCATGATCACGTCCGGGGCCTGGCGCAAAGCGTTCTTCAGCGCGATCTGGGTCGACTGGGTGTCGCTGCCAACCTCACGCTGGTTGACCACCGAGCGCTTGTTTTTGAACAAGAACTCCATCGGGTCTTCAATCGTCAGGATATGGCCGGTGGCGTTGGCGTTGCGGTGGTCAATGATGGAGGCCATGGTGGTGCTTTTACCGGCACCGGTGGCACCCACCATCAGCAGCAGGCCACGCTTTTCCATGATCAACTGGCCCAGAATCAGGGGCACACCCAGCGTATCAAGCGCTGGGATGTCGACCGAGATATAGCGGATCACCGCCGCTATGGAGCCGCGCTGGCGCATCGCGCTGATGCGAAAGCGGCCGACGCCCGCCAGCGACCAGCCGATGTTGAGCTCATTCAACTCTTCGAGTTCTTCGAGGCGGTTGGGTGGCAGTATTTCGGCCAGCAAATTGCGCGGTGCCTCGGGCGGCAGCATCTGGCTGTTGATCGGGACGCATTGGCCGTTGATGCGGATCAGGGCTGGCGAGTTGGAGGACAAATAAACGTCGGACGCTTTTTTCTCGCTCATCAGGCGAAGAATTCGCTCCATGGTGCCGGAGGTGCCCGGTGTTGCGTTTGGTGCGCTGGTTGCCATGCTTGCGTCCCGGTTTCTATGCGTGTGGGGGTAGAAAAAAATCAGTCGCGCAGCAGGTCGTTCAAGCTGGTTTTGGCCCGTGTCTGTGCATCCACCCTTTTGACGATGATGGCCGCGTACAGGCTGTATTTGCCCTCGTTCTTGGGCAGGCTTCCGCTGATGACAACCGAGCCACTGGGGATGCGGCCATAGCTGACGGTGTCGGTGGCGCGGTCATAAATGGGCGTGCTTTGCCCGAGGTAAACGCCCATCGAGATGACCGAGTTTTCTTCCACGATCACGCCTTCCACCACTTCGGAGCGGGCGCCGATGAAGCAGTTGTCCTCGATGATGGTGGGGCCGGCCTGCATCGGCTCCAGCACGCCGCCAATACCAACACCGCCGCTCAGGTGCACATGCTTGCCGATCTGCGCGCAGGAGCCCACGGTGGCCCAGGTGTCGACCATCGTACCTTCATCGACATAGGCGCCGATGTTGACGTAGGACGGCATCAGGATCACGCCCTTGGCCAGGTAACTGCCGCGCCGCGCCACTGCCGGTGGCACCACGCGCACGCCCGACGCCTTCATGGCTTCTTCGTCGAGGTGGGCAAATTTGGTGGGCACCTTGTCATAAAAGCCCAGATCACCGGCTTTCATGACCTGGTTGTCGGTGAGACGAAAGCTCAGCAGCACGGCTTTTTTGATCCACTGGTGCGTGGTCCATTGGCCCACGCTCTCGCGGGTGGCGACGCGCAAGCGCCCGGCGTCGAGGTCGGAGATGACGTGTTCGACCGCATCAAGCACTTCTTTGGGGGCGGCGGCGCTGGACAGATTGGCACGGTCTTCCCAGGCTGCGTCGATGATGGATTGCAATTGTTGCGTCATGAAAATTCTTCTCGGGAGGTGAAACCGTTTCGGTTTCAGGTTCTGGATTTGACAAATTGCGCGATGCGCCGGGCGGCTTCCACGCATTCGGCGGTTTCGGCCACCAGCGCCATGCGGATACGCCCGGCACCGGGGTTGCTGCCTTGCGCTTCACGCGCCAGGTAGGAGCCGGGTAAAACCGTCACATTGTAAAGAGCGAACAAGTCGCGGGCAAAGTCGGTGTCATTGCCCTTCACTTTGGCCCATAAATAAAAGCCGGCGTCGGGCAGCGCCACGTCCAGCACCTCGGCCAGCAAGGGGGTGACCTGGGCGAATTTGCTGCGGTACAGCGCCCGGTTTTCGACCACATGCTGCTCATCGCGCCAGGCCGCCGTGCTGGCGGCTTGCACCACCGGGCTCATGGCGCAGCCGTGGTACGTGCGGTAGAGCAAAAACTGCTTGATGATGGCGGCGTCACCGGCCACAAAACCGCTGCGCATGCCGGGCACATTGCTGCGTTTGGACAGGCTGGTGAGTGAAATCAGGTTCTTGAAGTCCAGCCGGCCGAGTTGCGCCGCGGCTTCCATGCCGCCCAGTGGCGGTCCACCCTGGGCGTCGTCGCGGAAATAAATCTCGCTGTAGCACTCGTCGGAGCCAATGACAAAGCCGTGCCGGTCGCTCAATTCAAACAGCATTTTCCACTCCGACAAGGGCATCACCGCGCCAGTCGGGTTGCCCGGCGAGCAGACGATCAGCAGCTGGGTGCGCGCCCACACGGCGGCTGGCACACCGGCCCAGTCGGGTGCAAAGTTACGCGCCGGGTCGCTGGCCACGTAGTAGGGTTGGGCACCGGCCAGCAGCGTGGCGCCTTCGTAGATTTGGTAAAACGGATTGGGGCAGACCACGAACGGTTTTTCATGCCCGTGCTGGCGCGCGCCGGGGTCAACCACGGTTTGGGTCAGGGCGAACAGCGCCTCGCGTGAGCCGGTGACCGGCAGCATTTGCGTGGCCGGGTCGGCGTTGATTGCATAGCGTTTCTTCAGCCACTGGGCAAAGGCTTCGCGCAGCGCGGGCTCGCCCTGCGTGGCCGGGTAGCTGGCCAGGCCACTGGGCGTGCGCCCAATGGCCTCGATCATGGCTTGTTGAATGAAGGCGGGGGTGGCGTGTTTGGGTTCCCCCAGCCCGAGGCTGATCGGCCGCAGGGCGGGGTTGGGGGTGACGCCGGAGAAAAGTTGCCGCAGCCGCTCAAACGGGTAGGGCTGCAAAAGAGTGAGCAGTGGATTCATGGGCAGCGATTATCCCGCCTGAGCGGCGGGCCTGGCTGCTCCTCCACCGACCGGCGAGCAAAGACGGCTTATTTTTTGGTTTTTTTGCGCGCTGGCGCCGATTTGGCTGCTGACTTGGCCGCGGGTTTGACGGCTGGCTTGGCAACTGGCTTGCCGGCTGACGCCTTGGGGACGTCTCCGATCAGGGACTTGACCGGGCAGATTTTGAAGACCGGGCATTTCTTGCAGCCGACGGCAATGGCGATGGGGCAGATGGTCATTATTTTCCTGTGTGGGTGCTGGTGTTGAGCTTGCAGTATGCCCCTGCACCCGGTATGAATCCATACCGCTCGAAGGGGAACGCCCCTAATTCCGTTAAAACCCCAGCGTTTCAACTTCGCTTGAAACCGCCAGTTTGCTGTTGGCAAACTGCGCCCGGTACTTGTCCAGTCGCTTCAGGTCGTACAGGTAATTGACCATCATGCCGTAGGACTGTTTGAAGCCTTTGGCCGAGAGATCACCGCCCCAGTTCAGCCGCTCGACGCGTGCGCCATTGCCCAGATGGAAACGCGTCACCGGATCCAGTGGCTTGCCTTGCGCCAGCTCGTGGCCCAGGTAGTGGGCGGCGCACTGCATCAGGAAGTGGCGTAGCGGCGATCTGGCGTCAAGCGACTGCGCCTGCTCGGCGGCCGCCAGCAGGTCCGCTGCCGCCAAAGGCTGCGCGCCCACGGCACCGGCAAGCGCGGCTCGGGTCTTTTCATCGAGCCGAGCCAGCATGGCGGTGGCGTTTTTGCCCAGCCAACTGCGAAAACCCGGCATCGGCGAGAGGGTGGCAAAAGTGCGCAGGCGGGGAAACTCGGCCCTGAGGGTCTCCACCACACGCTTGATCAGCGAGTCGCCAAAACTCACGCCGCGCAGACCGGTCTGGGTGCTGCTGATGGAGTAAAAAATAGCGGTTGTGGCTTTGGCCAGGTCGGCCGGCGCCGCCGCTTCGTCCAGCAACGGCGAGATGGCGCAAGGCAGCTTGTCGAGCAGGGCCACCTCGACAAAGATCAGCGGTTCATTGGGCAGCTGAGGATGAAAAAAACCGTAGCAGCGGCGGTCCGAATCAAGCCGGTTCTTGACGTCATTCCAGCCGCGAATGTCATGCACCGCTTCGTATTTGATGAGCTTTTCAATCAGCGACGCGGGCGAGTCCCAACTGATGCGGCGCAACTCCAGAAACGCGACGTCAAACCAGCTGGAAAAAAGGTTTTCCAGCTCGCCGTCCAGGGCCAGCAGGCGCTTTTCGGCTTTCAGGTGTGGCTGCAACTCGGTGCGCAGGTCAAGCAAAAATTGCATGCCCTCGGGGAACGCAGCAAAGCGCTGCAGCAGGCGGCTGCGCGGCGACACCAGCGCCCGGCGCAAGCCGATCTCGGCTTGCCCGGCGTCGGGCGTGTTTTGGGCCGCCTCGTAGTGTCCGCGCGCGGTCTCGACGACGTCGGGGTTGGGTGCAAACTGCTCGCTCATCAGCAGCCAGCAGTCGCGCCGCTGCGCGGGCGAGGCGGTGGCATACCAAAGTGCGAACTGACTGGCGCGGCGCCCGCCTTCGACCTCGCTGACCTGGATGTCGAGTACGGCCTGCAGTTCGGCCAGGGTGCGGCGCAGCAAGCGTGGTGAGAGTGCCTCGTCCTTGTGGCGCAAGGTGCCTGCCAGGCGTTCGCGCAGGGAGCGGGAAGTCGATCGCTCACTTGTGCTGGTCGACGTTGACGGCTGGCTCACGGCTGCAGCGGTCGGTGTCGGCCTCGCTCCCGCCGTCGATACGCTATTGGTTGCTCCCATATATATAGCACTATGGCCATATTCCACGGTGGCTAGCGTCACTTTTTGCATTGAACCTGCGGCGGGCAGCAGTTTGGACACGCTGCGGGTGATCCATTCGGAGGTGTTCATGGTAAGTGCCTTCCTTTCATGCGGACAGCCTGAGGCCGCTGGTCTACCAACTTGCCATTTGCGCCAGTTGCTTGGCAAGCGGTGGCCGAATTCTCTCTGTATAGTACTGAGCATTCCGTGCCAAAGCAATTGCAGCTTGCGCCTGTTTTGTTGCGAAATGCGCCATTTTTTGTCGAAACTTCATGGACCATCGCGGTGGCAACCCCCCTATGCGCAATCCGAGCCCCACCATCCCGATGTCATTTGTTCAGAATCTGCTGATGGGCGCCACCCGGATGCTGGCGCCTGAGGCGATTGATGAGCTGCTTCGTCAGGCCGGTATTGCGCCCACGCTGCTCACGCAACGCGGCGCCCGCGCGACACGTGAACAGTTTGTGCGGCTCTATCAGATCACTGCTTTGAGCATTGGCGATGAGATGCTCGGCCTTTGGTCGCGGCCGATCCGCGCCGGCACACTCAAGTACCTGGGCCTGAGCCTGCTCGACGCGCCCTCGGTATTGGTTGCCATGTACCGGTTCACGCGGTTCTGGAACCTGCTGCTCGACGACTACGCACTGCAACTGTCACGCCAGAACCAGTGTGTGACCATTGCGCTCAAGCCGCTGGACACACTGACCACGCCAACGATCTTTGGGCATGAGCTGATGGTCAAACTCATCCACGGCGTCGCCTCATGGCTGGTGGGGCGTGAGCTGCCGATTGAGACGGTTGGTTTCGGCTTTGCACGTCCCGCGCACTTTGCCGAGTACGCCCAACTATTTCCGGGTCCGCTGAGCTTTGATCAGAGCTGCACATCGGTCAGCTTTGCCGAGCAGGTGTTGCGGCAACGCTTTCATCGCACCAAAATCGAGTTGGTCAAGTTCGTCAAACGCGCGCCCGATGATTGGCTATTTGTGACTTTCGATCACGGTCCGACCAGTACCCGCGTGCGGGAATACCTCCTGGCCCATTCGGGTGCCGATCAGTCACTGGATGCGGTGGCCGCCGCACTGTTCATGTCGGGTCGCTCCCTGTCGAGAGGGCTCGCCCTTGAGGGGGGCACATTTCAGAGAATCAAGGATGAGATGCGTCGTGACCTGGCGATAGAACGCCTGGTCAAGACGCGCGAATCCATTGACCGGATCGCCGCGCTGGCCGGCTTTGACAACACACCGGCGTTCCATCGCGCCTTCAGGGCCTGGACCGGCAGTACCCCTGGGGCCTATCGGCGACCGGCGGTGATTCCCTCTGCGTGATCCGGGTCAGGTTGCGCGACAAATCGAACGAAACGCAGACGGGTCAAGGCCTCAGTTGCGCTGCATGCCCGCCACCAGCTGCGTCACGTTGTGATGCATCATCTTCAGGTAAGTTGACCCGGGCTCGTTGGGGCCGGAGAGCGCATCCACATACAGCTTGGGGCCCAGTGCGACGCCCGTGTCCTGGGTGATTTGAGCCAGCAGCTTGGGGTTGCTCATGTTTTCCACAAAGACGGCTTTGATCTTGTCACGCTTGATCTGGCGGATCAATTGGGCCACCTCTTTGGCACTCGGCTCCACGTCGGCATTGATGCCTTGAGGCGCTAAAAACCTGATCTGGTAGCGCGCTGCAAAATAGCCAAATGCATCGTGCGAGGTGATGACCTGGCGTTGTTTGAGACTCAAAGGTGCGAGCTGGTCTTTGGTGAACTGGTCCAGCGATTCCAGTTCCTTGATGTATGTCTCGCTATTTTTTTGATAGCTGCTTGCGCCCGCTGGGTCGAGGCTGGCGAGTGATTTGGCTATATTTTTGACATACACCACCACGTTGCTGGGGTCTTGCCAGCCATGCGGGTCGGCTTCGGCGTGTTGGAGGCCTTTGTCGAGTGGCAGCTTGCGCACCTTGATGCCGTGGGAGGCGACCAGGGTCTGGCCCTGGTAATTGGCTGATCGGGCCAGTTTTTGCGCCCAGGGTTCGAAGTTGAGCCCGTTGATGACAAACAGGCGTGATTGCAGAATGGCTTTGGCGTGTGCTGGTTTGGGCTCAAAGGCATGCGCATCGGCATCCGGCCCGACCAGCGTCGTGACCTTGACGCGCTCGCCGCCCACCACTTGCACCAGGTCGCCCAGAATACTGAAAGACGCCACCACCGGCAGCGGCTCGGCGGCCGGGCTGATGCTGGGCAACAGGCCAATGGCCACCAGAGATGAGAGTGTCAAAAATTTGAGAGTTGCGCGTTTCATTGAACTGCTTTCAGGTGAAGAAAATTTCAGCCCACCCGGTGCGGGCGCTTGAGCACGGTGGGCAACCAGCCACCGGGCGATAGCAACAAGGACAGGCCGTACAACACCCCGGCGCAGCCGATGATGGTTGGCCCGCTGGGCGTGTCCAGGTGATAAGACAGCAGCAGCCCGGCCACGCCCGCCAAAGCCGCTTGCGCGCTGGCGTTGAGCAGTTGGGCGCTTAAAGAGTCGTGCCAGAGCCGGCTTGAGACGGCGGGCAGCATCATCAAACCCACTGCCATCAGCGTGCCCAGGGTCTGAAAACCCGCCACCAGGTTGATCACCACCAGCATCAAAAAGCTTTGTTGCCAGATCCATCCCCGGCGGCTCCAGCCGCGCCCGGCGGAGGCGGCCAGAAACACCGGGTCAAAGGTCTCCAGCACCAGCCCCCGGTACAGCGCGGCCAGAGCGATCACGCTCACGCTGGCCACGCCGGCCACCAGCAGCAGCCCTGCCGCATCGACGCCCAGCGCGCTGCCAAACAAAATACGCAGCAGGTCAAGCTGGCTGCCCTGGCGCGAGATCAGTGTCACACCCAAGGCCAGCGCCACCAGGTAGATGGCAGCCAGGCTGGCATCTTCCTTCAGGCGGGTGGCGCGGCTGACCACGCCGGCAATCGCCGCGACAGCCAAGCCCGCCAGCACACCGCCCAGCGCCATGGCGGGCAGCGACAGGCCAAACAGCATGAAGCCCACCGCCACGCCCGGCAGCACCGCGTGGCTCAGCGCGTCGCCCAGCAGGCTCATGCGCCGCAGCGTCAAAAAAACGCCCAGTGGTGCCGCGCTGATGGCCAACGCCAGCGTGGCCACCAGCGCGCGACGCATAAAGGCAAATTCGGCAAAGGGACCCACCGAAACGTCCCAGAGGGTTTGGTACCAGGCCATCATGGGGTTGCGCCGTGCAGATGGACCGGCTCCGTGTTGGGCTGCGTTTTGAATGCGGTGTCGGGTAGCGGATCTTTTCCACTGGACTCATCGGTGTGGCAAATGTCGGCGTTGTCGTCCCAGGCCTCGGCCAGGGCGCGGGCGCGTTGCAAATTGGATTCGGTGAGCACCTGTGCGGTGTCGCCCCAGGCCACCAGCTCGCGTGCCAGCAGCACCGTTTGCCCAAAGTGCGCGCGCACCTGCGCGTCGTCGTGCAGCACGGCAATCACCGTGCGGCCTTGCGCGTGCCATTGGTGGATCAGTGTCAGCAGCGCGGCCGTGGTGCGTGAGTCCATGGCGTTGAAGGGTTCGTCGAGCAAAATCAGCTCGGCGTCTTGCATCAGCAGGCGGGCAAACAGCACGCGCTGAAACTGCCCGCTGGAGAGCGACCCGACCGTGCGGCGCTCAAAGCCTTCCAGCCCCACGGTTTGAATGGCCGCATTGGCGCGGGCCATGAGGTCAGCGCTGACCCCACCCCAGGCACCCACGGTGCTCCAGCAGCCCAACAGCACACAGTCGTGCACCGGCATCGGAAAGTCGCGGTCAATCTCGGTCATTTGCGGCAAGTAGGCCATGCGCTCGCGCGCTGTGGTCAGCAAGACGCGACCACCTTCGGGCTTGATCAAGCCCATGATGCTTTTGAGCAGCGTGCTTTTTCCCGAGCCGTTGGGGCCAATCACCGCGGTGAGCGCGCCGGGCGCAAACTGGCCGCTGATGTGGTGCAGGGCCGGATGCTGGCGGTAGCTGACTGTCAGGTTGTCGACCGTTACCACGCGGTCACTCCCGCGCCTGTATGGGTCCACCACACGGCCAACCACAGTGCAAGCAGCACCGGCAACACGGCCAACACGCGCAGCCAGGCCGGCCAGGCCAACACGCTGCGTCTTTGGGCGGGCTGTTGCGCCTCCTGGTTTGATGCCGGGGCGTGCGGGTGGCCGTGGTCGTGCGTCGGTTGTGACATCTTGGGGCAGTTCAAAAAATAGCGATTGCGGCGATAATGCAACTGAATTGCGATATAGTTTAACGCAACTCAATTGCAATAATTGCCTGCCTTCCAAAAAACTTTGACCTGGTCATGCCTGCTGTTACCCGCTTGAGTCCACCTGATCCGATTGACGCTTTGCTGTCAGCCCACGGCCTGCGCCGCACGGGCGCGGCGCGTCTGGTGCTGGGCTGGCTGCTGGCGCACCCTGACACCAGTTACACCCACGCCCAGTTGCAGACGGCGTTGCAGGATGCCAGTGCTGCGGATGGACAAGGGGCAGGCGAGGGCGGGGGCACACTGGACCGCGTGACGCTGTACCGCCTGATTGACCGGCTGACACAAGTCGGTCTGCTGCTGTGCCGGGTTGACGTCAATCGGGTGCGCCGTTACCAGGCAATGCCCGCCAGCGTGCATGCGCTGCCGCACTTTGAGTGCCAGAGCTGCCACCGCGACCAGCCTTTGGAAGGTGCGTTGCAGGGCAATGCGCTTGATTTGGAGGTGGCGGCACAAAACGCTTTGCAAGCCCTCAAAGCCCTGGGCTACCAAGGCCTGAGCCTGGATCTGGCGGTGCGCGGCGTGTGTGCGGATTGTGCAACTGCCGCCTCGATCGCACCGACTCCTGCGGTCACGCCCTCATGCTGACGCGTGGTGACTGGCTGTCTGATACGCTGGAATTAGTGTTCTGATACTTGATCTGAATCAGGATGGCAGATTTCCTGGCAGAAGATACTTGACGTTTTGTTTTCAGATTAGTCGATCACCATCGGCGCCCCGGTTGCTATGCCAAGTAGCCCGGGACCGGGTGCGCCACACCAACAACGCGGGCCACACGCTTTGCTACCTGAAGCCATGCCATTTACTCGTCAACGCATCGGCGCACTAGCCAGGCTCAATCACCATGTGCCGATCTGGTTGCTGGCCGCGTTGGTGTTTGCCGCAGTCTGGCTGCATACTTTTCGTCTGATCAATGATGACCGCGCCAAAGCCATGGGCGGCGCAGAAAACGAAATAGTCAATCTGGCGCGGGTTGGACAGGAACATGCCGAACGCATTTTTTACAGCGTTGACCAGACCTTGCGCCTGGTTCGTTCTGAATATCAGGAACACTCAGGCCGTCTTGACCTTGGCATGATGCGTGTCGAGGGGGTTTTTGATGAGAGAACCATTCGTCAGGTCAGTATTGTTGACGCGTCAGGGATCCTTCGGTTGAGCAGCCTGCCTCTGAGCGATCATCGTGATGTGTCGGATCGGGACTACTTCAAAGCCCAGCGCGGGGCTGCCAGCGACTCGCTTTTCATCTCAAAGTCCGAGTTCGATCTGGCTTATGGTGTGTGGTCGGTCCGGGTTTCGCGTCGCATCGTGGGTAATGACGGAGAATTTGCTGGCGTGGTTGTCGTGTCGCTCGATCCCACCTATTTCACCCGTTTTTACGGCGAACTCCAGCTTGGTCATGAGGGTGTCGCGGCGCTGTATGGCTTGACCGGATCCTTGCTCGCCCGCAAGACTGCGCATACGGAAACATTCACTGGCAATGCCGTGTCGAGCCCGGTCTTTGCACGTATTGCCCACGGCGATACCAGCGGCACCTTGACCTTTCAAGCCAAGACCGACGGCATCGAACGTCTTTACCACTTCAAACAATTGGCTTCTTATCCCGTACTGGTATTGGTCGGGCTGGCCAGCAAGGACGTGTTTGCCCAGCAAGAGGACACCCTGCAGCATCGTGTATGGGAAGCTGTGATCCTGAGTGTTCTCCTGCTCGTTCTTGGCGTGCTTCTGTCCTGGTATGTGGTCATCAGGCGGCGCCATTCGGCGGCGCAGCGGCAAGCCCTGGTGCAGTTGCAAAGCCTCACCCACCATGTGCCGGGCGTGGTATTTCAGTACCTGCTGCGCCCCGATGGCAGTTCCTGCTTCCCTTTTGCCAGTGCTGGCCTGCACAAAATCTTCCGGCTCAGTCCTGAAACTATTGCGCAGGATGCTGCGCCGCTTTTTGCCTTGATGCACCCTGATGATGCGGCTGGTGTGGCGGCATCGATCCAGGCCTCATCCCGTGCGCTGACGCCTTGGGCAGATGAGTATCGCGTGAAGTTTGAGGATGGCACGGTGCGCTGGCTGTCGAGCAAGGCCGCACCGCAAAAACTCGATGACGGTTCGGTCTTATGGCACGGTTTCGTGTCGGATGTCACGGAGCACAAACAGGCAGAAGAGTCCCTGATCACCTTGTCGGCGGCGGTCGAGCAATCGCCGGTTTCCATCGTCATCAGCGACCCCCAGGGGCTCATTGAATACGTCAATCCGATGTTCGAGCAGGTCAGTGGTTACCGGCGTGCCGACGTCGTGGGGCAGAATCCCCGCATTTTGTCGTCGCACGAAAAGTCAGACGACGAGTACCGCGAGATGTGGGCCACGTTGCTGGCGGGAGACATCTGGCATGGTGAGTTTCACAGCCGACGCAAGGATGGCTCGCTGTTCTGGGAGCAGGCAGCGATTGCCCCTATTTTTGACGATCACGGCAGGCCGATTCATTACTTGGCGATCAAGGAGGACATCACCAAGCGCAAGGCGGCCGAGGCCGAAATCGAGCATCTGGCTTTTTATGACTTGCTCACCGGGCTGCCCAATCGGCGCCTGCTGAACGACCGGCTGCAACAGGTGTTGGCGGTCGGCACGCGCAGCCGTCGTCATGGCGCCTTGCTGTTCATTGACCTGGATAATTTTAAAAATCTGAACGACACCCAGGGTCATGAGCAGGGTGATGTGTTGTTGCAGCAAGTAGCCCAGCGGCTCAATTTTTGTGTGCGTGAATGCGACACGGTGGCGAGGCTGGGGGGTGATGATTTTGTGGTTCTGTTGCAGGATCTGAGTGAGCAGCAGACCGAGGCGGCCACGCAGGCCGAGGCGGTGGGGCAGAAAATTCTCGATGCTTTGCACCAGCCTTACCCTTTTGGCTACTTTACGCACCACGGTAGCGCCAGTGTGGGTGTGGCCCTGTTCAACGCCAGCCAGGACACGGTCGAAGAGCTACTCAAACGGGCTGACCTGGCGCTGTACCAGGCCAAGGATGCCGGGCGCAACACGCTGCGCTTTTTTGACCCCGACATGCAGGCGGTCATCAGTGCGCGCGCCGAGATGGAGGCGGACATGCGCCTTGGCCTGCAGGAAAACCAGTTCCTGCTCTATTACCAGCCGCAGGTGAATCAGGCGGGCCGTCTGATCGGTGTTGAGGCGCTGGTACGCTGGCAGCATCCACTGCGTGGCCTGGTGGCGCCAGCGCACTTCATTCCCTTGGCTGAAGATACCGGCCTGATCCTGCCCTTGGGCCAATGGGTCATGGAGGCCGCTTGCCGCCAATTGCAGCTGTGGCGGACACAAGCACATGCGGCGCACTTGACGATCTCGGTGAACGTCAGCGCGTTGCAGTTTCACCGCGAGAGTTTTGTGTCGGATGTGCTGGCAACGCTGGCGCGCACCGGGGCCCCGGCGGACCGGCTCAAGCTGGAGCTGACCGAGAGCCTGTTGGTCAAGGATGTTGATGGCATCATCGCCAAGATGGTGGCCCTCAAGGCTCACGGCGTCGGATTTTCACTGGATGATTTTGGTACCGGCTATTCATCGTTGTCTTACCTCAAACGCTTGCCGCTGGACCAGATCAAGATTGATCAGTCATTTGTCAGCGATGCCTTGAGCAACCCGAAAGACGCCGCATTGGTTCGGGCCACCGTGGCGATGGGGCGCGGACTTGGCATGATGGTGATTGCCGAGGGCGTGGAGACCCAGATGCAGCGTGATTTTCTGGAAGGCGAGGGCTGCTTGAATTTCCAGGGTTATTTCTTTGGTCGCCCGGTTCCGGTCGCGGAGCTGGCGTGTTTTTTTGGTCGCTGAATAAATTTGCATGATCAATCCTGTTCTCTCATCCTTGCTGCCGGTGGTGCTGCTGGTTGCTATTGGTTTTATAACTGGTCGTGCAGGCTGGATAAGGGCTGAGGCCATAAAAGACTTGTCAAACCTGGTCTTCATGGTGCTCACACCGGCACTGCTGTTTCGCACCATGAGCACGGTGCATGTGGAGCAGCTCAATTTCAAACCGGTGCTGATGTACTTTGTGGCAGCCATGCTGTTGTATGGTTTTGTTCTGGTTTGGCAAGGGGGAACGCGCCGCGCGGCGGTGCTGGGACTGGCCGTCACCTTCAGCAACACGGTGATGATTGGCATCCCGCTGGTGGGGCTGGCTTATGGCCAGGCCGGCTTGGTGACACTGTTTACCTTGATCTCGGTCCATGCGCTGGTGCTGTTGACGTTTGCCACCGTGGTGCTGGAACTGGCAGTCGCCCGCGAGAAAGCAGCGGCCGGTGGCGGGGGCGGTGGACGCATGCTGCTGACGGTACTGGGCGCGGTGCGCAGCGGCATCATTCATCCGGTGCCTTTACCCATCATCATGGGCTTGCTGTTTGCGCAAACCGGCCTGGTGATGCCCGAGGTGGTGGATCGCCCGCTTCAGTTGTTGGGCAACGCTTTTGGCCCGGTGGCCCTGGTGCTGGTTGGGGTGACGCTGACCGCTGTGCGCATCGGGGACCACTTCAAGGCGGCGCTGGGTTTGAGTCTGATCAAGAACCTGGTCTTCCCGGCGCTGGTGGCGCTGCTGTGTTGGGTTTTTGGTTTGAGTGGCTTGCCCTTGACCGTGATGATTGTGGCGGCGGCGCTACCGATCGGCGCCAATGTGTTCATGTTTTCGCAGCGTTATCAGGTCGCTGAAGAATTGGTGACGGCCAGCATGGCGGTGTCCACCTGCCTGGCGCTGGTGACACTCTCACTGGTGATGGCGCTGGTGAGCTGGCTTTGACGGCCATCTAGAGCCCCAGCAAACCCAGCCCCAGCACCAGGGCGGTGCCCCACATCAGCAAAGCCACCAGTGCGTCCAGCGCGCGCCACACGCCGGGTCGACGCAGGCGCGGGCCCAGGCACAGCAGGCATACGCCCAAGCCTGTAAACCAGATCACCGAGCCGGTGGCCGCGCCCACGCCAAAGACCGCGTTGCCCGGCTGGCCCCAGGCCAGCGAGGCGGTGCCGAGCAAAACGGCCGTGTCGAGCCAGACATGCGGGTTGAGCCATGAAAATGCCAGCGCGGCCAGGATGGCCTGGCGGCGCGTCATGACGGCCTCATCACTGGCGTTGGCCTGCGACATGGCAGCGGCTGCGCCGCTGCGAAAGCGCGCAAACGCCTGGGCGCCATAAACCAGCAGGAACAGGATGCCACCGCCCACCAGGGCGTTCCTGATCGTGTCAGACAGACCGCCCAATTGACCCAGGCCAAAAATGCTCATACCAATGAACAGCACGTCCGACAGAATGCAAAGGCCAATCGTCAGCCACAGGTGCTGGCCTCGTAAACCCATGCGCAGCACATGCGCGTTTTGCGGCCCCAAGGCCATGATGAGCGAGAGGCTGAGCAGCAAACCCGCGTTGAAAGCAGGGGCCTGGGCCAGGGCGTGGGAGAGAGGCAGCATGGTGTGTCGGCACAAGGTACTTGGAACAAAGATGCCAGTGTGCTGCCAATGCTGAATTTGTTAAACCAAACTAAATTAAACTAATTAAGGATAAAAAATACTTGATCAAAGGTGGGCAACATGCTGGATGCGAAACAACTGGAGGCCTTGGCGGCGGTGCTGGAGCACGGGGGCTTTGGCCCGGCTGCGCAGGCTTTGAACTTGACGCTGGCGGCCGTCTCGCTGCGTATCAAGGCCCTGGAGTCCGCGCTGGGTCAGCGTTTGCTGGTGCGCGGCAAAACGGTGCGTGCCACCGCCGCGGGGCAGGCCTTGCTGGCCCACGTCAAGCAACTGCGTCTGATGGAGGCCGATCTGGTCGGCGGGCTGGGTGGTCACGGGCCGGGCGCCGCCACCGCCTGGCAAACCCTGTCTGTCGCTGTCAACGCCGATTCCCTGGTCAGCTGGTTTTTGCCCGGTGTGGCGGCTTTGCTGACACGGCACCGACTGCTGCTGGACGTGGTGATTGACGACCAGGATCACACCCATGACGCCCTCAAAAATGGCGATGTCGTGGGCTGTGTGAGTACGCAGGCCCAGCCCATGCGCGGCTGTCTGGCCGAAAATTTGGGTGTGATGCGCTATTGCTGCATGGCGGCCGCCGCGCTGATGCAAAAGTGCCACACCAAGACCGGGGCTTTGTCAGTGCACCGCTTGCTGGCCGCGCCAGCGGTCATCTTTAACCGCAAGGACGGCTTGCAGAATATCTTTTTGGCACAGAACTTTCAGTTGACGACGCCCCAGTACCCACGCCATTTTGTGCCTGCGGTGGATGCGTTCGAGCGCGCGCTGGCGCTCGGTTTGGGCTGGGGCATGGTGCCGGAGCAGCACCTGGCGGACCTGTCGGCGCGCCCGGGGCATGCCGCGCTGGTGGAGGTGTTGCCCGGCAGCGCGGTGGATGTGGCGCTTTACTGGCACCACTGGGAGCGCGAGCCTGCGTCCGCGCAGCGGCTGACCCAGGCCGTCAAACAGGCCGCGCGCAAAGTCTTGCGTTGACAGGATTCTCAGGGCGCCAGACGCTCGCGAATCCACACCGGTTCGGCATCGGGCAAGGTGTGGGCGGAATCGATCAAGGTGTAGCGCAGCCGGTCATGCAGGCGGCTTTTGCGGCCTTGCCAGAATTGCCAATGGTCGGGTTTGAGGCGGTAGCCGCCCCAGTGCGGGGGGCGCGGCGGGTTGAGCAAGAATTTTGCCCCGTATTTGGCCGCGTTGGCCACCAGCACGCCCCGCCCCGAGATCACCTGGCTTTGCGGGCTGGCCCAGGCGCCGATGCGCGAGTCCAGTGGTCGGCTGTGAAAGTAGCTGTCGCTTTCTTCCTCACTTACTTTTTCAACAATGCCTTCGATGCGTACCACCCGTTCCAGCTCCACCCAGTGAAACTGCAGCGCGGCATAAGGGTTGCCCGCCAGCTCCTGGCCCTTGCGGCTGTCATAGTTGGTGAACCAGGTGATGCCGCGCTCGTCATAGCCCTTGATCAGCACCACGCGCGTGCTGGGGCGCAGGTTGCTCGCCACGGTGGCCACCGTCATGGCGTTGGGCTCGGGAATTTCAGCGGAAATGGCTTCTTTCAACCATTTCTCAAACTGCTGGAGCGGGTTGGCGTGGCAAGCGTCTTCGCTGAGTTCGGCGCGTTCGTAGCTTTTGCGGAGGTGGGCGATGGAGGTCATAGGTTCAAGAGTATAGGCAGGTTGATTTTTGGGTTTCATTGCCAGAACCTTGTCCTTTGACTCGGTTGGGAGTTGACTTTTTATGCGTTGTATTCCCCCTCCCCCAGCCCCTCTCCGCCCCCGCCGGGGCGGAAAGAGGAGCTAACAGCCACATGTGGCCAACTCCTTTAAGGCAGGAAGTACTCGGGCTGATTGGCGTTGAGACAGCAATTTGCTTTGAGCGCCTCGTTGCAATGTTGCAGCTACTTTGAGACCAGCGGCAATCAAGAGCCAATTTCCCACCTTTGAAGACGCGGCCAAATGAAGCTCCCCTCTTCCGCCCGGCGGGGCGGGAGAGCAACTGTGTTTCAAGTCAAGCATTTTTAAACGTTTTTATGCCTGGACAGATCGTGGATAACCATAGTCAGCCTGCCAA
>NZ_JBAQMD010000064.1:0-39749 GCF_049302455.1 Rhodoferax ferrireducens | reverse complement strand
GACCAGTGCCGGTCCGGCGGCGGGCGCAAAGCCGAAGGTAAATACCGCCGGAAAAATGGCGATGCCCGCCAGCATCGAGATGCACAGATCGGCGCTCATGACGCGCACCGTGGTGAGTGGGATGTTCTGATCGTCCCGAAAATAGCTGCCGTAGGTCATCATGGTGCCCATGCCGATCGACAACTTGAAAAATGCCAGTCCCATGGCCGTCAGCACCACCGACGCGGTGATTTTGCTCAAATCTGGTTGAAACAGAAAGGCCAGTCCCTGCGCAGCCTTGTCCAGCGACAGGCTGACCGCGCACAGCAGCAACAGCAGCAGAAACAGAATCGGCATCAGCTTCTTGGTCATGGCCTCGATGCCCTTGGTCACGCCCAACAGCAGGATGCCGCCAATAAACACCAGCACAGCCCACTGCCACAAGAGCGACTGCAGCGGGTCGCTGATCAGCGCGTTGAAGGCGGCCTCGGTCACCTGCGGATCGCTGCTGAGGATGGAGCCGCGCATCGCCTTGAACACATAGGCGAAGACCCAGGCCACCACTTCGGAATAAAAAGACAGAATCAAAAAAGCGGCCAGCATGCCCGCCACGCCAATCAGCCTCCAGGGCTGGCCCTTGGGCGCCAAGGCTTGCAGCGTGGAAATGGGGTTGGCCTTGGCCGCACGCCCGAGCGAAATCTCGGCCATCATCACCGGCAGCCCGACCAGCAGCGTGGCCAGCACGTAAACCAGCAGGAAACCCGCACCGCCGTTGGCACCGGTCAGGTACGGAAATTTCCAGATATTGCCCAAACCGACCGCCGAGCCCAGGGTGGCCGCCAGCACGCCAAAGCCGGAGCTAAAACCCGCCCGCGCCAGGCCCAGCTTGGGCCCGGCGGCGGAAGTTTTTTCATTCATTGCAATTGTCCCCAAGCCTTTTCCAGGCGTTTCACACTCACCGGCTGCGGCGTGCGCAGTTCCTGCGCGAAGAAGCTCACGCGCAGTTCTTCCAGCAGCCATCTGAATTCTTGCAGGCGCTCATCAAGCACGCCTTTGCGCTCGGCCACCAAGCGCCAGTAGCGCTGTTCCAATGGGCGCAACTCAGCCAGGCGCGCGGCATCGCGGGCCGGGTCGGCACGGTATTTGTCCAGCCGCGCGGTGATGGCTTTCTGGTAGCGGGCAAAGTGCTGCAGCGGGCCCCACGGCGACAGGATGAGAAAGCGCTTCGGCATCAAGCGGGCCAGTTGTTGGGCCGCGTCCGCAGTGGTCTCCGGCGCATTTTTGGTGTCCTTGATCTTGCGGGCGGCGGTGGCGTATTCAGCCAGGATGGCAGCGGCCAGGCGTGCCACTTCATTGGCGATCAGGGTCAGGCGTCCCCTGCCTTCGTCCACCCGGCGCTTGAAGTCGAATTCATTGGTCGGTAGCGGGTCGAGCAGAAAGGCCCGGTCCAGCGCCACGGCGAGGATCTGTTCACGCAATTCTTCAATGGTGCCGCCACCGCTGCCGTCGGCGCTCTTGCCGACCTGCATGAAGGTGACCGCCATTTTCTGCAGATCGGGAATGTTCTTTTCCAGGTACTTGAGTGCGTCCTTGATCTGCAGCGAAAACAGGCGGCGCAAGCCGGCACGGTGTTTGGCGGCGGCGACATCGGGCTCGTCAAACACTTCGATCATGACGGCGTCGCCGGCATCGATCAGCGCCGGGTAGCCGATCAGGGTCTGGCCGCCTTTTTGGATTTCGAGCAGCTCGGGCAACTCGCCGAAGGTCCAGGCGGTGTGGCGCTGGCCTGCGGGGGCAACCGGAGTAGCTATGTTTTTAATAGCTTCCTTTGTACTATGGGAGCGGGCTAGAGGCTTATTTTCCTTAAAGACTGGGAGTGCGGCGGCGTCCTTGGCCATTTTGAGTCCGGCCAGGGCCTGGAACGCACCACGCGCCTTGGCACCCAGTTCGGCCTTGAGCGCACCCAGGTTGCGCCCGGTGCCGAGCTGGCGACCATGTTCATCGACAACCCGGAAGTTCATGAAAAAATGCGGGCTGAGCATATCCATCTTGATGTCGGCACGAACCACATCCAGCGAGGTCGCCTGGCGCACCAGTTTCAGCACCGCATCCAGCAGGCTACCGTGGCCGAAGACCTCCGGGACGTTCAGCGCTTCGGCCATTTTGCTGGCCGTGTCGGGCAGCGGCACCAGGCGCGAGCGCGGGCGCTGGTGCAGGGTTTTGATGAGTGCCTGAATTTTGTCTTTCAGCATGCCGGGCACCAGCCACTCGCAACGCTCCTCGTTGACCTGGTTCAGCACAAACAGCGGCACCGTCACGGTCAGGCCGTCTTTGGCATCGCCAGGTTCGTGCAGGTAAACAGCAGCGCAGTCCACGCCACCGAGCCGGATATTTTTCGGGAAGGACTGGGTTGTGATACCGGCGGCCTCATGGCGCATCAGCTCTTCACGCGTCAGCAGCAAGAGCTTCGGGTTCTTCTTGATCTCCTCGCGGTACCAGTTCTCGAAGCTGTAGCCGCTGCACACTTCGGCCGGCAGTTGCTGGTCGTAGAAGGCAAAAATCAGCTCTTCATCCACCAGCACGTCTTGCCGGCGCGCCTTGTGCTCCAGGTCTTCCACCTGTTTGATGAGCTTCTGATTGGCCTCCAGAAATGGCAGTTTGGTCTCCCATTGGCCAGCAACCAGGGCTTCGCGAATAAAAATCTCGCGCGCCGCCACCATGTCGACCCGGCCAAAGTTCACCCGGCGCCCGCTGTAGATGACGATGCCATAGAGCGTGGCACGCTCCAGCGCCGTGACCTCGGCCACCTTCTTTTCCCAGTGCGGATCGAGCAATTGCTTTTTCAACAAATGGCCGCCCACCTGCTCCAGCCATTGCGGCTCGATGGCGGCAATGCCGCGGCCAAACAGGCGCGTGGTTTCCACCAGTTCTGCGACCACAATCCAGCGGCCCGGTTTCTTGACGAGGTGCGCGCCCGGATGCGGATAAAACTTGATGCCGCGTGCGCCCAGGTATTCGCCTGATGCGCCCTCGGTTTCCAGTTTGCAGCCGATATTGCCCAGCAGGCCCGACAGCATCGACAGGTGCAACTGCTCGTAATTGGCGGGCAGCGTGTTGAGGCGCCATTTGTGCTCGGCCACCACCGTATGCAGCTGCGAATGAATGTCGCGCCATTCGCGCACGCGGCGGATGTTGACGAAGTTTTGCCGCAGCAGTTGTTCGTATTGGCGGTTGGACAACTTGTGCTGGCTATGCCCTTCGACAGGCTCAGGGCGAACGGTTCCAGTTCCTACACCGGTTCCACTCCCCGTTCGTGCTGAGCCCGTCGAAGCGCCTCCCCGGCTGTTTTCAAGCCACCTCCACAGCCTCAGATAACCGCTGAATTCGCTCTTTTCGTCGTCGAACTTGGCGTGTGCCTGATCGGCTTGCTGTTGCGCTTCCATCGGCCGGTCGCGCACGTCCTGCACGCTGAGCGCCGAGGCAATAACGAGCACTTCATCCAAGGCACCGCGCTCCCGTGCTTCCAGAATCATGCGGCCAACACGCGGGTCCAGTGGCAGTCTCGCCAGCTCCTGGCCCATGGTGGTCAACTCGTTGGCATCATCGACGGCGCCGAGTTCATTGAGCAACTGGTAGCCGTCGGCAATGGCACGGCCCGACGGGCGCTCAATGAAGGGGAACTCTTCCACCAAACCCATGCGCAACGACTTCATGCGCAGAATCACGCCGGCCAGCGATGAGCGCAGGATTTCCGGGTCGGTAAAGCGTGGCCGACCATTGAAGTCTTTCTCGTCATAGAGCCGGATGCAAATGCCGTTGGCGACCCGGCCGCAGCGCCCGGCACGCTGGTTGGCAGAACTCTGGCTGATCGGCTCGACCAGCAACTGCTCCACCTTGCTTCTGAAGCTGTAGCGCTTCATGCGCGCAGTGCCGGCGTCAATCACGTAGCGAATGCCCGGCACGGTGAGCGAGGTTTCGGCCACGTTGGTGGCCAGAATGATGCGCCGCCCGGTGTGGCCGTCAAAGATGCGGTCCTGCTCCGCCTGGCTCAGGCGCGCAAACAATGGCAGCACCTCGGCGTTGCGAAACACAGGCTGGTGGCTCAGGTGGCCGCGCAGGTGATCCGCCGCCTCGCGGATTTCGCGCTCGCCGGGCAAGAACACCAGAATGTCGCCACTGTTGTGCACGTCGCGCCAGAGTTCGTCGACGCCGTCGGCAATGGCCGAGTTCAGGTCGTAGTCGCGCGATTCTTCAAATGGCCGGTAACGCTGCTCCACCGGAAACATGCGGCCCGACACCATGATGACCGGCGCCGCAACCAAGGGCCCCCACGCTCCGCGCTGCGCCTCAATGCTGCCCCCCGAGGGGGCTTCGCCTGGCTTGGGGCGGCCCGGCGCCAAGCGCTTTCTACTGGCAAAGTGATCGGCAAAACGTTGGGCGTCGATGGTGGCCGAAGTCACAATGATCTTCAGGTCGGGGCGACGCGGCAGGATCTGGCGCAGGTAGCCCAGCAGAAAATCAATGTTGAGAGAACGCTCGTGCGCCTCGTCGATGATGATGGTGTCGTAGGCTTTCAGTAGCGGGTCGGTTTGTGTTTCGGCCAGCAAGATGCCATCGGTCATCAGCTTAACCGAGGTATCGCGACTGAGCCGGTCCTGAAACCGGACCTTGAAGCCCACCACATCGCCCAGTGTCGTCTTCAACTCTTCGGCAATGCGTTTGGCGACACTGCTGGCGGCAATACGGCGCGGCTGGGTGTGGCCGATCAGTTTGCCCCGGCCCGCGGGATAGTTCAGCTTGCCGCGCCCCATGGCCAGGGCGATCTTGGGCAACTGGGTCGTCTTGCCCGAGCCGGTTTCTCCGCACACGATGATGACCTGATGCTGCTCCAGCGCAGCCATGATCTCGTCGCGTTTACCCGACACGGGCAGGGATTCTGGAAACTCGATTTGGAGGGGCAAAGCAGTCAAGGCAATAAACTTCGTAGAGAATCGGGGATTATCCCAGCCCTTGTCCCTCCTTTATCCTCGCTGCATTCGCATGACCTCTGTTTTCAACTTCACCTTTGTGCCCTGGTTTCGCTCGGTGGCACCTTACATCCATAAATTTCGTCACCAGACGTTTGTGGTCGGCATTGCGGGTGAGGCGATTGCGGCCGGCAAGTTGCAACACCTGGCGCAAGACCTGGCGATGATCCAGAGCATGGGCGTCAAGATTGTGCTGGTGCATGGCTTTCGACCCCAGGTGAGCGAGCAGCTCAAGGCCAAGGGCCATACGGCGCGCTATTCCCATGGCATTCGCATCACGGACGAGGTGTCGCTGGACTGCGCCCAGGAGGCCGCTGGCCAATTGCGTTACGAGATCGAAGCCGCCTTCAGCCAGGGCCTGCCCAACACGCCGATGGCAGGCGCTACCGTGCGCGTGATTTCAGGCAATTTCCTCACGGCCCGACCGGTTGGGATTGTGGATGGTGTGGACTTCCAACACTCGGGTGTGGTGCGCAAGATTGACACCGCAGGCATCATGCGCTCGCTGGACATGGGCGCGCTGGTCTTGATGTCCCCGTTTGGTTTTTCGCCCACCGGTGAGGCGTTTAACCTGACCATGGAAGAGGTCGCCACCTCGGTGGCCACAGCCTTGCAGGCCGATAAGCTCATTTTTGTGACAGAAATCCCGGGCATTCGCATCCACCCGGGGCAACCAGAGAGTGAAGACAACCCGATTGACACCGAGTTGCCGCTCGTCACGGCCGAAAAAATGTTGACTGAATTGCCTGCGGCCAACCAGCCCACCGATACCGCGTTTTACCTGCAGCACTGCGTCAAGGCCTGCAAAGGCGGTGTGGAGCGCAGCCATATCATCCCGTTTGCAGTGGATGGCGCGATCCTGCTGGAGGTTTATGTGCATGACGGCATTGGCACCATGGTGGTGGACGAAAAACTGGAGAGCCTGCGCGAAGCCACGGTGGACGACGTGGGTGGCATCCTGCAACTGATTGAGCCGTTTGAGAAAGACGGCACGCTGGTCAAGCGCAGCCGCACCGAGATCGAGCGTGACGTCGGCAACTACACGGTGATTGAGCACGACGGTGTTATTTTTGCCTGCGCCGCGCTCTATCCCTACCCTGAAGCGCGTACCGGCGAAATGGCCGCCCTCACCGTGTCGCCCCAAGTGCAGGGCGAAGGTGACGGCGAGCGGGTTCTGAAACGCATTGAGCAACGCGCCAGGGTCACCGGGCTGGAGAGCATTTTTGTGTTGACCACCCGCACCACGCACTGGTTTCTGAAACGCGGCTTTGTACTGGTCGACCCGGACTGGCTACCTGAAGCCCGCAAACGCAAGTACAACTGGGACCGGAAAAGCCAGGTCCTGGTGAAAAAACTTGGTAATGCTTGAGGGCCAGAAGCTCGCAAGATTCAATGAATTGAATCTGAGCTGAGTGAAGCCTTGTTGATCAGGAAACGCGGCGACTGGCTTGGCGCCAGATCAGCGCCAGGGACAGCATGACGACGAGGCCGAAAACCACAAATGTCCAGTTGGCAATGGTGCCGCCCAGAAAAGTCCAGTCGATCTTGCTGCAGTCGCCACTGCCTTTGAAAATCATGGGAATAACGCGCTGCAGCGGAAAAGTCTCGATCATTCCATAGAAGTCGCGGCCACAACTGACCACTTCGGGCGGATACCACTGCAACCAGCTTTGCCGGGCCGCCACATAAGCACCAAAGCCGCTGGAGCCCAGCATCAGCACAGATCCCCCGAGATGCAAGCCTTTTCTGCCGCTAGCCCCCGTCAATGCTGCGATGATAGCTATTAAAACAAGAGCATAGCGCTGGACGATGCACATCGGGCAGGGCTCCAGCCCCACCACATGCTGCAGGTACTGACCGAACGCCAACATGCCGATGCTTGCCAGACTGACAAACGCGAAGATGCGGCGCGGGGAATGATCCAGCCAGCCGGTCACAACCTGAAAACTCATCGCTATCCTTCATGGAGATAATCATGGGACGAAACGCCCGATGATTTGGGGCTGCTTGAGGAAATAAGTTCCCGCGTCCCCTCAAATCCGTCTGAAATCAGATGATCAGCCCGCCGCCGCCTCGTCTGCCGCTTTGCAGGAGGGCGAGCACACCGCCTGGGATTTGCCAAGTATCTTGCGTGTGACCATCTGTGAGCGAGCGCGATGCTTGCCACACAGAAAGCACGACATGGTCGCAGCCCCGAACGACGTTGCCGCCGTGAAGGGAGAACCCGATACTTTGGATTTGTAACGCAGGCCATCGGCCAGCATTTTGGTTTTTGTGTCTGCTTTTGCCATAGCGCGTATTTTACTTCAGTGGCAGAAGACACGGTGACTTACCCATGATTCTGACCGGATGAAAGCAATGGCCACTCAAAGCTTGCTAAAGTCGTGGCTTCGCAAAAAAATCGGGAAAAGGCTCAAATGGCACGCACTGTGAACTGCATCAAACTCGGCAAGGAAGCCGAAGGACTGGACTTTCCGCCCTACCCCGGTGAGTTGGGCAAGCGCATCTGGGAGAGCGTGAGCAAACAAGCCTGGGCCGACTGGCTGAAGCATCAGACCATGCTGGTGAATGAGAACCGCCTCAATCTGGCGGATGCCCGGGCCCGTCAGTACTTGGCGCGTCAGATGGAAAATCACTTTTTTGGTGGCGGTGCCGACGCCGCCCAGGGTTACGTACCGCCCAGCGCCTGAAGCTGTTCGTGCATAGCTGAGCTTGTGGCGGCCACTTGCCTGCATGGATGCGGCCTGCCGCAAGCTTGGCGCGGGCGTGAAGCCTGGCGTATCCTGGAAACCCGTTTTGGTCAAGGGCTTCATTTTCTGACTACCTGGCAGGCTTGGCGCAACGACCCGCAGCGCCCCAGAATGCTGCACTATGTTGCAGTGACAGCCGCGCCGCCTGACATCGATAAGTTGCTGGCCGGTACGGCGTCATCCCCCGAACTCCTGTTGTTGGCCAAAGAGCTGGCGCCACAGTGCTTGGACTTGTTGCCTGGTTTTCAGCGTTTGACTTTCGATGGGGGCCACGTCTTATTGACACTGTGCGTGGGCGACCTGACAGCGATGTTGCGGGCGCAGCAGTTCGCGGCTGATTCGATTTACCTGACTCCCGATCCTGCTGACTGCCCAGGCCACTGTGCAGCTTCGAACTGGCGTGTTTGGACCGCCAAGGCCTTGGCACGCTGCTGCCGACGCGGCACCACACTGGTAGCCCCAGTGGATGCCAACCACTTGTATGCTGACTTGAAGCAATGCGGGTTTGAGCTATCGACCAACCAGGCGGGTCAACCGACCGGCCCACAGGTAGCGCCGACAAACCTATCACTTCGCACTCAGTTCAACCCTCGCTGGACGATCAAAAGCACCCGCAACACATTGCCCGGGCGCGCCATGGCGGTCAGCAGTTGTGCCGTCATCGGGGCGGGGCTGGCGGGGGCCAGCGTGGCAGCTTCACTGGCGCGACGCGGCTGGCAGGTACAGGTACTCGACCAGGCTCATACGCCCGCCGCTGGCGCGTCTGGACTGCCAGTTGGCCTGGTGGTGCCCCATGTGTCGGCCGATGACTGCGTACTGTCGCGCCTGTCACGCAGTGGCGTGCGACTCATGCTGCAGCAAGCGCGCAGCCTTTTGCGGCAGGGACAAGACTGGGATGCCACCGGGGTCTTGGAGCGCAGGCTGGACGGCACACCGGGCCTGCCCGATATCTGGCACCCACAGGCCGCCTGGCTCAAGCCAACCCAATTGGTGCGCGCCTGGCTGGCGCAGCCCGGTATTACTTTTCAGGGTGACGCCAAGGTAGCGGCCCTTCGTCAGCGCGGGAATGAATGGGAGTTGCTGGACACAGACGGTGGTGTGCTCCACCGTGCCAGCCGGGTGGTTTTCGCTAACGCGGGTGGTGCCATGGCCTTGCTTGAAACACTGCAGGCGAAACTGCCGGCCTTGAACATTCGCGTCAATCAATTCCCGGTCATGCAGGGCGTACGGGGCCAGGTCTCCTGGGCCATGCACACCGGGCTGCCGGATGCAACGTTCCCTCCTTTTCCGATCAATGGCGCAGGCAGCATAGTGCCCTGGGTGCCGGTCGATGAGGATTGCGGTCAGGGTTTGGCCTGGTTTGTTGGCGCCAGTTACCAACCCGACAGCCAGCCACCAGCGCCAGACGAAAAAAATCATGCGACCAACCTGGCCCGTTTGCACCAGCTGAGCCCGAAGCTGGGCCAAGCGCTGGCGGGCAAGTTTGCCGCAGGTGCTGTCAACGCCTGGAAAAACACGCGTTGCGTCACCGCTGACCGGTTGCCAGCCGTCGGCCCACTCGACCAGGTTGACCACCCGGGCCTGTGGATGTGTGCTGGCATGGGGTCCAGAGGCTTGAGCTTTTCAATGCTTTGCGCCGAATTGCTGGCGGCGCGCTGGAGCGGCGAGCCGCTACCGATTGACGCGGGCCTGGCCCGCACACTCGAAGCAAGGCGTGGAGCCGACTGTCATCGAAATCGGCTTGACAGATCGCCTGAACTGCCAGTATCCTGCGCGCCATGAGAATTTCAGCCACCCTTGCCCTCCTGATCGCCCTTTTGTTTGCTGCCAGTGCGCAGGCCAGTCCGTCAGGGGCGAGTGATGACCTGGATAAATTCTTGATTGATGAAGGTCTGCTGGCACGCATTGATCAAGTTCGACAGTCGGTCGGCTTGAAAGCATCTGAATTGGTCTTCACGGCCATGGGTTTTCTGGGTGTTCCCTACCGGCGCGGCGGTAACACGGCAGAAACCGGCTTTGATTGCAGCGGTTTTGTCCGGGCGATGTATCAGCAAACGGTTGGCTTGATCTTGCCGCGCAAAGCGGAACAGCAGGCGGCAGCCACCAAGGTTATTAAACGCACCGACCTGCAGCCCGGCGATCTGGTGTTCTTTAATACCCTGCGACGCGCCTTCAGCCATGTGGGCATTTACATTGGTGAAGGCAAATTCATTCATTCCCCCAAACCAGGCGCTCAAGTGCGGGTAGAAGACATGGGCGTGGCTTACTGGAAGCATCGCTTTGATGGCGCTCGTCGAGTGCAAACTGCCGCACCTGATGCGCCTGCGCTTGAGCCTGAAGCTATGCAGCCAATTGAACCCACGCTGCACTGAATAAAATCATTCCCGCCAACTGAACCAAACGGCAACTGTCTCAGCACCGGATGCGTGCGCATTTCTCGGCGCCGCATGGGAATTACTCAGTGAATCTACTTTGACGTCAAAGACACTTCAAGCCAGGCGAGCGGCACCTTTGTGCGGCCATCTCGATAGTGCCGAAATGCTCAGATGCACCTGAGGTCGGTCTGAACCAACCTGACACACCCGATGACTATGGCCCCCCAAAAAATTTCCGCAACACAGATGCTGCTGTGCGGCGCTGCCATCGTGACGCTGTCCATGGGCATACGCCACGGCTTTGGCTTGTGGCTGCAACCGATCACACAAAGCCAGAACTGGAGTCGGGAAACCTTTGCCTTCGCCCTTGCCATCCAGAATCTGGTCTGGGGTTTCACTGGCATTTTTGCCGGCATGTTGGCCGACCGCTTTGGTGCCTTCAAGGTCATTGTGGCGGGTGCCGTTTTGTATGCGCTTGGATTGGTGGGCATGGCGACTGCCACCACGCCACTGGTTTTTGCCTTGACCGCTGGCGTATTGATTGGCATGGCGCAGGCGGGCACGACCTACGCTGTCATTTACGGGGTGATTGGACGCAACATCGCGCCCCACAAGCGCTCCTGGGCCATGGGTGTGGCAGCGGCAGCGGGGTCGTTCGGGCAGTTTTTAATGGTGCCCACCGAGGGCCTGTTAATCAGTAGTTTGGGCTGGCAAGAAGCCCTGATGGTGCTGGGTGCGGCCTCCCTGATGATGGTACCGCTGGCTTGGGGTTTGCACGAACCGGCGTTGGCGGGCAGCTTTGCCGTGCGCCGGGAACAGAGCATATTTCAGGCGTTGGGAGAGGCTTTCAAGTACCCTAGCTTCCAGTTGCTGATGGCGGGTTATTTTGTTTGTGGCTTCCAGGTGGTGTTCATCGGAGTGCACATGCCGAGCTACTTGCGGGACAAAGGTCTGTCGCCCCAGGTGGCGAGTTACGCGCTGGCGCTGATTGGCTTGTTCAACGTCTTGGGCACCTATGCAGCCGGGGTGCTGGGACAGCGGATGCAGAAAAAAAACATTCTGGCGTTCATTTACCTGACCCGTGCTTTTGCGATCAGCATCTTTCTGGTTGTGCCCTTGTCGCCGGCTAGCGTGTACATATTTTCCAGTGTCATGGGTTTGCTGTGGCTCTCTACGGTCCCGCCAACCAACGCCACGGTAGCGCAGATATTTGGCGTGGCGCATCTTTCCATGCTGAGCGGTTTTGTCTTTTTCAGCCACCAAATCGGCTCTTTCATGGGCGTCTGGCTAGGCGGCTACCTGTATGACCGCACCGGCAGCTATGACCTGGTCTGGTACATCGCCATTGGATTAGGCGTGCTGGCGGCGCTGGTCAATTTGCCCATCAAGGAAGCCTCCATTGTTCGCAGCCAAGCCATGCAGGGCACATAAAGCGTCATGAAACCCGGCCTCAAAATTCTGCTCTATGCAGGCGCCATTTGCGTGCTATTGGCTGTGTTTGCCCTGTACACCCGTCCTGATTTTTTGGTCACCTTGGCCAATCAGGTTTGGGCCTGCTTTTGAGGAAGGTCATCATTTTGGATTTGTTGTCAGCCGCTACGGCGCATGGCCTGGGGTCCGCATCGAGTTGGGTGCAGCGTTGGTCTCACCTTGTTGCGCGCCATGGGTCCGTGCTGGACATCGCGTGTGGGCAGGGCCGTCACATGCAATGGTTTGCCGAACAAGGCCACGCGGTCACCGGTATTGATCGCTCACCCGATGCAATTCGGGCGGCGAGTCGAATGGGTGAGGCGGTGCTGGCTGATATCGAAAACGCGCCCTGGCCGCTGATGCACAGAGGCCATGCCCGCCAATTTGACGCCGTGATTGTCACCAACTACTTATGGCGACCGCTATTTGGGGTAATAACCCAAAGCGTCGCGCCGGGCGGCGTGCTGATCTACGAAACGTTTGCCCAAGGCCATGAAACCGTCGGCAAGCCCTCAAACCCTGATTTTCTGTTGCGACCGAACGAGTTGTTGACAGCTTTCAAGAGCCTGCACATCGTCGCTTTTGAAGATGGTTTTCTGGATCACCCGCCTCGCTTTGTACAACGGATCGCCGTTGTGCAGCCCGATTTAGGCGAAGGAACCCGGCAGACTCCAGCGCGATACACGCTCTAGGTAGAATGCACGTTTACTGTTAACTACCCCTCTGACATGACATCCTCAACCAGCCAAATCACGGGCAGCATCGTGGCGCTTGTCACCCCCATGCTTGATGATGGCAGCGTGGACTACCCCGCCCTGCGCAAACTCATCGACTGGCATATCGCGGAGGGCACCGACTGCATTGGCGTGGTGGGCACCACCGGTGAATCACCCACGGTCAACGTGCAGGAGCACTGCGAAATCATCCGCGTCGCGGTTGAGCAGGCCGCAGGGCGCGTACCCATCATGGCCGGCTGCGGCGCCAACTGCACGGCCGAGGCGATCGAACTGACCCAATTTGCCAAAAAAGTCGGCGCAGATTGCCAGCTGCAAGTAGTGCCCTATTACAACAAGCCGACCCAGGAGGGTCAGTACCGGCACTTCAAAGCAATTGCAGAGGCGGTTGATCTGCCCATGATTCTCTATAACGTTCCCGGTCGTGCCGTGGCAGACATGGCACACGATACCGTGCTGCGTCTGGCCCAGGTGCCTGGTATCGTTGGCATCAAGGAAGCCACCGGTCAAATTGATCGAGCGCAATGGTTGATCCGCGAAGCGCCCAAAGGCTTTGCCATTTACTCCGGCGATGACCCAACGGCGGTTGCCCTGATGTTGTGTGGTGGCCATGGCAACGTTAGCGTCACGGCCAATATTGCACCCCGACTGATGCACGAGCTGTGCGTGGCCGCGATGGCCGGTGACACAAAACGCGCCATGGAAATTCAGTTCAAATTACTGCCTTTGCACAAAAATCTGTTTATTGAGGCCAACCCGATCCCCGTCAAGTGGGCGGTGGCGCGGCTTAAGCTGTGCGGCGGTACCCTGCGTCTGCCCATGACACCTTTGACCCCAGCCAACGAAGCGGCGCTTGAGAGCGCTTTGCACGCCAGCGGTTTGCTCTGATCGACTCGGTCTGCCATCATTTATTACCCTTGGGAACCTATTTGTGAATCATTTTTCCAGACTCTCACTATTAAGCCTGTCATTGGCGTTAGCAGCATGCACGGTGCTTGATGGCGACAAAATCAACTACAAAAGCGCCAGCAAAGGCACTTCGCTTGAAGTGCCTCCAGACTTAACCCAACTGTCGCGCGAAACCCGTTATGCGGTGCCCGGTGGTGCTGTGTCGGCATCGAGTTTCCAGTTGGGTCAAGTGACTCAAACGGTACCGACCGCAACCACCTCGCTGGGAGATGTGCATATCGAACGTGCGGGCAACCAGCGCTGGTTGGTAATCAACCGTCCGGCCGACAAACTTTGGGAGCCGGTGCGCGACTTCTGGCAAGAAAATGGTTTTCTGCTGGCGATCGATCAAGCCAACCTTGGCATCATGGAAACTGACTGGGCCGAAAACCGGGCCAAAATTCCACAAGACTTTATTCGCAACACACTGGGTAAGGTAATTGATTCCCTGTATTCAACCGGCGAACGCGACAAATTTCGCACCCGGCTGGAACGTAATGCAAGCGGTGGCACCGATGTTTTCATCAGTCATCGAGGCATGATTGAGGTGTACAACAGTAGCGCTAAAGACACCACGGTGTGGCAGCCCCGCCCCGCCGACCCAGAGCTTGAGGCGGAATTCTTGCGTCGGTTGATGGTCAAGTTGGGGGTAAGCCAAGAGCAGTCCAAGGCGCTGTTGGCGGCGGGCGCCAGCCCGAGCAGCTCCCGCGCGACGGCGATCAACGGACAACCCGTGGTTCAAATCGACGATGGGTTCGACCGGGCTTGGCGCCGTGTTGGCTTGTCGCTTGACCGTACCGGATTCACGGTCGAAGATCGCGATCGTGCACAAGGCGTCTACTTTGTCCGCTACGTAGCCCCTACGGCGGACAAGGCAGAGCCAGGCTTCCTGGGTAAACTCTTTGGCGCATCAAAAGCTGATGCTGCGCCACTGAAATACCGCATTGCGGTCGTCAGCCAAGGAGCGTCAACGACGGTTTCGGTGCTCGATGCTGCTGGAAAACCTGATACATCCGCCAATGCGCAACGAATCGTGAACGTTATCGCCGACGACCTCAAGTAAAAACAGCGCCGCAGGATCAACCCGCCAGTCGATCAAGAATCCAGCCTGCGGCACACTGACCAAAGGTGGCGGTCACGCTCACCACTGAGCCGTAGCCATGGCAATTGAGTGTTCCGTCCCCCTCGACCGCACAGGATGCGTCAGGGGCTTTCACCGCCTCTCGACTGAAAACACAGGCAACCCCAATTTTTCTTCCTTGACGCGGCGCATCGTGTTCCTTGCGCAAACGGTAGCGCAACTGCGCCAGCAAGGGGTCATGGGTTGTGTGCGTGAGATCATCAATGTCAACCAGATGGGCTTGGCGTTTGCCCCCTGCCGCACCGACTGAGATAAAAAGGGTACGGGTGTTTCGCGCCCACACCGCCATTGCCGTCTTCGCCTTTACCTGATCGCAGGCGTCAATGACTGCAGTAACGCCCTGGGGTAACAGCGTGGGCCAGTTGCCTGGCTCCACAAACTCCTCGATACACATCACTTGGCACGCCGGACTAAAGGAAAGAATCCGGTCTCGCATCGCCAGCACCTTGGCCTGTCCCAAGCTTGACTCGACAGCATGTATTTGACGGTTGATATTGGATTCGGCCACGTGGTCGAGATCAACCAGCGTCAAATGCCCCACCCCGCTACGCGCCAGCGCCTCCGCAGCCCAAGAACCGACACCGCCAATGCCAATAACCGCCACGTGAGCTGCAGCGATGCGCTGCGCTCCCAAGACACCGTATAGACGCGCCAACCCGGTAAAGCGTCGATCAGTAGTCATGCTATGCCCTGATGAGGCCAGTCGCAGTGCACTACTTGAGCCGTGGCAGTCTCTCTTTGGCAGCCATGGCCGCCTCTGACTGAGGATAGGCCTTGATCAGATCTTCCAGTGTTTTGCGGGCACCGCGCGTGTCCTTGAGTTCAATCTGGCAGTTGGCAATGGACAACACCGCCTCGGGAGCCCGCACGTTCTCCGGCTCCCTGGCAATCAGGGAGCGAAAATTGATCATCGCCTCTTTGTAGTCACGAGTTGCATACTGCGCGTTGCCAAGCCAAAACAACGCAGACGGCCCATAACCCGATGCAGGATAGCGTTTGAGAAAATCCAAGAAAACGCTTTGTGCGGCAGGAAAATCACCTTTCCTGAACACTGCCAACGCCGCCTCAAAGTCACGCTTTTCAGCAGGTTCAGCCATAAACTCACGACCGTCAACGGTGACTTTGGTGGGTTCAAACTGACGCAGGCGGTCATTAACCCCCTGTGCGGTATCTTTCTGTTGACGCTGCAACTCCGCGACATCACGCACCAGCTGTTCATTCAGGCCCCGGAGCGTTGCCACTTCTGAGCGCAAGGTTTCAATCTGGCTTTGCAGGTCAAGCAAGCTCCGCCGAAACGAAGCAGTGTCATCACTGACACGGCTTACGCCTTGCGCTGACTCCGTGCGAACGGCGTCGATACGCTGGCGCAGGTCAAGGATGGCCCTGCGCGCCTCCTCGTCATCGAACAACCCCGCACCGGCCGTTGCTGCACCCAAACCAAGTAAGACGAACGCAGCAATTCGACGGAATATTTTCACAGCATCCACTTCCATCACTGCTATTTGTATCTAATTTCGGCACGCCTGTTTTTGGACATGGCAGCTTCGTCAGAGCCTTGTACGGCTGGCTTTTCCTTGCCAAAACTGACCGCTTCGACCTGGCTGTCGACGACACCGAGCAGGCCCAGCGCACTGCGGACCGCCTCGGCCCGCTTCTGCCCCAGGGCAAGGTTGTATTCCCGACCACCACGCTCGTCCGTGTGGCCTTCAATCGCCACTTTGCGGTTCTTGTCAGCCTTGAGATAACGGGCATGGACCTCAATCAGAGACTGGAACTCCGGCTTGATCACATAGCTGTCGTAATCAAAATAGACCACCCGGGGCCCCCCAACAATGGCCGCATCTTGCGACGACGCGCCCACATCCACCGACGTCACATCGCCCTTGCCAACCGCACTCCCGGAACCGTCAGCGCCAGGCGGCAGCACCGATGTCCCTGTCTTGTCCACAACCGGCACCTCATCAAGATTCGTGGTCGAACCACAACCCGCCATCAAGGCGGTCACAGCGAGAATCAAAAAAATACGTTTCATCAAATTACCCTTTTTAAATTATTGCTTCTGGAATGGACCCCAGCCCGGTTCGCGAATATCGCCATTTTGGCCCGTCAGACGGGCCTTGAGTTTACCGTCCACTGTCGCCGTCATCAGTGCCTCCCGGCCTTGACTCTGGGTTGCGTAAACAATCAAGCGGCTGTTCGGTGCAAAACTGGGGCTTTCGTCTGCGGTCGTATCGGTAATCGCGGTCACCGCGCCACTTGCGAGCTCCAGAACATGCAGTTTAAAGGCGCCACTCACCCGAGAAATATAGGCCAGCCAGCGACCGTCCGGGCTGATGGCCGGAGAAATGTTGTAAGTACCGGTAAAAGTCACTCGCTCCGCGCCGCCGCCCGTGGCTGGCATCCTGTAGATCTGCGGCGCTCCGCCTCGGTCACTGACGAAATAAATGTTTTTACCATCGGGTGCATAAACCGGCTCCGTGTCGATACTGCTGTTCTGGGCCAGCCTGCGCGGCTCCCCACCGCCAGCGTCAATGGCATACAGCTGAGAGCCTCCGTCGCGGCTCAGCGTGACGGCCAGTGTGCGCCCATCGGGCGACCAGGCCGGCGCGCTGTTGGAACCCCTGAAATTAGCAATCAGACGCCGCTTGCCAGTGGCGACGTCGTGGGTATAAACAACCGGCTTGCGGGATTCAAACGACACGTACGCAATTTGACTGCCGTTAGGCGACCAAGCTGGCGAAATGATGGGCTCGGGGCTGGCCAACGCCGGCTGGGCATTTTCGCCGTCAGCATCCGCAACCCACAGCTGATACCGCTGAGCGGCCTTGGTGACATAGGTGATGCGGGTTGAAAATGCACCTTTATCGCCAGTCAGTTTTTCATAAATGAAATCGGCAATGCGATGCGCTGACAGGCGCAAATCTGCCTGGGTCACAGCGTAGCTCTCACCACCAAGATCCTGCCCCCGCACGACATCCCACAGGCGAAAGCGCACGTCGTACCGGCCGTCAGCCAGACGGCTCACGCTGCCAGTCACCAGCGAGTCAGCCCCTTTTTGCCGCCAAAGAGCCACATCGGGGCGAGTGCCCTCGTCGAGTGCCGCTCCAACCGTATCCACCCCACGAAACTGCCCGCTGCGCTCCAAGTCGGCCTGGACGATGGCAGCGATTTTTTGCGGTGCGCTGTCTTGACCGCGAAAGGCCGAGACGGCGATTGGCAGCTGGGTTAGACCTACACCGGAGACCTCGACGCGAAATTGTGCCAGGACCGGAAGACAAGCCATACCCACCAACAAACATAACAAAATCCGTTTTTTCATCATCTGCATTTTATCCCAGCCTCACAATGGCAATATCGTCATTGACACGCATTTACAAACACCTTGAAGCAGCTACCTAGACCCCAGTTCCAGACCTCACGATCATCTTAAACTAGACTACCATAAGTCATCTCGCTAACGAGGTCTACTTACACGTAGCCCAGTCGCAACTGTCTTCAAGTACCACCAACGCCAATGAGCAAGATATCTGTATACATAATTGCCTACAACGAAGTCGAAAAGGTCACAGCGACCATTGAAAGCGCCCGTTGGGCAGACGAAATTGTGTTGGTTGATTCCTGGAGTTCAGACGGTACGCCCGAACTTGCCACCAGTCTTGGTGCCAGGGTAGTTCAGGTCGATTTCAAAGGATTTGGCGACCTACGCAATCAGGCTATTGCAGCCTGTTCCCATGAATGGATATTCAGTCTCGATGCAGACGAAAGATGCACGGATGAAGTCGCAACAGAGATTCGTCGCCTCGTGAGCGATCAGAATTCAGCCGATGTTTATCGTGTACCCCGGCGGAATTTTTTTATGGGACGCTGGATCAAACACTCAGGTTGGTATCCCAACTATCGTCAGCCGCAGTTGTTTCGCAAAGGTCGCATGAGCTACGATCAAAAGGCGGTGCACGAGGGCTACCTGCTCAACACGTCAAAGCCCGTTGGTCATCTCAAAAATGCGATTTGGCAATTCCCGTTCAAGAATATGAGCGAGGTTATGCACAAAGCCAACCGCTACTCCACATTGGGTGCACAGCGCATTGCGCAGCAGCGGCTATCGATGGGTAGCGCCTTGTCTCATGGCATTTGGGCGTTTGTGAAGCACTACCTGTTCAAGCTTGGATTCATGGATGGCTGGGCCGGTTTTGTGATCGCACTTCAGAGTTTCGAGGGGACTTTCTATCGCTATGTGAAAGCCGTCGAAATTCAAAAAGGCGCCCAATGGCAGGCGCCCGGGCAAATCAACAAATGACGAAACCGACTTCTCTTAGTAATCGTGCCTTGTATGCCCGGTTGCTGTCGTATGTGCGGCCCTACTGGAAAGCAATTTTTCTAGCGGTCATAGGAATGGTGGGAACTGCGGCGACGGAACCCGTGTTTCCAGCCATCATGAAATACCTGCTGGACAACGGTTTTCAAGCCAAAGACGCGCGAATGGTTTGGCTCATACCCATAGGCATTGTGACTTTGTTCTTGGTAAGAAGTGTCATTGTTTATTGCACCGGCTACTTGATGATGTGGATTTCAAGTCGGCTGGTCACCGACCTGCGGCGAACCATGTTTACCAAACTCCTCGCGCTGCCGACCCATCACTATGACGAGCATTCGGCAGGACAGATGATCTCGCGGCTGGTGTACGACGTGAGCAACGTAACCGATGCGGCTACCAGCGCCCTGATTACGCTAGTGCGGGAATCGTTGACGGCTATCGCACTGATTGGATATCTGCTTTACCTGGACTGGAAGTTGACGCTCATCACTTTGGCCATCGGGCCCGTGATCGCTTTCACTGTTAAATCATTCAGTAAGCGAATGAGGGCGGCAAGCCAAAAAAGCCTGCAGGCGATGCGTTTCATCTCGCACACCATTGAGGAAACAATTTCGGCCCAGCAGGTGGTCAAGATCTTTGGTGGGCAGGAGCGGCAACAAAAACAATTCTTTGAGGCCACGGAACAATTCCGCCGTGCACAGATGCGCGAAGCCATTCCTGCGTCGGCGATGACGCCCATCACGCATATCGCTGCATCGGTGGCGGTTGCGATCATTGCTTTCCTGGCTTTGAGCCAGTCTACCGGTCAGGCTGGCGCGTCAGCGGGTAGCTTCATCTCGTTTATCACGGCCATGCTGATGCTGATTTCCCCAGTCAAGCAACTCGCAACCGTGAACCCGACAATCCAGCGCGGCTTGGCAGCATCGGAGAGTATCTTCGAGCTTCTGGACGCAGCGCAGGAAGACGACCGCGGCAAGCTGCAGTTGCTTCGCAGCAAAGGGGAAATTTGTTTCGACAATGTCAGCCTTCGTTACCTGGGCGCAGAACGGTTTGCCCTGAATGACATCAGTTTCCGAATTACTGCAGGCCAAACCGTGGCACTGGTTGGCGCTTCTGGCGGCGGCAAGAGCACGATCAGCGCCTTGATTCCGCGCTTCTACCCGGTCACGTCAGGCCGAGTCTTGGTTGACGGTATTGACATCAATGACATCACGCTGGCCAGCCTGCGCCAAAACATCGCGCTAGTCAGCCAGAATGTCATACTTTTTAACGACACCGTCGGAGCCAATATTGCCTACGGATCACTCCAGACCTGCAGTCGGGATGATGTGATCAGGGCCGCGCGCGCGGCCAACGCTTGGGACTTTATTGAGCAGTTGCCCAATGGCCTGGACACGCCCATCGGGGAAAATGGCGCAAAGCTCTCTGGCGGTCAACGTCAACGCCTCGCCATCGCACGTGCCTTGCTCAAGGATGCACCCATTCTCATACTCGACGAAGCCACTTCGGCGCTCGATACAGAATCCGAGCGTCAGGTGCAGGCCGCACTAGCCGTCCTCATGAAAAATAGAACCACCTTGGTCATCGCGCACCGGCTCAGCACCATTGAACACGCTGATTGCATTTTGGTACTGGACCAAGGGCGCATCGTTGAGACGGGCACCCACGCCGAGCTGCTGCGTGCTGGCGGCTATTACGCCAATCTAAGTCGGCTACAGGGATGAGCATTCCCATCCTCATGTACCACCAGTTCGATACCCCGCCTGCGCGGGGTACACCGTTGCGCGGGCTGGTCGTATCACCCGCCTCGTTTGCTCGCCAAATGTTTTTTTTGAAATACATGGGCTACAGAGGCCTGTCCATGCGGGATCTTGAACCTTACCTGAAAGGTGAACGGCGGGGACGCGTGGTCGGCATTACATTCGATGACGGGTACCAGAATAACGTCCAGAACGCGCTACCCGTTCTGAAAAAACATGGCTTTACCGCCACCTGCTATGCGGTGAGTAGCATGACCGGCGCAGTCAACAGTTGGGACCGTGATATTGGCGTGGCGCAGAAGCCATTGATGACAGCGAATGACTGGCATGTGTGGCTGGACAGTGGCATGGAAGTCGGCTCACACACCCGCACGCATGCAGACTTGAGCAAGCTCAGCGCAGAAGCAGCGTTCGATGAAATTGATGCATCCAGACACGAACTTGAAGACGAACTGGGTTGCGAGGTAAGGCATTTCTGCTACCCCTATGGCCGATTTGATGCCACGCATTGCCAGATGGTGCGGCAGGCCGGTTACATCACGGCGACGACGACACGGCGCGGTCAGGCTCGGCCAAGTGACGACTTGTACACTCTGCGCCGGGTACTGGTCGCGCGAGCTACCACCCTGATTCAATTTGCGTTAAAGATCATGACCTCCTATGAAGACCGACGTGGCTGAGATATCCATGAATTTGTACAACAAGAAGAATGCTGATTATTTTTCTCATGCACGCACTGAAATCGAACCGTTGCTTCCCAAAGAAAAGGCGCTGCCGCTGAGAGCTCTGGAAATTGGTTGTGCCGAAGGCCACACGCTTGCATGGCTTAAAAGGGCAGGCTACTGCAACTGGGTTGCAGGTGTTGAGCCCTATGCAGAACTGGGTGCCAATGTCGACACCATTGACCAGTTTTTCAAACTGGACATAGAAAAAGGTTTTCCGAATATCCCCCCCGCGTCAATAGATCTGATCTTGTGCCTCGATGTTCTCGAACATTTGATCGACCCATGGAAAACGATTCGCCGACTCGATGGCCTGCTCAAGCCTGGGGGCACATTGATCATCAGCCTGCCCAATATTAGAAATTACCATGTGCTGTTCGATTTGGCATTTCGCGGCAAATTTTCTTATGCCGAATCAGGCATTCTCGACCGAACTCACCTGCGATTTTTTACCCGGGCCACCGCCATTGAATTGGCAGAGTCAGCTGGCGCAACGGTTACCGCAGTGGTAGGAACCGAGACGAACAGATGGCAAAAGCGCATGCTCGGAGCCATCGGACTGCGTGACCTGATAGCGAAACAATTCTTGTTGTCGGCCACGAAACCTGTGCCAACACCTCGTATCGAAATTAGGTAGCGCCTATGTCATTGACACTTTTTTGCAAGAGCTATCGAACGGACCTCAAGCGAGCAATTCGATTGGCAAAATCGATCAGGCAGTTCAATGTCGAAAATATTCCGTTTTGTCTATCAGCACCAATAGCTGATGTCCCACTTTTCAAAGAGCACCTCGCGGACCTGGATGTTGAGGTGATTGCTGATGAACTAATTGTTCAACGCAACCCAAGGTTGAATCTCGACCGGATCAAATCCCTGCCGGGTAGCGTTTCCCAACAGGTAATCAAGTCAGAATTTTGGCGACTAGGTTTGTCCGATGTGTATATGTGTCTTGACTCTGACGCTGTTTTTATTCGCCCTTTCTATCAGAGCGATTTTCTATGGGCCAATGACCTTCCTTACACCGTTATGGACGAAGGTCACGAATTGCTGGAAGCATCACTTTCGTCCGGTAAGCATCAGGTTGTACGTCATTTTTTTCATGAGGCCGCGGACGTTCAAAACCGATTTGATCGCACAGGCAAGGCTTTTGCCTTCGGGCCTTTCCCCGTGTTGTGGCACAAGTCCGTTTGGAGAAGCCTTGAAACCCAATATCTGACCCCGCGTGGGATGAGCTTGCTGGACGCAATTCTTCTGGCCCCGCTGGAGTCGCGCTGGTACGGCGAAGCACTGCTCCGTTATCAGGCCATTCCCTTGATGCCCTGCCAGCCTCTTTTCAAGGTCTATCATTACGCTTGGCAACTGGCTCAGGACCAGCGTGCCCACATCGGGCTGGATCAACTGGCGCAACTCTACAGCGGCGTCATCTATCAATCCGCGTGGGAACGCGAAATGGATTGGCCCCGAGAGGGTGGCACCTGGCAGTCCCGAATTGCGCGTCGTTTAAGACGCCGATTGGGCCGCACCTGACGGTTTCTCATTCCGAAAACGAGCGGTTTTCCTTTTCCAGAACCATCTTTTAAAAAAGCTTCGCGGCGCATCGCCTTCCAGCGCGCCTATCCGCAACTGACGCCTTGCCTCCAATGCAGGCGTCCATTGTCCTGCCTCCTTGAGTTCCAAGTAGGCCTGAAGCACTGCAAGATTTCCCAGGCGGGTGTGCAAAAAACGCGCCTCCGGGTGCTTGATTCTCAGCAATCCCTTGTTGCGTTTCATTAATGCTTTGGCCGAATTACTGGTCTTGAAAGTGGCACTGCCCAGGTGAAGCACAAACACGTCTTCGGTGATCAGCTGCCGATAGCCGGCCTGTGCCAGACGAAGGCTGAAATCAAAGTCTTCGTAGTAACCCAGCCCAAAGGCCGGATCCAGGCCACCGAGTTCATTCCAGACATCACGGCGAATCGCGATGCAGAAGAAATCACAGCGGTAGGTAGGCATCAGCTGATGCGAGGGGTTGCCGTGCAGCCAGCGCCCGATTTGCAGCCACTCGGCATGCGTAGCGCCAGGCTTCCACAAGCGCTGACCATTGCCGGCCACATTGGTGACGGGTCCCAACATGGCCACATCAGGTGGCAACTCGCTGATCACTCGCTGCAATGCATCAATGGCCTTGTCCGGGAAGATAGTGTCACTATTGATCAGCAGCAACCATTCTCCGTCGGCTTGCGCAGCACCGTAATTCATGCCACCCGCAAACCCGCGATTGGACTCGCTCAGCAAGCATTTGACCGGCGGGTGAAGGGCACACCAGTCCGCCGTTTTCTTCCCTGAGTCGTCGGGCGAACCGTTGTCCACCACCAGCACTTCAATAGCAGGGTCGTCGATCCACGGCACCAACGATTCGAGGCAGACGCGGGTGGTCAGATCGAAGTTCCGAAAACCCAAAACGATGAGGGATAAGAGGGGCTGCATCAGGCACGCGATTCAGGCAACTGATCCACCCAGCCGAGCAGTTGCGCCACTGCGGCCTCGGTGGTGTAGGGACTGGCTTGGCCATTGTCTCTGAGACCGGCAGATCGCCACTGATCAAAAATTTGCTCCAGCGCTGCCGCCAGCTGACGACTCACATCAGCGCGGTCTGTCCCATCTTCACCCGACAAGACCGCCACATGGCCCTGACCCCGAATCAATGAAGCCATCTGCGGGTTCCGATGCACTACCGCCAGGATAGGCCGCTGCATCCATAAATACTCGTACAGCTTAGACGGAAAATACTCTGAGCAGAGCGAATCCTCGCCGTGCAACAGCAACAACACATCTACCGATCGCATGCGATGCAATATTTGCTCTCGTCCGCTCAAGCCGGTTTGAGGATCCGCTTCAATCCGGCCAAAGTCCCGCAGGCAGTTTGCTACCCGGGAGCTGGCAAGCGCCGCAGAGGAAATTTTGTCTAATGACCCGCCGTAGACATGCAATTCAGTGGCCGCCACCAAATCAGGCCGCCGCTCGTTAAGTAGGTCCAGTGCCGCCACGATTGGCCCCAGATGCCTCGTTGGCGCGAGCGAGCCGAAATGCCCGATGACAAACTTCTCATGGGACTGATAAGGAGGCAATACCTCAAAAGGTTTGTCGATGCCGGGCAGCATCACCTTGCCCCGTTCGGCCAATTGGGGATGGCGCTGACGAGCACTGGCAAGGGCCTGCTCGGTAAACCAGATTGCGATATCCGCGTGGGTGCAAATCAGACGCTCGACTTCGGCCTGCATCTTCTGCCGGGCCGAGGCCAGCGATGTTCCAGGTACCACCATCGGATCATGCACCTCAGCCAGCCAGGGTGTACCCGTCACCTGCTTCAATGAACGCGCCGCCAAGTGCGCGGCAAATGCACCGCCGGTCGAATAAATCAGGTCAAACGGCTTCTGTCGGGCCAGGGAACGACCTTTCAAATAGGCACTCAACCACCAGGACCAGGAGCTTTCAACCGGGCGCAGCAGCTTTTCAATCAGCATCCATGGCAGTAGAAAAATGGATGCCAATAACATCACCAAACGATAGCGGATGCCACTGCCCCAGCGACGGCGCAACACGTGTCGCAATTCAAAACGGATACCTGCAGGTCCCATCGGCCAGAGCTGGTGATGCTCGACCACCTTGTCGTGGGTACCCGAAACGCCACTGAGGACCACCACCTCGATACCAGCCTGTCGCAAGTGCGGCAGCTTGTCGGTAATGGTCTGGCTTGCCGCCCGGCCGTCCATGTTGAAGGCGTGGGCCAGGATCAGCCAGCGTTGCCGGCGTTGCTCGGTCATGTGCTTGTCAAGGAAATAGCTTGCCAGTAAAAAGAGTTGTATTGTAAGAATGCCTTGTCCCTGCCCTGCTGCGCGCAAACGCCAAGACTTAGCACCGCGGCCGTTCGGCAAATATTTTTGAATATAGTTGTTCGTACTCTTGCGCCACCTTACGCCAACTTCGTTCAAATTGCGGCACAGGCTCGCGACGGTTTAATTGGTGATCCAATGCGCCGACCCAGATGTCGAGTGATGCCGACAGCGGAAGCACGACGCCTGACGCAGCCGTGACATGCGCGGCGGCGCCGCACACATCAGAAACCAGTACAGGCACTTTGGCAGCCATGGCCTCGCTGATCACCATGCCATAAGGCTCTGCTTTAGCGGGGTGCAGCAGGACATCAAATGCAGCGTAATGGGCTTGATCGCTCCACCCCATTAGCTTGTAGCCACCTTGCCAATCTGCAAACAGGTGCGCCACATCGTTAGCGGCAGGCCCTACAACATAAAACTGCACAGCTGGCCGGGTGCGGCGCAACGCGGCAACAGCCTCGACAGCCCAAGGCAATCCCTTGCGCTGCCATTCCTTTCCGACAAAGCCGACGATGCCGCCGTCAGACGGAACATCGCGCGGCTCACGCGACACACCCGGCACCACTCCAGGAACAATCGGCTCGGTCAACTTGTGCGCCAGCGCTGGGTAGTAGTGCGCGATGGACTGCTTAATAAAATGAGAGTTCGGCACCACATAGCGTGGCGTCGATAACTCGCGGCGTTCCAAAAATAACTGCATCGCAACACGCAGTGAAATCAGGCGCCACCAAGGCTTGTCAAAAACTGTCGCAAAAGGCGGGCCATGAAAGGTCGTGACGTGGTGGATGTTCAGCCGTTCGTGGCTATGAATCACGCTATTCGGACTGGGATGATCCACCAAAAACCGTGCCACTCGCCGACCGAAACGCAGCAACGATAGCCAGCGAGGACGCGGCGCGATTTCACCCAGCTCGTAAACCGTTATGCCCATTGGTTTCTCAACGTGGCAGCGCTCGCAAATGACGCTGACCCGATGACCGAGCTGCTGCAGTTCGCGCGTCAACTCCCAGACATAACGCTCCATGCCGCCTACCGGTCCATACCGGCGCACCACATGAATCAATTCAAGTTTCAGCAAAATTTTTACCCTTGTTCAACAAACGGAAGAACCGGACAGCCGCGGCTTGTTGGCGTCACAGCAACACAATATCGTACTGTTCCTGCCCCATGGCGCTCTCGCTCTGCAACGACACCGGCTTGCCGATAAATTCACTCAAACCCGCCAGATGCTGGCTTTCTTCATCCAGAAACAGCTCAATCACCTTGGGGGAAGCGATCACCCGAAATTCGCGCGGATTGAACTGGCGTGCCTCGCGCAAAATCTCGCGAAAGATGTTGTAGGCCACTGTGCGCGCAGTCTTGACAATGCCTTTGCCCTCGCAGGTGGGGCACGGTTCGCACAGCATGTGGGCCAGCGATTCACGGGTGCGTTTGCGCGTCATCTCGACCAGCCCGAGCTGCGAAAAACCACCTGCCATGGTCTTGACGCGGTCGCGCGACAGTTGCTTGCGGATTTCAGCCAACACCGCCTCGCGATGCTCCTCACGCACCATGTCAATGAAATCCACGATGATGATGCCACCCAGGTTACGCAACCGCAGTTGCCGGGCAATCGCCTGAGCGGCTTCCAGGTTGGTCTTGAAAATGGTGTCGTCAAAATTGCGCGCACCAACAAAACCGCCCGTGTTCACATCCACCGTGGTCAAGGCTTCGGTCTGGTCCACGATCAAATAACCGCCGGACTTCAGATCCACCCGGCGCCCCAGCGCCTTGGCAATTTCTTCGTCAATGGCATACAGGTCAAAGATGGGCCGCTCACCCTTGTAGTGCTGCAACTTCTCGGCGGCGGCCGGCATGAATTCAAGACCAAAGGCCTTGAGCGCTTCAAACTGTTCCCGTGAATCGACCTTGATGGTCTGGGTGTTTTCACACACCAAGTCCCGCAACACCCGTTGCAATAAATTCAAGTCCTGGTGCAATAACGACAGAGGCGGCAGCCGTACCGAGGCGCCCTTGATGCGTGCCCAGGCTTTACGCAAATAACCGATGTCGTCCGACAGCTCCAGGTCAGAGGCGTCTTCTCCATTGGTGCGCAAAATGAATCCGCCACCTTCGGTGCCCACCAGCTGCTGCAGGCGCGTGCGCAGTTCGTCGCGCTGGTTTTGCGGGATTTTTTGCGACACCCCGACATGGTCATCCTGTGGCAAAAAAACCAGCATGCGCCCGGCGATGCTGATCTGCGTTGACAGCCGCGCGCCTTTGGTGCCAATCGGATCCTTGATGACCTGCACCAGCAGCACCTGGCCCTCAAACACCTGCTTTTCAATCGGGATCTGCGGCTGGGTGTTGCGCACCAGGCTTGGGGGCTCACCCTCGGGCTGGCGGTGCCAGACATCGGCCACATGCAAAAACGCAGCGCGCTCCAGCCCGATGTCGATAAACGCCGACTGCATGCCCGGCAGCACGCGAACGACCTTGCCCAGATAGACATTGCCGACCAGCCCACGCTCCAGCGTGCGCTCGACGAGCAGTTCCTGCAGTGCGCCGTTTTCAACAATGGCAACCCGGGTTTCCTGCGGCGACCAGTTGATCAAAATGTCTTCTTGCATGGGGGGCCTGTTTAAACCTTGAAACCGAATGACTGCAGCAACTGTGCCGTCTCAAACATTGGCAGCCCCATGATGCCAGAGTAGCTCCCACTCATGTGCGAAATAAGCGCCGCCGCCCTGCCCTGCACGGCGTAGGCACCCGCCTTGCCCAAGGGCTCACCCGATGCAACATAAGCTTGAATCTGGCGCGAGCTCATGGCAGAAAAAGTCACGCGCGACTCGCACAGTACCTGCTCGCGTTTGCGTGCGGTGCCGAGCGCCACGGCAGTCAAGACACGGTGCGTGGTGTTGGAAAGCTCCTTCAACATGCGCGTGGCGTCAGCAGCATCAGTGGGTTTTCCAAAAATCTTGCGCCCCAGGGCCACCGTGGTATCCGAGCAAAGCACCGGCGCCGCCGGCAGACCCCGACGTTTGAGTCGCTGCAACGCCGCGTCCAGCTTCAGCTGCGTCACCCGTTTGACGTAAGCGGCCGCAGCCTCGTTGGGTAACACGGCTTCCAGCGCTTCTGCGTCTTCATCGGCATCCGGCAATAACAGCTCATGGCGCACGCCCAGCAGCGCCAGCAACTGGCTGCGCCTTGGGCTTTGCGAGGCGAGGTAAATAAACTCACTCACTGAAACGACTCACGGCAATGACCTTGAAATATCACTCACGATGATAGGGATGGTTGGCATTGATCGACCAGGCACGGTACAGCTGCTCAATCAGCAAGACCCGGACCATGGCGTGCGGCAGCGTCAGGTCGGACAGGCGAATGCGCTCATGCGCTGCCTGTTTGAACGCCGGGTCAAGCCCATCCGGCCCGCCAATGACCAGCGCCACGTCGTCGCTTTCCAGCTGCCAGTTTTGCAGCTTGGCCGCCAACGCCACCGTGGTCAAAGGGGTGCCGCGTTCGTCCAGAGCCACGATACGGCAGCCTTTGGGCAATGCCGCCTCTATACGCCCCCGCTCGGCGGCAAGCAGGGCTTCCACCGTCTTGGAGCCGCGTGGCTCAGTCTTGACGGCTTTGAGTTCAACTTTGAGCTCGTAGGGAAAGCGTTTGGCGTAATCGTCCCACGCTGTTTGCGCCCAGTCCGGCACCCTTTGGCCGACCGCAACAATCACCAACCGCACAAAAATCCGTCAGGCTTTGCGCACAGCCGTCTTCTTGGCCGGTGCTTTATTGGCGACTACGGCTTTGGCCGCCACCTTCTTCGCCGCCACTTTTTTGGCCGGATCGTTGACGATGACCTTCTTCACAGCCACCTTCGCCACCGCCTTGGCAGCGGGTTTGGGAGCGGCTCTCGGCGTGGTCACCTCGGCGCTCACTTTGGCTGGCGCCTTTTTGGCAGCTACTTTTTTAGCCGGTACTTTTGCAGCCGCCGACTTGGCCGCCAACGCCGCCTTTTGCAGCTGTGCTTTGGATGGGAAAGTCTCCGCCACACCCTTCTTGGCGGCGTTGGAGCGCCTGATGTCCGCTATCGGTTGAGCGACTGCTCTAACGGCTTTAACGGCTTTCACTTCTTTGACCGGCTTGGCCGCTTCCTTCACGACCGGCTTGGCCGCGCCGAATTTGAGTCGCACGGGTTTGTCGCCCCACAATTCTTCCAGGTTGTAATACTGTCGAAAATTGGGCTGCATGATGTGCACCACAGCCTGGCCGCAATCCACAATGATCCACTCGCCATTGGTTTCGCCTTCCGTGCGTGGTTTGGCAAAACCGGCATCCCGCACCGCATCGCGCACGCTGGCGGCCAGCGCCTTGGTCTGCCGGTTCGACGTGCCCGAGGCAATGATGACCCGCTCAAACAAGGCGGACAGGTGCTCGGTATCAAAGACCACAATGTCCTGGGCTTTGACGTCTTCGAGGCCATCAACAATGGCACGCTGGAGTTTTTGGATGTCTTTTTTGGCGATGGTGGAGGAGGTAGTGGTAGTCATCAAGCAGTCTGGTAAAGGTGGTGGTGGGCAATATAACGTGCAACAGGCTCAAAAACCATATCGGCAACGCTTAGATGTGCGGCAAATCGGGCCCGAATGTCGGTTGCGCTGACATTCAAGGCGGGCATGAGGAGCCGCCGGAATCTCGATTTATGCGTAGTTTCTAGATCAAATTTGGCTCTAGCCCCCGTCGAACAAGCGCGAGTAGCTACGCAAATTATAGCAAGTTGCAAAATCTCCTGCCAATCATGCCAACTTGGCAAGGCTTGCGCCTGGTCTTCACCCAGAATCAAAAAGAACTCGGCCGTCGGCCACAGCGCCTTGAACTCACGCAAAGTATCCACTGTGTAGCTCGGGCCGACGCGCTTGAGTTCTCGCGGATCGACCACCACGTGCGGCAGCTCGGCAAATGCCAGTTGCGCCATGGCCAGGCGGTGTGGCGCCGGGCTCAGAGTCCGCGTCTTGTGCCAGGCTTCGCCGGTCGGGACCACGCGCAGCTCATCAAGTTGCAACTCGGCCAGCGCCGCCTTAACCAGCGCCACATGGGCCACATGCGGGGGGTCAAACGCACCGCCAAAGACACCGATGCGCCTCACCTCAAACCCAATCCCGGCGCACCAGAAAGCGGGTGTACAACTCGGCCTCCGGCGAACCCGCTGCGGGCACGTTCTGATACGACCAGCTCGCCAGCGGCGGCATCGACAGCAAAATGGATTCCGTGCGCCCGCCCGACTGCAGGCCAAAGTGCGTGCCACGGTCCCACACCAGATTGAACTCGACATAGCGACCGCGCCGATAGAGCTGAAATTCGCGCTCGCGTTCACCATAAACCGTATTTTTTCGGCGTTCGACAATGGGCAAATAGGCGTTCAAAAACGAATCGCCGACTGCCTGCATCATGGCCAGACTGCCCTCAAACCCCAGCTCGGAAAAATCATCAAAAAAGATGCCTCCCACGCCGCGCGGCTCGGCGCGGTGCTTCAGGTAGAAGTAGTCATCACACCAGGTCTTGAAGCGCGGGTATTTGTCGTCACCAAACGGCGCCAAGGTGGCTTTGCAGATGCTGTGGAAATGCCGCACGTCTTCTTCAAACCCGTAATACGGCGTCAGGTCCATACCGCCGCCAAACCAGCACACCTGCGTGCCGTCAGCCGCTTTTGCCGCCAGCATGCGCACGTTCATGTGCACGGTGGGCACAAAAGGGTTGCGCGGATGAAACACCAGCGACACACCCATCGCGTCGAACGGCGCACCCGCCAACTCGGGGCGATGCTGTGTAGCCGAGGGCGGCAACCGGGGGCCGCTCACTTTGGAAAATCCGCAACCGGCCCGCTCGAAAACCGGACCCCCTTCCAGAATCTGCGTGATGCCCTTGCCTTGCAACAACTCGCCCGCTGGCTTTTGCCACGCGTCAAGCAAAAACGCCGTGCCGTCGATGTCCGCAATCGCCTTGGTAATGCGCGCCTGCAAACCTTGCAGATAACTGCTGACCGCTTCGGTGTGCGCGCTGCCCACTGCCACTGCGCTCACGCCGCCGCTCCCTTGACTGCGCGGTGACCGATGTCCTTGCGGTATTGCATGCCCTCAAAGTGAATCCCCAGCGCCACTTCGTAGGCGCGGGCTTGGGCCTGGCGCACGTTGTCCGCCAGCACCGTCACACACAAGACCCGGCCACCGGCGGTCACCACGTCATCACCCTGCATCGCGGTGCCGGCATGGAACACCATCGCATCTTCGGTTTCCTTGGGCAGGCCGGCAATCGCATCGCCCTTGCGCGGCTCAAGCGGGTAACCCTGCGCCGCCAGCACCACGCCCAGCGCCGTGCGACGATCCCACTGCAGCTCAATCTGGTCGAGCTTGCCGTGCGGACCCGGCTCGGTGGCGGCCAGCATCACCTCCACCAGATCAGACTTGAGGCGCATCAAAATCGGCTGGGTTTCGGGGTCGCCCATGCGGCAGTTGAATTCGAGCGTCTTCGGGTGGCCTTCGGCATTGATCATCAAGCCGGCGTACAAAAAACCGGTGTACGGAATGCCGTCTTTTTTCATGCCACGGATGGTCGGCAAAATGATTTCACGCATGGTGCGGGCGTGCACATCGGGCGTCACCACCGGCGCCGGTGAATATGCACCCATGCCACCGGTGTTGGGCCCCAGATCACCATCCAGCAGACGCTTGTGATCCTGGCTGGTGGCCAGCGCCAGCACATTTTTGCCGTCCACCATCACGATGAAACTGGCTTCTTCGCCGAGCAAAAATTCCTCGATGACGACCCGCGGTACGGCTGGACCGTCCGCGCCCGGGTTGTGGGTAACACCCGGTGTGCCGTCTGCCAGCATGAAGTCGACCGCTGCGTGCGCCTCGGCCAGACTCAAAGCCACGACCACGCCCTTGCCAGCGGCCAAGCCGTCGGCCTTGACGACGATAGGCGCGCCCTTTTGCGCCAGGTAGGCATGCGCAGCCACCGGGTCAACAAAGGTCTCGTACTCAGCCGTCGGGATGCCGTGGCGCTTCATGAAGGCTTTGGAGAAGGCTTTGGAACTCTCCAGTTGGGCAGCAGCCTGGGTCGGCCCAAACACGCGCAGACCGTGTTTGCGAAACTCATCAACCACCCCGGCGGCCAGCGGCACCTCGGGTCCGACCACCGTCAGCGCTATCTTGTTGTCAAGAGCCCAGACCCGCAGCTGCTGTACGTCGGTGATATTGATGTTCTCAATGCGTTTGTCCAGCGCAGTCCCGGCGTTGCCCGGCGCGACAAACACCTTCTGCGCCTTGGGCGACTGCGCCAGCTTCCAGGCCATGGCATGTTCACGGCCACCACCGCCAATCACGAGAATATTCATAGGGTTTCGGCGTCAATCTCTGCGTTGTGATAAATCTCCTGCACGTCGTCCAGGTCTTCCAGCGCATCGAGCAATTTCTGCATCCGCACCGCATCGTCGCCGGTCAGTTCAATCGGGTTTTCGGCGCGCATGGTCACGTCGGCCGCCTCCGGTTTCAAGCCCGCGGCTTCAAGGGCATTCTTGACGGCCTCAAAATCCGGGTACGCGGTCAGCACTTCGATGGCACCATCGTCATCGGTGATCACGTCTTCGGCGCCCGCCTCCAACGCGACTTCCATCACCTTGTCTTCATTGGTGCCGGGCGCGAAAATCAACTGGCCGCAGTGCTTGAACTGGAACGCCACCGAGCCCTCCGCGCCCATGTTGCCGCCAAATTTGGCAAAAGCGTGGCGCACTTCAGCCACGGTGCGCACCTTGTTGTCGGTCATGGTGTCCACCAGGATCGCCGCGCCGCCGATGCCGTAGCCTTCGTAGCGAATCTCCTCGTACTGCACCCCTTCGAGCGTGCCGCTGGCCTTGTCAATGTTGTACTTGATGCGGTCCGCCGGCATGTTGGCCGCCTTGGCGCGCTCCACCGCCAGGCGCAGGCGCGGGTTGGTGCCAAGGTCAGCGCCGCCGGCGCGCGCCGCCACCGTGATTTCACGGATGATTCGGGTCCAGACCTTGCCCCGCTTCTCGTCCTGACGACCTTTACGGTGCTGAATATTGGCCCATTTACTGTGTCCTGCCACGGGGAATCCTTCAAAAGTTCGTTACGCTATTGGTTCAATTGTACTTTTTGGGAATCTTATGTCTGATCCGATTCTGATTGCACAACATGGCAACACCGAATGCTTTCTGCGCCCTGACAAAGCCAACCGGCACGGACTCATCACCGGCGCCACCGGCACCGGCAAGACCATCACGCTGCAAACCATGGCCGAAGGCTTCTCGCGCATCGGCGTGCCGGTGTTCATGGCCGACATCAAAGGCGATCTGACCGGCCTTTCCCAAGTCGGCGCCTTGGGATCAAAACTGGCCAAACTCCTGACTGAACGTGCGCTACACGCTCCTGAATTCGCAGCATTTCCGACCACCCTGTGGGACGTCTTTGGCGAACAGGGCCACCCGGTGCGTGCCACCGTCAGCGATTTGGGCCCGCTGTTGCTGGGGCGCATGCTCAACCTCAACGAGACCCAGGCCGGCGTGCTGCAACTGGTGTTCAAGATCGCCGACGACGACGGCCTGCTGCTGCTGGACATGAAAGACCTGCGCGCCATGTGCCAACTGGTGGGCGACAACGCGTCCCAGTTCACCACCGAATACGGCAACATCAGCGCCGCCAGCATTGGCGCCATTCAGCGCGGGCTGATGCAGATCGAAGCCCAGGGCGGCAATCAATTCTTTGGCGAACCGATGCTCAACATCGCCGATTTTCTGCAAACCGATGCCAACGGGCACGGGATGATCAACATCCTGGCGGCCGACAAGCTGATGACCGCGCCGCGCCTGTACGCCACGTTTTTGCTGTGGCTGCTGAGCGAACTGTTCGAGAATCTGCCCGAAGTGGGCGACCTGGACCAGCCCAAGATCGTGTTCTTCTTTGACGAAGCGCATTTGCTGTTCGCTGACGCACCCAAAGTGCTGATTGAGCGCATTGAGCTGGTGGTGCGCTTGGTGCGCTCCAAGGGTGTGGGCGTGTTTTTTGTCACGCAAAACCCGCTCGACATTCCGGACTCGGTCTTGGCCCAATTGGGCAACCGTGTGCAGCACGCCTTGCGCGCCTTCACGCCACGGGACCAGAAAGCGGTCAAATCGGCCGCCGACACCATGCGCCCGAATCCCGACCTGGACATCGGCGCTGCCATCACGGAACTGGCCGTGGGCGAAGCACTGGTAAGCTTTCTGGACGAAAAAGGCCGCCCCGGCATCACGCAGCGGGTCTACGTGCTGCCACCTGCCAGCCAGATTGGGCCGATCACGCCTGAGCAACGCACAGCCCTGATGGCAGACTCCATCGTCGCCGGGGTTTATGAAAAGACGCTGGACCGGGAGTCAGCGTTCGAGAAAATCAAGGGCCGCACCGCGGCACGACTGGACGCAGCCGCCAGTTCGACCAGCGCAGCCACCCGCGACACCGAGCCACGAAGCAGTGGCCGGGCCAGGGCGCCGGCCGAAGCGCGCAATGACAGCGCGGCAGCGGCACCAGCCGGCGGCGGTCTGCTTGACAGCCTGGGCTCCATTTTTGGCGGTGGCGTGCGCCGCACGCGCACCTCGGCCGGCGAACAACTCATCCGCAGTGCCGCCAGTTCGGTCGGCCGCGAAGTCGGGCGCCAGATCATCCGCGGCGTGCTGGGTGGCATTTTTGGCGGCAAACGATAGTTGCCACGCGCGCACAATCGACCTTTTGAAGCCTATCCACGGCAAGCGGCTTTCTTGACGGACTCGAACCACACGGACCTTAAAGCAATTTCACGCTTGCCATTTATTGAGAAAATTAGCCCCATGAGCAGCCCCAACACCGACCCCTTCGTTCACGTCGTCAACCACCCGCTGGTGCAGCACAAACTGACGCTGATGCGCAAAAAAGAAGCGAGCACCAACAGTTTTCGCACCCTGCTCAACGAAATCAGCATGCTGATGGCTTATGAAGTGACGCGCGATATGCCGATGCAGGAAGTCGAAATTGAGACGCCGCTGGAAACCATGAGCGCCAAAGTGATTGACGGCAAAAAACTGGTGCTGGTGTCGATCCTGCGCGCGGGCACCGGCATTCTGGACGGCATGCTCAGTGTCGTGCCGGGCGCCCGGGTCGGGCACATCGGCCTGTACCGCGACCCCAAGACGCTGCAGGCGGTGGAGTACTACTTCAAGATGCCCAAAGACATGCAGGAACGCGACGTGGTGGTGGTCGACCCGATGCTCGCCACCGGCAACTCCGCCGTGGCGGCGATTGAACGCGTCAAGGCGACCCATCCCAAGTCGATCAAATTTGTCTGTCTGCTGACCTGCCCCGAAGGCGTCGCAACACTGCGCAAAGCGCACCCGGATGTGCCGATCTACACCGCAGCCATCGACCGCCAGCTCAACAGCCACGGCTACATCCTGCCGGGCTTGGGTGACGCCGGTGACCGGATTTTTGGCACGCAGTGAGCTTTATTTTTATGTGCCAAATAGGGCTCTATCCCCCGTGATGCTTACGTAGGTAGCTACATATTTGGTAGCAACTCGTTCTGACGCGTCGGCGACCAACATCACGCTCTTTGCGGCGCAATCAGCTCGGCGTAGTCATATAAGGCACCCAAAATGGCCTCGCCCCGCTCATCGGCGGATTCCGCCAAGCGGTCGAGTTCTTCAAACAGTTGCTCGATGGTGAGTGCGCCGCCCTCGCCGTCGAACAAACGCGCGCAGCGGTGGGCTTCCCAGCGCGCCAACTCCTCAGCGCTCAGGCTTTGCGGAAAATTGCGCGCCCGGTAGCGCCACAGCAGTTCGGGCAGACGCGCATCGTCAAAGGCAGGTCGCGCGCTGGCCAATTCCTGGGCCTTAAGCTGGCGCAAATCATTCAGGCGGCGGCGATCGGCGTTGCCAACAAAACCACCGTACAGATATTCGTCCACGTCCGGCGTCGCGGCCGCTGGGCGCTTGAACACCGCCGGCCAGATGCCGCTCATGTCGGGCAAGGCTTGCGCGTGCGCGGCGTTGGCCAACTGATCGTCCAGATTCAAACCCCAGCGCTGCGCCATGGCGCTCGACAAGGTCTTGTAGTTGCCAATCACTGTCGGGGATTTGTTCAGGTGAATCGACTTGACCGGCAGGCGCTGCACACCCTCGGGCAAATCCGCCGTTTTGGTGAACAGGCGCAGGCGAATCTGCTCGGCGTTCATCTGCGCCAACTCGCGCGGGTCAAAGGCCAGATCCCAGGCCAGCAACTCGTTTTTGTTGGCCGGGTGCATGGCCAGCGGCCACATCAGCGCCAGGCAGCCGCGCTCGGGCGCAAACATGCCCGAGATGTGCAGAAAAGGCCGGGCCTGGGTCAAGGTGGTGGGCAAGCCCAGCTCGGCCATCACGCGGTCTTTTTTGTGCAGGCCAAAACAGAAGTCAAACAGCTTGGGCTGCGCCGTCTTGATCAAGCGCGCCAGCGCGATGGTGGCGCGCACGTCGCTCAAGGCATCGTGGGCCGCTTCATGCAGCAAGCCGTTGGCGGCGCTCAAATCGGTCAGCTTGAAGCTGGGTTTGCCCTCGGCATTGAGCGGCCACTCAATGCCGTCGGGTCGCAAGGCATAGGCGGTGCGCACCACGTCCAGCAAGTCCCAGCGGCCGCAGTCGTTTTGCCACTCGCGCGCATACGGGTCGATCAGGTTGCGCCAGAACATGAAGCGCGTGATCTCGTCGTCAAAACGGATCGTGTTGTAACCCACCCCCACCGTGCCGGGCAGACTGAAGGCCTGCTCGATCTGCGCCGCAAACTGGTACTCGGGAATTCCCTTTTCAAGACACAGCTGCGGCGTAATGCCGGTGATCAGACAGGCTTGCGGATCCGGCAAAAAATCAGCGGCCGGCTGGCAATACAGCATGAGGGGGGTGCCAATAACATTGAGCTCGGCATCGGTGCGAATGGCGGCAAACTGCGCCGGGCGCGCGCGCCGGGTGTTGGTGCCAAAGGTCTCGTAGTCGTGCCAGAGGAAGGTGTGATGGGAGTGAGATGGGCTCATTTTTGGCGGCCAGCGATGAAAATGGGTTTGTTCATTATTTGATTATCACGAGGCCCTTGGGGGCGACACCGCGCCCCTCACCGCCGCCGCGCCGAACGCACGCCCGGCAACTCCGTCACCATGCCCAGCACCTTGTGCAGCCGCCCGGCATCCGACACTTCGACCGTGAACGTCATCAAGGCGATGCCCTTGACGGACTGCGTCTGCACACCGATCACGTTCATCTTTTCTTTGGTGAAAACCTCGGAAATGTCGTGCAGCAAGCCCTGCCTTTCAATGGCGTGCACCGCCACGTCCACCGGGTACACAGCGCTGCCCGCCGATCCACTCGCACTGCCTGGGGGCTGGCCCCATTCCACCTCGATCACGCGCTCGCCATTTTGGGCAATCATCTCGCGCAGGTTGGAGCAATCGGCACGGTGCACGCTGACCCCTTTGCCGCGGGTGACAAAGCCACAAATCGGGTCAGGCGGGGCCGGTTTGCAGCACTTGGCCAACTGCGTCATCAATGAATCAACACCCACCACCAACAAGCCACCCTTGGCCGGGTTGCTGGCGCTGCGCGGCTTTTTCAGCAGCGGCCCATCGTCGGCCTGCACCGGCTCGGGCGGGTGCAGCAGGGTCTCGATATTACGCAGCGAGAACTCGTCCTTGCCTACCACTTCAAATAGATCGTCGGCCGAGTTAAACCCCAGCTGCGCGGCCAGGTCCTGCAATTTGAGCGCCGTCTTACCCTCGCGCTGCAGCAGTTTCTCGACCGCCTCCCGGCCTTTGGCAACCGTTTCATGCAGGGCCTGGGCGTTGAACCAGGCGCGCACCTTGGAGCGGGCCCGGTGGCTCACCAGATAGCCTTGTTCTGCCATCAGCCAGTCGCGCGACGGCCCGCCCTCCTTGGCCACCGTCACTTCCACTGTCTGGCCATTTTTTAGCGGCGTGTTCAGAGGCACCATCACGCCATCAATTCGGGCCCCGCGGCAGCGGTGCCCCAGATCGGTGTGCACGCTGTAGGCAAAGTCGACGGCGGTGGCGCCTTGCGGCAGCTCCACAATGGCCGCCTCGGGCGTCAAGACATAAATGCGGTCATCCAGACCGACATCCTGCGCCGAAGTGCCCGACAGATCGCGCTCCCACGCCAGCAACTGGCGCAGCACGGCAATCTTGGCGTCGTAGGAACTGGTGGCCGAAACGCCGGCGTAGCCTTTGACACCTGCTTCCTTGTAGGCCCAATGCGCGGCCACGCCGTGCTCGGCATGGTCGTGCATGGCCTGGGTGCGAATCTGAATCTCGATCGGCAGCCCCGTGGCATCGCGCACCACCGTGTGCAGGGACTGGTAGCCGTTGGCCTTGGGTTTGGCAATGTAGTCGTCAAATTCTTCGGCGATCGGCGTGAACTGGCTGTGCACCCAGCTCAAGGCGGCGTAGCAGTCCGCGATGTCCGCGACCACAATGCGCAGCGCCCGAATGTCATGGACCTGGTCAAATGCGAGCGATTTGCCGCGCATCTTCTTGACGATGCTGAAGATGTGTTTGGGTCGCCCCTGCACCGTGACGCTCATGCCCTGCGCCTTCAGGTCCGACTCCAGTTGCAGCCGCAATTGCTCAACGTGCAACTCGCGCTCGGAGCGCTTTTCATCGAGCAGGCACGCCACTTGGCGATAGACATCAGGCTCCAGGAAACGAAACGCCAGGTCTTCCATCTCCCACTTGATTTCCCAGATGCCCAGCCGGTTGGCCAGCGGCGCAAACACCTGCAAGGCCTCGCGCGCCACACCGGGCGGCGCGGCCTGGCGGGCAGCGGCAAAAAAGCGCAGCGTTTGCAGGCGCGAGGCCAGCCGCAGCATCACCACGCGCAAGTCACGTGAAAAGGCGAGCAGCATCTTGCGCACATTCTCGGTTTGGGCGGCCGCTGTTTGCGCCATCGGGATGCCCGTGGCGGCGCGCTCGCTGGCCACTTGCGCCTGGCGCGCCTGACGTTGCACCCGCACCAGCTTGGTGGTTTCTACCGCCAGCGCGGCAAAGTTGTCACCAAATGCCTTGGCGATCACCTCTTGGGGTTTGTTCAAGTGGTCGCAGGCATAAACCAGGTAACTGGCGGCCTGCATCGCCTCGGAGCCGCCAATGATCCTGAGAATGGCCGCGACCGCGTCGGCATGGGCCAGCGTGTTCTCGCCGGTGTCGAGCGTCTCGCTGGCCAGCAGCGGCTCGGCAAAAGCGCGGGCACGCGCCAGCGCATGGGGCTGCTCCGCCAAAGTCTGCGCCGTTGCGGTCAGCAACTGCGGCAATGGGTGCGCTGAAGATGCCGCGCCCGTTGGCTCGGCGGACAGGGTTTTCATGTGCAATACACCGGCTAGTCATCCAGTAAAAAAGAGGCGATCGCTTTCACCTGATCACAGGCGATGAACGTGGGGGCGTGGCCCACGCCGGCAAACTCGGCCAGCCGCGCTTGGGGGCCGCGCGCCATCATGGCCCGCGCGGTTTGCATTGTGAGCAGGTCTGAAACAGCACCGCGAACCAGCAGGGTGCGGGCGGTGATCTGGTCATACAACTGCCACAACAAGGCTTCGCTCTGCGCGGCAGACTCTGGTGTGAG
>NZ_JBAQMD010000063.1:0-18030 GCF_049302455.1 Rhodoferax ferrireducens | reverse complement strand
CTTCATAGGCTTTACGCTGCGAGTCGTTCATGATGTCGTACACCATGGCATGCACCTGCTTGTGATCGAGCGCTTCGACGTTGATGCGCCGCACGTCGCCATTGACGCGAATCATGGGGGGCAGACCGGAGGAGAGGTGCAGGTCAGACGCCTTGTTCTTGACGCTGAAGGCCAGTAATTGGGTGATGTCCACAAAGTTCCCGATGGTTTGTTACGCTTGCGGTAATTATGACCACGATTCAAAACCAACTCCCGACCCAACTGCAAAGTGTTCGCGCGCGCGTCACGGCCGCTTGCCAGGCCGCTGGCCGTGCTGCCAGCGAGGTCACACTGCTGGCCGTCTCCAAAACCGTTGCTCCCGAGGTCGTGACACAAGCCTATGCCGCCGGCCAGTCCGCATTTGGCGAGAACTACATTCAGGAGGCGGTAGAAAAAATCAGTCACTTGCGCCATTTGCCGCTTGAGTGGCACTGCATCGGTCCGATCCAGAGCAACAAGACAAGGCTGGTGGCCGAGCACTTTGATTGGGTGCAGACGCTGGATCGGCTCAAGATCGCACAACGTCTGAGCGAGCAGCGCCCGGCCGGTCGGCCACCGCTGCAGGTTTGTATTCAGGTCAACGTGGATGGTGGCGCCAGCAAGTCGGGTGTATCGCCGAGCGAGGCGTTGGCGCTCGCCCGCAGCGTGGCCGCCTTGCCCGGGCTGCGCCTGCGCGGCATCATGAGCATTCCCGAACCGGCTCCTGATTTTGTAGCTGCTTGCGCCCTGTTTGCGCGGGTCAAGGCGGTATTTGATGCTTTAAATGCCGAAGGTCTGGCCCTTGACACGCTGTCCATGGGCATGAGTGCCGACATGGAGGCGGCGATCCAGTCCGGCAGCACGATGGTGCGTGTCGGCACCGCCATTTTTGGCGGGCGACCCCCCATCAAGTCCGGGATCGCCCACTGAAGCCTGCGCCTGGCTGGGCTTGGTTGGCTACAGCCCGGCGCTCGCCCGCAGTGCCTGTGGCATTGTGCCTGCGGCGCAAAGCGCAGGATTCGCTGACGCGAATGCGTGGCTCATAGCCCCGCCGCTGCCCGCAGCGCCTGCGCTTTGTCGGTGCGCTCCCAGGTGAACTCGGGCTCTTCACGACCAAAGTGGCCGTAGGCGGCGGTCTTTTCATAGATCGGGCGCAGCAGGTCGAGCATCTGGATGATGCCTTTGGGGCGCAGGTCAAAAAGCTCGTGCACCAGTTCTGCGATCTTGTCGTCCGGGATCACGCCGGTGCCTTCGGTGTACACCGTCACGTTCATCGGTTTGGCCACGCCAATGGCGTAGGCGACCTGAATCTGGCACTGGCGCGCCAAGCCGGCCGCCACAATGTTTTTGGCCACATAGCGGGCGGCGTAGGCGGCCGAGCGATCCACTTTGCTCGGGTCTTTGCCGCTGAAGGCGCCGCCACCGTGCGGGCAGGCGCCGCCGTAGGTGTCCACAATGATCTTGCGCCCGGTCAGGCCGCAGTCGCCTTGCGGGCCACCAACCACGAAGCGGCCGGTCGGGTTGATCAGGTACTTGGTGTCGGCCGTCAGCCATTCTTTGGGCAACACGGGTTTGATGATGTCTTCAATCACCGCCTCAATGAAAGCAGGCTTCATGTGCAGGCCGTCGCTCATCTCCGGGCTGTGCTGGCTCGACAGCACCACGGTGTCGATTGAGTGCGGCTTGCCGTCCACGTAGCGCATGGTGATCTGGCTCTTGGCGTCGGGGCGCAGAAACGGCAGCCGGCCGTCCTTGCGCAGTTGCGCCTGGCGCTCCACCAGCCGGTGGGCGTAGTAGATCGGCGCGGGCATGAGTTCGGGCGTCTCGTTGCAGGCGTAGCCGAACATCAGGCCCTGGTCGCCGGCGCCGGTGTTCAGGTGGTCGTCTGAGGCATGGTCCACGCCCTGGGCGATGTCGTTGCTCTGCTTGTCATAGGCCACCAGCACGGCGCAGCCTTTGTAGTCGATGCCGTACTCGGTGTTGTCGTAGCCGATGCGCTTGAGCGTGTCGCGCGCCACCTGGATGTAGTCCACATGCGCGTTGGTGGTGATTTCACCGGCCAGCACCACCAGCCCGGTGTTGCACAGGGTTTCGGCGGCGACGCGGGACTTGGGGTCTTGCTTGAAGATCGCGTCGAGGATAGCGTCAGAAATCTGATCCGCCACCTTGTCGGGGTGACCTTCTGATACGGACTCGGAGGTAAAGAGAAAATCGTTCGCCATGGTTGAAAGCTCCAATTGAAAAGTAAAACAACAAGTTCGCGTTGCTTGGGCTTTTCGGGCTTTCGGCGAACGCTTTAGCAGATTTGTCAAATGATTGACAAGGCACAATGGCGGCTCTTGGCAAACCGCCCTTGTGTGTCGCCCTGCAAGTAGTTCTGTAACTCAGCGACGGGCATAGTTTATCCGACCCATGATCACCCTCTTCAAAATCCTGTCCACCCTGCCTTTGTGGCTATTACATGCCGTGGGCTGGGGCCTGGGCTGGCTGGTGTTCGCGGTCTCCGGGGTCTATCGCCAGCGTTTTGTGGCGAACGCGCGCCAGGCTGGCCTGGGTTGGCGGCAATGGCGGGGTTCTGTGGGCGAGAGCGGCAAGCTGGTGGCCGAGTTGCCGCGCCTGTGGTTGGGCCGGCCCGTGCCGGTGCAATGGATTGGTGCGCAGCATGTGGAGGAAGCGCTGGCGCTTGGGCGCGGCGTGCTTTTTTTGACGCCGCATCTGGGCTGCTTTGAGATCACGGCCCAAGCCTATGCGCAGCGCTACGGTCAGACACAGCAGCCGATGACGGTGCTGTTTCGCCCGTCGCGCCAACCTTGGCTGCGCGAGGTGATGAGCACGGCGCGGGCGCGCCCCGGCCTGCACACGGCGCCGACGACGCTGGCCGGTGTCAAGCAGATGATCAAGGCGTTGAAGAAAGGCCAGTCGCTGGGCCTGCTGCCGGACCAGGTGCCGCCGCTGGGCATGGGCGTCTGGGCGCCATTTTTTGGCCGCGAGGCTTACACCATGACCCTGTCGGTGCGGCTGGCGCAGCAAACCGGGGCCACGGTGCTGATGGCCTGGGGCGAGCGTTTGTCCTGGGGGCGGGGCTACCGGGTGCATGTGCAGCCCTTGCCCGCCGCCCTGCCCGCGGACGGGGCGCAGGCGGTGCGGATCATCAATGCGGCGCTGGAGACACTGATTCGCGACTGCCCGCAGCAATACCTGTGGGGCTACGCGCGCTACAAACAGCCGCGCCAGGAAATTTGAAATTTGTAAGAAATGAGGCTGTAGCCCCCGTCGTATAAGCGTAGATAGCTATCAATACGATAGCTTCTTTGGAATGGCGGTCACGCCAGCCGGTAAGTTTCCAGGTGGATGCTGGTCTCGGTGCTGCTGATGCCGCGAATCAGCCGGATGCGTTCCAGCACATGCGACAGCTCGGCCAGATTGGCAGCCCGCAGTTCAGCCAGCAAGTCCCAACGGCCGTTGGTGTCGTGCAGGCAGGCCACCCCTGGCTCACCGAGCAGGCTGGCAATCACGGCGCGGGTTTCATTGCCGGCGACGGCCACGCTCATCCAGGCGCTGATCTCGGACGGTTGCGCGTCCGGGCGCAGCCGCACCGTGTAACCCACGATGATGCCCGCATCCTCAAGCTTGGTGATCCGGTTGCTGACGGTGCCGCGCGACACCCCCAGTTTGCTGGCCAGGGTGGCCACGCTGGTGCGGGCGTCTTTGCGCAAAAGTGATAACAACTGTTGATCGGTGGCATCCATATTGTCATTATGTCAGTTTGATATACCAAAGTGCCAGTTTTTTGTCTAAAAGGTTGCAAAACTGACGATTTACATTGACAAGCCGTTTGGCGACACTTCTCTGAACCCATCGGAGCCCAACACCATGAAACACCCCACGCTGAGTCAAACCCAGACTCGAACCCAATTTCTCAGCGTCCAGGACGTGGCCACCCTGGTCTCCCAAGTGGGCATCGCCGCCACCTTGACCCGCCTGGCTGACTACATCTTGGATGACTACCGGCGCTGGCAAGACTTTGACAAATGCGCCCGCGTGGCCAACCACTCGCTTGATGGCGTGATTGAACTGATGCCGATTGCCGATGCCAAAACCTATGCCTTCAAATATGTCAATGGTCACCCCAAAAACACACGCCTGGGTCTGCCCACGGTGATGGCGTTTGGTGTGCTGGCCGATGTGGCCACCGGCATCCCCGTGCTGCTCAGCGAACTGACCCTGAGCACGGCGCTGCGCACCGCCGCCATGTCGGCCGTCGCCGCCCGCGCACTGGCCCGACCCAATAGCAAGTGCATGGCACTGATCGGCAACGGAGCGCAAGCTGAGTTTCAGGCACTGGCGTTTCATCACCTGCTGGGCATTGAAGAAATCCGCCTGTTTGATACCGATGCCCTGGCCAGCCGCAAACTGATGCGCAACCTGCAGCACACCGGGCTGCGTCTGAGCGCCTGCACCAGCATTGCGCAGGCCGTGCGCGGCGCCGACATTGTGACCACGGTGACGGCCGACAAGACCAACGCCACCATTCTCACGCCCGAGCTGATGGAGCCGGGCATGCACATCAACGGCGTCGGTGGCGACTGCCCCGGCAAGACCGAGCTGCATCCGGATGTGCTGCGCGGGTCTGCGGTGTTTGTGCAGTACGAGCCGCAAACCCGCATCGAAGGCGATTTGCAGCAGATGCCAGCCGATTTTGCGGTGACCGAACTCTGGCGGGTGCTGCGCGGCGAGGCGCCGGGGCGTACTTCTGACGGACAAATCACGCTATTCGACTCGGTCGGCTTTGCGCTGGAAGACTACTCGGCCCTGCGCTACCTGCGTGACACGGCCTTTGAGTTGGGCCTGGGGCAACGGCTGTTATTGCTGCCCGAGCTGGCCAACCCGAAAGACCTGTTCAGCCTGATTCGCCCCGCTTCACGCGGCCAGGCGGATGCGTCGCGTCGGGATGCCGAACCCGCGTTAGCATCGGCCGCATGAACACCAGCACACTTTCCCCCGACACCCCCCTCGCCCCAGGCGGCATCAGCCTGATTGGCGTCCCCACCGACATTGGAGCCGGTATGCTCGGTGCCCGCATGGGGCCGGAGGCACTGCGCGTGGCGGGCCTGGCGCAGGCCCTGGCGCAGCTGGGTCTGGATGTCAAAGACTGCGGCAACCTCCATGGCCCGGCCAACCCGTGGCTGGAGGCCGTCAACGGCTTTCGCCATCTGCCGGAAGTGGTGCAATGGAACCAGTTGCTGCATGACACCCTGTACGCGGAACTCCAGGCCGGGCGGCTACCCATCATGCTGGGCGGCGACCACTGCCTGGCCATCGGCTCCATCAGCGCGGTGGCACGGCACTGCCGCGACCAGGGCAAAAAACTGCGCGTTTTATGGTTTGACGCGCATGCCGATTTCAACACCGCCACCTTGACGCCCAGCGGCAACATCCACGGCATGCCGGTGGCCTGCCTGTGCGGCCACGGCCCGCAGGAATTGATCCAGATCGGGGGTCATGTGCCGGCGCTGCAGCCCAAGCAGATTCGCCAGATTGGCATTCGCAGCGTCGATGCCGGTGAAAAGCGCCTGGTGCACGATATGGGCATTGAAGTGTTCGACATGCGCTACATCGATGAAATGGGCGTGCGCCATGCCATGGAACTGGCGTTGGCGCTGGTGGATGCCAACACCCATTTGCACGTCAGCCTGGATGTTGATTTTCTCGACCCGGCGATTGCCCCCGGTGTGGGCACCACGGTGCGCGGCGGCCCGACCTACCGCGAGGCGCAACTGTGCATGGAGATGATCGCCGACACCGGCCGACTGGCCTCGCTCGACGTGGTCGAACTCAACCCGGCGCTCGATGTAGGCAACCAGACCGCCGAGCTGGCGGTGGACCTGATCGAAAGCCTGTTTGGCAAAAGCACTCTGATGCGTACACCCGCGGCAAAGCGTTAGCCTCCCGGCAGCGCCAGCCTCAAGAATTTATACAATTCAGGCATCTAGCCAGCATGCCACCTTGATAGTTAGCTACTAATTAGATAGCATACTGAGTGGACTCCGAGCTTAGCAATGAGACCCTCGTGTTAGCGAAGACCCACTGCGGGTCAGTGCCGCCGGGGCATACCCAGCAGGGCGCGGGCCTCATCCGGCGTCGCCACCGGGCGATCCAGCTCGCGGCTGATACGGGCGATGCGGGCCACCAACTGGGCGTTGCTGCTGGCCAGCTCGCCCTTGCGGTAATACACATTGTCCTCAAAGCCGACGCGCACATGGCCGCCCAGCACAATCGCCATCACGCCCAGCGGCAGTTGCGCCGCACCGATGCCCGCCACGGTCCAGCTGGCGCCCTCGGGTAATTGCGCCTTGAGGTACATCAGTGCCTCGGGCGTGCCGGCCATGCCGCCCGGTATGCCCAGCACAAAGTCAAAGTGCAGCGGGCCGGTCAGCACGCCTTTTTTGAGCCAGCGATGGGCGGTGCCGAGCATGCCGGTGTCAAATATTTCGAGTTCCGGCTTGACGCCGTGTTCCTGCATCGCCTGCAGAAACACCGCCATGTCAGCGGGGTGGTTCATGAACACATCGTCGCCGAAGTTGACCGACCCCATGGACAGGGTGGCCATTTCGGGTGCCAGCGTCACCGGCGCCAGACGTTCTTGGGGCGTCATGCCGACCGCACCACCGGTCGAGACCTGCACGATCACGTCGCAGCGTTTGCGGATGGCCGCGATGATCTGGCGGTAAGTCTCCTTGTCCTGGGTCGGGCTGCCGTCGGCGTTGCGGGCATGCACGTGAACCATCGCCGCACCGGCTTCATAACATTCCTCGGCGGCGCGTCCAATCTCTTCGGGCGTGATCGGCAGCGCAGCTTGCTGCTCGCGGGTGACTTCGGCGCCGGTCAAGGCGGCGGTGATGATGAGTTTGTCCATGTTCAGCAGCGAACAGGTGGGCGCGCAATGCGCTGGCACTGCAGAGGCACGACGCAGGTGCCGGATGCCTTGCAGACCACAAGGGGCTCGGCCAGCACATCCGCCGCCGAAGGCTGGCCCGCCATCCCGGCAGACGCAATCACCTTGCGCGCTTCAAACACCATCTTGCGCGAGGTCTTGCCCATGGCCACGATACGGCCGCTCGCCTCGATGTAGTCCCCGGCGTGGACCGGCGCCAGGAACTGGACGTCGTCATAAGCCACAAACAGGCCTTCGTCACCATCACTGCGGATCAGCAGCTCGGTGGCCACGTCGCCAAACAGGTGCAGCATCCTGGCACCATCCACCAGACCGCCGGCGTAGTGGGCATCGTGCGCGCTGATGCGCAGTCGGATCAGGCTGGTGTAGTTTTCCATTTTGTTTCCTGTTCAGTTGAGGACAGAGCTGGCCTTCGTGATCGGTTGAGGACAGAGCTGGCCGCTTCGCGGCTGCGGTCTGTCCCGCAAAAAATCAGGAGGCGGTCTGTCCCGCAAGTTAATTACTCAGGCGGCCTTTCTGTGAATCCATTCGTGGATGGCAAAGGATGCCACGTCTTCGGCGTAACTCTTGCTGCCAAAGCCCGCGTCGTAGCCCAGCTCCTTGGCCAGTTCATGGCTGATGCGCGGTCCGCCCACCACCAGTATCACCTTGTCACGCAGGCCTTCTGCCTCCAGCAGATCCGACAGCTTGGTCAGGTTGTCGAGATGAATGTTCTTTTGCGTCACCACTTGCGACACCAGAATGACATCGGCTTTTTCTTCAATGGCTCTGGCCACCAGCACCTCGGAGTCGACCTGGGCCCCCAGGTTGATGGCGCGGATCTCGTGGTAACTCTCCAGCCCCTTATGCCCGTTGAAGCCCTTCATGTTCATGATGGCGTCAATGCCCACGGTGTGGGCATCGGTCTCGATCGTGGCACCGACCACCACCATGCGGCGACCCATTTTCTCGGCGATTAGCGCGTTGATGGCTTCTTTGTCCATCACCTCGTAGTCAGGCTTGACGACCTGAAAACTCGACAAATCCACCTGATGCCTGCACTGCCCATAGAGCACGTAAAAACTGAAACCCTGGCCCATGTCTTCGCAGTGCACCACGGCGGGATCCATCAGCCCCATCATGGCCGCCAGACGCTTGGCGCCTTCCTTGCTGGTCTCATCCAGTGCCACCGGCAAGGTGAAAGACAGTTGGACGCGGCCGTCGCCCAGCGTGTCACCGTAGGGTTTAACCCATTGTTCTGGCCGTTTCGAGTCAAGCATATTGGGCCTCCTGAGCAGCGGAAGCCAGAGCGTCACGGCGCTGCGGCACAGTCTCAGGCAACATCAGGTGCGGGAACGGGTTGTAGTAGTTGCCGGCCTTCTGGATCACGCCATCGAGCCCTTTGCCGCCCGTGGGCGTGCGCGAAATCTCGGCAAACATGCCTTTGCCGATCGCTCCGGCCAAGCCCATGGCCTCAATCTGCGCCAGCATGGCTTCGGCCTCTGCCAGCACCGCCTGGGCTCGCTGCTCAATCTTGCCGCCGCGCTTGAATTCAATCTCGGCGTGCAGGTCTTTCATGGTGCCAAACACGTACTTGGCGTTCTGGATCGCCAGGAAGCGATCCTGGATAAACGGCGTGTGGATGGCCTCGGTCATCATGCCAGTCAAGTGGATGTTTTGCTGTGTCAACACGCTCACCATGTTGAACAAGGCGTCCTGCACATGGCCTTTGAAAATGTTGCCCGTCATGTACTTCGTGGGCGGCATGTACTTGAGCGTGGCATCCGGAAACACCTGGCGCACTAGCTGCGCGTGGGCCAGTTCCCACAAGAAGCCGTTTTCCAGCTCAGGATGAATCTCAAACGCATGGCCCAGGCCCATTTGCTTGGGGCTAAGGCCCGACAGGATGGCAAACTGTTCGTTGATCAGCTGCGAGGCCAGTACGGTATGCGCGGCATCGAAAGCGTCGGCGGTAGTGAGGTAGTTGTCTTCACCGGTGTTGATGATGATGCCGGCGTAGGCATTGACCATGCGCGAGAAGAACTGGTCAATGAAGGTGCGCTGCATGTTGATGTCGCGAAAGATGATGCCGTACATCGAGTCGTTGAGCATCATGTCGAGCCGCTCCACGGCACCCATGGCGGCAATCTCTGGCATGCACAGGCCCGAGCAGTAGTTGGTCAGGCGGATGTAGCGGCCCACCTTTTGGCCCACTTCATCCAGCGCGGCGCGCATCAGTCGGAAGTTTTCCTGCGTGGCGTAGGTGCCACCAAAACCTTCGGTGGTGGCGCCAAAGGGCACATAGTCGAGCAGGCTCTGGCCGGTGGAGCGGATCACGGCAATGATGTCGGCGCCCTGCTCGGCCGCGGCGCGGGCTTGCACCACGTCTTCATGAATATTGCCGGTGGCCACAATCAGGTACAGCCAGGGGGTTTTGCCTTCCCCCAGGGTTTTGATCTGATCATTGCGGTGCGCGCGTTGCCCGGCAATGTGTTGGCACACCGTGGCGGCGCACGCGTCAGCGGCGTGGCGCGCGGCTGCCTCGTTCTTGGGGTAGCTCAGTGTGAGGGTGCCACAGGACACCGCCTGGGCCACTCGCTGGGCACTCCAACCCGTTTCCTGCATGGCGCCCGCCAGAATAATGGCGGCACCGTGCTGCAGCAAATTTTGCGCCTGCAAATGGCTGACCACGCGGTTGGGCAGGGGGATGTCGTTTTCGTCCACGCCATCGACGCCGAGCAGGCGCAGCGTGGCGCGCTCCACGGTCGTTGTGGTGAACGGGGCCATCTCGTCGAACACCTGGCGCGCAATGCGTTTGGCCGAGTCGCGCGCGCGGTCAATCTGCGCCTGATCCAAATGCAATTGGGTCATGTCATCTCCTGTAATTGGTTTTCTACTTGCTGTTCCAGCATCACATCACTGACGCTGTAGTCGCCAAATGCCTGGCGTGCGGCCAGCAGAAACTCGTGCGCGATAAAACTGCCGCCCAGAGGTGAAAACGGATTCAAGGTGATGCCGATCAGGTGAATGCCCCGGTAAGCGAGCAGGCGGGCGCCGAGCTGGTGCAAGGCCACCAGGTCCGCGGCCTCGACAAACAATTTGGTGCCGTCGTTCACCACCACGCTCAAGCCGGGCTTGCTGCTCGCCAGGGTCAGCAAAGCGCGCCACAGGGAGCGTCCCACCGCGCCACTAACTGCTATTGTTTTGATATCTGCTTGCGCATACTGCATCAGGGCTGGAGCCCCGTTGAGTGTAGGAATATCGGCCAAAAACAGGGGCTTGCCGTGACTGTCCCACACCCCCACGCCACCGGTTGCGAATACCGGATCGCACAGTTGGCGAACGGCGGCATCCGCCTGGGCAATGCCCAGAATGGCCAGGCGGTCGCGTGTTTTGCGCATCACATCCGCCATACCACCGCCGATGGCAGCGCCGGTGGCCAGAATGACGGCGTCGGCAATGGCGGGCGAGGCATGGTGGCTGCGCCCGAGCGCCCCGTCCAACAGCACCAGCGCGGCGCCGCATTGTTTGAGACGGCTGATGATCTTGCGCTGGTCCGCACCGCGCGAGGCACCGGCGATCTCCATCTCACCGTAGTCGAGCACCTTGACGACAACAATCTCGCCCATCGGGCTGTCGATCCCGCTGGCGTCAATGCGCTGGCAGCGGACTTTGGCGCGCTGCAACGTGTCGCGTGCCGTGGCCACCAGCGTGCCCGGCCAGACCAGAACCGGTGGCTTGGGGACAAAAAAGACCTGATCGCGGTCTTCGCCGTCGCGACCGATCGAGGTCACGCCAACGCTGATCCGGCTGGTCGCCGCCTGGGCCAGAAGATGATTCAGCGCCACGGTTTTACCCGTGTTCTTGGTCATGCCCATGACGGCCAGGGTGGTGGAGCCACTGGCCTGGACACGTTGCCACAGCGCGCTTTGAAATGCTGTCATGTTCAGGTTTGTCTGCCGGTCTTCAGACGTAGAGTTGTTCGAACAGCTTGCGCAACCTGGCGCTCTCACGCAGCAAACCCAGCGCGAACTCCGCATGCCCCGTGGCATAACCGTTGCCGACGATCATCTCCACATCCTTGCCCACGCCCTCGGCGCCCAGTGCGGCTGCGGTGAAGCTGGTCGCCATGGAGAAGAAATAGATCTTTCCGTGTTGGCGCGTGGCCAGAATGCTGCCCATTTCAGTATTGGGGATGTTCACGCAATTGATCACCACGTCGGCCATTTTCCCATCGGTGACCTTGGCGACTGCCTCCATCAGCGCCAAGGCGTTGGTGGCATCGACCTGCAAGGCGTGGTCAGCCCAGCCCAGGTCTTTCATGCGCTGGCAGTCTTTCTCAAACGGTGACACGCCGATCACGCAGCCCTCTGCACCAGCGCGCTTGTTCGCCTCGTACATACACAGGGTGCCGGACTTGCCGCCACCGCCGATGACCACCACCGTGTCACCCGGCTGCACCAACCTGGCCGTTTGAGCGGGTGCGCCCGCCACATCCAGAATCGCCAACGCCAGCTTCTCGTCAATGTCATCCGGCAATTTGGCGTACAAGCCGGTCTCGAACAAAATGGCCTGGCCTTTGATCTCGATCTGATCCTGCTGCAGATGAATTTTCTTGATGGCATCAATGCGCAGCGGCGTCAGCGAGAGCGAGACCAGCGTGGCAATCTTGTCGCCCACTTTGAGATCGCATTTGCCCACCAACGCCGGGCCGATCTGCGCCACGGTACCGATCAGCATGCCGCCCGAGCCGGTGACCGGGTTGTGCTGCTTGCCGCGCTGTGCCACGATGCCCCGCACGATGTCAGCCACTTTGGCCTCGTCGCCATGGGCTTCTTTTTTAATCTGCGTAAAGCTGGCGGAATCGATGTTGAGGGCTGACACGTCGATCAGAATCTCGTTGTCATAGATCTCCATCGAGTTGTCGATTTTCCATGCGCCTTGCGGCAGCACGCCCAGCGGTTCCAGCACACGATGGGTGCCGTAGGGGGATCCGTGTTTCATATTCATTCCAGTTGGGGTCAGAGCATATTCGCTTCGCGAAGTGGTCTGACCCACAAGCTCTTTAAGTTAATTGGTGCGGCTTGGCAGATGGAAGTCCTGGCCCAGACCGGGCATCTCGATCGTCATGCCCTTGTAGTTTCGGCACTTGACGGTGGTGCCGCTGCCGTCCGGCAGTTCTTCTTCGCGCACGTAGCTGGGGGTGATCGGCAGCTTGCCCAGGCCGCCCAGGCCGTCAACCACAAAGGTCGGAATCGCCGGGCCGCTGATCCAGCCGCGCAGGCCTTCATAGAGTTCGAGCATGCGCCGGTGCGGCACGATGAAATGGTGCGCGCCTTCGACCATATCGGTCGAATAGACGTAGTAGGGGCGCACGCCCATCTCGATGGTCTGCATGAACAGTTCACGCATCACAGCCACATCGTCGTTGACGCCTTTCAGGCACACGGTCTGCAGCCCCATCATGATGCCGGCCTTCTGGATCATCTTGACGCGCTCGCGCAGCAAGGGGGTGATTTCTTTCGGGTGATTGATGTGGATGTTGACCATTTGCACGCGGTGCTTTTCCAGCACGGCGCACAGCTCCGGTGTCACCCGTGTCGGCATTTGCACCACCATGCGCGAGCCGATGCGCAGGAAGCGCACGTGCGGGGCACGACGGCGCAGTTGACCCAGAATATGGTCGAGTCGCTCGTCGGTGAAAGTGAAGGGATCGCCGCCCGAGAGCAACACGTCCTCAATGTCCTGATTGCCGGCAATGTAGTCGATCGACGCCTCGATCTCGTCCTTGGCAACTGAGCCATCGGGCTGCGAAACCATGCGTTTGCGGGTGCAAAAGCGGCACAGCGTGGCGCAGGTGTTGCTGACCAGAAACAGCACGCGACGCGGGTAGCGGTGGACCACGCTGGTGCCGGGAACCGTGTCACCTTCCTCGCCCAGCTGGTCGAGTGAGGTGGCAAACCCGGGTTTGGTTTCCTCAAAGTGCGAGGGCAGGTACTGCAAGCGAATCGGACAGTTTGGATCGTCGCGATCCATCAGTTTGGCCATGTAAGGCGTGATGGCAATGGCAAACTTTTTGTAAACCGTCTCGTTGACGTTCTCAATGTTGTTCAGAACGCCCGTCAGTTCTGCATGGTGCGTGTAGCGGCGGGCAAACTGCTTTTGCCAGGATTCGGATTGCGGATCGTAGGCGTCCAGGGCCTCACGGCTCAGCAGTTTTTTGGCCGGATTGAAGTCAACTCTTTGCAGCATGTGATGCTCCTGATCGGTGGCAAGTGCCCAAGTAACCCCTGCGATGACTTGGTGGCTACGGACAAGTCTAGGAACAAGTGCTGCCAATCAAAATAAGCAGATTGCCTGAAAACGGGGCGCAATTTCAGTCAAAATGATGGCCTTTCATCCATATTGATTGATTGACACATGGCCACCCCCCTGGATCCCCTGGATCGCCAACTGCTTGATCTGCTCAAGGTCAATGCCCGCCTGCCGATGGTCAAGCTGGCCAAAGCGCTGGGCTGCGCCCGCAGCACGGCGCAACTGCGGCTCAAAGCACTGGAAGACAAGGGCGTGATCACCGGCTACACCGTCGGCGTGACCGCCAACCGGTCGGCGCCCGGCATCCATGCCATGGTGCTGATTTCGATCGAATCCAAAAACGAGCCCGAGGTGGTGCGCGCGCTCTCCAAACGGCACGAAATTACCAAGCTCTACTCGGTCAGTGGCCGTTACGACCTGTGCGCCCTGCTGTCCACCGAATCGACGCACGAACTCGATGCGGTGATTGACAAGATGCGGGTCATCAAAGGCGTGATCGAAACCTTCTCAACCATCCTGCTGGCCACAAAGCTCGACCGGCCCGACTGATGAAACCGTTCGCCCTGAGCCTGTCGAAGGGGTGGTTCGACAAGCTCACCACGAACGGTATTTCACGTTAAGCCGCCGCCGGCGCCGGGCGGCCAAACAGATAGCCCTGAAAATGGGTGCAGCCCAGGTTCACCAGTGCCTCGCGTTGCTCGGCTGTCTCGACCCCTTCCGCAATAACCTGCAGGTTCATGGCAACACCCAAGGTAACAATGGTTTTGACAATGTTGGCATCCTGCGGATCGTGGAGCAAGTCGCGCACAAACGAGCGATCAATCTTGAGCTGGTCCAGCGGCAGGCGTTTGAGCATGCTCAGCGAGGAGTAGCCGGTACCAAAATCGTCGAGCGAGAAGCGCACACCCAGCGCCCTCAGCGCGCTCATGCGCGCAATCACGCCCTCCACATCGTCGACCAGCAGGCTTTCGGTCAGCTCCAGCTCCAGACGCTGCGGGTTGGCGCCGGTATCGCGCAGCGCCTGCTCGACCGTCTGCACAAAGTCACTCTGGCGAAACTGGCGCGCACTGACGTTGACCGCCATACGCCAATGCGCCTGCTCAGGGCTGGCCGCCCACGCCACCAGTTGTCGGCAGGCCGTGCTCAAGATCCAGCGCCCCAGCGGCAGGATCAGGCCGGTCGACTCGGCAATCGGGATGAACTCCAGCGGCGGCACCAGTCCGCGCTGCGGATGCTGCCAGCGCACCAGGGCTTCGACCCCGAACTGCTGGCCGTCGATGTTCACCTGCGGCTGGTAATACAGCACAAACTCGGATCGCGCCAGCGCCTGGTGCAGATCGGCCTCGATCGCCGTGCGGGCTGTCACCTGGGCCTGCATCGCGGGGTTAAAAAAGCACAAGGCGTTGCGGCCCTCGGCCTTGGCCCGGTACATCGCCAGGTCAGCCTGCTTGAACAACTCGTCGCGGCTGGTTGGCGTGTCGCCAAACATGGCAATGCCGATGCTGACCGTGCTCTGGTAGTGGCGGGTTTCCAGCAAATAGGGTTCAGCAATGTGTTGCAGTATTTTTTGAGCGACGTGCCGGGTTTGCTCCAGCGCCGCGTCCAGATCGGGGCTCAGGTCGCACAGCAGCAGCACAAATTCATCGCTGCCCTGTCGCGCCAGCGTATCTTCGGCGCGCGTGCAGGTGCTCAAGCGCACGGCCATCTGGCGCAACAGCTCGTCACCCATCGCGTGCCCCAGCGTGTCGTTGAGGTCCTTGAAATTGTCAACGTCAATGAACAGCAGAGCGCCGCAATGTTGTTGACGCTCATTGGCTTTCAGGGTTTGCTGCAGACGCTCCATCAAGAAACGGCGATTCGGCAGCAGCGTCAGGGGGTCGTAAAAAGCGAGCTGGTGAATGGCCTCCTCGGAACGCTTGTGTTCGGTAATGTCGGTGGAAATGCCGCACAGGGCGTAGATGCTGCCATCTGGTTGGCGCAGGGGCAATTTGATCGACAGGTAGGTTTGTTCCGGGCTGCCATCGAGGCTGCGGCAGATCTCGTCGGCCTCGACCCGCTCGCCGTTTTCGATCACCCGCTTGTCATTGATGCGTAAGCGCTCGACCGTGGTGGCATCAAAAAACTCACTGTCAGTGCTGCCCACCACTTGCGCCAGGGGCCGGTCAAACAACTCGCATAGTTTGCGGTTGGCGTACTGGTAGCGCAACGCCATGTCTTTGATATAGATGTAGGCATCAACGCTGTTGAGAATGGTGGCAAGCCGGTCTTCGCTAGCGCGCAGATGGCGGGTTTTGTCGGCCACTTGACGGCGTAGCAGCGCGCTGCCGGCCAGCGCCAGCGCCAGCAGCAGCGCCAAAGCACCCAGACTCCACCACAAATAGGCGGGCACAAAAAATTGAGTTGGCGCCTCGATCCAGCGCTTGAGCACCCTGAAATATTCGGAGTCGGCTTGCGACTGCCATTGCGCTAGATGTTGATCGATAGCGACCAACAAATCCGCATTGCGCCCCTTGGCGGTGGCGTAAAAAAGTTGGGCCGGCAGAAACAGGATCGGTGTCGCGTCCAGTTGGTAGCTGGCGGCGCGTCGATCGCCAAAAAAGCGGTTGGTCGCCGCCGCATCGACCTGGTGCGCGGCTGTCAGTTTAAAAGCCTCCTCCAGCGACTGCACGGGCACCAGTTCAGCTTGCACCGCAAAACTGCTCAGCAGATTCTGCAGATACGCCTGCTGCACCGACCCGGCCAGCACCGCCACCCGCTTGCCCTTGAGGTCCAGCATCGAGCTGATCGGGACGCCGCTGTGTTTGTAAAGCTGCGACCAGCTCAAGAGCGAGGGAATCTTGTGAACGTCAAAAATCTGCAAGCGCTGCTCGCTCGAAGCCAGGTCGGGCATCAGGTCGATGTTGCCCGCCTGCAAGGCGTCCAGGCAGGCCGCCCATTCACAGGGCACCGGCTTGAGCGTCCAGCCCTCCAGCCGGGCCATCGCCACCAGCAGGTCGCCCAAGATGCCGCTGGGCTGTCCATCGGCGCTCATGAAAATCTTGGGCTCGTTCTGGTACACGCCCACGCGCACCTCGCGCGCCAGCGCCGGTGTGGGCGCAGCCAGCAAGGCCAGCCAGCAAAGCGCCAGCAAGCTATATGGCACTCGCAGGCGCCAGGCGGCGGGCAGCAAATTGAACAAATGCAAGGGACGCAACGTATTTCAAGGAGACTTGGAAGTCGCCATTGTGACTCAAGCCGGGTCATCAAATCGGGACTCACGGCACTTGCAAAAAAACTGCTCACACTCGCATAATTCCAACTCGTTGGTCAAGAAGGCTTGACGCTTGAAACCGGTTGGTTTTGACAAGGACTGATCATGTTCGCAGGTGACCAAGACATTGAGCGTGCGGTCATGGAGCTGGCAAGCTTCCTGCCCGAACCGCTGCGCCCGCTCGCCCGCGTGGCCTACAACTACCGCTGGTCCTGGACCACCGACGGCGCGGCCATGTTCGAGGCGATTGACCCCGAGCGCTGGGTCCGTTGTGGGCGCAACCCGCGGCGCTTGCTGTCCGAGACGCCACCGTCCATGTTGGCGCGCGCCTGCGCCGATGCGGGCTTTGTCGGCTGGGTCAGCCGGATTGCGGCGGAGCTGGCTCTTGACGCCGCCCGGCCTTGCTGCGAGGACACCATCAAAGCGGCGCACCCGGTCGCGTTTTGCTGCTCCGAGTTTGCCGTGCATGCCTCCCTGCCTATCTATTCGGGCGGACTCGGCGTGCTGGCCGGCGACATTTTGAAGGAAGCCTCCGACCTCGCCTTGCCCATGGTCGGCATCGGCCTGATGTACCGCACCGGCTATTTTCACCAGCGCATCGACGTGACCGGTTACCAACACGAGTACTGGCTCGATGCCGACCCCGAGCGACTGCCCTGCGTCAAAGTCACGGGGACCGATGGCCGCTCGGTCACGGTGGTGGTGCCGATTGATGAGGAAAATGTGACGGCGCAGGTCTGGCGCGTTGACGTCGGGCGGGTGCCGCTCTACCTGCTCGATACCGATCTGCCGGTCAACAGCCAGCGCGGGCGCTGGATCACGTCAAGGCTGTATGAAGGCAACCGCGCGATTCGGCTGGCGCAGTACGCGATGCTCGGCGTCGGTGGGGTGCGGGCCGTGCGCGCGCTGGGCATCGAGCCCGCCGTCTACCACCTCAACGAAGGCCACCCGGCGCTCGGCGTCTTTGAATTGCTGGCCCGGGCGCAAGCGCTGGCGCCCGGGGGTAGCGCACGGGAAGCCGTCTGGCAGCAGGTGCGCGAACAGGTCGTCTTTACCACCCACACTCCGGTCCCGGCGGGCAACGAGACCTACCAGCGCACCGAAGTCCTGACCATGCTGGGGCGCATTGCCGATCTGGTGGGTGAGCGCGAACAGTTCCTGGCGCTGGGTCGCATCGACCCAAGCAACCCGAACCAGCCCATGGGCATGAACGCGCTGGCGTTGCGAGCCAGTCGTCACGCCAATGCGGTGAGCCAGCGGCACGGCCAAGTGGCGCGCGCCATGTGGCAGCCGCTGTTTCCGGGCCGTGCCGTGCAGGAGGTGCCCATCACCCACATCACCAACGGCGTGCATCTGCCCAGCTGGCTGCGCGGCCCCATGCGTGCCTTGCTGGACCGCTATCTGGGCGACGACTGGCTGCGCCGCGCCGACCAGAGCGCCACCTGGGCGCCGGTGCAGGACATCCCCGGCGCCGAGCTGTGGGCGGCGCGCTGCGCGGCGCGCGCCCAGCTGG
>NZ_JBAQMD010000062.1:0-48441 GCF_049302455.1 Rhodoferax ferrireducens | reverse complement strand
CCGATGCCGCGCCCGCTATAACGCCGCTCTGTGTCTAGGTGAACAGGCGCAAGGTAGTGCAGCAGGGTCAGAGGCTGACGCACCAAGTCAGTTTGTAGCAAGTTCAAAGTCCATAATTATGAATTCAGTTTCATGACCCTTGGAGACCCACAATGACAAACTATGCTGAATTTCACCGCCGTTCACTCGAAGAGCGCGACGCATTCTGGGGCGAACAAGCCCAACTGGTGGACTGGAAAACGCAGCCACAGCAGGTCTGTGACTACACCAATCCGCCATTTGCCAAGTGGTTTGTGGGTGGCACCACCAATTTGTGCCACAACGCGGTCGATCGCCATCTGAAAGACCGGGCCGACCAGGCGGCGCTGATTTTTGTGTCGACCGAGACCAACCAGGAGAAGGTTTATTCGTTCCGAGAGCTGCACGCCGAGGTGCAGCGCATGGCGGCGGTGCTTAAAGACCTGGGGGTGAAAAAGAGCGACCGGGTGCTGATCTATATGCCGATGATTGCCGATGCCGCGTTTGCCATGCTGGCCTGCGCGCGCATAGGTGCGATTCACTCGGTGGTTTTTGGTGGCTTTGCCTCGGGCTCACTGGCCTCGCGCATTGAAGACGCCTCGCCCAAAGTGATCATCAGTGCCGACGCCGGGTCGCGCGGCGGCAAAGCGGTGGCGTACAAACCCCTGCTGGATGAAGCGATCCGCCTGTCCAGCCACAAACCGGAGGCGGTGCTGCTGGTGGATCGTGGTCTCGTCCCTATGAATTTGGTAGCGGGTCGGGACCATCTGTGGGCGGCTCTGCGGCAAAAACACATGAGTACCGTGGTGCCCTGCGAGTGGGTCGATGCCACGCACCCGAGCTACACGCTCTACACCAGCGGTACCACCGGCAAGCCCAAAGGTGTGCAGCGCGACACCGGCGGTTACGCCGTCGCGCTGGCCGCCAGCATGAAACACATTTACTGTGGCAATGCCGGTGAAACCTATTTTTCCACCAGCGACATCGGCTGGGTTGTGGGCCACAGCTACATCATTTACGGTCCCCTGATCGCGGGCATGGCGACCATCATGTACGAAGGTTTGCCGACGCGACCGGATGGCGGCATCTGGTGGAGTCTGGTCGAGAAATACAAGGTGACGGTGATGTTCAGCGCGCCGACGGCGATTCGGGTGCTGAAAAAACAGGACCCGGCGCTGCTCAAAAAATATGATTTGTCATCACTGCGTGCACTGTTCCTGGCCGGCGAGCCCCTGGATCAGCCCACCGCCCAGTGGATCAGCGAGGGTCTGGGCCGACCGATTGTTGACAACTACTGGCAGACCGAGACCGGCTGGCCGATCCTGAGCATTTGCAAGGGTGTTGATGATTCGCCGACCAAGTTCGGATCGCCAGGCAAGGCGGTCTATGGCTACAACGTCAAACTGCTCGACGAAAACACCGGCGAGGAACTCAAGGGCGCCAACCAGAAGGGCGTGGTGGCCATCGAGGGTCCGTTGCCGCCCGGCTGCCTGCAAACGGTGTGGGGCGACGATGCGCGCTTTGTCAGCACTTACTGGACCACCATCCCCGGACGCATGGTCTACAGCACTTTTGACTGGGGCATTCGCGATGCCGATGGCTACTACTTCATCCTGGGCCGCACCGACGATGTCATCAACGTCGCCGGGCATCGGCTGGGCACGCGTGAGATTGAAGAAAGCATCTCGGCCCACCCCAACATTGCCGAAGTGGCGGTGGTCGGTGTCGCCGATCAACTCAAGGGGCAGGTCGCGATGGCGTTTGCGGTGGTCAAGGATATGACCCTGGTTGCCGACGAAGCCGGTCGCCTGAAGTTGGAGGGCGAGATCATGAAACTCGTGGACGGTGACCTGGGTGCGGTCGCCCGTCCAGCGCGCGTGCGCTTCGTCACGGTGCTGCCAAAAACCCGTAGCGGCAAGCTGCTGCGCCGGGCCGTGCAGGCAGTTTGTGAAGGGCGCGACCCAGGGGACTTGACGACCATGGAAGACCCGGCAGCGCTGCAACAGATCAAGGATTTGGTGACAGAGTAAGTTGGCATTTGGGGTCGGCGCCGAATGCCCGCTGCCTGACCCAAAGTTCTCATTAGTGGCACAATTACGCCTTGTCACAGGGCCCTTCCAGCCACAGTCGCATCCGCCAAACGGTCAAGCCGTGACGCGGAAGGTTTTTAAAACAGCTTTAACCAGCTCAAGTTTCCTGCAGGGAAACGGAGGTCAGCGCAATATGAGTGAAATAACGTCTCAAGGGGCGAGTTCGACATCGTCGGTCTATCAGGCCTATCAGGCCAATACCTATCTTTTTGGTGGCAACGCGCCGTACGTCGAAGAGATGTACGAAAACTACCTGGCCAATCCCGGTGGTGTGCCAGACAGTTGGCGTGACTACTTCGATGCCTTGCAGCATGTGCCCGCCGCAGATGGCAGCAACGCCAAAGACGTGCCCCACCTGCCGGTCATCAATGCATTTGCCGAGCGTGCCAAACAGGGCGGCACCAAGGTGGTGGTGGCCAATGTCGATGCCGAAATGGGGCGCAAACGCACCGCCGCGCAGCAGTTGATTGCAGCCTACCGCAACGTTGGCGTCAGTTGGGCCGATCTGGATCCTTTGAAGCGCGCCGAGCGGGTGGCGATTCCTGAACTGGAGCCCTCGTTTTACGGTTTCAGCGATGCCGACCAGGAAGCGGTGTTTGACACCAGCAACACCTTCTTTGGCAAAAACAGCATGAGCCTGCGCGAGCTGATGAACGCGTTGCGGCAGACTTATTGCGGCACCATTGGTGCGCAGTTCATGCACACCACGGATCAGAACCACAAACGCTGGTGGCAACAAAAGTTGGAGAGTATTCGTTCCAAACCGAGCTTCTCGGTGGAGCAACAAAAACACATTCTGGATCGGCTGACCGCCGCCGAAGGCTTGGAGCGGTTTTTGCACACCAAGTACGTGGGGCAAAAGCGCTTTTCCCTGGAAGGTGGCGAGAGTTTTATCGCCTGCATGGATGAGCTGATTCAATCGGCCGGCGTCAAGGGCATCCAGGAAATCGTGATTGGCATGGCGCACCGGGGCCGTCTGAACGTGCTGGTGAATTCGCTGGGCAAGATGCCTGGTGATCTGTTTGCCGAGTTCGACCATACCGCACCCGAAGAATTGACCAGCGGGGACGTGAAGTACCACCAGGGTTTCAGTTCTGACGTCACCACACGCGGTGGCCCGGTGCACCTAAGTCTGGCGTTCAACCCCTCGCATCTGGAGATCGTCAACCCGGTGGTTGAAGGTTCGGTGCGCGCTCGCATGGATCGCCGCGCTGACCCGCTCGGCAAGCAAGTGCTGCCGGTGCTGGTGCATGGCGACGCGGCCTTTTCGGGCCAGGGTGTCAACATGGAAACCTTTGCGCTGGCTGAAACCCGGGGTTACTCCACGGGTGGCACGGTGCATATCATCATCAACAACCAGATCGGTTTCACCACCAGCGATCCACGCGACAGCCGCTCCACACTGTATTGCACCGATGTGATCAAGATGATCGAGGCGCCGGTGGTGCATGTGAACGGCGATGACCCGGAAGCCGTGGTGCTGGCCACTCAGTTGGCACTTGAGTTCCGTCTGGAGTTTCGCAAGGACGTGGTGGTAGACATCATTTGTTTCCGCAAGCTCGGCCACAATGAGCAGGACACACCGGCGCTGACGCAGCCGCTGATGTACAAGAAAATTGCAGCTCACCCTGGAACACGCAGCCTGTACGCCGACAAGCTGGCAGCGCAGGGTTTGGGGGCCACGCTCGGCGATGACATGGTCAAAGCCTTCCGCGCCGCCATGGATGCGGGCAAGCACACGGTGGACCCGGTACTGACCAACTTCAAGAGCAAGTACGCTGTGGACTGGGCGCCCTTTATTGGCCAGAAGTGGACCGATGCCGCCGAGACCGCGATCCCCCTGGGTGAGTGGAAGCGTCTGGCTGAAAAAATCACCACCATTCCGGCCAGCGTGACGCCGCACAACCTGGTTAGAAAGGTTTATGAAGACCGCGCCGCCATGGGCAGGGGCGACCTACCGGTGGACTGGGGCATGGGCGAACACATGGCCTTTGCCTCGCTGGTGGCCAGCGGTTACCCGGTGCGCCTGAGCGGCGAAGATTGCGGTCGCGGCACCTTTACCCATCGGCATTCGGTGATTCACGACCAAAACCGTGAAAAGTGGGATGTGGGCACCTATATCCCGCTGCAAAACGTGACCGACAACCAGGCTCCGTTTGTCGTCATCGACTCGATCCTGTCAGAAGAGGCCGTGCTGGCCTTTGAGTATGGCTACGCGTCGAACGAACCCAACACGCTGGTGATCTGGGAAGCCCAGTTTGGCGACTTTGCCAATGGGGCGCAAGTTGTTATCGACCAGTTCATCGCCTCCGGCGAGGTGAAGTGGGGCCGCGTCAACGGCATCACCCTGATGCTGCCGCACGGCTATGAAGGCCAGGGCCCCGAGCACAGCTCGGCCCGACTGGAGCGCTTCATGCAGCTCAGTGCCGACACCAACATGCAGGTCGTGCAGCCGACCACGGCGAGCCAGATTTTCCACATTTTGCGGCGACAGATGGTGCGCAACATTCGCAAGCCCTTGATCATCCTGACGCCCAAGTCGCTGCTGCGCGCCAAGGATGCGGCGTCTCCCGTGTCCGAATTTACCAAGGGCAGCTTCCAGACCATCATTCCGGAACAAAAAGCGCTGAAGGCCGACAAGGTCAAGCGCCTGGTGGCTTGTTCCGGCAAGGTCTATTACGACCTGGTCAAAAAGCGCGAAGAAATCGCCGCCGACGACGTGGCGATTATTCGGGTCGAGCAGTTGTATCCGTTCCCACACAAGGCGTTTGCCACTGAACTCAAAAAATATCCGAATGTGACGGAAGTCGTATGGTGTCAGGACGAGCCGCAAAACCAGGGCGCCTGGTTTTTTGTGCAGCATTACATCTACGAAAACATGTTTGACGGGCAAAAGCGGGGCTACTCGGGCCGCGCGGCGTCGGCATCGCCCGCCGTGGGTTATGCGCACCTGCACCAGGAGCAGCAAAAAGCGCTGGTTGAAGGCGCATTCGCCAAGCTCAAAGGCACTGTCCTCACCAAATAAAGAACGAAAGAAATATCATGGCTATCGTAGAAGTGAAAGTCCCGCAACTGTCGGAATCCGTGGCTGAGGCCACCATGTTGCAGTGGAAGAAGAAGGTCGGTGACGCTGTCGCCGTGGATGAAATCCTGATTGACATCGAAACCGACAAAGTGGTGCTGGAAGTTCCCGCCCCGTCGGCCGGTGTGATTGTTGAGATTCTGGTTGCTGACGGTGGCACCGTGGCGGCCGAGCAGGTGATTGCCCGCATCGACACCGAAGCCAAGGCGGGTGCGGCGGTTGCGCCTGCGGCGGCTGAAGCTGCCGTGGCCGCGCCAGTCGCCACGGCGTCGGCAGCAGTTGTGGGTGGCGGTGCGATGGCCGGTGTGCCGATGCCGGCGGCGGCCAAGCTGATGGCGGATAACCAGCTGGCCGCGGGCTCCGTGACAGGCACCGGTAAAGATGGCCGCGTCACCAAGGGTGATGTGTTGAGCGCTGTTGCGGCTGCTTCTGCGCCTAAAGCAGCAGCTGTTGCCGCAATGCCAGCAAGGGCTGCAGCGACTTTATTGCCTCAGGTCGCAGCACCGGTTGTCAATCTGGGCGAACGCCCGGAGCAGCGCGTGCCAATGAGTCGCCTGCGCGCCCGTGTCGCCGAGCGGCTATTGCAATCGCAATCCACCAATGCCATTTTGACCACGTTCAACGAGATCAACATGGCGCCGGTGATGGACATGCGCAAGCGCATGCAGGAGCGGTTTGAGAAAGAGCATGGCGTGAAGCTGGGCTTCATGAGTTTCTTCGTCAAGGCGGCGGTGCATGCCCTCAAGAAGTTCCCGATGCTCAACGCGTCGGTGGATGGCACCGACATCGTTTATCACGGCTTTTTTGATATTGGTATCGCTGTGGGCTCGCCGCGCGGTTTGGTGGTGCCGATTTTGCGCAATGCCGACCAGATGAGCTTTGCCGACATTGAGAAAAAGATCGCCGAATACGGTGCCAAAGCCCGTGACGGCAAGCTGGGCATGGAAGAAATGACCGGTGGCACGTTCTCGATCAGCAATGGTGGCACTTTTGGCTCCATGCTGTCCACTCCCATCATCAATCCGCCGCAGTCGGCCATTTTGGGGGTTCACGCGACCAAAGACCGCGCCGTGGTGGAAAACGGTCAAGTGGTGGTGCGCCCCATGAACTACTTCGCCATGAGCTACGACCACCGCATCATCGACGGCCGTGAAGCCGTGCTGGGCTTGGTGGCGATGAAGGAAGCGCTGGAAGACCCGGCGCGCCTGTTGTTCGACATCTAAGCCATCTGGCTCGACCCACCCGGAGCGGCGCACTTCATGTGCCCGAATCCGGTGGGTTTTCAATTCAAAGAACGGAATTTTTATGAGCAAGCAATTTGACGTGATCGTGATTGGTGCTGGCCCCGGCGGCTATATCGCTGCCATTCGTGCCGCCCAACTCGGCAAAAACGTGGCCTGTGTCGATGAGTGGAAAAATAACCAGGGCGGCCCGGCGCTGGGCGGCACTTGCACCAACACGGGCTGTATTCCGTCCAAGGCTCTGCTGCAGTCGTCGGAGCATTTTGACCATGCCAGCCATCACTTTGCCGAGCACGGCATCGAGGTCAAAGGCGTGAGCATGGATGCGGCCAAGATGGTGGCACGCAAGGATGCCGTGGTGAAGCAAAACAACGATGGCATCCTGTACCTGTTCAAAAAGAACAAGGTCAGCTTCTTCCATGGCCGCGCCTCGTTTGTGAAAGCAGTGGAGGGCGGCTACGAAATCAAGGTGGCAGGCGCTGCCGAAGAAACCCTGATGGGCCAGCAAGTCATTGTGGCCACGGGTTCTAGCGCCCGCGCGCTGCCGGGTGCGCCGTTCGACGAGAGCCAAGTCCTGTCCAACGAAGGGGCTTTGGCCATGACGGCCGTGCCGAAGAAGCTGGGTTTGATTGGCTCGGGTGTGATCGGCCTGGAGATGGGCTCGGTCTGGCGTCGTTTGGGTTCTGAAGTGACCATTCTGGAAGGCCTGCCGACTTTCCTGGGTGTGGTCGACGCGCAGATTGCCAAGGAAGCGCACAAAGCCTTTGTCAAGCAGGGCCTCAAGATCGAGCTGGGCGTGACGGTTGGCGACGTCAAGGTCGGCAAAAAAGGTGTCAGCGTCGCTTGGACCAACGCCAAGGGTGAGGCTCAAAAACTGGACGTGGACAAGTTGATCGTGTCAATTGGCCGGGTGCCCAACACCGTCGGCCTGAACGCCGAAGCCGTTGGCCTGCAACTCGACGAACGCGGTGCGATCGTGGTGGACGGTGATTGCAAAACCAACTTGCCCGGCGTGTGGGCAGTCGGTGACGTGGTGCGTGGCCCGATGCTGGCGCACAAGGCGGAAGAAGAAGGCGTTGCGGTGGCAGAGCGCATCGCGGGCCAGCATGGGCATGTCAATTTCAACACCATTCCGTGGGTGATTTACACCAGCCCGGAGATTGCCTGGGTGGGACGCACCGAGCAGCAACTCAAGGCCGACGGCGTGGCCTACAAAGCGGGTACTTTCCCGTTCCTGGCCAACGGCCGTGCCCGCGCTTTGGGGGACACCACCGGCATGGTCAAAATGCTGGCCGATGCCACCACGGATGAAATTTTGGGCGTGCACATTGTCGGCCCCATGGCCAGCGAGTTGATTGCCGAATGTGTGGTGGCGATGGAATTCCGCGCCAGCAGCGAAGACATTGCACGCATTTGCCACGCTCATCCGACTTTGAGCGAATCCACCAAGGAAGCGGCGCTGGCGGTGGACAAACGCACACTGAATTTCTAAGTTTATAGAAAATAGGCCTCTAGCCCCCGTTCTATATGCGCATGTAGCTATTAATAGTATAGCAATTTAGAGTTGAGTTCGTGACTGTCAGACAAGCCTATAAAGCCGAGATTGCCGCCCGTGGCTACACCGCTGACCCAGCGCAGTGGCGCGCCGTGGAGGCGTTGGGGCGCTGTGCCCGTGAGTGGACGGCTTTTCGGGAGCAGCGCTCCAATTCCATCAAGAAGCTGATCAACCGCCCCGCCATTCCGCGCGGCGTCTACCTGTACGGCGGGGTCGGGCGGGGCAAGAGTTTTCTGATGGACTGCTTTTTTGGCGCTGTGCCACTCAAGCGCAAGACCCGGTTGCATTTTCACGAGTTCATGCGGGAAGTGCATCGTGAGCTCGCCGAGATGAGCGGCACGGCCAATCCTCTGGATGTGCTGGCCCGGCGCATGGCGAAAAAATACCGGCTGATTTGCTTTGATGAGTTTCACATTGCCGACATCACGGATGCCATGATCCTGCACCGGCTGCTGGCGGCCTTGTTCAGCAACGGTGTCGGATTTGTGACGACCTCAAATTTCAAGCCGGACGATCTGTACCCCAATGGTCTGCACCGCGACCGGATTCTGCCTGCGATTGCCTTGCTCAAACAGCAACTCGAAGTCGTCAATGTGGACAACGGCGTCGATTACCGTCGCCTGATGCTGGAGCAACTCGATTGCTACCATGTGCCCCTGGGTGCGCCAGCGGACGCGGCCATGCGTGATGCCTTTGAGCGCCTGGCGGAAACGCAGGACGAACAACCCGTGCTGCAAATTGAGGCCCGGCAAATTCACGCGCGGCGCAAGGCGGGAGGACTGGTCTGGTTTGACTTCAAAACTTTGTGCGGTGGGCCTCGTTCACAGAACGACTATTTGGAGATTGCCAGCCGGTTTCACACCGTTTTATTGAGTGACGTTCCCCAGATGCCGCCTCGCATGGCGTCGGAGGCGCGGCGTTTTACCTGGCTGGTGGATGTGCTGTATGACCGACGGGTCAAGCTGATCATGTCAGCGGCGGTACCGCCGCAAGAGTTGTATCTGGAGGGGCCGCTGCTGCATGAATTTCCGCGCACGGTGTCGCGCTTGAACGAAATGCAATCGGCCGAGTTTTTGGCGCTGGAGCGTCGTCTGGTCGACACCTGTTTGACGTAACAGATAGCTCTCGGCTTTGACCTGGCTTTTGCTCAATGAATGCTGAAAATCAGGTTCCCAACGGTTCGAGCTTGACCACCACCAATGACAGGTTGTCGCCGCTGCCATGACCACGGGAGCGCGCTTTTTCGATCAAAAACTCGGTCGCTTCCCGTGCTGACAGGGTGGCGAGAACCGATCCGATTTCATCACTCGTGAAGTAGTGCCAGATGCCGTCGCTGCAGGCCATCAGAATGTCCCCCGCGTGCAGTTGGGGAATGAAATGCGTGCTGACCGGTGGATCGTTTTCGGTTCCCAGGCAACCCAGAAGAATATTGGATTGCGGATGGGCGTTGGCCTGCTCTTCGGTGAGTTCACCCCGATCGACCAGCGCCTGAACGTAGGAATGATCCAGGGTGCGCTTGATGAGTTTGTTGCCGCGGTAGTGATAAATTCTTGAATCGCCGGCGTGCGCCCAGTAGCAGTCACCGCCCGGGTTGATCAAAAAAGCCGCCACCGTGCTGTGGGGTTCTTCTTCCGATGAAACAGCGGTCAGTCTGATGACCGTATGGGCCTCCTCTACCAGTTGTGTCAACGCGACCACGGCATCATCGGTTTCGGGCGCGTAGCGCTCAAACAGTTGCCGGGCCGTCATCATGACCTGATCGGAAGCCTTGCGTCCGCCGCTGCGTCCGCCCATGCCGTCTGCAAGTACGGCCAGCACACAGCCACTGACCCGCGCGTGGCGCAGCAATAAAACCTGGTCTTGCTGGTAATCGCGGTCACCCTTGTGGATGCCGGTTGATGCGGTGAGACGGTAGCCTTTAGGCATGGTGAATTATCAAAGTGAGAGCTCCCCTAAAAATTCTTATTAGGCCGCTATTATCAGGCCAAGCCATGAACCCGATGAACACAACACATGCCAATTTCTCCGACGGACTGTTTGATTTTTGGCAAGCGCCCAGGCCTCAACAGGCTTCAGGGGGGCTTGTATTCGCAAGCCGGACGGCTTTGTGACTTAAGTGTTTTGTCTGCCCATGAATTTGCAAAATCTGACGCGTGAGACCTTTGCCCCCGGCGGCTTGTTGTCGCGCATGGTCGAAGAGTTCACACCCAGAGAGGGTCAAACCGACATGGCCGTGGCGGTTGCGCGAACGATCGAGGACGGCGGGGTGCTGGTGGTCGAGGCGGGAACCGGCATTGGCAAGACGTTCTCGTACCTGGTTCCCGCCCTATTGAGTGGCACACGGGTGCTGCTGTCGACCGCCACCAAGACATTGCAGGATCAATTGTTTGGTCGCGATCTTCCGCGTTTGATGAAAGCCTTGGGTTTGCCAGTCCGTACCGCCCTGCTGAAAGGCCGGGGTAGCTATTTGTGTTTGCATCGCCTGGCCGTGGCTCGGCAGGACTCCGATCCTTCTGATCGTATGTTAGGGCGGACTCTGGCCAAAATCGAAGCTTGGGCGCAGCTGACCCGCAGTGGTGACTTGGCTGAGTTGCCGGGGCTGGATGAACGCTCCCCCGCGATTGCGGTGGTGACGTCCACAAGGGACAACTGTCTGGGCTCGCAATGCCCCGAGTTTCGGGACTGTCATGTCAATCAGGCTCGGCGCGAAGCTCTGGCCGCCGATGTGGTTGTTATCAACCACCATCTATTTTTTGCTGATTTGGCGATTCGCGAGTCGGGTATGGCGGAGTTGCTGCCGTCTGTGCAAACGGTTATTTTTGATGAAGCGCATCAACTCAATGAAACTGGCGTGCAGTTTCTGGGCCAGCAATTGACCACCGGGCAGCTATTGGATTTTGCCCGCGATCTGCTGTTTCATGGCCTGCAGCATGCGCGAGGGTTGCAGGACTGGCAGACCCTGGCATTCGATGCCGAGCACGCCGCGCGCGATTTGCGACTGGTCGTGGGCCAGGCCAGCCCAGGTGCCAAACTGCGCTGGGTCGGGGCGGCACCGGATCAGGTGGATGAGTCGGCCTGGCATGGTGCTCTTGGCGCGCTGCAGGCGGCGTGTGCCCGGGTGATGCTGGCCCTCGATACCGTCAGCGCCATCGCGCCAGATCTCATGCGTTTGCGTGAAAGAGCGAGCGTTTTTATCGAAAGACTTGCTTTTTTCTCAGACGACTGTGCGTCTGAATCGGTGCGCTGGCTCGATGTTGGCGTGCAACTCAGGCTGGTCGAGTCACCCTTGGATATTGCGAACGCGGTTCAGACGCGACTGATCAAGTCAACTGCAGCGGATGCTTCACAACGCGCCTGGATATTTACGTCCGCAACCTTGGGTGCAGACGCCCAGTTGCGCTGGTTTACCGAGCCCTGCGGTTTAGCCGATGCTGAAATTCTGAAAATTGACAGCCCATTCAACTATGCCGAGCAGGCGACCCTGTATGTGCCGCGGCATTTGCCCAGGCCCAGTGATCCGGGGCACAGTGCGCAAGTGGCCGAATTTGTGGCCCGGGCGGCGTCTGTGATCGGTGGCCGCACGCTGGTCCTGACAACAACCCTGCGCGCCCTGCAAGCCGTGAGCGAGGCATTGCAGCGCCATTTTGCCGAGTCAAGGTCTCTGGAAATTCTGGTGCAGGGACAACAGCCGAAACGCGAACTGATGCAGCGCTTTCGCCAGGGTGATCAGGGCGACAGGCAAGGTTGTATTCTGGTGGCGTCAGCGTCTTTTTGGGAGGGTGTGGATGTGCCCGGCGACGCGTTACAGATGGTGGTCATTGACAAGCTTCCTTTTGCACCGCCCACCGATCCACTGGTGGAGGCGCGCTCCAGACGGCTGGTGGCCGCTGGTCGCAGCGTGTTTAAAGACTATGCCTTGCCCGAGGCGGCTATCGCCCTCAAGCAAGGTGCGGGTCGCCTGATTCGACGCGAGTCTGATCGTGGTATTTTGGTGGTGTGCGATACCCGCCTGGCTCTCATGGGCTACGGAAAGAAGCTGCTGTCAGCCCTGCCGTCGATGAGGCAAATCAGTTCAGAAGAAGAGCTGACCGAGGTGCTCCAGGCGCTTACCAGACCTTCCACCAGGGATCAGTGTTCGTTTTAAAGCCACGGGTCAGGTACTCAGTCTGGGGGTAGTTCTTTTCAAGTACCCGTTTGGCGTCGTCCCGGAGTTGGGTAAGACCCAGTGCGTCATAGGACTTGACGATGATAAACAAGGCTTCTTCAACGGCCGGCACGCCTTGGTAATCGGTCACGGCGACTTGCGCCCGGTTGATGGCAGCCACATAGGCGCCTCGACCATAGTAATAGCGCGCCACATGCACCTCGTATTGAGCCAGTGAGTTGACAATATAGGTCATGCGCTGGCGCGCATCTGGCGTGTAACGCGACTCCGGGAAGCGAGTCACCAACTCTTTAAAAGACTCAAACGACTCCTTCGATGCCTTCTGGTCCCGTTCAGCCAGATCCTGGCGGGTAACGGCAGAAAACAGGCCCAGATCATCATTGAAGTTGATGATGCCCTTGAGATACAGGGCGTAATCAAGTGCCGGACTGGCTGGATGCAGTTTCATGAAGCGATCTAGGGTGGCAAGGGCTTGTGCCGATTCGCCAGACTTGTATTGCGCATACGCTTTGTCCAGTTGTGCCTGTTGCGCCAACGGTGTTCCGGCGGCACGTCCTTCAAGCTTCTCGAACAGCACAACGGCTTTGTCATAACCGCCTGAACTCAACTCATCTTTGGCTTCGGCGTAAATCTTGTTGGGACTCCAGTCAGCCGTTTGATCCGGTGGTGTGGACGAACACCCAGGCAGCAGCAATACTGCACCCGCCAGTGACCAAGCGCAGACCACCGATAATTTAGCTCGAAGCATGAGGAACAACTTTCTTGAAAATGACCGAATTGATTATATCGGGCGGGCCTGATAGCGAAGAACCCGAAGACCGCGCCGACACCGGGCCAGACGTCGAATTACGTCAGCTGGTTTTTGGTTCAGCCCAACATGGACAGCGTCTTGACCGGGCGCTGGTTGAGTTGGTGCCGGAGTTTTCGCGCAGCTACTTGCAGCAGTTGATTGATTTGGGGGGCGTCACCATCAATGGGATCGTGATTCACAAGCCGTCAATGCGGGTCAAGGCTGCAGATGTCGGAACGATTGAATTGCGACCAACACCCCAAAGTCAGGCCTTCAAGCCGGAAGCGATGGCTCTGAATGTGGTGTTTGAGGATGAGCACCTGATGGTGATCAACAAGCCGGCGGGTCTGGTGGTTCACCCAGCCCCCGGCAACTGGAGCGGAACACTGCTCAACGGCTTGCTGGCCCACGACGCGAAGGCCATGAATATGCCACGCGCCGGGATTGTGCATCGGCTGGACAAAGATACCAGCGGTTTGATGGTGGTGGCCCGGACACGCCCGGTGATGGATGCCTTGATACGATCCATTGCGGCGCGCGAGGTGAGCCGCCAGTATATGGCGTTGGCCCATGGGCCCTGGACGGGTAATCGCCGGGTTGAAATCAACGCGCCGATCGGCCGGGATCCTCGCAACCGCTTGCGCATGGCGGTGGTGGATTTGGCCAGAAATCCCGGCAAACTGGCCAGAACAGATGTCGAACTTCTTCAGAATTGCGATCAGGGATGTTGGGTTCTGTGCACCTTGCATACAGGTCGAACCCATCAGATTCGCGTTCACATGGCAATGATCGGCCATCCGCTGGTCGCCGATGTGCTGTACGGGGGCCGTGCCGCGGCGGGCATGCAACGGCAGGCCTTGCATGCTTGCCGTCTGGCTTTTACCCACCCGGTGACCTTGGAGCCGATGGTGTTTCAAGCCAGCTTGCCCGTGGATTTGAATCTTGCGTTGGCAAACTGGGGCCTCAGTTACAATCAAACATAATGGTGAGAGAAACCAACGCCCAGGCCAGCAGCCAGGGAATGCGCGGTAGATTTGTCAATCTGCCTGCTGCGCCCCATGAATCCTACTAATTTTGCGCCTTGAGGGTGCTATTGCCGGAGTCACAAGACCATGAATACGGTGGCTGCCAAGCGCATCCTGGAAACCGCCCTGATTTGCACATCGCAACCTTTGCCCTTACGCGATATGCGGGTGCTGTTTGACGACCGGTTGGGTTTGGACACGCTCAAAGTGTTGTTGCGAGAGCTCCAGCAAGACTGGGCTCAGCGCGGGGTTGAATTGGTCAACGTGGCGAGCGGATGGCGTTTCCAGAGTCGGCCCGAAATGCGGGAGTTTCTCGACCGCTTGCACCCTGAAAAGCCGCCGCGCTACACCCGCGCGACGCTGGAAACACTGGCCATCATTGCCTACCGGCAACCGGTCACGCGCGGCGATATCGAAGATGTACGCGGTGTCACGGTTAATTCCTTGCTTATCAAACAACTTGAAGACAGGGGCTGGATTGAGGTTATTGGTCACCGGGAGACCGTTGGACGACCGGCACTTTTTGCGACGACCAAACACTTTCTCGATGATTTGGGGCTTGAGTCCCTTGACCAGTTGCCCTTGTTGGATACCCCGGAGCAGCGTACCGATGTGATGGATACGCTCCAGTCGCGCGAATCCGGCGTGCAGACTGAACTGGATATGCCGCCTTCGCTCGAAGAGAGTGTGACTAACGAAGGGGTTGCACTGCAAGCCATCGCGACAGGTGACTTGAGTACCGATGGTGAACTATTTTTCTTGAACAGGACAGAATCATGACTGTAGACAGCTCCGACACGCCAAAAGAATCAAAAGTGGACGCTCATCAACAAGCTGATACGCCGATAGTGGAAACAAATGTCACGCCAACGGCCGAGGCGTGCATGGGCGACCAATCAAAGTCGGAACAAACAACGCAGACCCCCGTGGCAGGTCAGCAGAAGTCAATGCCGATGATTTCGGAGAATCGTTTTGAGGATGTGGTGTCTGGGCAATTTGACGCAGATGAAGAATGCGCAGACACGATTGCTCTCAAGCGGGTGCTGGCGCCCTTGGCCGAAACGCCCAAGTTGCATAAAGTCCTGGCTCAGGCCGGGATGGGGTCGCGGCTGGAAATGGAACAGTTGATCATGGAAGGGCGCATTACCGTCAACAATGAACCAGCGCATATTGGGCAGCGTATTCAGTTTGGTGATCACGTTAAGGTTAATGGCAAGCCGATCAGGTTTCGAATTGATGCGCCGCCTGCACGGGTGATTGCTTATCACAAACCGGTTGGAGAAGTGGTAACCCATGACGATCCGCAGAATCGCCCGACCGTTTTTCGCCGATTGCCCAAGTTGTTTCAGGGCAAGTGGCAATCGGTGGGGCGACTTGATCTCAACACCGAAGGCTTGCTGCTGTTCACCAGTTCGGGGGAATTGGCCAATAACCTGATGCATCCCCGGTTTGGTCTGGAGCGGGAATACGCGGTCCGCGTGCTGGGGGCGTTGAACAAGGATGAGAAGCAACGTTTGCTTGATGGTGTCAAGCTGGATGATGGAGTCGCCCAATTCGGATCGATTGAAGCGGGTGGGGGTGAAGGCGCCAACTGTTGGTACCGGGTCACGATCGCTGAGGGGCGTAACCGGGAGGTTCGCCGCATGTTTGAGGCGGTGGGTCACGCGGTGAGCCGATTGATCCGAATCCGTTATGGCGCCATGATGCTGCCGCGCGGTCTCAAGCGTGGAGCCTGGATGGAGCTCGATGAGAGCGATATCAAGTCACTGATGCAGGCCGCGGGGCCGCGAAGTTCCAGTGCACAGGGGAATGAGGCTGGCGAGGGCGGCGTAGATGTTTCGCGCCGTGAAGGCGCCGAGCAGGGTCCTGGGTCACGAAACCGGCGCCGGGGCGCCCGCGGCAATGGTGCGCGCAACACAGGAAACGGTCAACGCAATCCGACAGCGGGTGGCACGCCAAAGAGTGGCGCAGGTTTTTCGCAAGGCTCGGGGCAGTCGCGGAAAAAGCAGGGGCAGACCGGGGACCGTCAAGCTGGTGCAAGTCAACCAGATCCAATGAAGACGGCCTTTGGTTACATTGGAGCGGACAGTTTTACCCGGCAACGGCAGGATCTGGGGCAACGTGGCGGCGGCAATGGTTCGGGCGGCGGGCAACGTCGCGGTGGACGGAGCCGCTAGGCTAAAATAATCGACTTTGCCCGGTGGGCACAATCTCATTTCAGTTCAGGAAAAATCATGACAATCGAACGTACTCTTTCTATCATCAAGCCCGACGCCGTGGCCAAAAATGTAATTGGTCAAATTTACGCCCGCTTTGAAGCGGCTGGCCTGAAAGTGGTCGCTGCCAAGATGGCTCATTTGTCGGCTCGTGAGGCGCAAGCGTTTTACGCCGTACATAAAGATCGTCCATTTTTCAAGGACCTGGTTGACTTCATGATCTCCGGCCCGGTCATGATTCAGGCGCTTGAAGGTGAGAATGCCGTGCTGAAGAACCGTGATCTGATGGGTGCGACCGATCCCAAGAAAGCTGCGCCTGGCACCATTCGCGCCGACTTTGCCGACAGCATCGATGCCAATGCAGTGCATGGTTCAGACGCTGCTGAAACCGCCGCCGTGGAAATCGCGTTCTTCTTTCCTGGCATGAATGTGTACAGCCGATAAAATGGCCCCCGCGCTCCATTGCGTATCGCTGCCCGCCGAGGGGGGCACGGCGCGCTTGGGGCGGCCCGGCGCCGCACAGATCCGATGACGGCCAATCTGCTTGATTTCGACCTTGATGGTTTGGCTGTTTTTTGCGAACGGCTGGGTGAGAAGCGCTATCGCGCCGTTCAGTTGTTTCGCTGGATTCATCAAAAAGGTGCCTCCAACTTTGATGACATGAGCGATCTAGCCAAGTCCTTGCGGGAGAAACTGAAAGTCTCCGCGCAGGTCAAGGCGCCCGATCTGATTTCGCAGCACATATCTTCGGACGGTACGATCAAATGGTTGTTTGACGTCGGTGGCGGCGATGCGGTTGAGGCCGTTTTTATTCCCGAGGAAGATCGCGGAACCCTGTGTATTTCATCGCAGGCTGGCTGCGCCATGGGCTGCCGTTTTTGTTCTACCGGGCATCAGGGCTTCAGCCGCAATCTTAAAACCGGTGAAATCATTGCTCAACTGTGGTTTGCAGAGCATTTTTTGCGCAAGCACCTGCAGCGTGATGAACGGGTGATCTCTAATGTTGTGATGATGGGGATGGGCGAACCCCTACAGAATTACGCCGAATTGGTGCCGGCACTGCGCGCCATGCTGGATGATCACGGCTACGGTTTGTCCCGTCGGCGAGTGACGGTTTCCACCTCGGGTGTGGTTCCAATGATGGACCGTTTGGCGCGGGACTGTCCGGTCGCACTGGCCGTGTCTTTGCATGCGCCCAATGACGCTTTGCGCGACGACTTGGTGCCCCTCAACAAAAAATACTCGCTGGCCGAGTTATTGAACGCCTGCAATCGTTATCTCGCCTACGCGCCGCGTGACTTTATTACGTTTGAATATTGCATGCTGGAGGATGTGAACGACCAGCCAGAGCATGCGCAGCAGTTGGTCAGATTGGTTCAACATTATTCAAGCGGTGGTGTTTGGTGCAAGTTCAATTTGATTCCCTTCAACCCTTTCCCTGCCTCTGGGTTGACGCGATCGACGCCACAACGCATTCAGGCTTTTGCCAAAATTTTGAGTGATGCAGGTATCGTGACCACCATCCGCAAGACGCGCGGCGATGACATCGACGCTGCATGCGGTCAACTAGCCGGTGAAGTGAAAGACCGTACCCGGGTCGGCGAGCGTATCGCGCGCCAGCGTACCTTCATGCTGAAGCCCGTGTCCGAGATCAGCACTCAGGTCAAGGAGAACTGAAGCATGTTAATGAATAATTCGGGATGGATTCAAATTGGCAAGCGCCTGTTCTGCGCTTGCTTGCTTGTCACTGGCTTGGTCGGTATTTCAGGCTGCGCTTCAAAAGTGGCGGGTGTTGACCCAACAGGCAATGGGGTCGAGATGATGACTGCTTCGGATGAGCCGGATGCCCGCAGGCGCGCTCGTATTCGGCTGGAACTCGCGGTCGGCTATTTCGAACAGGGCCAGACAACAATCGCACTCGATGAACTCAAGCAGTCCATCGCCGCCGATCCGACTTTCGGTGAAGCCTACAACTTGCGTGGTCTGATTTACATGCGGCTCAATGATTTCCGGTTCTCAGAGGAGAGTTTCAGGAAGGCGCTAAGCATCAATCCACAGAATTCAAATGTTGTGCATAACCTCGGTTGGTTGTTGTGCCAGCAGGCGAGGTACCCTGAATCGATGCTCATGTTCTCGCAGGCGCTTTCAAACCCGCAATATGGGGAGCGAGCCAAGACCTTGATGGCGCAAGGCTTATGTCAGATCGGGGCCGGGCAGGCCGCCGACGCCGAGCTTAGCCTATTGAAGTCCTATGAGTTTGATGCAGGCAACCCTGTCACGGCTTATAACCTGGCCAAATTGCTGTTTCAGCGCGATGATTTTGTTCGTGCTCGATTCTATGTGCGACGTCTCAACAACAGTGAGTTGGCTAATGCGGAGTCGCTGTGGCTTGGGGTCAAGGTGGAGCGACGTATGAACAATCGAGACGCCATGTTGCAGCTTGCCACGCAGCTACAGAAGCGTTTTCCGCAGTCTCGTGAAGCGGCCTCCTATCAACGGAGTGCCTTTGATGAATGAGCGTTTTTTGCCTGTCTCTGAAGATGTGATCCCTGTCCCTGATTCAATGGTGCATATGTCGGGCGGCGCGATGCTGCGAATGGCGCGCGAAGCACAAGGTTTGCACATCGACGCTTTGGCCGTTGGCCTCAAGGTTCCTGTCGCCAAACTGGAAGCCCTTGAAGCTGATCGATTTGACTTGTTGCCAGATACCGTTTTTGTTCGCGCTTTGGCTGCCAGCATTTGTCGTACGCTGAAGATTGATGCGGCGCCGATCCTGGAGCAACTGCCACGTACGGCGGCGCCGCTTCTCAAGACCGATGAGTCCGGAATCAACACACCATTCCGTCCGTCTGGTGATGGTTTGGGCTTGTCGTTTTGGCATCAACTCTCCAGGCCTTTTGCTCTTGCCGTGCTAGCGTTATTGCTGGGAATAGCGGTGCTTGTTTTTTTTCCTTTCAGACCGCAAACTGAGGTCGCCAGCGCACCGCAGAACGCTTCGACTGACTCGGTGCTGCCACTGTCGGTGCCGGCTTCTGCGGCCACTGAAGATTCAGTGCCCGTTGAGGTGACTGCACCAAGCTCGGCGACGAATTTTGCGCTTTCAGGGTCAGAGGCTGTCGGGGCGGAAAATTCAAACACCGCTGAAGCTTCAGCTGCGTTGCAGGGTGCTGCCAGTTCGCCGCCGGTCATCGTGCCCGGCTCTGGCGCAACAACAGGCCTGCTCATCTTCAAGGCTCGGGGTTCCTCATGGATCGAGGTGCTCGATGCCAACAGGGTCGTTCAAGTGCGCAAGACGCTGAGTGATCTTGAGGTGGTTGGTGTGTCCGGGGCCTTGCCACTGTCGGTGGTGGTTGGCCGGGCTGATGCCACGGAGGTCCAAGTCCGTGGCAAGCCTTTTGATTTGACGGGCATTGCAAAAAATAATGTGGCCCGGTTTGAGGTGAAGTAATGGAATCTTTATTACCAATCGCATCTGCGACAGCCAAGCCGCGGCGGTCCCGTCAGGCTCGGGTGGTGTGGAACGCGCGTGTGGTCACCGTCGGCGGTGATGCCCCCGTGCGTGTTCAGTCCATGACCAATACCGACACAGTCGATGTCATCGGCACGGCTATTCAGGTCAAGGAGTTGGCGCTTGCTGGTTCTGAAATGGTACGTCTGACGGTGAATACGCCAGAAGCGGCCCAGGCCGTTCCGCACATTCGCGAGCAACTTGACCGCATGGGAATTGATGTTCCCCTGATTGGCGATTTCCATTACAACGGTCATCGGCTGTTGATTGACTATCCGGCGTGCGCACAGGCCTTGTCTAAATACCGGATCAACCCCGGCAATGTTGGCAAGGGTGACAAGCGCGACAAACAGTTTGGACTGATGATTGAAGCGGCCATGCGATGGGATAAGCCGATTCGTATCGGCGTTAACTGGGGCAGCCTGGATCAGGAGTTGTTGGCGAGTTTGATGGATGAGAACAGTCGTCGTTCCTTGCCCTGGGGTGCCAAGCCGGTGATGTATGAGGCATTAATTACTTCTGCGATTGAGTCGGCCCGTCATGCCGTCAAGATGGGCATGGATGAAAACCAGATCATCCTGTCGTGCAAGGTGAGTGGTGTTCAGGATCTGATTTCCGTTTACCGTGAACTGGCCAAGCGCTGTGACTACCCGCTTCATTTGGGTTTGACCGAAGCCGGCATGGGCACCAAAGGCGCAGTGGCATCCGCCACGGCGCTCTCCATTTTGTTGCAAGAGGGAATTGGCGACACCATTCGCGTCTCCTTGACGCCCCAGCCGGGCGAATCCAGGACGCAGGAAGTTGTCATTGCGGCAGAAATTTTGCAGGCGCTGGAGTTGAGGTCATTTGTTCCCAGTGTCACGGCCTGTCCCGGTTGTGGCCGCACGACCAGCACCACGTTTCAGGAACTCACCCAGCAGATTGAAGGTTATCTGCGGGCCCAGATGCCAGTCTGGCGTGAAAAATATCCGGGCGTGGAAAAGCTCAAGGTGGCGGTAATGGGTTGTATCGTCAATGGACCTGGCGAAAGCAAGCAAGCCGATATCGGCATCAGTCTGCCCGGTACGGGGGAGGCCCCTGCTGCGCCCGTCTTCATTGATGGTGAAAAGCGTTTGACCTTGCGCGGCGACGCCATTGCGCAAGAATTTCAGAAAATTGTTGAAAACTATGTTGAGAAACGTTTTGGTGTGCAAACGGCAACCGAATCGTCCTGATTAAGCCCATGAGTGAACAATCTGTTGCCGCCAGGCAGGAAAAATTGACTGCCATCAAGGGTATGAATGATGTGTTGCCGCCTGATTCTGCTGCTGTTGAATGGCTGGAGGCCAAAGTGCGAGCCTTGATGGCGTGTTATGCGTACCGGAACATTCGCACGCCCATTGTGGAGCGCACGCCGCTGTTTATTCGCGGCCTGGGTCAAGTCACTGATATTGTCGAAAAAGAGATGTATTCTTTCGAAGACAGCCTCAATGGGGACCTGTTGACGCTGCGACCGGAAGCCACTGCCGGTGTGGTGCGGGCAGTCGTGGAGCATTCCATGTTGTACGACGGCGGAAAGCGGCTGTATTACATCGGCCCGATGTTTCGTCATGAGCGGCCCCAGCGTGGGCGCTATCGGCAGTTTGATCAGATTGGCGCCGAGGCCCTTGGATTTTCTGGCGCAGAGGTGGATGCAGAGCTGATTTTGCTGGCCGTAGCGCTATGGAAGGATTTAGGGTTGACAGACGTTCGGCTTGAACTCAACAGTCTGGGCCAACCGCAGGAACGCCTGGCACATCGGCAAGCGTTGATTAACCACTTTGAGCGCTACGCTGATGTCCTGGATGAAGATGCCAAGCGGCGCCTTTACAGCAATCCGCTTCGGATTCTCGACACCAAAAACCCGGCGATGCAAACCGTGGTCGAGTCGGCACCCAGACCACTTGATTACTTGGGCGAGGCGTCACTCGCTCATTTCAACACGTTGAAGACAATTTTGGATGCCAACGGCGTTGCCTACATCGTTAATCCACGCCTGGTTCGCGGTATGGATTACTACAACCTCACGGTATTCGAATTCACGACCGATCGCCTGGGTTCCCAGGGAACGGTATGTGCCGGCGGTCGCTATGACTATCTGATCGAGCAACTGGGCGGCAAGCCGGCGCCGGCTGTCGGCTGGGCTCTAGGCGTTGATCGGGTACTTGAACTTATCCGGGAACAAGGCTTGGACAGTGTCGTGCCACCGCTCGATGCCTATGCCATCGTGCCTGATGTTGAGGCCCTGCCTTTGGTACTGCAGACACTGCAAACGCTACGGACGGCGGGGGTTAGTGTTCAGATGCATACTAACTCGGGTGACGGGATGGGCAGCATGAAATCCCAATTCAAACGCGCCGATGGCAGTGGCGCCCGGTTTGCCCTTGTTTTTGGTGCTGATGAAATAGCAAAAAATCTGGTCATCGTTAAATCACTGCGTGATGGCAGTGGCGCACAAGTCAGCCAATCGCTAACAGACGTGCTGGGCTGGTCGTCCACCCTACAATCGCAAACTTAATCAAAAAAAATCTCATGGCAAATCAATTAGATCTCGAAGAACAAGAACAACTTGACCAACTCAAACATTTTTGGAAGAGTTACGGCAATGCGATTACCTGGGCTCTGATTCTGGTGTTGGGTGCGTTTGCCAGCTGGAATTTCTACCAGTATTGGCAGCGTAATCAGGCCACGCAGGCAGCCGCCATGTATGACGAAGTGGAGCGTGTCGTGACTTCGGCAGACACTGCAAAAATTGACCGGGCTTTTGCAGACATGAAAGACCGTTTTGCATCAACGACTTACGCCCATCAGGCCGGGCTTCTGGTCGCCAAGTATTATTACAGTGTGGGTAATGTGCGAGCCGCCAAGTCGGCGTTGGGCTGGGTCGTGGACAAGAGTTCGGACACTGGTTACCAGGCCATTGCGAAGCTGCGATTGGCAGGCCTGTTGATGGACTCCAAAGCTTTTGACGAGGCCTTGCAACAATTGAGTGGATCATTCCCAGCCAGTTTTGAGGCGCTGGTGGCAGATCGCAAAGGTGACATCCTGTTGCTGCAAGGCAAGAAAAAAGACGCAATTGCAGAATACGAAAATGCTTTTAAAAATTTTGATCAGCGTACCGAGTACCGGCGCTTGGTGGAAGTTAAGTTGAACTCGCTCGGGGTTGACCCGTTGGCGGGCAGTCATGTTGCTGCGTTGACAAATGCTGGCGCCGGACCCGCGGTGATCGCGCCGACATCGGAAGGGACAAAGTGAAGCTTGTTAATCTATCAACTGCAGCCACAAAGGTCGCTGTTTGCCTGGTCGTAGTGGGTTCCCTCATCAGTTGTTCGAGTACGCCAGACAAACCCAAACCAGTCGAGTTGGCGCCCAACGCGGGTCTGCTGGGTGTGCGTTTAGCGTGGACCGCGAAAGTGGGGGCCGTCGACTTCCCGCTGGATGTCAAAGTTAACAATGGCACGGTGGCGGTGGCCAGTTCGGATGGCGTTGTGGCCATGTTGGACGCGCGCACGGGCGCAGAGCTATGGCGTACCAATGTCGGTAGCCAGATTGCAGCGGGCGTGGGAAGCGATGGCAGATTTGCCGCCGTGGTAACGCGTGGCAATGAGTTGATTGCCTTGGATGGTGGACGCGAGATTTGGCGTCAAAAACTACCGGCCCAAGGTTTTACGGCCCCGCTGGTGGCGGGTGGGCGCGTTTTTGTGCTGGCCGCTGATCGGTCAGTCACTGCTTTTGACGGTCTTTCGGGGCGCAAACTCTGGACACAGCAGCGTCCCGGAGAGTCCTTGGTGCTGCGTCAGGCGGGCGTCTTGCTGGCCGTTGGCGATACGCTGGTGGCGGGCTTATCTGGACGACTCGTCGGCATCAACCCATCCAACGGTGCCATTCCGTGGGAGTCCCCCATTGCCTCACCACGTGGCACCAACGATATCGAGCGGCTGGTGGATTTGGTTGGACGTGTCAGCCGCGATGGCGATGTGGTGTGCGCGCGCGCCTTCCAGGCGACTGTTGGGTGTGCCAATGCAGCCCGTGGCACCTTGCTTTGGACCAAGCCTGCGTTTGGCTACACGGGTGTTCATGGTGATGACAAGTATGTTTATGGTGTCGAGAGTGACGGGAAAATCATGGCTTGGCGACGTATCGACGGTGAGCGCGCCTGGGTGTCTGAGCGTCTGCGCTACCGCAGTCTGACGGCCCCGTTGGTTGTGGGGCGTTCAATCGCGGTGGGCGATGATGCGGGCCTCGTTCATTTGCTCTCGCGTGAAGACGGGTCTGCCCTGACGCGCGTCGCAACCGATGGCTCGGCGGTGGTTGCGGCACCGGTGCTGGCTGTGGGCACGCTGGTGGTCGTCACGCGCAGTGGTGGCGTTTTCGGATTTGTGCCAGAGTAACGGCAAGATTCCAGATCATGAAACCTGTTGTAGCCTTGGTCGGTCGCCCTAATGTGGGTAAATCGACGCTTTTTAATCGACTGACCAAGTCGCGGGACGCCATCGTGGCTGATTTCGCCGGACTGACCCGTGACCGTCATTACGGCAACGCAAAGCAGGGCAAGCACGAGTTTATCGTCATCGACACGGGTGGGTTTGAACCCGATGCTGCCGGTGGCATTTTCAAGGAAATGGCGAAACAGACGACGCAGGCCGTTGCCGAAGCCGATGTTGTGATTTTTGTGGTGGATGCGCGGGAAGGCATTTCGGCGCAGGACCACGAGATAGCCAAGTATCTTCGCCGCCTCGGCAAACCCTGTGTGCTGGCAGCGAACAAGGCCGAGGGCATGCTGGCAGGCGCCCAACTGGTTGAATTCTTTGAGTTGGGTCTTGGCGAGGTCCATGCGATCTCGGCCGCGCACGGCCAGGGTATTCGCACGCTGGTAGATTTGGCCCTGGCGCCGCTTCATTTGGAAGATCAGGACGTTGCTGATGAGCAACGCGATCCTGGCATCATCAAACTGGCGGTGGCGGGTCGCCCCAATGTGGGAAAGTCAACCTTGATCAACACCTGGCTGGGTGAAGAGCGCCTGGTTGCGTTTGACTTGCCGGGGACGACGCGGGATGCGATTTCCGTGCCGTTTGAGCGCAACGGCCAAAGATTTGAACTGGTTGATACCGCCGGTCTGCGCCGCCGCGGCAAAGTGTTTGAGGCCATCGAGAAATTCTCGGTCGTCAAAACTCTGCAAGCGATTGAGTCATCCAACGTTGTGTTGTTGTTGATTGATGCCACCCAGGGGGTTACGGACCAGGATGCTCACATTGCTGGTTACATTCTTGAAAATGGACGGGCCGTGGTGATCGCTGTGAACAAATGGGATGCGGTGGATGAGTATCAGCGCGAGCTCGTTAAACGCTCGATTGAGACCCGTTTGCCGTTCTTGAAGTTTGCCACCATGCACTTGATATCCGCCACAAAAAGGCAAGGTTTGGGGCCGCTGTGGGCTTCCATCGCACAAGCTTACAAGGCGGCCAATTGCAAGATGTCAACACCGATATTGACGCGTCTGTTGATGGAGGCGGTTCAGTTTCAGAGCCCCAAACGTTCGGGCATGTTTCGCCCGAAATTGCGCTATGCCCATCAAGGCGGCATGAATCCGCCAGTAATTATTATTCATGGCAATTCGCTAGAGCATGTAACCGATGCCTATAAACGCTTTCTGGAAGGTCGTTTTCGTAAAGAATTTGACTTGGTTGGCACACCCATGCGCATTGAGTTCAAATCATCGACCAATCCCTACGCCGATAAAGCTGTGGCTTGAATGCTGGCCGGACTGGCGCCAGTCTTGGCAGGGCAGGTGCTTTTTTCACCTGATAAGTGACCGCGCAGGCGGGTCCGATTTATTGTGGGTTTAAGCTTTCCGCTCCAGAGATCACACTTTGCTGTGGTATCGTCAATGCTTCTTTAATTTTTGAACACGGAGAATATCGTGAGCAACAAAGGTCAGCTACTCCAAGACCCTTTTCTCAACGCTTTGCGTCGAGAACATGTACCGGTCTCCATTTATCTCGTCAACGGAATCAAGCTGCAAGGTCAGATTGAATCTTTTGACCAGTATGTCGTCTTGCTTCGCAACACGGTCACTCAAATGGTTTACAAACACGCTATCTCCACCATTGTGCCGGGGCGTGCTGTGAATTTTTCAACCGGTGAGGGTGACGAACCTGCAGCCGCCTGATCGTCAGTCTGCCCCGACCCTCTTGGTGGGGGTTGATTTCGGATACCCCAATTTTGATGGTGAACTCGCAGAATTGGGTTTGCTGGCGCAGACGGCAGGATTAAACCCCGTAGCCCGGATCACCTGCAAACGCAAAGCACCCGATGCCGCTTTGTTTGTGGGCAGTGGTAAAGCCGATGAAATCAAATTGCTGGCCACTCAGTCTGGCGCGGTTGAGGTGCTTTTCGATCAAAGTTTAAGCCCGGCGCAGCAGCGCAATCTCGAACGTCATCTTGAACTGCCGGTCAATGACCGCACGCTTCTGATTCTTGAAATTTTCGGTCAGAGAGCGCGCAGCCATGAAGGCAAGCTGCAGGTCGAACTGGCTCGCCTGCAGTACTTGAGCACACGCCTGGTGCGCCGGTGGTCTCACCTGGAGCGTCAGAGCGGCGGCATTGGCATGCGCGGTGGCCCCGGTGAAAGCCAAATCGAACTGGATCGCCGGATGATTGGCGACAACATCAAAAAGATCAAAGAGCGTCTGCTCAAGGTCAAGAAGCAACGGCAGACGCAGCGGCGTCAACGCGAGCGCCGTGAGGCCTTCAATATTTCCCTGGTCGGCTATACCAACGCTGGTAAATCCACGCTGTTCAATGCCTTGGTCAAAGCTCGAACGTACACGGCAGATCAGCTGTTTGCAACCCTTGACACCACCACACGCCAGCTGTATCTGGGTGAGGCTGGACGTTCGATTTCGCTCTCTGATACCGTGGGGTTTATTCGGGACCTGCCGCATGGGCTGATTGATGCATTTCAGGCCACGCTGCAAGAGGCGGTTGATGCTGACTTGCTACTGCATGTGGTCGATGCTGCCAGTCCTCAATTTTTGGAACAGATTGCCGAGGTGCAGCGCGTACTGGGTGAAATTGGTGCAGCCGATATCCCACAGATATTAGTTTTCAATAAGCTTGACGCCATTGACCCGGCGCAGCATCCCTTGCAACTGGAAGATGTTTTTGATTTAAACGGAGTTCCAACACCACGCGTATTTTTGAGTGCCAAAAATGGTGAGGGTGTTGCGGCGCTGCGCCAGCAGTTGGCGCGCAGGGTGAGCGGGGACGCCTTGCCCGATACAGGTGCTGCGTAATTCCCTGAATATCATGAGGTGGCCTGCGGATTGGTCACAATGCCTTAACGATACACGAGAGAATATGAGATGAAACTTCATTTACACACCTTTCGCTGGGCCTATTGGCCAGAGCGTATTCGGGGGATGTTCAATCTGAATGATCCCAGGTGGGGTCGCGGTGAGGATAAGCCAGCGGACTCAGGCGAGCCCGAGTCCGAGCCTGAACGCCAAGATACCAAAGCACCCGATACGCCCCCCAGGAATGGCAATCAACGCGGTCAAAAGCGGGGTCCCAACCAGGGCCCGCCCGACCTCGACGAGTTGTGGCGTGATTTCAATCGCAAGTTGGGTGGTTTGTTTGGTAATGTGAAAAACCCAATTCGCGGCGGTGTCGGCGGCGGCATGGGGGGTAGTGGCTCTGGTGGCGGTTTTCAGCCAGACATGAAGAACGCCGGGATTGGCATTGGCCTGATTGTTGGCGTTGTGCTGTTGATCTGGCTGGGAACAGGCTTTTTCATTGTGCAAGAAGGTCAGCAAGCGGTGATCACCCAGTTTGGCAAATACCGCTCGACCGTGGGTGCCGGTTTTAACTGGCGTCTGCCTTACCCAATTCAGCGCCATGAACTTGTTTTTGTGACACAGATCCGCTCGGTGGATGTCGGGCGCGACACAATCATCAAGGCCACCGGCCTGCGAGAGTCCGCCATGTTGACTCAAGATGAAAACATTGTCGAAATCAAGTTTGCGGTCCAGTACCGGCTCAATGATGCGCGCGCTTTCCTGTTTGAAAGCAAGGACCCGACGGCGGCCGTGGTTCAGGCTGCGGAAACCTCCGTCCGTGAAGTGGTTGGCAAGATGCGCATGGACAGTGCATTGGCTGAAGAGCGGGACCAGATTGCTCCGCGCGTACGTGCCTTGATGCAAAAGATACTCGACCGCTACAAGGTCGGCATTGAAGTGGTTGGCGTCAATTTGCAACAAAGCGGTGTACGTCCTCCCGAGCAAGTGCAGGCCGCTTTCGATGATGTGCTTAAAGCCGGCCAAGAGCGTGAACGGGCCAAGAATGAAGCACAGGCCTATGCCAACGATGTGGTGCCACGGGCCATCGGTTCTGCATCACGGCTGAAGGAAGAGGCCGATGCCTACAAGGCAAAAATTGTGGCGCAGGCGCAAGGTGATGCGCAGCGCTTTAGGTCCGTACTGACGGAATACCAAAAAGCGCCACAGGTGACACGCGACCGTATGTATGTGGACACCATGCAGCAGATTTACAGCAGCGTGACCAAGGTCATGATTGACTCCCGGCAGGGCTCCAATTTGTTGTACCTGCCACTCGACAAAATTGTCCAGATGACGGGGCAGGGCGCTGACGCCGCTGCGTTGACCGCGCCGGCGGCACCGGCGAATTCGGCAGCCGTTCCCACCATTGACGCGCGTGCCCGGGACGCTGCCCGTAGCCGTGATCGCGATACCCGCTAGGAGCCCCGCATGAACAGACTAGGTCTTATTTTTTCAACGTTTCTGGTGGCGCTTGCGCTTGCCAGTTCGATGCTGTTTGTTGTGGATCAAAGGCAATTTGGTATTTTGTACGCCTTGGGTCAGATCAAGGAAGTCATCACCGAGCCTGGTTTGAACTTCAAACTGCCGCCGCCGTTTCAGAATGTGTCATATATCGACAAGCGATTGTTGACCCTGGACAGTACCGACAATGAGCCGGTGCTGACGGCCGAGAAGCAGCGGGTGGTGATCGATTGGTATGTGCGTTGGCGCATTTCAGAGCCGACTGAATACATTCGAAATGTTGGCACCAATGAATCGGCTGGCGCCAGTCAACTCAATCGTGTGGTTCGAAATGCGTTTCAGGAAGAAATCAACAAACGTACAGTGAATGAGCTCCTGTCCGACAAGCGTGAAGCATTGATGGCGGATGTGAAACGCGAGGTGCTGGCTCAGGTGCGTGGTGCCAAACCCTGGGGCGTGGACGTGATTGATGTGCGCATCACGCGGGTCGACTATGTGGATGCCATCACCGAGTCGGTTTACCGGCGCATGGAAGCCGAGCGCAAGCGTGTGGCGAATGAATTGCGTTCAACCGGTGCTGCCGAGGGTGAAAAAATTCGGGCGGATGCGGATCGCCAACGGGAAATCACGATTGCCAACGCTTACCGCGATGCCCAAAAGATCAAAGGCGAGGGTGATGGCGAAGCTGCGCGCGTCTATGCAGAATCGTTCGGGCGTGACCCCCAGTTTGCGCAGTTTTATCGCAGTCTGGATGCCTACAAGGCCAGCTTCAACAAGAAGAGCGATGTGATGGTGGTGGATCCTGCCAGCTCCGAATTTTTCAAAGTCCTGCGCGGCAACGCTACGCCCGCGCCGACCAAAAAGTGAGATGAGAAGAAACGGGTTTGGACGCTAAGACCTTCTGGCTGGCCCTGGCCCTCGTTCTGGTGATCGAGGGCTTTTTTCCGTTCTTGTCTCCTGCGCGCTGGCGCCAAATGTTTTTGCAGATCCTTCAGTTGACCGATGGCCAGTTGCGTTTCTTCGGGCTGTGCACCCTGTCTGCAGGTGCGCTGATGATTTGCTGGCTGCTGTGACCGATTCTGGTCTGATAGCCCGGTAAAATCACGTTTTTAACAGCACCCCAAAATCACATGTCTGCTTGGGTCCTGCCGGATCACATTGCCGATGTCTTGCCGTCTGAAGCGCGGCACATCGAAGAACTTCGTCGCAACCTGCTCGATACAGCGCGTTGCTATGGCTACGAGTTGGTTATGCCGCCCTTGCTGGAGCATCTTGAATCGCTGCTCACCGGCGCCGGGGCTGCGCTCGATCTGCAAACTTTCAAGCTGGTCGACCAACTCTCCGGTCGCATGATGGGTTTGCGGGCGGACAGCACACCGCAGGTGGCCCGCATCGATGCTCACCTGTTGAATCGACCGGGCGTGACCCGTTTGTGCTACTGCGGCCCGGTGCTGCATACGCGCCCAGGGGCGCCCCATGCCAGTCGAGAGCCCCTGCAATTCGGGGCTGAAATCTATGGCCATGCCGGGCTGGAGGCTGATCTTGAAATACTGATGCTGGCACTGGACTGCCTCAAAGTGGTCAAGGTTGCCTCGCCCAGCGTGGATCTGGCCGATGCCCGCATCGTCCACGCGCTGCTCAAGGGCGTGCCGGTCGAGATCGCCTTGGCCGAACAAATTTATGCGGCGCTGGCAGCCAAGGATGCCAGCGAATTGTCCGTATTGACGAAAAAATTTCCACCATCTTCACGTCAAGGGTTGTTGGCGCTGGTGCAGCTCTACGGCGATGAAAAAGTATTGCTTGAGGCTGAAAAGGCACTCCAGCCCATGCCAGCTATCACTGAATCGCTATCAAACTTGAAGTGGCTGGCGAGTCAACTCGACGGCGCCAAGGTCAGCTTCGATCTGGCTGATCTGCGCGGTTATGCCTACTACACCGGCACCCGGTTTTCAATTTACGCGGCCGGCGCCAGTGACGCCCTGGTGCGCGGTGGCCGCTATGACGAAGTCGGTGCCGTGTTTGGTCGCAACCGCCCGGCGGCGGGATTCAGCCTTGATGTGAAGGCCCTGGTGGGCGTGCTGCCAGCGCGGCCCTTGCGCGCGGCGATCCGTGCGCCGTGGCGTGAGGCGGCTGACTTGCGTGTGGCGATCGGGTCCTTGCGTGCGCAAGGTGAAACCGTGGTCTGCGTTTTGCCGGGTCATGAGAGTGACGTTGATGAGTTCCATTGCGATCGCGAATTGATCTCGTGTAACGGGCAATGGATTGTGGCAAGTATTTAAGAACAACTGAAACGAAAGCGGAAAATGATAGCAACCAAAGGACGTAATGTCGTGGTCGTGGGCACTCAGTGGGGCGACGAGGGCAAGGGCAAACTGGTCGACTGGCTGACTGAAAGTGCGCAAGGGGTGGTGCGTTTTCAGGGCGGCCACAACGCCGGCCACACCTTGGTGATCCATGGTGTCAAGACCGCGCTGCATCTGGTGCCCAGCGGCATCATGCGTCCGGGGGTGAAGTGCTACATCGGCAATGGTGTGGTACTGTCGGCGGCCAAGCTGTTTGAAGAAATCGAGGCGCTGGAAAAGGCGGGGGTTGAACTGCGTTCACGCTTGCGTATCAGTGAAGCCTGCCCTTTGATTTTGCCGTTTCACGCCGCGCTGGATGTGGCGCGGGAAGCGGCGCGCGAGCAAGGTGGCCAGGCCAAGATCGGCACCACCGGGCGCGGCATTGGCCCGGCCTACGAGGACAAAATTGCACGGCGCGCCCTGCGCGTGCAAGACCTCAAATTCCCGGAGCGTTTTGCGCGCAAGCTGCACGAGTTGCTGGACTTGCACAACCATGTGCTTACCACCTATCTCGGTTCTGTCGCGTTTGATTTTGGTCCGACGTTGGCGCCGTACATGGCAGACGGCAAAGTGTTGTTTCAGCCGGTGTTTGACGAAGCCATGCGGCATGCCGAGCAACTCAAACCGATGATGGCTGACGTGTCGCGTGAACTCAATGAGGCACATCTCAAAGGCGCCAACCTCTTGTTTGAAGGCGCTCAAGGCACCTTGCTGGATGTGGATCACGGCACCTATCCCTACGTGACATCGAGCAACTGCGTGGCGGGCAATGCCGCAGCCGGCTCCGGTGTCGGCCCGGGCATGTTGCATTACATCCTGGGCATCACCAAGGCCTACTGCACCCGTGTCGGTGGCGGTCCGTTTCCGACCGAACTGGCGTGGGAAGTTGAAGGCACGCCGGGCTACCACATGAGCACCGTCGGCGCTGAAAAAGGCGTCACCACCGGCCGCAGTCGGCGCTGCGGCTGGTTCGATGCGGCGTTGCTCAAGCGTTCGGCCCAGGTTAACGGCTTGACGGGGCTGTGCATTACCAAGCTCGATGTGCTCGATGGCCTGCAGGAACTCAAGCTCTGCACGGGTTACCAACTCGACGGTGAATTGACCGATATCCTGCCAATGGGTGCTGATGACATCGAGCGCTGCACACCGGTTTACGAGACCATTCCCGGCTGGAGCGACAGTACCGTGGGTGTCACCCAGTTTGAGAAGTTGCCGACCAACGCGCGCCTGTATCTGCAGCGCATTGAGCAGATCACCGGCGTGCCCATTCACATGGTGTCCACCGGGCCGGACCGGGCGCAGACCATTCTGATGCGTCATCCCTATTTGGCCGACTGAGCCTGCCCAATGTCAAGTAATTTATGCCAAATTGGCCTCTAGCCCCCGTGCTATATGCGTGGTACGCTATTAATTCAGGAGTAAATTTATGTTGACGGAAGACGGCAAGCACCTGTATGTGAGTTACGACGAGTACCACAACCTGATCGAAAAGCTGGCCATCAAAATTCACCAATCAGACTGGCCGTTCGACACCATTCTGTGTCTGGCTCGTGGCGGCATGCGTCCGGGTGACATCCTGTCGCGCATTTTTGACAAGCCGCTGGCCATCATGTCCACCAGTTCTTATCGGGCTGATACCGGCACGGTGCAGGGAACACTGGATATCGCGCGCTTTATCACCACCCCCAAGGGCGAGATTGCCGGCAAAGTGCTGCTGGTGGATGACCTGGCGGATTCCGGCCACACGCTCAAGGCGGTGATCCATCAACTCAAGAACAACTACAAGCCCATTACCGAGCTGCGTAGCGCCGTGATCTGGACCAAAGGCTTGTCCACGTTTACGCCGGATTACTCGGTCGAATTTTTGCCAACCAACCCCTGGATTCACCAGCCCTTTGAGGGCTATGACGCTTTAAGCCCGGAGCAGTTGATCAAGAAGTGGAGCGTCTAGTGAATTGCTTGAAGCATCGGAGCTGACCATGGCTGACCTCACCACCACGCTGATTCATCACCCGTATGTTCCTCCGGCAGGCTTCGCCGCGCCGCAGCCGGGCGTGTTCAAGGCCTCAACGGTGATCTTTCCCAATGTGGCGGCCATGCGCAATTTTGAGTGGAAGGACAAGACCGCCTACACCTACGGTCTGCATGGCACGCCTACCACGTACATGCTGGAAGAGCGTTTGTGCACGTTAGAGGGCGGCCTGCAATGTCTGCTGCTGCCCAGTGGGCTGGCGGCCATTGCCAATGTGGCCTTGTCGCTGCTGCGCACCGGTGACGAGGTGCTGCTGCCAGACAACGCCTATGGTCCCAACAAAGTGCTGGCCGAGGGCGAACTCAAAGCCTGGGGCATCACCCACCAAAGCTACGACCCGATGAATCCGCAGGACCTGGCGGCCAAAATCGGTCCGCGCACGCGTCTGGTGTGGCTGGAGGCGGCCGGCTCCGTCACGTTGGAGTTTCCCGATCTGCGCGAGCTGGTGCGCGTGTGCCAGGCGCGTGGTGTGCTGACGGCCCTGGACAACACCTGGGGCGCCGGTCTGGCCTTTGCGCCGTTTGACCTGACGCCCGGCGCCAGTCCGGCCCTCGGTGTTGATGTCTCGGTGCATGCGCTAACCAAGTACCCCAGCGGTGGTGGCGATGTGCTGATGGGCAGCGTCATCACCCGTGACGCCTCGCTGCACATGAAGCTCAAGCTGACCCATATGCGCCTGGGGCTGGGCGTGGGGGCCAATGATGCCGAAGCCGTGTTGCGGGCACTGCCCAGCCTGGCGCTGCGCTACCGGGCGCACGACGAGACAGCGCGCATACTGGCCCGCTGGTGCGAGGCCCGCGCCGAATTTGTTCAAGTTCTTCATCCGGCGTTGATCGATTCACCTGGGCATGGGCATTGGCTCGGGCTGTGTCAGACTGAATCCGGTGGTGCAGCGGGCCTGTTCAGCGTGATTTTTGACAAGAAGTTCAGTCAGGACCAGATTGATGCATTTTGCAACGCACTCAAGCTGTTCCGGCTGGGTTACAGCTGGGGCGGGCCCATGAGTCTGGTAATGCCTTATGAACTGGCCTCCATGCGTAGCACCTGGCCGGTCTACCTGAGGCAAGGCACGCTGGTGCGCTTTTCGGTCGGTCTGGAGGCGGTTGCCGATTTGCAGGCCGATCTTCAGCAGGCCCTGCAGGCAAGCTTGGCTTGAGCATCTTCAAACAAGTTGCGTCTTGAGCGAACTGCCCTCAATGAAGCCCAGAAACAGACGCGTCAGCTCAGGATCGTGTTTTTCGCCGCTTTCCGCGCGCAGAATGGCGATGATCTCGCCATGCTTTTTGGCTGCGTGGTAGGACCGGGTAACAGCCATCGCATCGTAGCTGTCAGTGATCGAGATGATGCGTGCCGCAAGCGGAATCTGCTCGCCACGAAGGCTGTCGGGGTAACCCGTCCCATTGAAATGCTCGTGATGGTGGCGAATCGCCAGCGCGGCAGATTTTGCGCCTTTCAGATCGGTGCTCAACAGGATCTGTTCTCCAATCTCGGAATGGCCTTGCATGCATTGCCACTCAGCCTGATCCAACTTCCCCGGTTTGAGCAGCACATCATCCGGAATGCCAATTTTCCCAATGTCATGAAACGCGGCACCTATTCGAAGCGCATCGATTTCACTGGCAGACAAACCGCAATGCAGTCCCATTTCGACCGACAAAGCAAGCACACGGTCGGAATGCAAACGCGTCAGTTGATCGCGATAGCCGAGCGCGACCGACAGCGCTTTGGTGTACTTGTACAGAGCATTGAAAGTGGAGTTGGTGACCATAAGGAAGCTCTTCAACAGACAGCCCCGACTCTGCCACGTTTTTGTGGTCGTTGCCAGTGGCGATTAAAATTGCCGTTTGCCTCGACCGCTTCGGCCGCAGAGCGACGGCCCCGACCGCAGCCGGGATGCCGCAATTGATACAGCCGTGCGTGCGCTACTGCAGCAGCAGAGTATCTTGTCTTTTCCGGTCTGCCAAACTGGCTGGCCTACCACCAACGAACATGAACCGTTAAAGGAATCACCATGTCCCCAACCCCGTCGCAACAGTCCAGTGCAGTGGCCTTCCATCCGTCGGCAGCGACCATCACCTTGCCGGAAGCGGCCACCTGGCCGCTGGCTGACGTGCTGGCCTTATTCGAGTTGCCGTTTAACGACCTGATGTTTCAGGCGCAGCAAACACACCGCGCCCATTTCCCCAAGGGCGATGTCGAGCTGGCAACGCTGCTGTCGATCAAGACCGGCGGCTGTGAGGAAGATTGCAGTTATTGCCCGCAAGCGGCGCGTTACGACACCGGCGTCGAAGCCAAGAAGATGCTGGAGCTCGAGCAGGTTTTGGAGGCCGCGCGTGAAGCCCGCGCCAGCGGCGCGACCCGTTTTTGCATGGGTGCCGCCTGGCGCTCGCCCAAAGAGCGCGATATGGAAAAGGTCGAAGCGATGGTGCGCGGGGTCAAGCAACTGGGCCTGGAAACCTGCGCCACCCTCGGCATGCTCGAAGGCGACCAGGCCGATCGTCTGAAACAGGCCGGACTCGACTATTACAACCACAACCTCGACAGTGCCCCGGAGTTTTACAGCAATGTGATTTCCACGCGCGACTATCAGGACCGCCTCGATACGCTGGGGCGCGTACGGCATGCGGGACTAAAGATTTGCTGCGGCGGCATTGTCGGCATGGGTGAGTCGCGCGAGCAACGCGCGGGGCTGATTGCGCAACTGGCCAACCTGAACCCGTATCCGGAATCGGTGCCGGTGAATCATCTGGTGCAAGTTGAAGGCACGCCCTTGTATGGCATCGAGCCGCTTGATCCGATCGAATTCGTGCGCACCATCGCGGTGGCGCGCATCACGATGCCGAAAGCGCGCGTGCGGCTGTCAGCTGGCCGTCGTCAAATGGGCGATGCGGTGCAGGCGATGTGCTTCCTGGCTGGCGCCAACTCTATTTTTTACGGCGACAAGCTGCTCACCACCGGCAATCCAGAAGCCGGGGACGACCTCGCGCTGCTGGCGAAGCTCGGTTTGAAGACCCATGCCTCGACCCTGACCGAAGTGCAGAAAGAGCGCTGCGGCGGCTAAATCAATGAGAGGCAAAGACGCCAGGGATGACGCGTTCATCTGCAAATGCGGGCAACAAGTAGGAAAGACCGGTCACGATCAGCCAGAATACCTACTTGTTTAGAATTTCGCGCAGATCAGCATCCACCTATGAAAACCGTCACCAAGTCCGTCCTCATCTGGTACAGCCCGTCCGAGATGTATGTGCTGGTCACGGACGTGGACCAATATCCCAAATTTTTACCTTGGTGTGATCGCGCGCGCGTCGTCATGGGTGACGAGACCGGCATGACGGCGGAAATCGGCATTTCTTTCAGTGGCATCCGTCAGACGTTCACCACGTGCAACACGCATGTGCCGAATCGGCAGGTGGCCATCAAGTTGGTGCACGGCCCGTTCTCAAGACTGGATGGCGAGTGGAATTTTGTGCCGATTGGTGACGACTCCCAGCGCGCTTGCCGGGTAGAACTGACGCTCAACTACGGCTTTGACAATGCCACGCTGGGCAAGCTGGTGGGCCCGGTGTTTGACAAGATCGCCGCCAGTATGGTCGATGCTTTTGTCAAGCGGGCCAAACAAGTTTATGGCGAGTGACGCTTGCCTTCAAATCACGGTGGTTTATTCGCCGCGAGCCCGCGATGTGCGGGAGGTCGTGCTGCGGTTGACCGCCGGCAGCACGGCGTTGCAGGCCTTGCAGGCCAGTGGGCTGCTTCAGCTTTTCCCTGCACTTGATCCGTCCTGCCTGGCGCTGGGCGTCTGGGGTCACAAAGCCAGCTTGATGCAAGTGCTCCAGGACAATGATCGGTTGGAAATTTACCGGCCGCTCACCGTCGACCCAAAAGTGGCGCGCCGGGAGCGCTTTGCCAGACAGGGCGCCCGTAGCGCCGGACTCTTTGTGAAAAAACGCGCAGGGGCCAAGGCGGGTTATTGAGTTGAGTCGGCGATCTACGCCGCCTTTCAAACCGGCTATTGGCAGTCGGAATTCATGATGGCCTGAATACGCTTGACCTCGTTGGCGCGGGCGGTGTCATCGAGCACTTCACGCTCGCCTTTTTCATTGATTCGGCTGACACGCACGCCGGAATCGAAGTTGGCTTTGGCTTGTTTGGCGCGTGCGCAGTTTTCGACTTTGGCTTTCACCACCTTCTCTTGCTCGGCTTTGCGCTGGGCAGCCTGCGCTTCTTCTGCTTTCTTCTTCTTGTCAGCCAACTCTTTGTCGATGCCACTGAGTTTGGGCGCGCTGGCCGCGTTTTGCGCCGCCGATGCCGCGGCGACAGGCGACACCGCAGGTGACGCCGCACCTGCGTTAACCGTGGTTCTGCCAGCCATGCCTGGCCGTTTCAAAATATTTTTCTCCAGGACGTCGGCCGGGGGCGCGCGGTCGCTAAACACCTTGCGTCCATCCTTGTCGGTCCACTGCCACTGCGCCGACGCTGCCAGCGAAACCAGGCACGCGAAAAGAAACAGAATTTGCCGGATATTTTTCATGGCCGAAGTTTAGCGCTCTGCCGACGCATCTGCCTGGCGACGAACCCTGCAAACGACACTGGATGCAGCAACTGTGCCGCCGGGGAGCGCCAGAGGCGCGGGTACAATCCGCCATTTGGAGCTTAGACCATGCGCCTGATCGGCAAAGCGCTCACCTTCGACGATGTTCTGTTGGTGCCAGCGTACTCTCAAGTCCTCCCCAAGGACACTTCTCTCGCCACTCGTTTCACCCGCAATATTGCGCTCAAGCTGCCCTTGGTCTCTGCTGCCATGGACACGGTGACCGAGTCGCGTCTTGCAATTGCCATCGCGCAAGAGGGCGGCATTGGCATTGTTCATAAAAACATGACACCGCAGCAGCAAGCTGCGAAAGTAGCCAAGGTCAAACGCTACGAATCAGGCGTGTTGCGCGACCCGGTGGTGATCACGCCGCAGCACACCGTGCTGCAGGTGATGGACCTGTCGGCGCAACTCGGTGTCTCGGGCTTTCCGGTATGCGATGGTGGCAAGGTGGTTGGCCTCGTCACCGGGCGTGACCTGCGCTTTGAAACCCGTTATGACCTGCCCGTGAGCCACATCATGACGCCGCGCGACAAGCTGGTGACGGTCCCCGATGGCACGACCCTCGAACAAGCCAAAGTGTTGTTGAACCAGTACAAGATTGAGCGCTTGCTGGTGGTCAATGACGCGTTTGAACTCAAGGGCCTGATCACCGTCAAGGACATTACCAAGCAAACCAGCTTCCCCAACGCGGCGCGTGATGCGCAGGGCAAATTGCGCGTGGGTGCCGCCGTTGGCGTGGGCGAGGGCACTGAAGAGCGGGTGGAAGCCTTGGCGCGCGCAGGGGTCGATGCCATCGTGGTGGACACCGCGCATGGTCACAGCAAGGGCGTGATTGACCGCGTGCGCTGGGTCAAGAAAAACTTTCCGCACATTGAGGTGATTGGCGGCAACATTGCAACCGGTGCCGCAGCGCTGGCGCTGGTCGAGGCCGGCGCGGACGCAGTCAAAGTCGGTATTGGTCCAGGCTCCATTTGCACCACCCGCATCGTGGCGGGTGTGGGCGTGCCGCAAATCATGGCGATTGACAGCGTGGCCATGGCGCTAAGAGGCACTGGCGTGCCGCTGATTGCCGATGGCGGCATCCGCTTCAGTGGCGATATTGCCAAAGCCATCGCCGCCGGGGCCAGCACGGTCATGATGGGCGGCATGTTCGCCGGCACCGAAGAGGCGCCCGGTGAAGTGATTCTGTTTCAGGGCCGCAGCTACAAGACCTACCGCGGCATGGGCTCTATCGGTGCCATGCAACAGGGCAGTGCGGACCGCTATTTTCAGGAATCTTCAACGGGCAACCCGAATGCCGACAAGCTGGTGCCTGAAGGCATTGAAGGCCGCGTGCCCTACAAAGGCACCATGGTCTCTATCGTGTACCAAATGGCCGGCGGCTTGCGCGCCAGCATGGGCTACTGCGGTTGCGCCACGATTGAAGAGATGCAAAACAAGGCCGAGTTTGTGGAAATCACCACCGCCGGTATCCGCGAAAGCCATGTCCACGACGTGCAGATTACCAAAGAAGCACCGAACTACAGAGCAGAGTAAGAAACCACGCGGCGTTAACCCTTATGCATCAAAAAATTCTCATTCTCGACTTTGGCTCCCAGGTCACCCAGTTGATTGCGCGGCGTATCCGTGAGGCGCATGTGTTTTGCGAAGTGCATCCCTGTGATGTGACCGACGACTGGGTGCGCGCCTATGCCCGCGATGGCAAGCTCAAGGGCATCATCCTGTCGGGCAGCCATGCCAGCGTCTATGAAGAGACGACCGACAAAGCGCCACCCGCGGTGTTTGAACTGGGCGTGCCGGTGCTGGGCATTTGTTATGGCATGCAGACCATGGCGCACCAGTTGGGCGGCATCGTCACCAGCGGGCACCAGCGCGAGTTTGGCCCGGCCGATGTGCGCGCCCATGGCCATACTGCCTTGCTTGAAGGCATTCAGGACTACAAGACGGCCGCGGGCCACGGCATGCTGCAGGTCTGGATGAGTCATGGCGACAAGGTCACCGAGTTGCCACCTGGCTTCAAGCTGATGGCCAGTACTGACAGTTGCCCGATCGCCGGCATGGCCGATGAAACGCGGCGTTTTTATGGTGTGCAGTTTCACCCCGAGGTGACGCACACCAAGCGCGGGGCGGCCATTCTGGAGCGCTTTGTGCTCGATATTTGTGGTGCACGGGCTGACTGGATCATGGGCGATTACATCAGCGAGGCGGTGGAGCAAATCCGCGCCCAGGTCGGCACCGACGAGGTCATTTTGGGCCTCTCCGGTGGGGTCGATTCGTCGGTCGCCGCGGCCCTGATCCACCGGGCCATTGGTGAGCAACTCACCTGCGTGTTCGTGGACCACGGCCTGCTGCGTCTCGACGAGGGCGATCTGGTGATGGAGATGTTCGTCGGCAAGCTGCACGCCAAGGTGATTCGGGTTGATGCTGCTGACCAGTTCCTCGGGCAACTCGCAGGCGTGAGCGACCCGGAAGCCAAACGCAAAATTATTGGCCGCGAGTTTGTCGAAGTGTTCAAGGCCGAGGCTGCCAAACTCAAAAGCGACCAGTCGCGCCACGTCGCCTGGTTGGCCCAGGGCACGATCTACCCCGACGTGATCGAATCCGGCGGCGCCAAGAACAAAAAAGCGGTGGTCATCAAAAGCCACCACAACGTGGGCGGCTTGCCGGAGCTACTTGGCCTGAAGCTGCTGGAGCCCCTGCGCGAATTGTTCAAGGATGAAGTACGCGAGCTCGGCGTGGCGCTTGGTTTGCCCTATCACATGGTGTACCGGCATCCGTTTCCCGGTCCCGGTCTGGGGGTGCGGATTCTGGGCGAAGTCAAAAGGGACTACGCAGATTTGCTGCGCCGTGCCGATGCCATCTTTATCGACGAGTTGCACAACTTCATCGACGAGGCATCAGGCAAGAGCTGGTACGACCTCACCAGTCAGGCCTTCGCGGTGTTTTTGCCCGTCAAGAGTGTCGGCGTCATGGGCGATGGCCGCACCTACGACTACGTGGTCGCCTTGCGTGCCGTGCAAACCAGTGACTTCATGACCGCCGACTGGGCCGAGTTGCCTTACGCACTGCTGAAAAAAGTGTCGAGCCGCATCATCAACGAAGTGCGCGGCATCAACCGGGTCACATACGACGTGTCAAGCAAGCCGCCGGCCACCATTGAGTGGGAATGAATATATACGTTTTTGCGTGCTAGCCCGCGTGCCAATTGCGTTAATAGCTATCTTTATAGTAGCATATGGTGACCAGTCCAGCTTACAAAATCACCTTGCCACCGACCATGACCGATGACCAAGCCATGCAGTTGGCCCTGACGCAGGCGGGCCTTGCTGCCTTGGCCGGGGAAGTGCCGGTGGGTGCCGTGGTGTTGAAAGACGGGGTACTGATCGCCAGCGGACGCAACGCGTCAATTGAAACCCAGGACCCGAGCGCTCACGCCGAAATAGTGGCCTTGCGCGCCGCCGCCCGGGCCTTGGGCAACTACCGGCTTGACGGTTGCGAACTGTTTGTCACGCTGGAGCCCTGTGCCATGTGCGTCGGTGCCATGCTGCACGCGCGCCTGCAGCGTGTGGTGTATGGGGCGCCCGACCCTAAGACAGGTGCCGCCGGGTCAGTTCTTGATTTGTTCGCCAATCCGCAGTTGAACCACCAGACAGAAGTGCAGGGCGGCGTGCTGGCCGATACGTGCGCTGAGTTGTTGCAGCGTTTTTTTCAGCAAAAACGGGCCCAGAGTCAAACCGGTTGCAGCCCGCTGCGCGAAGACGCCTTACGAACCCCGGAGGCACGGTTTTGCGGCCTGCCAGACTACCCTTGGGCCGCCAGGTACGTCAGTGATTTGCCCGCACTCGCCGGGCTGCGGCTGCATTATCTCGACCTTGGCCCGCAGGAGGCACCTTTGACCTACCTTTGCCTGCACGGCCGCACGTCATGGAGTTACCAGTACCACAAGAAAATACCGGTTTTTCTGGCGGCTGGTCATCGGGTGGTGGCGCCTGACTTGATTGGGTTTGGAAAAAGCGATAAGCCGAAAAAGGAAAGCGTCCACACTTTGAAATGGCACCAGCAGTTGTTGAGCGGGCTGGTCGAGCAGCTCGACTTGAACAACGTTGTGCTAGTGGTTCAAAGCAGCAGCCAATGGCTGGGGCAAGCCCTGATGAGAAGCGCGCCAGAACGATTTGCGGAACTGTTGGTCATGGACCTGGAGTCGCCAGCCGACAGCGAACAGGCGGCCTATGAAGTTCCGTTTCCGGATCGCGGCCACCGCGCGGCGCTGCGCGCCTTCGCGTCACTGCTGGACGCAGCCCCGCAATCCAAAACAAAAATTTCATGAATAAACACATCTACATCTACTCTCCATCGGGCGCCGTGCGTGACAAGGCCGCTTTCAAACGTGGCGTGGCGCGACTCAAATCGCTGGGCCATGAGGTTGAAATTGACGAAGCGGCGCTGACCAGCCATTTACGCTTTGCCGGAGACGACGAGACCCGATTGGCGGCCATTCATCGCGCTTGCGCCAGTGGCGCCGATGTGGCACTGATCTCACGCGGCGGTTATGGCTTGAGCCGCCTTCTGCCGGGTATTCACTACAAAGCAGTGGCCAAAGCGATTGATCAAGGCACGCGCTTCGTTGGCATCAGTGATTTCACGGCGTTTCAAAGTGCCGTGCTGGCGAAAACCGGGCGCGTCACCTGGGCTGGCCCTGCGCTGTGCGAAGGTTTTGGCGTGGGTGGCAAGACGGACGGTCATGACGCTGAACTTCCACTGACAACCACCGGGCCGACCCATGCCGTGCCCGACGACATCATGGAAGCCTGTTTTGACGATTTGATCTGTGGGCAAGGGGAGGGGGCCGGCTGGCGGCAATTGCGTGAGCCGCACCTGAGCGACAAGAACTCTGATGCCGCATCTTCAAATGCTAATGATTTAATAGCAACTAATGCAATATCGACGGGGGCTGCAGCCTCATTTGGCATAAATAAGTCAGTACTTTGGGGCGGCAATCTGTCGGTGCTGGTCTCACTGCTGGGCACACCGTATTTTCCAGAGGTCAAGGGCGGCATCCTGTTTCTGGAAGATGTGGCCGAGCACCCCTACCGGATCGAACGTATGCTGACGCAGTTGTTGCACGCGGGTGTGTTGGCGCGGCAAAAAGCGATTTTGTTGGGCCAGTTCACCGAGTTCAAACTGGTGCCACATGACCGGGGCTACAAATTGCAGACGGTCGTGAACTGGTTGCGCCAGCAGATCAAAGTCCCGGTGCTCACCAACTTGCCCTATGGCCATGTCGCCACCAAAGTGCTGCTGCCCGTGGGGGCCAAAACCGATCTTTTGGTGCAGGGACGCGACGCCTTGCTGTTTTGGGGCCACGCCTGAAAAGGCGGGGATATGCCCTAAACTCGATCCAAGATCAAGAAACGGAATCAGCTGGGTATGGGTGAGCACACGACTGTCGTATTTGCCGATCTGTTTGGCAGCACAAGTGTCTTTGAAGCCTTGGGGAATGCCAAAGCCACTCTGGCTGTAACGCAGATTACGACCTGGATTGCCATCGTGGTTGAATCGCACGGAGGGAGGGTTGTCAAAATGCTGGGCGACGGGGTGCTGGCCCTGTTTAAGGACAGCGCGTCCGCCATCAATGCCGTGGTCGAGATACAGCGCCGACATCAAAAACGCATGACCCTGGTACCCCCCGCCCAACGAATGCCGATCCGCATTGGTGTTGCCAGTGGCGATGTCGAGCTCCTGGCTGGTGACTGTTATGGCGATGCCGTCAACATCGCGGCGCGTCTGAGTGACCTCTCGGGTGCGCATCAGATCTGGGCCAATAGCGCAGCGCTGGACAGCGCCACGGAAGCAGAAGGTGTGCGCTTTCGAATTCTGGGGCCGATCAACATCCGCGGGCGCGCCGAGCCGTGTACCGTCTACCAGGTCGATTGGCAGGAAGACGTCGCCTCGGCTTTTCTGACCAAGCAGGCCGAGGTGGACCCGCAGTTTGATGTGACTCAAACCGATGTGCTGGGCGGCCAGATTGAGTTGAGCTGGCTTGGCAACCGCAAGACTTTCCAGTCGTTCGAGCTGCCGATTCACATTGGACGCATGCATCAGGCCGAGGTGGTCGTCAATGACCCGCGCGTTTCCCGCACCCACGCGCGTGTTGACTGGCGCAATGGCAGCGTCATGCTGGTGGACCTTAGCTCCTACGGCTGCTGGGTGCGGTTTTCAGGCGGCGGCTCCGACCTGTTGCTCAGGCGCGAAGAATGTGTCTTGCATGGGCGCGGCGAAATTGCCCTTGGAACATCGTTTGCCGACCAGAACGCGCCGACCTTGCATTTTTCAGTGTCCTGAGACCGCGGCCCCGAGTCAACTCTCACTGGAGAACAACATCGACAAGCAAATCTGGTTAAAAAACTATCCCGCCGGAATGCCAGCCGACATCAATCCCGACCTGTTCACGTCAATCCCCGATCTGCTCGAAAAGACCGCGACCAGGTTTGCTGACCGACCGGCTTTTCACAACCTCGGCCACACCGTGGACTATGCCGAGCTGGAGCGCCTGACGCGTGAATTTGCCGCCTTTTTGCAGGGATTGCCGGGCATGGCCCAGGGTGACCGCGTCGCCATCATGGCGCCGAACCTGCTGCAATACCCGGTGGCACTGTTCGGCATCCTGCGCGCTGGCATGGTCGTGGTGAATGTCAATCCGCTGTACACGCCGCGTGAAGTGGCGCATCAGTTGCAGGATGCCGGCGCCAAAGCCATTGTCATTGTTGAGAATTTTGCCAGTGTGCTGCAGCGCGTGCTCAGCAACACGCCGGTCAAGCATGTGATCACCACGCAAGTCGGAGACCTGCTGCCGTGGCCGAAACGTTCGTTGATCAACTTCGTCATCAAGAAGGTTAAAAAGATGGTGCCTGCCTGGCGCATTGATGGCGCGATTGGCTTTCGGGCGGCGCTGGAACGCGGCGCAAAGTCGTCGTTTAAGCCGGTTCAAGTGACGCGCGAGGACATCGCATTCTTGCAATACACCGGCGGCACCACCGGTGTCTCGAAGGGTGCCATGCTGACCCACCGCAACATCCTGGCCAACGTGGAGCAAACGGGTGTCTGGATATCGGCGAGCTTTCAGGAAGGCAGCGAGATTGCCATTGCGCCATTGCCGCTGTATCACATCTTTTGTCTGACCTCGACCCTGTCGTTCATGAAGTGGGGGAGCCTGATCGCGCTGATTACCAATCCGCGCGACTTGCCGGCACTGATCAAGGAGCTCGGGCGCTGGAAGTTCAGCGTCATGACCGGCGTCAATACCTTGTTCAACGGCCTCTTGAATGCCCCAGGCTTCGACCAACTCGACTTTTCGACGTTGAAGGTGGTGGTGGGCGGTGGTGCCGCGGTGCAAAAGACCGTGGCCGAGCGTTGGCAGCAAGTCACTGGGCGTTACATCACGGAAGCCTATGGCCTCACAGAAACCTCGCCTGGGGTCTGCGCCAATCCGCTGGCCACACCCTGGAATGGAAAAATAGGTTTGCCCATCCCATCCACCGAGGTGTCGATCCGGGACGAACACTTCAACGAGTTGCCGGTCTGGCACGGCGAGGGCGATCTGGAGCAACACACAGGCGAGATTTGCATCCGCGGCCCGCAGGTGATGAAGGGTTACTGGAACAACCCGGCAGAGACGGCCAAGGTGATGCAGGACGGTTGGTTAAAGACCGGCGATGTCGGACACCTGGACGGTGAGGGCTATTTCGCCATCACCGACCGCAAAAAAGACATGATTTTGGTCTCTGGCTTCAACGTCTACCCGAACGAAATCGAGAGCGTGATCGCGATGCATCCGGGGGTGCTTGAATGCGGGGCGGTGGGCATACCCGATGAAAAAACGGGCGAAGCGGTGAAAGTGGTGGTTGTGAGAAAAGACCCCAGCCTCACGAAAGACGACATCATCGCGCACTGCAAGACCCAACTCACCGGCTACAAGATGCCGCGCCACATCGCGTTTTGCGATGAATTACCCAAGACGCCGATCGGGAAAATCCTGCGCCGCGATCTGCGCGACATGCCCAAGAGCTAGCTGCCTTAACGGCGCTCAAGGGAAAGGCAGGGTAGGCGAAGTCTTCGCCAGCCCTTGCGTCCTCCTTGTTTTGGTTTAGTGCAAGCCGCTTATTTTGTCGCGTTCCAGGCCGCTGTCGAGTCTGTCCAACAGTGCCTTGCGGGCCTTGAGTTTGGTGTTTTTGTGCGCCGTCATGTTGATCTTCTTCAAACGCTGGGCGACTTCCACGGCTGTAACCAGCAACTGATCGATGGCAACCACCTGGTCAAAAAAGCCCGCGACCAGCGCTCCCTGGGGGGTGAACATTTCAGCGCTGATGACCGAGCGCTGAAAGGCCGACGGGCTCAAGCGGTCACGCGCCAGTTCGATACCTACATGGTGCATGGTCATACCGATCTGCACCTCGTTGAGTCCGATATTGAACGGCCCCTCGACGCCAATTCGGTAGTCGGCTGCCAGCAACAAAAATGCGCCCTTGGCAACGGCGTGACCCGGACAGGCGACGATGAGCGGAAACGGATGGGTCAGCATGCGACGCGTCAGCCTTGACCCGGCAGTCACCAGATCAATCGCATTTTGGGGGCTGGACATCATGACCTTCAGATCGAATCCACCGGAAAGAATGCCCGGCTTGCCAGTCACGATCACCACCGCGCGATCTTGCTCGGCTTGATCCAGCGCCTGATTGAAGTCGATGATTAGATCGGGCGACAGGGCATTCACCTTGCCATTGTCCAACGCCAGCGTGGCAACACCATCCGCAAGATCGTACGTAACCAGTCTGCTCATGATCAATATCCTGTAAGTGGCAAAGCGGACAGTCTAACCGTAGCAACGTAACTTAACATAATATACATCGTATGAAGTACGATTCAGATCAAGCTACCATTTCTCTTTCGGCTGGCGAGCCCGCACAAAGGCGGAAATCATCTCGGCGGACTCCGCACGGTTGGCGCGCTGGGCAAAGTCAATCGCGGACAGCCCCTGGTCATTCTTGAGCATGGGGTCTGCGCCGGCTTCAAGTAGCAGCTTGACGGCCATTGGCGTGCCATAGCTGGCTGCCATCATCAGCGGCGTGCTGCCGTTGGGTGAAGCTGCATCGATATAGGCGTAGTTTTCCAACAGCAGGTTCATCACCGCCAGATGCCCATGGGTGGCCGCGTAATGCAGCGGCGTCCAGCCTGGCTTGTTGACGTCCGCGCCCTTGTTGATGAGCTGCTGACAAATCTCCGTCAAGCCGTTGATGGCCGCCAGCATGAGTGGGCTTTCGTCCTGGCGATTACGCGTCTCGACCTTGGTTTTCGGCCAGTTGATCAGGACGGTCGCCACCTCGAGCGAGGGTTCCCTTATGGCCAGCAACAAACCATGTTCACCCGCCGGATCCAGCGTATTGGCATCAAAACCCCGGTTTAGGAGTCCAATGACCGTGTTGGTATCGTTGTGCTTGATGGCAGTAAAAAAATCGTCATACGAACCAGCATGACAGAAAGAATAACTAATTAAAACAATAAGATAAAAGACATATTTAAAGTTAAACATTAACTTACTCCTTGCCCGGAATTCACAACAAAACCCCTTTGAACAGCGTCTCGAAATTGCGACTGGTGATTTCCGCGATGTATTCCACCGGGCGGTGTCGGGTCTCAGCCAACTGCGCCGCCACAAACGGCACCAGCGACGGATTGTTGGTTTTGCCACGGTAAGGCACTGGCGCCAGATAGGGACTGTCGGTCTCAATCAGCAGACGGTCCAGCGGCACAAAGGCAGCGACGTCGCGCAGGTCCTGGGCGTTTTTGAAAGTCAGGATGCCGGAAAAAGAGATGTAGAAACCCAAGTCCAGCGCCGCTCGCGCCACGTCAAGCGTTTCGGTAAAACAATGAAAGACACCCCCGGCGCTTCCCAAAGTGCCGTTTTCACCTTCTTCTCGAAGTATGCCCAGGGTGTCGTCGGATGCGCATCGGGTATGAATCACCAGTGGTTTGGCCAACTGCCGGGCGGCGTGGATGTGGGTGCGAAAGCGCTCGCGTTGCCACGCCATGTCTGCCACGCTGCGCTCGCCCAGACGGTAATAGTCAAGCCCGGTTTCACCGATCCCGACCACGCGCGGCAACTGGCCGCGGCTGAGCAGATCCTGCAGGCTGGGTTCCTGCACGTCTTCACTGTCGGGATGGACACCCACCGTGGCCCAAAAATTGTCATATTGGGTGGCCAGCGCATGCACAGCGCCAAACTCCTCCAGCGTGGTGCTGATGCACAAAGCGCGATCCACCCGGGCCTCGCTCATGGCCTGCCGGATGGCCGGCAGTTGGGAGATCAGTTCAGGAAAATTGAGATGGCAGTGGGAATCGGTAAACATAGGTATCAGTCAAAGGCAGCGGGCGGTTTGTCAGACCGGCAGTGCCGAAAAGCCGTCCCCCTACTCTGTGTTGTGGCGCAAAGCGGCAGTTCAGATCGTTTGGGTGGGCCGATCAGAGGCCAAATGGCCACCCAGAATTTCTTCAATTTTGAGCTTGAGTAAACGCGATTTTTCGTCCTTGGGAAACAGAATGCCAACGCCCTGCGTACGGTTGTTGGCCGCCCTGGGCGGCGTCACCCAAGCCACTTTGCCCGCAATCGGGTAACGCTGTGGATCTTCCGGCAGGGACAGCAACACATAAACATCGTCGCCCAACTCATACTCGCGCGCTGTCGGAATAAAGATGCCACCCTCGGTAAACAAAGGGATATAGGCCGCGTAGAGCGCCGACTTTTCCTTGATGGCCAACTGAATGACACTCGGACGTGGGGTGACTGGCGTTGAGTTACTCATGGGCTTTTGCTAGTTCTTTGCATTGATGGCATTTTGCGCCTGACTCACCACTGCTTCCAGCATCAAACCGCAGTTAAATGGGTGCTCCACCGTGCGCACGGCTGCTGCCAGCGC
>NZ_JBAQMD010000061.1:0-19366 GCF_049302455.1 Rhodoferax ferrireducens | reverse complement strand
CACGGTGTCGCTGATTTCTGCCAGGTCGCGGGTGCGCGCGGCCGGCAGCACCGGGGTCTGGGTGGTGCTGTGGCGCACCGCCACCGGCGGCAGATGCGACTCGCCCAGTGGCAGGCCGAGTTCACCCAGGCGCGCTCTGAGCGCCTGGTACAGCGCGGTGACGCCGTCGTCGTTGAAGCGCGCCGCCATGGTGCCAAACACCGGCATCTGCTCCAGCGGCGTACCGAAAGCCTCCTTGTTGCGCTGCACCTGCTTGGCGACATCGCGCAAGGCATCGAGCGCGCCCTTGCGGTCGAACTTGTTGATGGCGACAAACTCGGCGAAGTCGAGCATGTCGATTTTTTCCAGCTGACTGGCGGCGCCAAACTCGGGCGTCATCACATACAAGGGCACATCCACATGCGGCACGATCGCCGCGTCGCCCTGGCCGATGCCCGAGGTCTCGACCACGATCAAGTCAAAGCCCGCCACCTTGCAAGCGGCAATCACATCGGGCAGCGCCGCACTGATTTCCGAGCCAAAGTCACGTGTGGCCAGGCTGCGCATGAACACTCGCTGACCTGTATCCGTTCGGGCTGAGCCTGTCGAAGCCGATGCCAACCCTTCGGCAGGCTCAGGGCGAACGGAGGATTTCCACGGACCAATCGCATTCATACGGATGCGGTCACCCAGCAGCGCACCGCCGCTCTTGCGCCGTGACGGGTCGATGCTGATCATGGCCACGCGCAGGCTGTCGTTCTGATCGAGCCGCAGACGACGAATCAGCTCGTCGGTGAGCGACGACTTGCCCGCACCGCCAGTACCGGTAATGCCCAAAACGGGTATCTTTTTTGTAGCAGCTTGCGCCCGTATTTCCTGGGCTAGCGCCATTAATGGCTTTGAAAGTTTGCCTTTGGCCTGACCCGCGGCGCTTTCGTTTTCCAGCGCCGTGATGAGCTGCGCCAGGGCGCGCCAGCTCATCTCGGAATGGCCTTGAATGGCGTCGATGGTCTTGGGCGCCAGGCCCGTGAGGTCCTGGTCGCAGCGCATCACCATCTCGCCAATCATGCCGGCCAGGCCCATGCGTTGGCCGTCTTCCGGGCTGTAAATGCGCGTCACGCCATAGGCCTGCAATTCCCGGATTTCCGGCGGCACGATGACGCCGCCGCCACCGCCAAAGACCTGAATGTGCGCGCCGCCGCGGGCTTTGAGCAGGTCCACCATGTATTTGAAGTACTCGACATGCCCGCCCTGGTAGGAGCTGATGGCAATACCCTGCGCATCTTCCTGCAGGGCGGCGGTCACCACCTCTTCGACGCTGCGGTTGTGCCCGAGGTGAATCACCTCGGCACCCATGCTTTGCAGGATGCGGCGCATGATGTTGATGGCCGCATCATGGCCGTCGAACAGGCTGGCAGCGGTCACGAAGCGCACCTTGTGGGTGGGGCGGTATTGGGCCAGCGCCTTGAAATCGGCAGACAGGTCGGTCATGTGCTTATCTCCATGAGGTTGCGGTGAAATTCTGGGGTCGGGCGACGATCAGGCCAGCATTCGCTGACTTGACGTTTACGTAAACGTCAATCTTAGCGGTTTTCCACAACATCGGACTTCAAAAATCCATTAGAGTCCGCATTCTGCTTTGTCAACGCTTGTTTTAAACCCTCCACTTCTGCGGCGACCGAACCATGACATCCACCCCGACCGGCAAGCCCGCCCCGAGCCCCCGCATACCCGCCCCGGCAAACGCTGACCCCGCCGTGGCGCAGGTTCACCCGGCCCAGGGCTATGCCGGTGACATTTCACCCCAACTCGCCTGCCAATGGTGGCAGTCCGGCGACGCGGTGCTGGTCGATGTGCGCAGCGACGCCGAACGGGCCTGGGTTGGTTTTGTACCGGGCGCGCTGGCGCTGACCTGGAAGCAATGGCCGGGCATGACCCTGAACCCCAACTTTGACGCGCAATTGCTGGCCGCGGTGCCAGCGGGCAAAAAAGTCGTCATGCTGTGCCGCAGTGGCATACGCTCGGTGGCAACGGCGCAGCGCGCCACCGAACTCGGGCTGCAGGCCTACAACGTCCTCGAAGGCTTTGAAGGCGACCCGGATGCGCAGGGGCAACGCGGTCACAGCGGGGGTTGGCGCTTTCACGGTCTGCCCTGGCGCCAGGGTTGACGATAATCGCGCCATGACATTTCTGGCCATCGACGTTGGCAACACGCGCCTGAAGTGGGCGCTGTACACCAAGCCCCACCGCGATGCGCCCCTGCTGGCGCAAGGCGCCGAGTTTCTTGACAACATTGACAAACTGGCCGATGGCGCCTGGGCGACGCTGACGCCGCCGACGCACATGCTGGGTTGCATCGTGGCCGGGGATGCGGTGCGACGCCGCGTCGAGGCTCAAATGGAACTCTGGGAGGTCGCGCCGCAATGGGTCGTGGCCAGCGCGGGCGAAGCGGGCTTGACCAACGGCTACGACTACCCGGCCCGTCTGGGCGCCGACCGATGGGTGGCCATGATCGGGGCCTGGCACCACGCGTTCAGCACCGGTCCGGCGCGCCCCCTGGTGGTGGTCATGGTCGGCACCGCCGTCACGGTGGATGCGATTGACGCCAGCGGAAGATTTTTGGGTGGTTTGATTTTGCCCGGCCACGGCATCATGCTGCGCGCCCTCGAATCGGGCACGGCCGGGCTGCATGTACCCACCGGCGAGGTGCGCGAGTTTCCCACCAACACCAGCGACGCACTCACCAGTGGCGGCACCTTTGCCATAGCCGGCGCCGTGAATTGCATGGTGCAGCACCTGCGGGACCATTGCGGCACCGAGCCCAAGTGCATCATGGCGGGCGGCGCCGGCTGGAAGATGGCGCCCAGCATGTCGGTGCAGTTTGAGCTGGTGGACAACCTGATATTTGACGGCCTGCTGGAAATGGCATCGCGCCGGTTTATTGATTAAATCAGGCTGTAGCCCCCGTGTAATAAGCGTGTACAGCTATTAATCACATAGCAAACAAGGCGCCTCAGGCATCGGTTTTGAGCCACGCCTGCACCAGCCGCACCCAGTAGGTGGCACCCAGCGGGATCAGTTCATCGTTGAAGTCGTAACTGGCGTTGTGCAGCATGCACGGGCCGCCGCCATGGCCCATGTCGCGGTGTGTGCCATCACCATTGGCGATGAAGGCGTAGCAACCCGGTTTGGCTTGCAGCATGAAAGAAAAATCTTCCGCACCCATGGTCGGCTCCTGCGCCGTCACCTTGTCTGCGCCGACGATGCCGGCCATGACCCGGCGCGCAAACTCGGCCTCCGCGGCGCTGTTGACGGTGGGCGGGTAGTTGCGCTTGAATTCAAAATCGCACGTCATGGCAAAGGCGGCGCAGAGATGGTCGGTGATTTGCTTCATGCGCTGCTCGATCAGGTCCAGCACGTCCAGCGAGAACGTGCGCACCGTGCCCTGCAGCTCGCAGGTGTTGGCGATGACGTTGGTGGCCTCACCGGCGTGGATCATGGTGACGGAAATCACCCCCGCGTCAATCGGCTTGATGTTGCGGCTGATGATGGTTTGAAAGGCCTGCACCAATTGGCAGGCCACGGGCACCGGGTCGATCGCGTTGTGCGGCATGGCGCCATGCCCGCCCTTGCCGCGCAGCGTGATCTTGAACTCGTTGCTGGACGCCATCACAGCACCCGGACTCACCGCAAACTGGCCCACCTCGGCGCCCGGCCAGTTGTGCATGCCAAACACCGCGTCCATCGGGAACCGCTCAAACAAACCGTCCTTGATCATCTCGCGCGCGCCGCCACCACCTTCTTCTGCCGGCTGGAAAATCAAATAAACCGTGCCGTCAAAATGGCGATTGACGGCGAGGTGCTGCGCCGCTGCCAGCAGCATGGCGGTGTGCCCGTCATGGCCGCAGGCGTGCATCTGGCCGGGCTGCGTGCTGACGTGGGCAAAGGTGTTGAGTTCCTGCATCGGCAACGCGTCCATGTCAGCGCGCAAACCAATGGCGCGGCTTGATGTGCCGCTTTTGACGATGCCGACCACGCCGGTTTGCCCCAAGCCACGGTGGATCGGAATACCCCACTGCGTGAGCTTTTGCGCCACCAGATCGGCGGTACGAACTTCCTTGAAACACAGCTCGGGGTGGGCGTGGATTTCGCGCCGAACGGCGGCCATGCCGGCCGCCTGGGTCACGATGGAATCGATAAGTTTCATGGCACCTCCTTTTGCAGCAGTCTATCGCCAAGCCGACCGTCGCGCTCATGGCATCGCCCGGTGCTCACGCTTCACAAATCGTGGCAAAAGAGCAAAATTAGCCTGTCGTCCTACAGTCGGCTTGCGTCTGAGGGTGCAACATTGAGTTTTTTCCTTTTCTTGCCGCCTTATGTCTTCGCCCGAATCCCTTATCAAAGTCAGTGAAGCATCCACCGTTGCAGCGCCCCCCCTCGATGAGACTGATGCGCGGGCTGCTACCCAGGAGGCTATCGCCGAAGCGGCGCTGAGTTTTTCCATCAAGGTGCTGACGGTCAACATCCACAAGGGATTCACCTTCTTCAACCGCAAATTCATCCTCCATGAGTTGCGCGAAGCGGTTCGTACCGTGGGCGCCGATGTTGTGTTCCTGCAGGAGGTAACCGGGTCCCACGCCCGTCACGAGCGCCGGGTCGCCGACTACCCGACCAACCCCCACTACGAGTTCCTGGCCGACAGCATCTGGCCGCAGTTTGCCTACGGCCGCAATGCCGTCTACCCGGGCGGCCACCATGGCAATGCCGTGTTGTCGAAGTTCGACATCGTCAGTTTCGAGAACCACGACGTGTCCATCATCGGGCCCGAACGGCGTGGACTATTGCACTGTGTGCTGCAGGTGCCAGGCCTTGACACGCAGGTCCACGCCATTTGCGTGCACCTCGGTCTGGCCGAGTCGCATCGCCTCCTGCAGTTGCACATGTTGTGCGACCTGGTGCACCAGCACATACCGGCGAGCGCCCCGGTGATCGTGGCCGGCGACTTCAACGACTGGCGCCGCCGCGCCCACGCGGTGCTGGCGCAGGGCGCCAATCTGCATGAGGTGTTTGTGCAGGCCTATGGCAAGGCTGCCCGCACTTTTCCGGCGCGCTTGCCGGTGCTGGCGCTGGACCGCATTTATGTGCGCAACGCCATTGGCCACGCGCCGCTGGTGCTGCCAATCAGGCCCTGGTCCCACTTGTCGGACCACGCGCCGCTGGCGGCAACGATCGAATTATGAAAAGTCGGTGGGTCAGCGGCAACCGGGTGACCTTGCTGATCAATGGCGACGCCTATTTCCCGCGCGTGTTTGAGTGCATTGCGGCAGCCGAGCACGAGGTCCTGCTGGAGACCTTCATCCTGTTTGAAGACAAGGTCGGTCTGGCCCTGCAGGCGGCGCTGCTGAGCGCGGCGCGGCGTGGCGTGCAGATCGATATCACCATTGACGGTTACGGCTCGCCCGACCTGTCACCCGCCTTCATCTCGGCCCTGACACAGGCCGGCGTGCGGGTCCACGTGTTTGACCCCAGCCCCAGGCTGTGGGGCTACCGCACCAACCTGTTCCGGCGCATGCACCGCAAGATCGTCGTGGTCGACGGTAATCGCGCCTTTGTCGGCGGCATCAACTACTCCGACGACCACCTGGTTGACTTCGGTCCGACCGCCAAGCAGGACTATGCAATTGAAATTGAGGGGCCGCTGGTCAGCCAGATCCAGCACTTTGCCCGCAGCCAGTTGCTCATTGGCCAGGGTGAGCCGCCCAGGCTTCGTGATCGGCTGTTCGGGCGCGAGCCTGACGTCCCGGCGTTACCTGAGCTGCCAGCGGCAGGCAAGGCCGTGGCGCTTCTGGTCACGCGTGACAACCGCCAACACAAAAGCGACATCGAACGTCACTACCGCATTGCCATCCGCACGGCTCGCCACCGGGTCCTGATCGCCAACGCCTATTTTTTTCCCGGCTACCGCTTGCTCAAGCAACTGCGCAAGGCCGCGCAACGCGGCGTGGATGTGCGCCTGATCCTGCAGGGCGAGCCCGACATGCCGATCGTCAAAGTCGCGGCCGGCCTGCTGTATCACCACTTGTTGAGCGCCGGGGTGAAGATTTATGAATACAGCGAACGCCCGCTGCACGGCAAGGTCGCGCTGACCGACAACGAATGGTCGACCGTCGGCTCCAGCAACCTGGATCCGCTGAGCCTGGCGCTGAATCTGGAGGCCAACGTCATCATCAGGGACACCGCCTTCAACCAGCTTCTGGGCGAGCACCTGACGCAGTTGATGCAAAGCAGCTGCAAGCAGATCCTGATTGGCGATGTGGCCGAGACCGGTCTGTGGGTGAGGCTGCGCAGCTTCCTGGTGTTCCATCTGTTGCGGCACTACCCGGCCTGGTTTGGCTGGTTGCCGGTCCATACGCCCCGCCTGACACTGCCCGACCAAGCGCCGGCCCAGGCGGGCGGCGACCACGTGAATGAAGGCCAGGTGTCATGAAGCGTGAGCCAGCGCGGCACCCGTCAGGCATCACCACCAAGGTCTGGTGGCCCTGGCTCAAGCGCTTTGCTAGCGCGGCTTTTTTCATGCTGGTGGCCTGGCTGCTGGTCACGCAGGCACGCGCGATCGAGTGGAACGAGGTGCTGGCCGCCCTGGCCAACTATCCCGTGCACACGCTGCTGGTCGCCGCCGCGCTGGCCCTGCTCAGCCTGACCCTGTACAGCTCATTTGACTTGTTGGGGCGCCACTACACCGGCCACACGCTGCGTGCGCGCACCGTGATGCGGGTCACCTTCATCAGCTACGTGTTCAACCTCAACCTGGGTTCGCTGGTGGGCGGCGTCGCCTTGCGCTACCGGCTTTACGCACGGCTGGGGCTCGGCGCCGGCGTGATCACCCGCGTCATGACACTGAGCATGCTGGCCAACTGGATCGGCTACCTGCTGCTGGCGGGCGTCATTTTTGGCTTTCACGCCCCGGCGCTGCCACCGAGCTGGAAAATTGGCAGCGGCGGCCTGCAGATTCTGGGTTTTGTACTGCTGCTGCTGGCGCTGCTTTACCTGCTGCTGTGCGCTGTGTTGCGCCAGCGCAGCTTCATGCTCTGGGGCCACGAGCTGAACCTGCCCTCGCTGCGCTTGGCAGCGCTGCAATTGGGCATGGGCGCGGCCAACTGGCTGATCATGAGCGGCATCGTCTTCGTGCTGCTGCAGCAAAAAATCGCGTTCCCCACCGTGGTCAGCGTGCTGCTGGTCGCCGCCGTGGCCGGCGTGATCACCCACGTGCCGGCCGGGCTCGGTGTGCTGGAGGCGGTCTTCATCGCCCTGCTGTCGCACCAGGTGCCCAGGCACGAATTGCTGGCTGCCTTGCTGGCCTACCGCCTGATTTACTACCTGACCCCGCTGACGCTGGCGGCCGTGCTGTACCTGGTGGCGGAAACACGGGCCAAAAAATCGGCGCCCGCACGCCGTCAGGTCAGCGCCGCAGCGGACAAGGAATTGGAATAAAACACCGGCCACCTTGATGCTGCATGCCGTTTGGTATTGCGCCAAAATACGGGCATGCCGCATTCCAAGTCCATGAATCCAACATCCTCCCTCCTCGCAGACGCCACCCCGACCCAGGTATTGGGCGCCTGCCCGCACGACTGTCCCGACACTTGCTCGATGCTGACCACCGTCGCCGGCGGCATCGCCATCAAGGTGCAGGGCAACCCGGCCCATCCGCACACCGACGGCGCCCTGTGCACCAAGGTGTCACGCTACACCGAGCGCACTTACCACCCGGAGCGCATCCTGCATCCACTCAAACGCGTGGGCCCCAAGGGCGCCGGCCAGTTCGAGCGCGTGAGTTGGGACGACGCGTTGCAGGACATCGCGACCCGACTCCAAACCATCACCAGCCGGGGGCCGCAGGCGGCGCAGGCCATCCTGCCCTACAGCTACGCCGGCACCATGGGGCTGATCCAGGGCGACGGCATGTCGGCCCGTTTCTTCCACAAGTTGGGCGCCTCCCTGCTGGACCGCACCATCTGCGCCGCTGCCGGGGGCGAAGGCTTGACCCAGACCCTGGGCGGCAAAGTCGGTATGCGGGTCGAATTTTTTGCCGAAGCCCAACTGATCCTGATCTGGGGCAGCAACTCGATTGCCAGCAACCTGCACTTCTGGCGCTACGCCCAGGTGGCCAAGCGCAACGGCGCCAAGCTGATCTGCATTGACCCGCGTTTGAGCGAAACGGCGGATAAATGCCACGAACACATCGCGCTGCTGCCCGGCACCGACGGCGCCCTGGCGCTGGCGCTGATGCACGAACTGATCACACATGACTGGCTCGATCACGACTACCTGACGCACTACACGCTGGGTTGGGACCTGCTGCGTGAGCGGGCGCTGCAATGGTCACCGGAGCGGGCCGCGCTGGTGTGCGGCGTCGACCCCGAGCAGATCCGCGCCCTGGCCCGTGACTACGGTGCCTGTGTGGCAAGCCATGCACCTGCGGGGATCCGCATCAACTATGGGATGCAACGCGTCCACGGCGGCGGCAACGCCGTGCGCCTGATTGCCTCTCTACCCGCCTTGATTGGCGCCTGGCGCCACCGCGCCGGCGGTGCGCTGCTCTCCAGTTCGAGCATGTTTCCGGTGAAAAAAGCAGCACTGCAGCGGCCCGACCTGCTGGCCGGCACAACCCCGCGCACCTTCAACATGAGCACCATCGGCGACGATCTGCTGCGCCCGGCCAGCGCGGCTTTCGGCCCGGCGATTGAGACGCTGATCGTCTACAACAGCAACCCGGTGGCGGTCGCCCCCGAGTCAGCCAGGGTGGTGCAGGGCTTCGCGCGGGAAGACCTCTTCACCGTGGTGCTGGAGCACTTCCAGACCGACACCGCCGACTATGCCGACTACATCCTGCCCGCCACCACACAGCTGGAGCATTGGGATGTGCATTCGAGCTACGGCCACACCGATGCGCTGCTCAATCGCCCGGCCATTGCGCCGCTGGGCGAGGCCAAACCCAACACGCAAATTTTTCGCGAGCTGGCCGCACACCTGGGTTTCACCGAGCCCTGCTTTGCCGACGATGACATGGCGCTGTGCCGCATGGCCTATGGCGACGCCGTTGATTTTGACGAGTTGCTCCATCACGGCTTTGCCACGCTGAAAACACCCGAGGCACCATTTGCCCAGGGCAAGTTCCCCACGCCCTCCGGCAAATGCGAGTTTTTCAGCGCCCGGCTGGCGGCGCAGGGGCTGGACGGCCTGCCCGACCATGTGCCCAACTACGAAGCGTTTGCGTCGTCGCCGCTGTATCCGCTGGCCATGATCTCGCCACCCGCGCGCAATTTTCTGAACTCCACGTTCGTCAATGTGCGGAGCCTGCAAGACACGGAGCGCGAACCGCTGCTGGAAATGCATGCCAGCGATGCGGCGGCGCGTGGCATCCAGAGCGGCGACGTCGTGCGGGTCTTCAACGCCCGTGGCGAGTACCGCTGCAAGGCAGAAATCTCACGGCGCGCGCGCCCCGGGGTGGTCAACGGCCTGGGCGTGTGGTGGCGCAAACTGGGCCTGAGCGGCACCAATGTGAATCAGCTCACCAGTCAAAACCTGACCGACCTGGGCGGCGGCCCCACGTTTTATGACTGCCTGGTGCAGGTGATGGCGGATCAGGCTTCATGAACACCGCCTGTTGCTATAAATAATATAGCTATCTACGCCCGTATTCATTGGGCTATAAGCACTTTTTATAGAAAAACTCAGGACCCCAGTGCGGCCACCAGAAAATCGATCCACACGCGCAGCTTGGCCGCCAGAAAGCGATTCGGCGGGTACAGCAGCCAGGCCGTGCCGGCGTAATCGGTCTTGTGCTCCCAGTCATCCAGAACCGTCACCAAGTCCGCCTTGGCCAGGGCCTCGCGGGCGGTAAATTCAGGCAGGCTGGCAATACCCAGATGCTGCCGCGCACCGTCCAGGCGCACCTCGCTGTGGTTGGCCACATAACGCCCGCTGACCCGCACCGTGGCTTCTTCAGCCCCTCTTTGAAAACGCCAGTGGCGGTCGCGCTCGTCCTCGCCCAGGTAAAGGCAACTGTGTTGCACCAGATCACGCGGGTGCGCTGGCGTGCCATGCGCTGCCAGGTACTGCGAGCTGGCGCAAACCAGGTGGCGAATCGTTGTCAGAGGTCGGCCGGCCAAACCCGGTGGTGGTGCATCGGTGATGCGAATGGCCAGGTCAACGGACTCCTCAAACAGATCCACCGTGCGGTCGGTGATGATGAGTTGCACATCCACCTCGGGGTAGCGTGCCAGGAACGCAGGCATCAGCGGGTGCACCACCTGCCTGCCAAAGGCTTTGGGCATGCTCACACGTACCAGCCCGCGCGGCGTCGCGCTTTGGCTGTCGCTCAGGGCCATCACCTCGCGCGCGGCCGCCACCAAGGCCTGGCAGCGCGTAAACGCGGCACTGCCCGCCTCCGTCAGGCGCAGCTTGCGGGTGGTGCGCTCCAGCAGCCGCACCCGCAATACCCCCTCCAGCCGCGCCACCTGGCGGCTCACGGCTGACGGGGTCAAACCCAACTGACGGGCCGCGCCGGAGAAACTGCCGGCATCCACCACACGGGCAAATACCACCATGTCAGGCAGGTTTTCAAGCGGGCTATTGATGCTCATGACGCACAGGTGATGTTCTTCATGACTGGATTATCACCAAAAGGAACCAAATCTATCATGGCCACTCGTTTCTGCTTTCCCATATCTGCCATGACCACCTTGACCCTGCCCCAACCCAAACACCTGCTGCGCCTGTCCGACTTCACGCTGCTGCTGGTGGCCATGGTCTGGGGTACCAGCTACGGCGTCGCCAAAGGGGCTCTGGCTTTTTACCCGGTGCTGGGCTTTCTGGCGGTGCGTTTTATGCTGACCTTCGTCCTGCTGCTGCCGGCACTGCTGCGCGCACCCGCCGTTCAAAGGCGCGACGCCCTGCGCACTGGCCTGCCGCTGGGCGCGCTGATGCTGGGCATTTTTTTGTGTGAAACATTTGGTGTCGCCCATACCCAGGCCAGTAACGCCGCTTTTTTGATCAGCCTGTGCGTGGTGCTGACGCCGTTTGCTGAGTGGTGGCTGCTGGGCCGGCGCCCGGCGCAGGCCATGTTTGTGTTTGCGGCCATCTCACTGCTGGGGGCGGCGTTGCTGAGCGGCGGCATCGCTGGCCGCTTGAGTTGGGGCGACGGCCTGATGCTGGCCGCGGCGGTGCTGCGCGCCATCACGGTGTGCCAGACCAGCCAACTCACCCGCCACAGCAGTGCATCGGCACTGGCACTCACGGCCGTGCAGGCCGGCGTGATTGGCATCGGCAGCCTGCTGCTGGCCCTGCTGATGCCCGGTGATTTGTCCCCGCTGCCGACCCAGCTTGCCTTCTGGCAGGCCACGCTGTACCTGGTGCTGGGCTGCACGGTGTTTGCCTTCTTTGCCCAAAACTGGGCCCTCAGACACAGCGCGCCCAGCCGGGTTGCCCTGCTGACCAGCACCGAGCCCGCCTTTGGCGCCTTGTTTGCTGTGCTCTGGCTGGGCGAGAGTCTCAGCGCCACGGCTTGGCTGGGCGGCGGGCTGATTGTGCTGGCGGCGCTGTGGACCACGTTGCGGCGCAGTTAAGACCCCTACAACGCCGCCTGGCCGTCCATTCAGCCGCCCCCATGCGCTCAAACCGCGTATTTGATGACATGCAAAACACGCTGGCCGGTTGGCGCAGACGCGACCAGCGAGTCTGAAAACAGAGCTGATTTTGCTATATTTTCAGTAGCAACTTATGCATGTAACACGTGGGCTACAGGTAGTTTTCTCTCAAACAAACTTTCGTCGGAGCTACACAACTTTACCCAAGCTTCACGCCATCCATTGACGCATGGTTTTACAATAAGTAATTGATTAATTACTTTCGCCTCCATGCAAGTCATCGACAAACCTTCCAAGCAGCGCACCGAGGTGCGTCAGGCCAGCCTGGTTGAAGCCGCGTTGCGGCTGGCGGCGCAGCGCAGCCCGGCGGACATCACGACGGGCGACCTGGCGCAGGCGGTCGGCATCACCCAAGGCGCCGTGTTTCGGCACTTTGCCAGCAAAGAAGCAATATGGCTGGCGGTGCTGGACTGGGTCACTCAAACGCTGATGAGCCGCCTGCAAGCGGCCGCCCAAGGGGCCCAGGCAGCGGAATCCGCCGAAATCAAAATCTCGCCCAGCGGACCCGAATCAGCCCAGTCTGCCCTGGTTTCACCAAGCCCAGGCTCAAACCGCTCGGCACTGACCGCCCTGCAGGCTGTCTTCATGGCCCACGTGGATTTTGTGGTGACGCACCCCGGCGTGCCGCGCGTGATTTTTCAGGAGTTGCAACAGCCACACGACACCGCCCTAAAAGCGCGCGTGCGGGATCTGCTGCTGCAGTACCGGCGGTTGCTCATGCAACTCTTGCAGCAAGTCCAAACACAACAAGCGATGGCGCCAGATATCGATTTACGGGCTGCGGCCGTTCTGTTCATCGGCTCGGTGCAGGGGCTGGTGATGCAAGCAATGATCTCTGGTGATGTGCCCGCCATGGCCACACAAGCCCCTGGCGTGTTTGCCATCTTCCAGCGCGGCCTGCTGGCACAAGCGCCCCTTTGATTCAGAAAGAACCCCCATGACACCCAATCCCCTGTTGCTGCGCCGCCTCGCCCTGGGCGCGCTTGCCTTGGCTCTGGTTAGCGCGATCGCCTTTGTGTCGCTGCGCACCGGGCCGCTGGCCCCCATCAAGATCACGGTCACGCAAGCCCATGAGGGCACGTTGAGCCCCGCCATTTTTGGCATCGGCACGGTCGAGGCGCGCCGCAGCTGGATGGTCGGCCCCACCGTGGCGGGCCGGGTATTGAACGTCAAAGTAGACGTGGGTGATGTGGTCAAGGCCGGGCAACTGCTGGCCGAAATGGACCCGATTGACCTGGAACAGCGCCTGAGCGCGCTCGATGCCTCACTGGCACGGGCCGGCAGCGCACAGACGGCGGCACAAGCGCAATTGAAAGATGCCGCCGCGCGGCGTGCCTTGGCAGCCGCCAACACCCAGCGCAATCAGGACCTGGCGCGGCAAAACTTCATCAGTCCCGGCGCACTCGATGCCCGCTTGCAAGAGCAGGCCTCGGCCGATGCCGCCGTGCAGGCGGCATCGGCCAATTTGGCGGGTAGCGGCCAAGACATGAGCCGCCTGAAGGCCGAACGCGCCGGTCTGGCGCAGCAACGCAGCAATGTGCGCCTGCTGGCCCCGGCCGACAGCGTGGTCACCACCCGCGATGCCGAGGCCGGCAGCACCGTGGTGGCGGGCCAACCGGTCTTGCGTCTGATCGACCCGAGCAGCCTGTGGGTGAAATTGCGGGTGGACCAGGGCCGCTCTGCCGGCTTGGCGCCCGGGTTGCAGGGCGGCATTGTGCTGCGCTCACAACCGCAAACCACCTTGCCCGGCCAGGTCGCGCGCATTGAGTTGCTGGCTGACAGCGTGACTGAAGAGCGTATCGCGCAAGTGGCTTTTACCGAACCGCGCCCAGGTATCTCGGTGGGTGAAATGGCAGAAGTGACCCTGCAACTGCCCGCCACCGCCCCCGCCCTGCTGCTGCCCAACGCCAGCGTACAGCGTCAAAACGGACAGACCGGTGTCTGGCGGCTCAATGGCGACACGCCGGAATTTACCCCGGTAGAACTCGGTGCCCGCAGCCTGGACGGTCAGGTGCAGGTGCTCAAAGGACTGAGCCAAGGTGACCGCGTGGTGGTCTACAGCGAAAAAGCCCTCAAGGCCGGTGCCCGTGTGAAGGTGGTGGAGGCCTTGACCCAAACAACAGGCAAGCCATGATCAGCCTGGCAGGTCGCGACATTCTGCACGGCTGGGGCAAGTTTGCCCTGACGGGCTTGGGGCTGGGGCTGCTGATTGGCGTGACGCTGACAATGGGCGGTGTGTACCGTGGCATGGTGAACGATGCGCAGGCACTCCTGACCAACAGCGGCGCGGACCTGTGGGTGGTGCAAAAAGACACCCAAGGCCCCTATGCCGAGGCCTCCAGCCTGAAAGACGACGTGGTGCGCAGCGTGCGCGGCATGCCCGGTGTGGGCCACGCGTCCAACGTCACTTACCTGACCCAGCAGGTGCAAAAAGCCAGTGGCGACGAAGTGCGCGTGATGGTGGTCGGCATTGAGCCGGGCCAGCCCGGCGAACCGGGCTACCTGGTGGCTGGCCGCCAACTCACCCGCGATCACTATGAGGCCGTGGTCGATATCAAAACCGGCTTCAAACTGGGCGAAGAATTGCAGGTGCGCCGCCACAACTACCGCGTCGTGGGCCTGACGCAGCGCATGGTGTCGTCCGGCGGCGACCCGATGGTGTTCATCCCTTTGAAAGACGCGCAAGAGGCGCAGTTTTTGAAGGACAACGACACGATCGTCAATGACCGCACCCGCACGGCGACCAACCCGGCCTTCAATCGCCCTGGCGTGCCCGGCTTGCTGGAAGCGGTGCAAGGTCTGCAGACCAGCAGCCACAACGTCAATGCGGTGTTGGTCCAGCTGCAGCCCGGTTGGCAGGCCGACGAGGTAGCTCAATCGCTCACCCGTTGGAAGCATGTGCAGGTGTACACCCGCGCGGGCATGGAAGAGATTCTGGTGGCCAAGCTGATTGCCACTTCAGCCAAACAAATTGGCATGTTTCTGGCCATTCTGGCGGTCGTGAGTGCTGCCATTGTGGCCTTCATCATTTACACCATGACGCTGGGAAAAATCCGCGAAATTGCGGTGCTCAAGCTGATAGGCACGCGCAACCGAACCATTGCCAGCATGATCTTGCAGCAGGCGCTGGGCCTGGGGCTGATCGGCTTCATTGTGGGCAAGGTGTCGGCCACGGTGTGGGCGCCGGTGTTCCCGAAATTTGTGCTGCTGATGCCGCAAGACGCCCTCATCGGCCTGGCGGCCACGCTGGTGATATGCGCGCTGGCCAGTACGCTGGCGATCCGCGTGGCGCTCAAAGTGGACCCGGCGGAGGCGATTGGATGAGCACCATGAAAACCCACAAAACCGAGCCGGGTGGCATCCGCATTGAAGGCCTGCGCAAGGTCTATGGCAAAGGCGACAGCGCGGTCGAAGCCCTCAAAAACGTCAACATGTCTGTGGCCCCGGGTGAAGTCGTTGGCCTGGTGGGCCCATCGGGTTCTGGCAAAAGCACGCTGCTGAAATGCCTGGGCGCCATTATTGAGCCCACGTCAGGGCGCATGACCCTCGGGGCTGACGTGATCTATGACAATGGCTGGAAGGTGGCCGACCTGCGTACGCTGCGGCGCGACCGCATTGGCTTTATCTTCCAGGCGCCGTACCTGATTCCGTTTCTGGACGTGACCGACAACGTGGCGCTGCTCCCCATGCTGGCGGGGGTGGCCAACGCGCAGTCAAGGGCGCGCGCACTGGAGCTGCTCACCGCACTGGATGTGCAGCACCGCGCCAAAGCGGAGCCTTCCCAGCTCTCGGGCGGCGAGCAACAGCGGGTGTCGATTGCCCGCGCCTTGGCGAATCGCCCGCCGGTCATTCTGGCGGACGAGCCCACCGCACCGCTGGACAGCGAGCGCGCCTTGGGTGTGATGCGCATCCTGAACCAGATGGCGGTGCAAGCGCACACGGCCATCATCGTGGTGACCCACGACGAAAAGATCATCCCCATCTTCAAGCGGATTTACCACATCCGCGACGGGCAAACGGTGGAAGAGCAAGGCGAGGGGCGGACCTTGGGGTGAGGCAAGTGCCGCGCATCTCGCTGATTGCACAGCCAACTGTGTCATGCGCAGTATCCAATATCATGAGACACTGCAACGTTTACTTACACTCGTCTGCATGTTCTTCCAGCGCTTTCAGCCGCAGTCGCTCAAAACCCGCGTCACCCTGCTGACGCTGCTCATCGTGGTGCTCAGCTTCTTGTCGCTGGCTTCCTACATGAAAGGGCTGCTGCGCGAAGAACTGCTGCGTTTTACCGGCGAACAACAGCGTTCAGCCCTGAACCTGCTGACCGCTGAAGTCAACCACGGCCTGCAAGACCGCTTGGGCACGCTCAAAACAGTGGCCTCAAGGGTCAGTCCGACGCAGCTGGATGACAAAGCAGCAATGCAGGCTTTTCTGCTTGAACGGCCGTTTCTGGCCGGGCTGTTCAATAGCGGCGCCATGATCTGGAACCGGCAAGGGGTGTTGCAGGCGGACGTGCAATTCTTGAAAGACGGGCTTGTCGCCAACGCGCTTGATCCGCAAGAGTTGGCCACGCTTCTCAAGGACGGCGAAGCTGTCATTGGCCGCATTCACTTTCGCAGCAAGCCAAACGCGGCTGCGTTTGCCATGGCCGTGCCGATTCGCAACCCCCAGGGCGAGGTCATCGGCGCATTGGCAGGTGTTATCCGGCTGGATCAAGCCAACTTTTTGAGCCAATTGGCCTCGCACCGTTATGGCAAGACCGGCAACTTCTTTCTGCTGGACGCGCGCCAAAGGCTGATTTTTGCCACGTCCGACAAACCGCGCTTGATGGAAGTGCTGCCCGCCCCTGGCATCAGTCCCTGGATTGACCGATTTGTGCAGGGCTTCGAGGGTACGGCACGGGTGGTCAACCCGCATGGTGTTGAGGTGCTGGTCAGCATCCGGCAGATTCCCCTGGCCCACTGGTACGCCTCCGTCACACTCGCGCCCGAGGAAACCTTTGCCCTGATTGAGGCGATCAAGCTACGCGGCCGGCTGGCCGCACTGGTGCTGGCTCTTTTTTGCTTGACCGTCATCTGGTTGATGCTGCGCCGCCAGCTCGCCCCCATGACGGCGGCAGTCAACACATTGGACGGCTTTGTGCGCCAAAACCAGCCGCCACAAGCACTGCCTGTGGTTCGACAAGACGAAATCGGCCAATTGGTGGGTGGCTTTAACCGGCTGCTCGACACCTTGGCGCAACAGCAAAAAGTGTTGCAGGACAGTGAGATCTTCAAACAAGCGGTGCTCAATTCAGTGACCGCCGAAATTGCCGTGCTCAGCCACGACGGCGTTATTTTGGCGGTCAACGATGCCTGGCGGCGTTGTTCACAAGCGTGTGCAGCCGAGTTCGGGCAGAGCGCAAGCAGCGCCGAGGTGGGTGCCAATTACATCGCAGCCTGTCAAAGCGTGGAGGCTGATCCTGCCGCAAGCGGCACGCTGTCGGCGCAAGACGGCATTCGGGCCGTGCTGGACGGTCGCTCGGCGCGTTTCTACCTCGAATATCCGTGCCATTCTCCACAGCAACAGCGCTGGTTCAGCATGAGCGTGACCCCACTGCAAGGCGAGGCCCTGCAAGGCGCGGTGGTGTCACTTGAAGATATTTCTGAGCGCATCCAGATGGAAAAGCAGGTGCGTGATCTGGCTTTTTATGACCCCCTCACCCATTTGCCCAACCGGCGCCTGGCGCTGGAGCGACTGACGCAACAGCTGGTGCACGCACGTCGGGCCAAAACTCGCCTGGCGCTGTTGTTTATCGACCTGGACAAGTTCAAGCCGATCAACGACGCGCTCGGGCACGAGGTCGGAGACTGGGTACTGCATGCCGTGGCACAGCGCATTCAGGCGTGTCTGCGCGAGTCGGATACCGCCGCGCGCCTGGGCGGTGACGAGTTTGTGGTGCTGCTGCCTGACCTGCAAGCCAGCGACGCGGCACTGGCGGTGGCCGAAAAAATCCGCACTGCGCTGGCGCAGGACTTTGTGACCACCCAGGGTCTGGTGCTGAGCATGTCGTCGAGCATCGGGGTGGCTTTGTACCCGGACCATGGCGAGACCGAAAAAGACTTGCTGCGTCTGGGAGATGAGGCCATGTACCGGGCAAAAAAGAGCGGATGCAATGCCGTGCAGCTGTGCGTGAAGGCATTGCCAGCGCCCGCCCCCGAGGCCAGCGACCCGGCGCAAAAATCCCATGTTCACCTGCGCTGGAAAGCCGCTTTTGCCAGCGGCAACCCGGAGCTTGATCAGGAGCATGAAACGCTGTTCCGGCTGGCCAACGCACTGCTGGACGAGGCACCATTGCGCCGGCAACAGCCGGCCGCATTCGAGGCCGCGTTTGAGGCGCTGCTGGCGCACGTGGTGGAACACTTTGCGCATGAAGAAGCTATTTTGTTGGCGCACGGCTTTGCCGGCATGGCGGACCATGCGCGCCAGCATCAGGCTCTGCTGGCGCGGGCACACGCGCTGCATCTTTCAGCGCTGGCGGCAGACTCAGGGGATGCCACCGAGGGTGAACTGGTCAAATTCCTGGTGACCGAGCTGGTTGCGGACCACATGTTGCACGCAGACCGCGCTTTTTTCCCCCTGTTTGCCGCCCCAAGCGTTCAGACGCTGGCTGCACCAAAGTTTTCCGGCATCTGAATCGCCACCACTTCGCCGCGCGCGGTGGCCACGCCAGCGGCGTACACCGTGGTTTCAATCACCACTTTGCGGCCCTTGATTTCTTTCACCCGGCCTCGAATTTCCAGGGTCTGGGCAATCGGCGTGGGCTTGAGATAGTCCACATGCAGCGAGCCCGTCACAAAGCGGAACGCCGGCAGCGTGTCCATCTCACGGCCTTCCTGCCGGTACATGGCCGCCGCCGCGGTGCCGGTGCTGTGGCAGTCAATCAGCGAGGCCAGCAGCCCGCCATAGGTAAAACCGGGAATGGCGGTGTGAAACGGCTCCGGCGTGAAATGGGTCACAGTCTCTTCACCGTCCCAAAAGGTTTTGATGCGGTGCCCATGGACATTTTTGGAGCCGCATCCATAGCAGTGCGCCAGGTTTTCAGGGTAATAGTCTTGAAATGCTTTCATGGTCTTGCTGGTCTCGCTAAATATATAATTAACAACTGATATTTTAAGGAATGATGATGAGCACTTTTGACCATGCTGGCCTGATTCAGGATATCAATGAAGGCCTGGCACCGTTTCGCAAGACGCAGTCCGAGGTCATGCAGGGCTTTGGCCATTTGGCACGGGCCGCCATGGCCGAGGGTGTCATCAGCGCCAAAAACAAGGAACTGATGGCCCTGGCCATTGGCGTGACGCAACGGTGTTCTGGCTGCATCGGCTTTCATGTCAAGGCCTTGCACAAGCTCAACTGCACCCGGGCCGAGCTGGAAGAAATGCTCAGTGTCTGCGTGTACATGGGCGGTGGCCCGGCGCTGATGCATGCCGCAGAAGCGCTCAAGGCCTGGGAGAGCATGGCCCCTGCAGCAAGCATCAGCCAGCCCTAATTCGGCACCAAAAACACAGATTTCTCTGCATCATGGACATGCATGTCAATCGATTCGATTTCGAATTTGATCGGATGTGAGCCGGGCGGCGCCACTTCGGGCGGCAACTGGGCCCGCACCACCAGCGAGCGCGCCTGCGTTGCCGGCA
>NZ_JBAQMD010000060.1:0-2617 GCF_049302455.1 Rhodoferax ferrireducens | reverse complement strand
GCTCTGGCCGCTGCTGCGCGCGCTGCACCCGGCGCGCCTGCCGTTTGACGCCGGGCCAGCTCAGCCGCGCGTGCATGTGCTGCTGTTCGCCCACCGGGTCGATGGTCTGGCCCCAGGTGCCTACCTGCTGCCGCGCAGCGACGCCGGACGTGAATTGCTGCGCCGCAGCCTGCCGGCCACGCTGGACCTGAGCCCCGTGCCCGACGCCCCGGACGACGCACCGCTGCTGCGCCTGGCCGAGAACCCGGCGCTGGCCGGCACCTTGCGCACCCTGAACTGCCACCAAGCCCTGGGTTCGGACGCCATCCTGGGGTTCGCGCTGCTGGCCGAGTTCAACCCGCTGCCGGACGCGGCCGCCTACCGCCAGCGGTTGCAGGAAGCCGGTCTGATCGGCCAGGCGCTGTACCTGGAAGCCGAAGCCATGAACCTGCGCGGCACCGGAATCGGCTGCTTCTTTGACGATGCGCTGCACCAGTTGATCGGACTTCCCGAGTTCGCGGCCAGCGCGCCGCTGCAGTCCGTTTACCACTTCACCGTGGGCGTGCCCCTGAGCGATGCGCGCATCGTCACCGAGCCGCCCTATGCCCACTTATCAACCGCTGATTGAAAGGTCGCACCATGACCCACCTTGTTTTTTTTGAAAAACCCGGCTGTGGCGGCAACGCCCGCCAGCGTAGCGCGCTGATGGCCGCTGGTCACACGCTGGAGCGGCGCAACCTGTTGACCGCTCACTGGACGGCTGACAGCCTGCTGGCTTTTTTCGCGCCTCTGCCGGTGCCCGACTGGTTTAACCGCGCCGCACCGCGCGTGAAGAGCGGCGAGATTCAGCCCGAATCACTGAGCGCCGAAGCCGCGCTGACGCTGCTGCTCAACGAGCCGCTGTTGATTCGTCGCCCCCTGATGCAACGCAGCGACAACGACAGCCGCCACGTTGGCTTTGACACGGCCGTCGTCGATGCTTGGGTTGGCCTTGGCACGAACCCTGCGTCTGCCTCCGCAGGAGAAGGTTGCGCTTCTCCCACCGAGCGTTGTGCCGCCCCCGTTTGAATCCCCAGGAGATCACCATGCCGATTTACGACTACAACTGCCGGGCCTGCGGCCACCCGTTTGAAGCGCTGGTGCGCGCTGGTGATAGCCCCGCCTGCCCTCAGTGCGGCAGCACGGCACTGGACAAGTGCCTCTCACGCATTGCCCCGGCCGGCAAGATCGAAGCCATCCGCATGGCCCACCGCCGCGTCGCCGCCGCTCAAGGCCACCTCGATCATTACAGCCCCTCCGACAAGGCCAAGCTGCTCCAGGGAAAGAAGAACATCTGATGGACCTCGTTTATAGAACCACCATGCTGACCCAGGGCGGTCGCGCCGGCCAGATCCAAACCGAAGATGGCAGCTTTAAGCTCAAGCTCGCCGTGCCCAAGGAGATGGGCGGCAGCGGCGAGGGGCCGAACCCCGAGCAATTGTTCGCGGGTGCCTTTGCGGCCTGTTTCGAACACTCCATTCGCCACATTGCCAAAACCGACAAACTGCCGCTGCGCGGCTGCTACATCGAAGCCGCGCTGTCGATGTACGTGAATTTTGAGGGGGCTTACCGCATGGCGCTGAGCCTGACGGCCTTCATGGCCGGTCCGCTGGACCAGGTCACCGCTGACAGCCTGATGGAGCGCGCCAAGGGTATCTGCCCCTATGCCGACGCGACCAAAACCAACATGAGCCTGAAGCTCAAGGCGGTGCTGGACACGCCGGTGACAGCATGAGCGCCGCTTCAGGCTGTTTCGTTGACTGGGCCACGATCGAACGCGCCGGGATCAAGGGCCCGCTGGTGCCGGGCAGCCACCCTTGGGGAGCGGAGGGCTGAGTTGAAGATTCTGACCTGATGGATAGACTGCAGCCACTTTCTCACCTATTCAATTAGTTCATGATCTGCGTCACTGGCCGCAAGTTGTCTCGCTGAGTCGAGAAGCTTGTCCTGGTCAAGTTTTTTCGTACAGACCGATAGGTTGTTTGATTGCCGATTTCTGCTCGAAAGCATTGGGTGGCAAGTTGCCCAATGTGGAGTGCAACCGCTGGCTGTTGTAGAAGCTGACGATGTAGTCCGCAATGTCGTTCCTGGCTTCGGTATGGTTGGCGTAATCCTGCTGCCAAACGCGCTCCATCTTCAAATTCAGGAAGAATCGCTCCATTACCGCGTTGTCCCAGCAGTTGCCCTTGCGGCTCATGCTGCCGACCAAACCATGCTTGCTCAGCAGTGCCTGGTGTGCAGCGCTGGCATACTGGCTACCGCGGTCCGAATGCACGATCAATCCTGGCGCCGGTTGGCGCTGCGCGATGGCCAGTTGCAGTGCCCGGCACACCAGCGTGGCCTGCATGTCCGGTGCCATCGCCCAGCCCACGACCTTGCGTGCAAACAAGTCCAGCACCACTGCCAGATACAGCCAGCCGCTGCGCGTTCGGATGTAGGTGATGTCGGCCACCCAGGCCTGGTTGGGCCGCGTCGGGTTGAACTGCCGGTTCAACACATTGGGTGAAATCGGCAGCGCATGCCGGCTGTCGGTTGTGTGCACGAATTTGCGCTTCCATACCGAGCGCAGTCCGTGTTTGCGCATCAGACGGCGCAGGCG
>NZ_JBAQMD010000059.1:0-50609 GCF_049302455.1 Rhodoferax ferrireducens | reverse complement strand
GGGGGGGCCTCCGGCGGCCTGGCAGGGGCCTGATTTAAAAATATCCAAAACCGAATTCAGAAACACCTTTCACGGAGTCCAGTTTCATTGGTTCGGGAAACTACAGAACGAATGTTGCACTACCGTTGCTGGCGCTCCTTGGTCGGGCATATCGCGTTCCGTACAAGGTGGGGAAGACACGCCGCTATTGGCCCACTCTTACGTTGGAAGAGCGTATCGACGCGCTGCTCTTGGAGTTCTCTGCCATCCATGCCGCGCTTGTCAAAGTGTTTGGCTCTATTGGATTGCCGTTGCCCCTTGCGGCAAGTGTTTTGACGCTTAGTGCACTAAAACGCTACGAAGATGCTCTGGACGCTTTGGTTTGCGCGTGGGTCGGCGTTTGCTACATGCAGGGCACAGCAATTGCTCACGGAGATGACACCGCCGCGATCTGGTGCCCGAGTGATGCCTAATCGAGAGTCGCAAACTCCCAGCACCACACCATCTTGTGCTGGTCCGCACTGTGGTGGCTTTAGTTCAAGGTGAACACCTGATATCTGAACCGGGTACTGCAATCCATGCCGCCAGCCTGACACGAGGCTGTGTCAGTAACGCGAAGCACCGTCGGCAAAGAGGACGCCGGTAACAACGAAAACAAGGCATTTCGCCAAATCTTCTATAATGCTCGGCTTCGCAGCGCTTTTGTGGCTCCGCGGCGAAGCTTCGATCCCACCTAAGAGATTCCCATCAGAGGAACGCCGACCGTGGAAAAGAGCCCGACAAACCCTCTCTAGTAGAAAACTCATGACCAAAACTTTCAGCGCTAAAGCAGCTGACGTGGTGCACGAGTGGTTTGTGATTGACGCGACCGACAAGGTCCTCGGACGAGGAGCCAGCGAAGTTGCACTCCGTTTGCGCGGCAAACACAAGGCCATTTATACGCCTCACGTCGATACCGGGGACGTCATTGTCATCATCAATGCAGCCCAGCTGCGCGTCACCGGCGCCAAGTCGACCGACAAAATCTATTACAGCCATTCTGGCTATCCGGGCGGCATCTCAAGCGTCAATTTCCGCGACATGCAAGCCAAATTCCCTGGCCGTGCTCTGGAAAAAGCCGTCAAGGGCATGCTGCCCAAGGGACCGCTTGGCTATGCCATGATCAAAAAGCTCAAGGTGTACGGTGGTGCTGAGCACCCGCACACTGCCCAGCAACCCAAAGTGTTGGAACTTTAAGGAGCCACTGATGATTGGTGAATGGAACAATGGTACCGGCCGTCGCAAATCGAGCGTCGCCCGTGTTTTCCTGAAAAAAGGCTCCGGCCAGATCGTGGTTAATGGCAAGGTGATTGAAAAATTCTTTGGCCGTGCAACGTCCATCATGATTTGCAAACAACCCCTGTTGTTGACCAACCACGCTGAAACGTTTGACATCATGGTCAACGTGGCTGGTGGCGGTGAGTCGGGTCAAGCCGGCGCGGTGCGCCACGGTATTACCCGTGCCCTGATTGACTACGATGCCACGCTCAAGCCTGAGTTGAGCAAAGCTGGTTTCGTCACGCGTGATGCGCGTGAAGTTGAGCGTAAGAAAGTTGGCTTCCACGGTGCACGTCGCCGCAAACAGTTCAGCAAGCGTTAATTTCACTTCAAGTTTCGCCAACGACATGTTGCCAAACAACAGCCGCCAGAATTCAGATTCCGGCGGCTGTTTGCATTCTGACTCGCCGATTTCCGAAGCATGCGCCTGCGCTTACTCATTCGCCGCCTGACGGTCAGCGCCCCGCGCATGGCGGTGCGCAGCGCCATGCCCTGGCCCTTGCGTTGGCTGGGGCTGGCCGTTGTTTTTGGTTTCTGCGCCGCCCTGGGTCTATGGGCGTTCGAGTTTGGCAAAGACATTGCCGGACTCGAAAGTGGCAGCCCAGAGGAACTTCAGCAAGCACGGGCAGAACTGGCGGCCTTGCAGGCCGAACTGGTGACTATCAAGACCGCGCGTGATCAAGCCCAGTCCATCGCCAACACCGTTGACACTTTGCTGACCACGGAAAAGGTGGCGCAGGAAACGCTGCTGGCCCAGAACAAACAACTCCAAGCCGAGAATCGCAGTTTGCGCGACGACCTTGGTTTTTTTGAGACGCTGATTCCGGCCTCGGGTGGTGGCGGGATCGCGATCCGTGGCTTGCAGGCCGAAGTCTGCAATGGGCGTGAAATAAAATGGCAAGTGTTGGTGATGCAGGCGAGTAAAAACGCGCCGGAGTTCAGCGGCCAACTGGCACTGAGCTTCAGCGGTGTGCTCAACGGCAAGTCGTGGCTGGCCACTTTGCCGGGCGGCGTGCAGGCGTTCAAGCTGAAACAGTATGGCCGCATGGAAGGCGTTTTTGAGCTGCCGGCACAAGTCGTCGTCAAGGGTCTTAGCGCCAGGGTGCTGGAGGGGTCAGTGGTGAAATCGGTGCAATCCATCAAGCTATAGTGCGACGCAGCGGACGAAGAATTTCAGGAGACAAACGTGTTCAACAAGAAAAAGCAACCGCCCATCAAAAGCCTGATTGCCGAGGGCAGTCAGATTGACGGCAACATCAGCTTCACCGATGGTTTGCGCATCGATGGCGCGATTGTCGGCAACTTGATTGCCAAAACCGACAAGGCCAGTATTTTGGTCATTTCGGAGGCTGCCACGGTGATCGGCGAAATCCATGCCGATCACATCATCATCAACGGCGCGGTCAAAGGGCCGGTGCATGCACGGGTCATGCTGGAACTGCAGCCCAAAGCCCGCATTCAAGGTGATGTGCACTACACGGCACTGGAGATGCATCAGGGTGCCATCATTGCTGGGCAGTTGTACCCGCTCGCAGGCGCTGAGGCGGAAGCAAAGCCCATACTGAAACTGGCGGCAAACAATGGCTGACTGAATTGTTGAGCTAATTGCTGTAGTATTCTTTAACTTAATTTAACGGAGAAATCCATGAGCGCCGTCGCAGAAACTAGCCAGACTGAAATGCCAAGCCCAATTCTTTTCACCGACAGTGCGGCCGCCAAAGTAGCCGACCTGATTGCTGAAGAGGGTAACCCGGACCTGAAGCTGCGCGTGTTCGTGCAGGGTGGCGGCTGTTCCGGCTTCCAGTATGGTTTCACGTTTGATGAAATCACCAATGAAGACGACACCACCATGACCAAGAACGGTGTGTCCCTGTTGATTGATGCCATGAGCTACCAGTATCTGGTGGGGGCCGAGATTGATTACAAGGAAGACTTGGAAGGGGCGCAGTTTGTCATCAAAAACCCCAACGCGACCACCACCTGTGGCTGCGGATCGAGCTTCTCTTAAGGGGTTGGCGGCCTTGCCCGGTCAGGCCGGGTAGATCGCACCCAAGATACGGGCGCCGCTGGCGCCCGTTACTTCTTGTAGGCTTGAAGTTTTGCGTAACAGCGTATTGCGTGCCAGCCAGGCAAAAGCGGCGGCTTCCACTTGCAGGGGCGGTAAACCGCGGGCTTGCGAAGAGATCACTTCCAGCCTTGGCAGCAGTGCTTGCAGTCGCGCCATCAGGTGGCTGTTGAATGCGCCGCCGCCGCACACAATCAGGGTGCTGCTCTCGGGACCGTATCGCTTGACGCAGGTGGCACATACGCTGGCCGTCAGTTCGGTGAGTGTCGCCTGCACATCCACCGGCGCTACCGAGGAGAATTTTTCTAGTTTCCAGGTGAGCCAGCCAGAGTTGAATAGATCGCGCCCCGTGCTTTTCGGCGCGGATTGCGCAAAGTAGGGCTCGTCCAGCAAGGCCGCGAGTAACTCGCCATGCACGCGCCCGGCTGCGGCCCAGGCGCCGTCGGCGTCGAAAGCTTGACCGATGTGCTGCAGGCACCACGTGTCCATCAAGGCGTTGCCGGGGCCGCAGTCAAAGCCCAGCACGTCATGGCTGTGAAAACGAGAGGGCGGGTCAGCGTCCAGCGCGCCCGCTGGAGGTTCAGTGGCGGGGCAAGGGCCCAATACGGTCAGGTTGGACATGCCGCCCAAATTGAGCACGGCCAGCGTTTGGTCGGCTTGCCCGAATGCCGATTGGTGAAAAGCCGGTACCAGCGGCGCACCTTGGCCACCAGCCGCCACGTCGCGGCTACGGAAATCGGCAACCACGTCCAGGCCGGTTAGCTCGGCCAGCAGGGCGGGGTTATTGAGTTGCAGGGTGTAGCCGGTGCCGTCAAAGGACTGCGGCTGATGGCGCACCGTCTGGCCGTGGGCGCCTATGGCCTCGACAGCGCTGCGCTCAATGTCCGCCAAGTCAAGTAACTGGGCCACCACGTGGGCATAGACGCGCACCAAGGCATTGGCGGCCAGTGCCGCGCGGTGTAATTCGTTCGTGCCAGGGCTGTTCAGGGCCAGTAACTCTTCGGTCAAGGCCGTCGACAAAGGCGCATTGACATGCGCCAAGACTTGCAGGTGCGCGCCAGAAAAGTCGACCAGAACACCGTCCACACCGTCCAGCGAGGTGCCGGACATCAGGCCAATATACAGATCAGACACGCCGTGCCACGGGGCCGTTGAGCTCAGACCAGCGTAATTACTGTGTGCTGCCGGTTTGCATTGATGCCGCTGATGCAAGTGCAACCCGGTTCTCGGCGGCGAGTCTGGCAAAAACAGGCTTCGCGGAGTCTGACAGAGGCGTGGTCACGTTTTCACGGGCAATGTTCTGTGGATCCGTGTAGACGCCGTTGATACGGTACTCAAAGTGCAAATGCGGACCGGTCGCCCAGCCGGTGGCACCTACGGCGCCAATGTTCTGACTCTGGCTGACGCTCTCACCCTTGCGCACATTGATGCGACTCAGGTGTGCATACACCGTTTTGTAATTGTTGCGGTGCTGGAGGATGATGACGTTGCCATAGCCGTTTTGCACGCCGGCAAAATCAACCACACCATCGCCTACGCTACGCACGGCAGTACCCGTGGGTGCACCGTAATCGACACCCTGATGCGCGCGCAGGACCTTCAAAATGGGATGCATACGCATCTTGAACCCGCTGGTGACACGGGAAAATTCCATTGGAGAGGCCAGAAAGGCGCGCCGCAGGCTTTGACCGTCCAGCGTGTAGTAGCCGCCCTTGCTGCCGGCGTTTGCAGTACCAGCACTACTGGCAGTCACGGTCGCACCCGGCGCAGGGTCCTGGAACCACATCGCTTGAAAAGTCTTGCCGTTGTTGACGAATTCGGCGCTCAGTACGCGGCCGGTGCGCAGCGGTTCACCGTCGCCTTCGAGGGTTTCGTAGACCACGGAAAAGCGGTCACCTTTGCGCAGGGAGCGATGGAAATCGATGTCGCCGGCAAAAATTTCAGCCATCTGGGTGGCAATATTGTCGGGAATCCTGGCGTCGTCGGTGGCGGCGAACAATGAACTCTGGATGGTGCCGCTGGCGAGGTGACTGGTGGCGGTAAGCGCTGCCGACTCCACGCGCGACACAAAGCCCTGCGCTGTTTTTTCCAGCACCAGGCGGTTGAACTTGCCGTCGGTGTCGCTGTTCCAGCGGGCGCTGAGTTTGAGCAAGCCGTTGCGCTCGCTGGTCTCGGCGGTCACGTTGCGGCCACCGCGTCCGATCAGGACCTGCCGGGCAGTGGCATCCGAGCGCAGGAAAGCGGCGGCGGCGGCGTCATCGACGCCCAGACGCTTGAGCAAGGTGTCAGCGGTATCGCTGGTGCGGGTAATTTCTGATCGGAACAGCCTGAGCGCCTGGAGGTCCAGGTCAGCCGGAACGACAATTGGCAGTGCCTGTACCGGTTCCAACAATTCACGCACGGGTAATTCAGAAGCATCGGGCGCGAACGAGGCAACGGCGAAGGCGCCACCGCCACCGCTGAGCAGCAAGGCCGCGATGACGGCAGTGATACGTTTAGGATGCTGATGGATGAACTGGCTGGAAACAGTCAATAAAGCATTTCCGGCGCCAAGTAGGCTGTTTATCAAAACAAGTAGTCCAGGTAAAGGTTGCTGTGTGCGCAACCGAACAGACAGGAAGCACGTGCCTGGCGAATTAAACTCAGGCACTTGAGAAAACGCAAAGTATAACTTCGGCCCATCTGCAGGCATCGAGAATAACCCTTATGAATCAAGCTGCTATCGCCCCTTTTTCTGTAACAGATCGTGTCCGGGAGGCGCTCGCCGTGACTTTGCGCGGCTGTGAAGAGCTGATCCCGCAAGACGACTGGATCAAAAAACTGGCCCGCGCCGAGGCCACCGGCGTGCCGCTGCGCATCAAGCTCGGGCTCGATCCCACCGCGCCTGACATTCACATTGGCCACACCGTGGTGCTCAACAAGATGCGCCAGTTGCAGGACCTGGGCCACACCGTGATCTTCTTGATTGGCGACTTCACCACCCTGATCGGTGACCCGTCCGGCCGCAACACCACGCGCCCGCCCTTGACCCGTGAACAAATCGAGGTCAACGCCCAGACCTACTACCGCCAGGCCTCGATGGTGCTGGACCCGTCGAAAACCGAGATTCGCTACAACAGCGAGTGGGGTGACACCTTGGGCTCGCGCGGCATGATTGAGCTGGCGGCTAAATACACCGTGGCGCGCATGATGGAGCGCAACGACTTTCACGACCGCTTCAAGTCCGGCACGCCGATCAGCGTGCATGAGTTTTTATACCCTTTGATGCAGGGCTACGACTCGGTGGCGCTCAGGAGCGACCTGGAACTGGGTGGCACGGATCAGAAATTCAATTTGCTGATGGGGCGCCATTTGCAGGCCGAATACGGCCAGGAGCCGCAGTGCATCCTGACCATGCCCCTGCTCGAAGGCCTCGACGGCATCGAGAAAATGTCAAAAAGCAAAGGCAACTACATCGCCATCAGCGAAGACGCCAACACCATGTTTGCCAAGGTGCTCAGTATTTCCGACGTGCTGATGTGGCGCTGGTACACCTTGCTCAGTTTCAGGAGCGAGGCCGACATTGCCAGACTCCAGGCGGAGGTGGCGGCTGGGCGCAATCCGAAAGATGCCAAAGTGGCGCTGGCCAAGGAGATCACGGCGCGCTTTCACTCAGCCGCTGCGGCCGAAGCCGCCGAGCAGGATTTCATCAACCGTTCGCGCGGTGGCGTGCCCGACGAGATTGCCGAAGTGGCCTTGTCGCTGGGCGACGGCGGCGCCCCCCTGGGTATCGGCGCCTTGCTCAAGCTTGCCGGCCTAGCTGCGTCCAGTGGTGAGGGTAACCGCCTGATTGACGGCGGCGGCGTGCGCATCGACGCCAGCGTGGTCAATGACAAAGGCCTGAAGCTGGGTGCGGGCACCTACGTGGTGCAGGTTGGCAAGCGCAAGTTTGCCCGGGTCACACTCGGCTAGGCCCGCCATGGCCTTGATTCCAGAGCGTTTTTTGACGCCGCAGCGCCTGCTGCTGGCTTCGGTGCTGGTGGCCGTCATCACCATCACACTCAAGACGCTGGCCTGGTACATCACCGATTCGGTCGGTTTGCTCTCAGACGCGATGGAGTCACTGGTCAATCTGGCCAGCGCGATTTTTGGTTTGTTGATGGTGACCATCGCACGGCGCCCGGCGGACGACGATCACCCCTACGGCCACCACAAGGCGGAGTATTTCTCCAGCGGTTTTGAGGGGGTTTTGATCATTGCGGCGGCGATGGGCATTGTCTGGGCCGCGGGTCACCGCTTGCTGGAGCCGCAACCGATCGAGCAAGTCGGCTGGGGCCTGGCCTTGTCGGTTGTCAGCTCAGCCTTGAACGGCTTGATGGCCTGGTTCATGTTTCGCGCCGCGAAAGTGCACCGCTCGGTCGCGCTGGATGCCGATGCCCGTCATCTGGTGACCGATGTCTGGACCTCCGTCGGCGTGGTGGTCGGCATTGGCGCCGTGGCCCTGACCGGCTGGCTCTGGCTGGATCCGGTGGTGGCGATCGGTGTCGCGCTCAACATCTTGTGGGAAGGCGCTCACCTGATGTGGCGCGCGTCGCAAGGGCTGATGGATGAGGCGGTGGAACCCGATGTGCTGCGCCAGATCCAGAAGACGCTGGCCGAGTTTGCCCATCCCACCATCCGCTTTGACCATGTCACGACGCGCCGCTCGGGCCAGCGCCGTTTTGTCGATATGCACATGCACATGCCCGCGAGTTGGTCGCTGGGGCGCGCTGCTACGGTGCGCAGCAGCGTCGAGCAGGCGCTGATGAGTGCCGTGCCGGGGCTGCGCGCCACCATCCAATTGCTGCCCAGCGATGTGGAAGCTCATTTTGACGACGTGCGGGATTTGATATGACACAGCGCCAGATGGGCCTATGATCGCCGTCCTGCAACGTGTCAGCGAGGCCCGGGTGCTGATAGAGGGCCAGATCGTCGGCGAAATTGGCGCCGGGCTGCTGTTGCTGTTGTGCGCCGAGCGCGGCGACAGCGAGGCCGAGAGTGATAAATTGCTTGGCAAGGTGCTCAAGCTGCGCATCTTCAGCGACGCGGCTGGCAAGATGAACCACAGCCTGCAGGACATGGACGGTCGGGGAACGGCGGGTGGTCTGCTGGTGGTGAGCCAGTTCACGCTGGCGGCCGATGTGAGCGGTGGCAACCGGCCCGGTTTTACACTTGCTGCAGCGCCTGCGCAAGGCCGTCGCCTTTACGATTACTTTGTGGCGCGGGCCAGGCGGGTGCATCCGGTGGTGCGGACCGGCCAGTTTGGCGCCGACATGCAGGTTCATCTGGTGAACGACGGGCCGGTGACGATCCCGCTGCGCATGGCGCCACCCGCTGGCCTTGCGTCAGAATGATATGTTTTTAATAGCTATAAGCCCAATGATGACGGGGGCTTGAAGCCAATTTAGTCATTATTTTTTTGTGAAGGACACATGATGCCAAACACACTGCAAGACCGATTTTTTACCACCTGTGATGCCGCCCTGCGCACGCTGTTTGTCACCCCCCATGCCGAGCGGGCGTGCCCGACCTTGCCCGGTGAGGCCACGGCGCTCACGGACGCTGAAAAAGTCCAGTCCGGTGCGCTGATGCGCGTCAACCACGTCGGCGAGGTCTGTGCGCAGGCGCTTTACACGGCGCAGGCCTTTGCGACAAAAAACGAGGTGCTGCGCGCGCATTACATCAAAGCCAGTGCCGATGAGACCAACCATCTGGCCTGGACCCAGCAGCGCCTGGATGAGCTGGGCGCGCGCCCGTCCTTGCTCAATCCCCTGTGGTACGGCGCCGCTTTTGGCCTGGGCCTGCTGGCCGGGCGGCTCGGCGACCCGATCAGCCTGGGCTTTGTGGTGGAGACTGAAAACCAGGTGGAGGCGCATCTGGAGAGCCACTTGAGCCTGCTGCCCGCCAATGACCACGCCTCGCGCGCCATCGTGGCACAGATGAAGGACGACGAGGTCCGCCACGCGGTGGATGCGCAAAAGGCGGGGGCGGTGCCTCTGCCGCCGCCGGTGAAAAGCCTGATGACGGCTGCCGCCAAGGTGATGACGACGGTGGCGCATCGGATCTGACTTAGACCTCGAACACCTCAAAACTGGTCGTTATGTCAGCGGTCTTGGCCAGCATGACGCTGGCCGAGCAATATTTGTCGTGGCTCATGGCGATGGCGCGCTCGACGGCGGCGGCCGGGATGCCTTTGCCTGACACGGTGAAGTGCATGTTGATGCGGGTGAATACCTTGGGATCGACCTCGGCTCGTTCGGCGGTGAGCTTGACCGTGCAGCCGCGCACCTCGTGGCGACCGCGTTTGAGGATCAGTACCACGTCGTAAGCGGTGCAGCCGCCGGTGCCGGCCAGCACCGTCTCCAGCGGGCGCGGAGCCAGATTCAGGCCACCGTTTTCAGGCTTGGCTGCGTCCGGCCCGCCGTCCATGACCAGCGTATGACCGCTGCCGGTCTCGGCCACAAACCCCATGCCCGAGCGCGTACCCAGGGCGCCTGTCCAGCTGACTGTGCATTCCATGATTTGCCCACCTTGTGCTTTTAAAAGGTGTGAATTGTCGCCTGAGGCGGGCGTTTATCATTGACAGCTACTTAAAGCCCCCTATGACGACCGAACACCTCAAACCCGCCGACTACCTGAAAAAAATCCTGACCGCCCGCGTCTATGACGTCGCCGTCGAGTCCGCGCTGGAGCCGGCCCACGCCTTGAGCCAGCGCCTGCACAACACCGTGCTGCTCAAGCGCGAGGACCAGCAGCCGGTACACAGCTTCAAGCTGCGTGGTGCCTATAACAAGATGGCGCACCTGACGCCGGAGCAGTTGAAGAAGGGTGTGATTTGCGCTTCGGCCGGCAACCACGCCCAAGGTGTGGCGCTCAGTGCCAAGCGCCTGGGCGCGCGCGCTGTCATCGTCATGCCCACCACGACGCCGCGGCTCAAGGTCGATGCGGTGCGTGGCTTTGGCGGCGAGGTGGTGTTGTTTGGCGACAGTTACTCGGACGCCTACACCCATTCGCTGGAACTGGAGCAGCAGCAGGGGCTGACTTTTGTGCATCCGTTTGACGACCCGGACGTGATTGCCGGCCAGGGCACGATCGCGATGGAAATCTTGCGCCAGCACCAGGGGCGGCTCGACGCCGTGTTTGTGGCCATCGGTGGCGGCGGCCTGATCTCGGGTGTGGCCAACTACATCAAGGCGGTGCGCCCGGAGGTCAAGGTGATCGGCGTGCAAATGAACGACTCCGACGCCATGACGCAATCGGTGGCGGCGAAAAAGCGCGTGACACTGCCCGACGTCGGCCTGTTCTCGGACGGCACGGCGGTGAAACTGGTGGGCGAGGAGACCTTTCGCATCAGCCGCAAGCTGGTTGACGGGTTCATCACGGTGGACACCGACGCGGTGTGCGCTGCCATCAAGGATGTGTTTGTCGATACCCGCAGCATTGTGGAGCCCGCTGGCGCGCTGGCGGTGGCGGCGATCAAGCAGTATGTCGCGACGCACAAGACCAAAGGCGAAACCTATGCCGCCATTCTGTGCGGCGCCAACATGAACTTCGATCGCCTGCGCTTTGTCGCCGAGCGCGCCGAGGTGGGCGAAGAGCGGGAAGCCTTGTTTGCCGTCACGATTCCCGAGGAGCGCGGCAGCTTCAGGCATTTTTGCGAGTTGATCGGCAACCTGCCGGGTGGCCCGCGCAATGTGACCGAATTCAACTACCGCATCAGTGAAGCGGCGCAAGCCCATGTGTTCGTTGGCCTGACGACACACGGCAAAGGCGAATCGATCAAGATTGCCGCCAACTTTTCCAGGCATGGCTTTGCCGCGCTGGATTTGACGCACGATGAACTGGCCAAGGAGCACATCCGCCACATGGTTGGTGGCCATTCAAAATTGGCGCAGGACGAGCGCCTGCTGCGCTTTGTCTTTCCCGAGCGGCCCGGTGCGCTGCTGAAGTTCTTGAGCCTGATGCGCCCGGGCTGGAACATCAGCCTGTTTCACTACCGCAACCAGGGCGCGGACTACGGCCGTATTCTGGTCGGGTTGCAGGTGCCGCAGGCCGACAACGCCGTCTTTGACGAGTTTCTCAATACGCTGGCCTACCCGTATGTGGAAGAAACCGCCAACCCGGTCTACCGGATGTTTTTGCAGTCATGAGCGCCTCGCTCGACGGCAAGCTGGTGGTGGCGATCTCCAGCCGTGCCTTGTTTGACTTTGAGGAAGAAAACGAGCTCTTTGAGCAGGGCGATGACCGCGCCTACATGGCGCTGCAGTTGCAGCGCCTGGACCTGCCCGCCAAGCCGGGCGTGGCGTTTTCCTTGGTGCAAAAAATGCTGGCTTTTAACGCGCTGGATGCCGGCAACAACCAACCGGTGGAGGTCGTGATCCTGTCGCGCAACGATCCGGTCAGCGGCCTGCGCGTGATGAAGTCGGCTGCGCACTACGGCCTGCCCATCATCCGCTGCAGTTTCACGCGCGGCGAGCCGCCGTGGCGCTACCTGAAACCCCTGCACGCCAACCTGTTTCTCAGCACCCATTTAAGCGACGTGCGCGCCGCGCTGCAAGCCGGTGTACCCGCCGCGCAGGTCTATCCGCAATCGGTCCACGCTGGCGACGCCTATCCGCATGAAGTGCGTATTGCCTTTGACGGTGACGCCGTGTTGTTCAGTGATGAAGCCGAGCGCGTCTACCAGGCCGAAGGCTTGCTCGCCTTTCAAAAGCACGAGGCCGATAAAGCGCAGCAACCGCTGCTGGCGGGGCCGTTCAAGCCGCTGCTGGCTGCCCTGCATCGCCTGCAACAGGCCGGCACGCCCCACATGCGCATCCGCACCGCGCTGTTCACCGCCCGCAGCGCCCCGGCGCACGAACGCGCCATTCGCACGTTGATGGACTGGAACATCGAGGTGGATGAGGCGATGTTCCTGGGCGGCCTGCCCAAGGGCGAGTTTCTACGCGAATTTGAGCCCGATTTCTTTTTTGACGACCAGACCGGGCATGTTGACTCGGCCTCCCGCCATGTGCCCTCGGGCCATGTGGCGAGTGGCATCTCGAATGCTTGAAGCGCCGTCATGGCGCGCGCATAAGAATCCACTTATGAATCTGTCCCAAAAACTCACCTCATTCAAGGCCTTCACGACTCAGGCTTGGGCCTTGACCAAGCCCTACTTCCAGTCTGACGAGAAGTGGAAAGCGCGCGGCCTGCTCGTCGCCATCATCGCCCTGAATCTGGGCCTGGTGTACATGGCGGTACTGTTCAACGAGTGGAACAAGCTGTTTTACGACGCCCTGCAGGACAAAAATGCGGCCGTGTTCTGGACCCAACTGGGGCGCTTCACCTACCTCGCGTTTGCCTTCATTGTCATGGCGGTTTACAAGTTCTACCTGACGCAATTGCTGGAGCTGCGCTGGCGCGCCTGGATGACCGGCCACTACCTGCAGCGCTGGCTGGCGAATCATGCGTTTTACAAGCTGGAACTGAACCGCTTCGCACTGCAAGCCAATGGCGATGCCCGCAACCCCGATAACCCGGACCAGCGGATTCAGGAAGACATCAACCTCTTCACCAGTTACACCATCTCCCTGACCATGGGCCTGCTCAATGCAGTGGTGACGCTGGCCAGCTTTGTCGGCATTTTATGGGGCCTGTCGGGCGGCTTTGCGTTTTCCTTCAACGGCGGCGAATACAACATTCCCGGCTTCATGGTCTGGATGGCGGTGCTGTATTGCGCGGCGGGCAGCATCCTGACGCACTACATCGGGCGGCCCCAGATCAAGCTGAATTTCCAGCAACAACGGGTCGAAGCGGATTTCCGGCACCACATGGTGCGGGTGCGCGAATACAGCGAATCGATTGCGCTGGACCGGGGCGAAGCGGTGGAGCGCGTGCAGCTCGATGCCCGCTTCTCGCACGTCCTCGGCAATTACCTGGCGCTGATCAAGGCGCAGAAAAACTTGATCTGGTTCACCAGCTTTTTTGGCCAGGCGGCGGTGGTGTTCCCGTTCGTGGTGGCGGCGCCGCGCTTTTTCAGCGGCGCCATCCAGCTGGGCGAATTGATGCAGATTTCCTCAGCCTTTGGCCAGGTGCAGGGCTCGCTCAGCTGGTTCGTGGACAGCTACAGCAGTCTGGCCAGCTGGCGTGCCACGACCGACCGCCTGACCAGTTTTGAAGCGTCTTTCAGGGCTCTAGCCCCCGTCGATACTGCGTTGTCAGCTACCAACTCTGTAGCACTTGATGCGCATGACCTGACCGTGGCCTTGCCGGATGGCTCGGTGCTGCTGGCGGGGGCCGCGCTGCACGCCAAGCCGGGCGACAGCGTGCTGCTGCAGGGGCCGTCGGGCAGCGGCAAGTCAACCTTGTTTCGCACCATTGCAGGCATCTGGCCGTTTGCCAGCGGCACCGTTACCCGCCCGGCGCAGGCCATGTTCATTCCGCAGCGGCCGTATTTCCCTAACGGAGCGCTGCGCGATGCGCTGGCCTATCCCGAAACGCCGGCCCGCTACAGCGATGCCGAATTGCGCCAGGCCCTGACCGACGCCCTGCTGCCCCAAATGGCGGAGCAACTGGATCAGGCTGACGCCTGGAGCCAAAAACTGTCCGGTGGGGAACAGCAACGGCTGGCCATTGCCCGCGTGCTGCTGAAAAAACCAAAATGGGTGTTTGCCGATGAGGCCACCAGCGCGCTCGACGAAGATTCTGAGAATAAAGTATATAAACGGCTCCTGGCCCTCGTCCAGTCTGCGCAAGGTGCTATTATTTCAATAGCTCATCGACCCACCGTGGCGACTTTTCATAACCAGCACTGGATGCTGGAAAAATTGCCGGAAGGCGCATCGGCACTGTATCGGTTGAAAGCGCAGAGTGCCGATCAGCCCGCCGTTTGCGCAGCACAATAACGCTCATAACCGCGTGCGCGCAACTCGCAGGCCGGACAGCTGCCGCAACCGTAACCCCAAGCATGGCGGTGCTGGCGGTCACCGAGGTAGCAGGTATGGGTGTGCTCAATGATCAGGTCCACCAAAGCCTGGCCGCCGCCCGGCGTTGCGGACTTTTCGCCCAACTCGTAAGCCAGCGCCCAGGTGGCGGCCTTGTCGATCCACATCAGCGGGGTTTCAATCAGAAAGCGCTTATCCATGCCGAGCGAGAGCGCCAGTTGCATGGCCTTGATGGTGTCGTCGCGGCAATCGGGGTAGCCGGAAAAGTCGGTTTCACAAACCCCCGTGACCATCACCTGCAGATCGCGCCGGTAGGCCACGGCCGCAGCGAGCGTTAAAAACAGCAGGTTGCGCCCCGGCACAAAGGTGTTGGGCAGGCCGCTTTGTTCCATCTTGAAAGCGGTGTCGCGCGTGAGCGAGGTGTCGCTGACCTCGCCCAGCACCGCCAGGTCCAGCAGATGGTCCTCGCCCAGTTTGGTCGCCCACTGCGGGAATCTGGCGCGGATCTCGTTGAGCACGATCAGGCGCGCATCGAGCTCGACCAGGTGGCGCTGGCGGTAATCAAAGGCGATGGTTTCCACCCGCTGGTACTTGGAGAGCGCCAACGCCAGGCAGGTGGTGGAGTCCTGGCCGCCGGAAAAAAGAACAAGGGCTGTGGTGTGCATAAAGGAGCGCTTGGGGAAAAGTGGGGTGCGCCGGTATCAGTAAGGATTCTCAAAACCCAGCCGGGCCATGATCTCGCTTTCGCGCAATTCCATGACCTGGGCGTCTTCTTCTGCTTCGTGGTCCCAGCCCTGCGCGTGCAAGGCGCCGTGCACCAGCAGGTGGGCGTAGTGCTCTTGCAGCGTCTTGCCTTGTTCCTTGGCTTCTTTGGCCACTACCGGTGCGCACAGCACCAGGTCGGCCGTTACCACGGGCTCCTGCGTGTAGTCGAAAGTCAGCACGTTGGTGGCGTAGTCCTTGTGCCGGTAGTCGCGGTTCAGCGCCTGGCCTTCCTCGGTATCGACGATGCGCACGGTGATTTCGGCGTCGCTTTGGAGCGCATGGCGAAGCCAGCGTGCCACCTTGTGGCGGGGCAGGGCGCCGCGGTGCAGGGCGGCATTTTCAAGTTTGCCAAATTGCAGCGAAAGAGTCAGTTGGTTTAACATGATGTTTAAGTGAAATAGGCCGCTAGCCCCCGTGGAATAAGCGTGAGTAGCTATTGTTTCAGTAGTTAGCCGGATCAGACCGTTTTTTTGCGCGCACGCACCCGCGGCTTTGGTCCTGTCACCTCATCGTCGAGGTCGTCGTCCTGGCGTCGCTGCGCTGCGCCGGCGCGTCCGGGCGCATCGTAGGCATCCACAATGCGCGCCACCAGCGGGTGGCGCACCACATCCGCGCTGGTCAGGCGGCAGATGGCAATACCGGGCACGCGCTTCAAGACGCGCTCGGCGTCAATCAGGCCGCTGAGCTGGGTCTTGGGCAGGTCGATCTGGCTCACGTCACCGGTCACCACTGCTTTGGAGCCAAAGCCGATGCGGGTCAAGAACATCTTCATCTGCTCGGGCGTGGTGTTTTGCGCCTCGTCCAGAATCACAAAAGCGGTGTTGAGCGTGCGCCCGCGCATGAAGGCCAGCGGCGCGACCTCGATGGTCTGGCGCTCAAAGGCTTTTTGCACCTGCTCAAAACCCATCAGCTCATACAGCGCGTCGTACAAGGGGCGCAGGTAGGGGTCTATTTTTTGCGCCAGGTCACCGGGCAAATAGCCCAGGCGCTCGCCCGCTTCCACCGCCGGGCGCGTCAGCACGATGCGCTGCACGGCGCTGCGCGCCAAGGCGTCCACGGCCATCGCCACCGCCAGGTAGGTTTTGCCAGTGCCGGCCGGGCCGATGCCAAAGGTAATGTCGTGGCTGGCAATCTGATCCAGGTAGAGCGCTTGGTTGAGGGTGCGGGGCTTGAGGTCGCTGCGCCTGGTCTTCAGGCCCGGGCCGTCGGTGTCATTCATGTCGGCGTCGCCCGCCAGCATGAGTTGCACGGTGGCGGGCTCGATCGGGCGCGCCGCCATCTCGTACAAGGCTTGCAGCATTTCCATGCCGCGCTTGGCATTGGCCTTGGTGCCGTCGACCTTGAACTGCTCGTGCCGATGGGCAATTTTGACTTGCAGCGCGACCTCGATGGTGCGCAGGTGCTCGTCCATCGGGCCGCACAGGTGGCCTAAGCGGGTGTTGTTCGGCGGAGAAAACAGGTGTCGGAGAATCAAGTTGATAATTCCAAAATAAATTCTCCCAATGATAGGCAATAAATGATCGGCAAATTAAGCGGCACGCTCGACGATAAGAATCCACCGCAAGTGATCGTGGACTGTCACGGCGTGGGCTATGAGGTTTTGGTGCCGATGAGCACTTTTTACAACCTGCCCGAGCTGGGCGCCCGGATAAGCCTGCTGACGCATTTTGTGGTGCGTGAAGACGCGCAGATTCTGTATGGCTTTGCCACCAGCCAGGAGCGCGCGGCCTTTCGCGAACTGATCAAAATATCGGGCGTCGGGCCGCGCACGGCACTTTCGGTGTTGTCGGGCATGAGCGTGGCTGAGCTGGCGCAGGCGGTCACGCTGCAAGAAGGCGGGCGGCTGGTCAAGGTGCCTGGTATCGGCAAGAAAACCGCCGAGCGGCTGCTGCTGGAACTCAAAGGCAAACTCGGTCCCGACATCGGTGTCGTCGCCAGTGTGGCCAATGACAGTCAGGCCGACATTTTGCAGGCGCTGCTGGCGCTGGGTTACAGCGACAAGGAGGCCGCCGCCGCCTTGAAGGCGCTGCCGAGTGACGTGGGCGTGAGCGAGGGCATCAGGCTGGCGCTGCGGGCCTTGGGGAAGTAGGCCAGCGGGCCTGATTGACGATGCCCTATGGATGAAATCAAAAATCTCGAATCCCTCGGCCTGGTCCTGCCCAGTCCCGCCTACATCGTTGGCGCCATTTTGTTTGGCATCATTGGCTATGTGGCGTTCAGGCGTGGCCGCAAAACAATGTCGCCGACACTGACCTGGACCGGCGTGGTCTTGATGGTGTATCCGTATGCCGTGCCGCAAACGTGGCTGCTGTGGCTTGTGGGTGCTGGCTTGTGCGGATGGCTTTACACCCGGTGGAATTGACTCGATGGGTGTTGTCTTCATCTGTTTCTGGATTTAATCAACCGGCGTGACTATGTTCAACAGACTCGGCCTCTTAGCTGTTTTCCTGACGCTCCTGTCAATCCTTGGGGGCTGTGGGAGCTCGCCAACGGCCCATCGTGGCTTGGGTTCCAGCGAGGCCCCGGACGTGCCATCGCGAATCTCGCAAGGGCAAGCCGATGACATCACGATTTACGCTGTCGGCCTTGTCGGCACGCCGTATCGCTATGGCGGCAACACACCGGACTCGGGTTTTGACTGCAGTGGACTGATTGGCTACATCTACCAGAAGAGGGCAGGGTTGGCGCCACCTCGAACCGTCGCCAGGATGCAGCATTGGGGTCAGCCGGTATTGAGCGACAACATTCGCTCGGGCGACCTGGTCCTTTTTGCCCAAAGCGACGTCGTCACCCACGCTGGCATTTATGTTGGCGCTGGCCGTTTTGTCCACGCGCCGTCCACGGGCGGGGAAGTCAGGCTTGATCAATTGAACTCAAGATACTGGTCGTCCCAGCAAGTGACTTTTCGCCGGCCTTGAAGTCGGTCGAGCCAGCAGCGGAGCTTGGCCGGTGCGCATTATTCGGAGGTAAGCCGTCATGCCATTCGACTTGACCCATAACGGTCTGGAGCGCTTTGTAGAGGCGCAAGACCCTGTCTATCGCTCGGTCTCTGAGGAGCTTGCAGCGGGGGAAAAGACCAGCCACTGGATGTGGTTCATCTTTCCTCAGCTCAAGGCGCTTGGCCGAAGTCCGATTGCCAAACACTTTGGCATCGAGTCAAGGGACGAGGCGCTTGCTTATTGGATGCACCCCGTCCTTGGACCGCGCCTGAAGGACTGCACGAAGCTCGTTCTGGCGGTCGGCAACAAGTCTATTCACGCTATTTTTGGCTCACCCGATGACCTCAAATTCAGGTCATGCATGACGCTTTTCGCCCAGGTCGCCCCGGATGAGCCGGTTTTCAGTCAGGCGCTGGCGCGGTTTTTTGCTGGGGCGCCTGACGAAAGAACGCTCGCGCTGCTTGAGCTGGCGTGCTGAGTGCCCGGGCCTTTTAAAACAACCAAGGCAGGAAGCGTTTGCTCCGCGACATGTAAGCGGCATAGCCGGGATGTCTCTCGCACATCCACCGCTCTTCGAGCCTTGATTTCTGGAGCAGGACCATGGCCAGCGCGGACCACGCGACCCAGGCGACGAGAAGACCGGATGGCCACGCCAGCGCGGCGCCACCCAATAGAACGGACGTGTACATGGGGTGGCGAATCCACCGATACGGCCCGGTCGTGACCAATATGCCGTGAACTTTGGGCGTCGGGTGAATGTTGAAATTCCCCAGCCGGTTGTGAAGCAGCGTCCATGCGGCGAGTGCGACGGAGGCCCCCGCCAGCAGGAAGGCGCCGGCGGGAATGGCGCCGTGCATCACATTCGGCGCCGCCAACGCTGCCAGTACGAGCAGCAGGCCCAATTGCAGCACCACCAGCAAGGTGCCGACCCGTTTTCTGTTTTGGACTGAGAAAGGTGGCATGGTCGCAATTTTGGACGAGAAGACGGTTGGCAGCTTAACAGCAGTGCACTGGACCGGCCCCGATCGCCGGCGGATCGGGGCGCAAAAGCCCTCAGGGCTTGGTCAGCGGCGGCCCGGGGATCTGCATGGCCGCGTCTTCAAAAGTACCCTTGTCGGCATCGCTGTGGCAGGCGGCGCAGTTGCTTTTGCTTTTCACCAGCGCCGAAGCCCAGTCGGCGGCGGCAATCTCCTGGTGCTTATGCAGCCAGTAAGGCGTCTCGGTGATGCGCAGCGGGGTGGCGTCCCGGGGGATCGATTGCTCGATCTTGAACGCCGCTTCAGTGTTGTGCTGGTCGGCCGAGTTCGCCGTCATGAAGGCCAGCACCGCGGCGGTGGTGCTGGCATCGAGCCCCAGGTCGGTGCCGAAGTGCTGGCTTTGCTCGGCCATGATTTTTTGCCACGAGCGCGCGGACAGCAGGGCCGGGTAGAACACGGCGTGGCAACTGCCGCATTCGTCGCGCCACTGGGCGTTGTCGGGCAACTGGCGGCCGACAAATTTCACCCGAGGCTCATTGGTGTCAGCGACTGATTCGACCTGCCCTGGCTGGCTGTCCAGCTGCCGGTCAATCGCGTAATCAAACCACCAGAGCGCAAACCCGGTGATCAGCAGCAGCATCAGGAACGCCACCCCGGTGTGCGGTTTGGCCACCGGTGTGTCGGCGTCAGCCAGCTTGGTGCCCGTGACCATGGACCGCGCCAGGTTTTCCTTGTGCAGCACGCTTTCCACCACCACGCCGGTGATGTGCCCCATGACCACCAACAGCATCAGCGTGGCACACAGGTCATGCAGCTTCTTGATGGTCTGAATTTGGGCGAAGCTGGCCCAGCCGGCCGCGATGCCTTGCTGTTCATCGCCACCCAGGGTCAGGACGCCGGTGACACCGACCACCATCGCCAGGGCCAGCAGAATATAGATGGCCAGACTGCCGGTGGGGTTGTGCCCGACGTGGCGCTTCGCGCGGCCGGATGCGACCTGTTGCAGATAAATCAAGGCCTCTTTCGGGCCGAACCAGAAGCTGGCAAAGCGCGAAAAATGCGAGCCCGCGAAGCCCCACAGCAGCCGAAAGCCCACCAGAGCGAGCATCAGGTAGCCCAAAAAAACGTGGATGGCGCGCCACTGATCGCCGTCGCTGGTGAGCCAGGCGCCGGCAAAGCTCAGCGCCAGGGTCCAGTGAAACAGGCGGGTCGGCAGGTCCCAGATCAGGGTCCGTTGCATGGCGGCTGGCTTTGAGGGCAAGGCGGGAGGAGGAAAAGGCGCGCCAGCCTTCGACGAAGGCCGGCGCTTGCCGAATTACTTCGGAATCTTGATGCCGTGTTCGTCAAACACACCCTTGCCGGCACCGCTGTGGCAGGCCACGCAGTTGGCCGGGCTCTTGACCGACTCACGCTTCCAGACCGCCGGGTTGATTTCGCCGCTCATGTGTTTGGCCTTGAACCATTGCGCATCGGTGATGCGCAGGGGTGCTGCGTTGGAGGTCCAGCGGTTGGACGGGTTCTTGACCAGAAAGTCGGTGATCTCGGCGCTGTCGGCAGGCGACAGCGACGCATCAGTGCCAAAGTGCTTGTCCAGGCCGCTCATGATTTTTTTCCAGGAGGCGGCTGGCAGCAGGCCGGGCGGGAAAGCCATGTGGCAGCCTGAGCATTCAGCCTGCCATTTGGCGTTGACCTGTGACGGCAGGTTGGGGCGGCCACGGTCTTCACCGTTGTACTTGGCACTGACACCGAGCGAGGTGGCGGCCAGCACGGCCAGCAGTAAGGGTTTGATGAGTTTCATGGTGTGCCCTTTACTTGACTGACAGCACATAGGTCATGAAGTCGCCTTTTTCCTGCGTCGTGCAGGCGCGGCTCAGCACGTCGTTGCAGTTGCGCTTGAACCACTTTTCAACGTTGGCGGCGTCACTGAAGCGCTTGGGGTTGACCGACGGTGCCATCGGTGCAATCAGCTTGTTGGTCTTGACGTGTTTGCCCTCGGCTTTGGGCGAATCGGTATGGCACGAGGCGCACGACAGCTCGGCGCCTTTGGTGCTGTAGAGCTTTTGACCGGCGACCGCCGTGAAGTCCTTGAAAGCCGCGTTTTCCTGTTTGGCTTGTGCCCGGTAGGTCTCAAGAATCGGGTTGGCGGCTGCGGCCAGGGGCAATGCCAGCGCCAGGCAGGCCAGCAGATGGGGGGTGTGGCGTTTTGTTGTCATGCTGCGTTCTCTTGGGTAAGGAGCCCAAACGATAACCCTGCCAGCTTAAGATTTGCTTAGCTGAGCCCGCCTCGGGGAGGGGGGCGGGCAGAGCGCGACTTCTCAAGCGCTGGCGGCGTGTTCGACCTTCAGGCAATGGTTCTGCACCACCCACAAGCCCGCAGCCTGGGCCGCTGCGGCGGCCTGGGCGTTTTCAATGCCCAGTTGCAGCCACAAAGCCCGCGCGCCAATGGCGATGGCCTCTTGCGCAACCGGTGGCACATCGGCACTGTTGCGAAACACGTCGACCAGGTCAATGGACGCGTGTTGCGCCGCTTCCTGCAAGCTGGCGTAGACCGGCTCGCCCAAAATGGTCAAGCCGCTGGCCGCAGCGACCGGGTTGACCGGAATGATGCGCCAGCCATGCGCCTGCATGTAGTGCGCCACCTCAAAACTGGCGCGCTCAGGCTTGGGCGACAGGCCCACGACCGCGACGGTGCGGCAGGTCGCCAGAATCTGGCGGATGGTTTCGGTTTGACTCATCATGGCTTCATGAACTCTTCAACTTGGCCAGCATCGAGCGGACCTCCTGCACACTCAGAATTTCAGACAGCACCACGGGCGCACGGCCATCTTGGTACAGCACATAGACCGGCACCCCGCTGCGGCCGAGTTGCGCCAGCGCGGCGCTGATGGCGGGGTCGCGCTGGGTCCAGTCGGCACGCAACAAGGTCACCTTGTTGGCCGCAAAGTCGGCCAGCACCTCGGGGTTGACCAGCGTCGTTTTTTCGTTGTACTGACAGGTGACGCACCAGGCGGCTGTGAAGTCGACAAACACCGGGGCACCGGTGGCCAGCACTTGCTCCACCCGCCCGGGTGCCCAGAGTTGCCAGCGGCTGTTGCTGACAACCCGGGAGGCTCCTGCCATCTTGATGACATTTTGGCCGATAGCCCCCGTCAACAGGGCGAGAGTTGCTATTGAAATAGTAGCTATCACGACCCGGCTGCGACCCTTGAGTGTCAGCGACCAAAGCACCAGACTCAAACTCACCAGCAGCGCCAGCAAGGCGGCGGCGCCGTCAATGCCGCTTTGTTGACCCAGCACCCACACCAGCCAGACCACGGTGGCAAACATCGGGAACGCCATGGCCCGGCGGAAGGTGTCCATCCAAGCGCCGGGGCGCGGCAGCCAGCGCGCCACGGCCGGGGTCAGGCTGGCGGCCAGATACGGCAGCGCCATGCCGATGCCCAGCGTCATGAAAATCAGCAAGGCCTGCAGCGGCGGCAGGCCCAGCGCCAGCCCGAGCGAGGCGCCCATGAAGGGCGCGGTGCAGGGCGAAGCAATGGCGACGGCGAGCATGCCCGACAAAAAGGCGTTGACCGCCGGGTTTTTGGCTTCCAGCGTCAGCACTGCATTGGGCAAAAAGCGGCCAAACTCAAACAGGCCCGCCAGATTCAGCCCGATCACGGTGAACAACACCGCCAGCGCCGCCACTACCGCCGGGGACTGCAACTGAAAGCCCCAGCCCAGCTGCTCGCCCGCGCTGCGCAAGCCGATCAGCAGCGCGCCCAGCGCCAGAAACGACAGCACCACACCGGCGCTGTAGGCCAGGCCGCTGACGCGATGGCCGCGCCGGTCATGGGCATGACGGGTAAAACTCATTACCTTGATCGCCAGCACCGGAAACACACACGGCATCAGGTTGAGGATCATGCCCCCCAGCAGTGCGCCCAGCAGCGCCGCCCACAGGCCGAACGAAACCTGGGGACCAGCCGGGGCCGTGGTCGCGCCGCTGTTGCCGACCCGCACCGGGGCCAGGCCAGACGGGCCAGGCGGGCTGCTGCCGGTCGCGCCCGCTACGGGTGGCCAATTGCCCAGCACCTGGGCCTGGGCCCGAAAACCTTGCCGCTGGCCGTTGACGTCAGCCACCAACACCAAAGGCATCAGCGTCGGGCTCTCGCTGCGCAGTCCTGACAAAGGCACGCTGGCGGTCCAGACGTCGCTCTGCCCGTTCTTTGTCCATTGCTGCGACCAGGTCGCCGCAGGGTCGATCAGCTCGGGTGTTTCCGGGAAGAACTCCAACTGTTTGCCACGCAGCGTCGGCGACAAGCCGACCACGGTCAGCTTGAGCTGCTTGCCATCCACCGCCACCCGGCTGTCGCCTTCGAGCGCGGCAGGCTGGGCCTTGAGGCTGGCGGCAAAAGCCGCGCTATTGAGCGCGGTGGAGCCGCGCACCGGCACGTTCAGGACAAATTCGCCGTCTTGCGGCACGCATTCGAGCCGGCAGACCAGCCAAGTGGCCTTGAGTTTGATTTCGAGGCCGCTGCTCAGCAGCGACGGCTTGAACGCGGGCGTGATGGTCAGTGGAACCGGCAGCAGCACCGTGCCGTCATAGCCGTAATTGGCCAGGTTGCCAAGCGGGATCTTTTTGGGCAAGGGCCAGGCGATCTCGCCCGCTGTCACGCCTGCGGGCAGCGTCCATTGCAGCGTGGTGGGCAAGCCGGAGTCACCCGGGTTTTTCCAGTAGGTGTGCCACTCCGGCAGGTGCGTCAATTGCAGACCCAGCCAGACCGATTTTCCCGCGTCGGCGCCATCCGGGGCCTGCACCATCAACTCGGCCCGCACCTGTTCGGTGTTGACCACGGATTGAGAGGTATTTTGGCCTCTAGCCCCCGTCGTTATTGTACAGAATGCTACAAATAAAGTAGCAAAAATAAGACGATGGGGTAATTTCAGGCAATTCATTACAACATGTGAGTCAGGCTAATCGGCAAAGTTCCAGCGCGCGGGTGCGGTCATGGTCAGCGCCTGCTGACGCTGCCTCTGAACCCACCGCCGCTATTTTCCCTCATCGTCGTCCATCAGCAAGGAGCCCTGCGCAAATACCGCCGGCAACCTTGTGGGTGCTTTGATGCGCACCTGCTTGTTGACATTCATGCGGCCAAACACCACTTCAATGTCAGAGGCGCTGACGCCAAACTGGACGGCCAGGAAGCGCACCATGTGATCGGTCGCCCGGCCCGCCACCGGTGCCGCCGCGACGCTGACCTTGAGTTGCTTGCCAAAGGGTTTGCCGACGGCGTCCTTGCTGGCGCTGGGCTTGCCCAGAATATTGATCACCAGAACATCGCCATCCCAGGCAAAAAAAGAATCGCCGGTGGCGTTTTTGCTGGCGCGGCTCATGGTGCCAATCCCGCCGGTGCCGTGTGTCGTTGCTTGTTCATTTCAATGGGACATAGATCATTTTTTGCGGCTTGATACAAAAAAAGTAAATAAAAAGGATTTGCTTTTCCGCCAAGGCGGGGGCATAGTGAATCCGTCGGCGTCTATTTTTTTCTTGATTTTTTGTGTTGTTTGCATGGCGCCGGCAACCGTTTCAACCCTGAGAGTAACAGGAGATTATTTATGAATTTGACGATCAGCGGTCATCACCTCGAGGTCACACCGGCCTTGCGCAGTTACGTTACCAGCAAGCTGGACCGGATCAAGCGGCATTTTGACCAGGTGGTCGATGTCAAAGTTCTGCTCACCGTGGAAAAGCAAACCGAAAAAGATTTAAGGCAGCGCGCCGAGTGCAATATTCATGTCAAGGGGACAGACATGTTTGCCGAGAGCTCACATGCCGATTTGTACGCTGCCGTGGATGAGCTGGTGGACAAACTCGATCGTCAGGTTGTCCGCCACAAAGGGCGTTTGCAGGATCACCATCACGAAGCGCCGAAACGACTGATGTGAGGCCACCGGCCTGAGATCAGTCCCAGCCGCCTGCTCTGCCGGGCGGTTTTTTTTGGGTTCAATCCGGATGTGGGCATAATTCCCCCCTAAATTATGAATCGACTCGCAGCCATCCTCCCCCTTGCACAGGTGCTTGTGCAGGTTGATGCCACCAGCAAAAAAAGAGCTTTTGAAGAAGCGGGTTTGCTGTTCGAAAACCTGCATGGCCTCAGCCGTTCACTGGTCACCGACAGCCTGTTCTCGCGCGAGCGGCTGGGCTCCACCGGCCTGGGGCACGGCGTTGCCATTCCGCATGGCCGCATCAAGGGCCTGAAGACGCCCATGGCCGCCGTGCTGCAATTGGCCCATCCGATTGGCTTTGATGCGCCTGACGAGCAACCGGTCAATTTGCTGATTTTTCTGCTGGTGCCCGAGTCGGCGACGCAAAAGCATCTGGAAATCCTCTCGGAAATAGCCGAAATGCTCAGCGACGCGACCTTGCGGGAAAAAATGGCTGTGAGTAGCAGCGCGGCGGAACTGCATGAGTTCATTGTCAAATGGCAATCGGCCCAGGTGGCCTGATGCCCTGGCCAGGGTGTCGACCTGATCCACTGGATGCCGTGTGAAGCCTAACGTTGTCAGTGCCGATGTGCTTTTTGACGAGTTTCGTGCCACCCTGAAATGGGAGTGGCTGGCGGGACTGGGTGCCTCGGAGCGCCGCTTCGACGAGGTGGCGGTGCGTGCCGCGCGCTCCGGCGCTGATCTGGTGGGTCACCTCAATTACATCCATCCCTATCGCATCCAGATCTTGGGCCAGCGCGAGATTGCCTATCTCACCAACTCGACGCCGGACGACTGCGCACGCCGGATTTCCCGCATTGTCACGCTGGAGCCGCCGGTACTGATTCTGGCCGACGGGCAGGATGCGCCGCAAGCCCTGTTGTCGATGTGTGAACGGGCCCAGATTCCGATGTTCGCCACCGAGAGCTCATCGGCGTTCGTGATTGATGTGCTGCGCGCCTACTTGTCCAAATATTTTGCCGACCGCATCACGATGCACGGCGTGTTCATGGATATTCTGGGCTTGGGCGTGCTGATCACCGGGGAATCGGGGCTTGGCAAAAGTGAGCTGGGCCTGGAGCTGATCTCGCGCGGCAATGGTCTGGTGGCCGACGATGCGGTCGACCTGTACCGCATCAATCAGGACACGATCGAGGGCCGCTGCCCCGAGTTGCTGATGAACCTGCTGGAAGTGCGGGGCATTGGGCTGCTCGATATCCGGGGCATCTTTGGCGAAACCGCCGTGCGACGGCGCATGCGGCTCAAGCTCATCGTGCATCTGGTGCGCCGGGAAACGATGGAGCGCGACTATGAACGCATTCCCTATGAGCCGCTGACCCAGGATGTGCTTGATGTGCCGGTGCGCAAAGTGGTGATCCAGGTGGTGGCGGGTCGCAATATTGCGGTGCTGGTAGAAGCTGCCGTGCGCAACACCATTCTGCAATTGCGCGGCATCGACACTTACCAGGAATTCGTCGAGCGTCACCGCAAGGCCATGAAACTGAGCGAATGAAGCGGGCCCGCTGATGGGCCGGTGCGGCGCTGTCGTCGTTGGTTAATCCTGGGCGTCGGTCGACGCGGGACGATTGGGACACTGCTCCCGGGTGCAATGGGCATAAAGACTCAAGGCATGGTCGGCAATGGCAAATCCTTTGGCCTTGGCGACCGCGCGCTGGCGTTTTTCGATTTCCGGGTCATAAAACTCTTCCACTTTGCCGCAATCCAGGCACACCAGATGGTCATGGTGCTGCCCCTCGTTGAGCTCATAGACCGCGCGGCCGCTCTCAAAATGGCTCCGGATCAGGATGTCGGCTTGCTCGAACTGGGCCAGCACACGGTACACCGTGGCCAAGCCGACATCCGAGCGCTCCTCCAGCAAGACGCGAAACACGTCCTCGGCCGTCATGTGCCGTTGCCCGCCCTTGTGGAATATTTCCAGTATTTTCAACCGGGGTAGCGTGGCCTTCAGGCCGGTACTTTTGAGTTCATCGATCTTGGTCATGGCGGGTCTCAGTCTTGCCGGCTGCCAGGTCGATCCTGCAGGCACAGCCGGTACAATGGCCCGATCATATCGCCACACCCCACACCACCTCATGACTGATCTTCAACGTCTTGCTACCCGTTTGGGTCTGATTTTTGCCGCCAGCGCCAGCCTGGTGGCTTGTGGCAGTCTGAATGGCGCCAGCACCCGCATCGCCAGTATCGTGACGCCCTACAAAATTGACATCGTTCAAGGTAATTTTGTGTCCCAGGAGCAGGCCGCTGCGGTCACACCGGGCATGAGCCGGGTGCAGGTCCGCGATATTCTGGGCACGCCCTTGTTGACCAGCGTCTTCCACGCTGACCGCTGGGACTATGTCTTCACTTTCAAACGCCAGGGCGTAGCGCCACAGGAGCGCAAAGTCACCGTGTTTTTCAAGGATGATGCGCTGGAGCGCATCGAGGCTGATGCCTTGCCGACCGAAGCCGAGTTCGTGGCCTCGCTCGATTCAGGACGGCAAGCCGGCAAAGTGCCGGTGCTGGAAATGCCGCCAGAGAGTTTGACGGCGGCGCCGGCCCCGATAAAAGCGGTCGAGCCAAAGCCGCTGCCGCCGCTGCCCGCGAGCTATCCGCCGCTGGAACCGGTGGCCCGCTAAGCCAGTCTTTCCAATCTTTCCCGCCTTTTCAGCGTTCGCGACCATGACTCAAAACCTGACCCATCGTGTGGCCATCGCGGGTGCCTCTGGCCGCATGGGCCAGATGCTGATCGAAGCCGTCAAGAGTGCCCCTGACTGTGAACTGACCGGCGCGCTGGACGTGCTGGCCAGCCCCGCCCTGGGTACGGATGCGATGGCATTTTTGGGCCAGACCAGCGGCGTTGCGATCACCGCTGATTTGACCGTCGGTCTCAAAGAGGCCCAGACCCTGATTGATTTCACCCGGCCTGAAGGCACGCTGACCCATGTGCGTATGTGCCGTGAGTTGGGTGTCAACGTGGTGATTGGCACCACCGGCTTCAGCGACGCGCAAAAGGCCGAGATCGCCGCGGCCGCGCGCGATATTGCCATTGTGATGGCGCCCAATATGAGCGTGGGGGTCAACGTCACGCTCAAGCTGCTGGAAATGGCAGCCAAGGCGCTGGCCACGGGTTATGACATTGAAATCATCGAGGCGCATCACCGCCACAAGGTCGATGCCCCGTCCGGCACGGCGCTCAAAATGGGCGAGGTGGTGGCCGGCGCACTCGGGCGCGACCTGCAAAGTTGCGCCGTCTATGCGCGCCAGGGCGTCACCGGTGAACGTGACCCGTCCTCGATTGGTTTTGCCACCATTCGCGGCGGCGACATTGTGGGGGACCACACCGTGCTGTTTGCCGGTATTGGCGAGCGTATTGAGATCAGCCACAAATCGTCCAGCCGTGTCACCTATGCGCAGGGCAGCTTGCGCGCGCTGCGTTTTCTAAGTCAACAAAAAGCAGGTTTGTACGACATGGCTGACGTACTGAACCTGAAATGAACGCGGCCCAGTTGTTTTGGCAGGGCGACGCCCTCACCCGGGGTGTGGCGCTGCTGCTCTTGGTCATGTCGGTGGGCAGTTGGGTTGTTATTGTGTGGAAATCGTGGTTGTTGCGCCGCGCCAGCGGTGACGTGGCGCGCAGCCTTGCCGCCTTCTGGAGCTCCATATCGGTCGCAGAGGCGCTGCACAAGTTGCAGGCGTTTGACCGTGAAGCCCTCGTCATTCCTCTTGTTGTTGCCACAAAATTGGAAGCAAACGGGACGCTCTCTAGCGCCGGGGACAAGTCCCCGCAACTGACCCGGGTGCTGCGCGATGCGCTGCACGCGGCCCTGACCAAGCTTCATTACGGTCAGGTGTTGCTCGCCACGGTGGGCGCCACGGCGCCGTTTGTGGGCCTGCTGGGCACGGTCTGGGGTATCTACCACGCCCTCATTGGCATTGCAAACGCCGGGCAGGTGACGATCGGCAAAATCTCCGGCCCCGTCGGCGAAGCGCTGATCATGACCGCCGCGGGTCTGGCGGTGGCGATTCCGGCGGTGCTGGGTTACAACGTGCTGGGCCGCGTGATCGGGCGCATTGAGGCGCAGCTTGAAGGCTTTGCGCGTGATCTGCGGGAACTGGCGGGCTCCCAGCCGGTTTGGCAGGTTTAGGCCGTGGCCTGGATACGGCGATGTCGTTTGGCCGTCTAGAGCGCACACCCGGCTCCAAGCCGATGAGCGAGATCAACATGACGCCGCTGGTCGACGTGATGCTGGTGCTGGTGGTGATTTTCATCATCACCGCGCCGCTGCTGGCGAGTTCCATCCAACTGGACCTGCCCAAAGCCCAGGCCAGCCCGGTCGGCGTGGCACCGAAGTTCGTGACCGTGGTGGTGGACAGATCCGGGCAAACCTTTTTGGATGACCAGGCGCTAACGCTGACCGAGTTGGCGACCCAGCTGGCGCAAACCGCCAGGCTCAACCCCGACCTTGAAGTGCAGTTGCGTGCCGATACCGCGGTACCCTACGGCCGTATCGTTGACGTCATGGGCATTGCCCAAAAAGCAGGATTGAACCGGATTGGTTTTGTGACCGATCCCAAGCCGCCGGTGGCGCCCTAAAATCGATGGCTTGCGATCCCGTGATCGCCAGAGTGAAACCCAATGCAAGAAAAATACACCCCTCTCGACATCGAACAAGCCGCCCAAGGTCATTGGACGGCGATGGATGCCTACCGCGTCACCGAAGACTCGTTGAAAAAGAAGTTTTACGCCTGCTCCATGCTGCCTTACCCCAGTGGCAAGTTACACATGGGCCATGTGCGCAACTACACCATCAACGACATGCTCACGCGCTACCTGCGCATGAACGGCTACAACGTGTTGATGCCCATGGGCTGGGACGCCTTTGGCCTGCCGGCCGAGAACGCCGCGCTGAAAAACGGTGTGCCACCGGCCCAATGGACGTACGAGAACATTGCCTACATGAAGCAGCAGATGCAGGCCATGGGGCTGGCGATCGACTGGAGCCGCGAGGTTGCCACCTGCGATCCCAGTTATTACAAATGGAATCAGTGGCTGTTTTTGAAGATGCTGGACAAAGGCATTGCCTACCGCAAGACCCAGGTCGTCAACTGGGACCCGGTCGACCAGACCGTGCTGGCCAACGAGCAGGTGATCGACGGCAAGGGCTGGCGCACCGGGGCGACGGTTGAAAAGCGCGAGATTCCGGGCTACTACCTCAAGATCACCGACTACGCCGAGGGGTTGCTGGGGCAGGTGCAGACCGGTTTGCCGGGATGGCCCGAGCGCGTCAAGCTGATGCAGGAAAACTGGATCGGCAAGAGTGAGGGCGTGCGCTTTGCCTTCACCCATGACATCCGCGACGCGTCCGGCGCGCTGATTGACGACGGCCGCATGTATGTCTTCACCACCCGGCCCGACACCATCAAGGGTGTGACGTTTTGCGCCGTGGCGCCCGAGCATCCGCTGGCGGTGCACGCCGCCAGGGGCAACCCGGCGCTGGCCGCCTTCATCGAGGAATGCAAGACCGGCGGCACCACCGAGGCCGAGCTCGCCACGCAGGAGAAAAAAGGCCTGGACACCGGGCTGGTCGTCACCCATCCGCTGACCCGATTGCCGGTGGCGGTGTGGGTTGGCAACTACGTGTTGATGAGTTATGGCGACGGCGCTGTCATGGGCGTGCCCGCGCATGACGAGCGTGACTTCGCCTTTGCCAAAAAGTACGGGCTGCCGATCAAGCAGGTGGTGCAGGTGGACGGCGAGCAGTTTGATTACGACCACTGGCAGGACTGGTACGCCGACAAGCAGCGTGGCGTGGCCATCAACTCCGGCAGTTTCAGTGGCATGTCGTTCAAGCAAGCGGTGGAGGCGGTGGCGCACAAGCTGGCGGCGCTGGGTCTGGGTGAGAAAAAAACCACCTGGCGCCTGCGCGACTGGGGTGTGAGCCGCCAGCGCTACTGGGGCACACCGATCCCCATCATTCACTGCCCCGAACACGGCGCCGTGCCGGTGCCCGAAAAAGATCTGCCGGTGGTGTTGCCGCAGGACTGCGTGCCCGATGGCTCCGGCAACCCCTTGCACAAGCACGAAGGCTTCCACGCGGGTGTGGTCTGCCCCATTTGCGGCGCCAGTGCGCGGCGTGAGACCGACACCATGGACACCTTTGTGGACAGCTCGTGGTACTTCATGCGTTACTGCGACCCGAAGAATGAGCAGGCGATGGTCGGCGAGGGTGCGACTTACTGGATGCCGATGGACCAGTACATCGGCGGCATCGAGCACGCCATCCTGCATCTGCTGTATGCGCGCTTCTGGACCAAGGTCATGCGCGACCTGGGGCTGGTCAAGGTCGATGAACCGTTCACCAAACTGCTCACGCAAGGCATGGTGCTCAACCATATTTACTCACGCAAAGGTGAGAACGGGGCCAAAGATTATTTCTGGCCGAACGATGTTGAAAACGTGTCCGATGAGACCGGCAAGGTGGTGGCTGCCAAGCTGAAAATCGCCGTGGGCAACTTGCCCGCTGGCACGCTGGTCGACTACGAGGGCATCGGCACCATGTCCAAGTCGAAAAACAACGGCGTGGACCCGCAAGACCTGATCGAAAGGTATGGCGCCGACACCGCCCGTCTGTACACCATGTTCACCGCGCCGCCCGAGGCCACGCTGGAGTGGAACGACGCGGCGGTCGAAGGCAGCTACCGCTTCCTGCGCCGGGTCTGGAACTTCGGCATTAAACTGTCTACTATTGATATGATAGCAGTTGATGCAAGTACGACGGGGGCTACAGCTCTAAACGATATAAATTTCAGCAAGGAAGCAAAAGTCCTGCGGCTGGAAATCCACACCGTGCTGAAACAGGTGGATTACGACTACCAGCGTATGCAGTACAACACCGTGGTCTCCGGTGCGATGAAGATGATCAATGCGCTGGAGAACTTCAAAGCCACCGACTCAGGCGGTGCGCAAGTGGCGCTGATAGAGGGCTTTGGCATCCTGCTGCGCTGCCTGTACCCGGCCACGCCACACATCGCGCACAGCCTGTGGCAGGGTTTGGGCTATGCCGGCACCCTGGGCGACCTGCTCGATGCACCCTGGCCCCAGGTGGACGAACTGGCGTTGTTGCAGGATGAGGTTGAACTGATGTTGCAGATCAACGGCAAGCTCAGAGGTGCCATTGTGGTGTCGGCGGGCGCCTCCAAGGTCGAGATCGAACTGGCGGCCATCGACAGCGAGGTCTTCCGCAAGCTGGCCAACGGGGCGACGCCCAAGAAGGTCATCGTGGTGCCGGGGCGGCTGGTGAATCTGGTGGTATGAGTCAATTTCTATGAAACGTCGTTCTGCTGTCGCGCTGCTGGGGTTGGCCGGTTTGTTGATGGGAGGCTGCGGGTTCAAGCTGCGCGGGGCGCAAACCTACACCTTTCAGACCCTGGCGATCATGCCCAATCCGGGTGGCCCGCTGGCCATCGAGTTGCGCCGTTCATTTGGCGATTCGGTGCGGGTGCTGGCGCCCCATGAGCCGATCAGCCAGGCGCAGGTGGTACTCGATATCCTGCAGGAGCAGCGTGAAAAAACGGTGGTCGGGGTCAGCAGCTCGGGCCAGGTGCGTGAGTTTCAGTTGCGCATCCGGGTGAAGTTTCGAGTCCGCAACCGCGACGGCGATGAGCTGACGCCGCCGGCCGAAATTGTGCAGCAACGCGATATGAGTTTCAGTGAATCAGCCGTGCTGGCCAAAGAAGCCGAGGAAGTTCTGTTGTACCGTGACATGCAGTCCGACATGGTGCAACAATTGATGCGCCGTCTGGCAGCCATCAAGTAGTGGGGGGCGCCGCCCGCCGCCAGGCGAAGCGAGCTTGGGTTTCTGTTCTCAAGCGATGGGAGAGACGAGAAACTGGCCCGATGAGACAACCCACCCAGGATATTTGAACCTTCATGCAGCTCGCCCCTCACCAACTCGCCAACCACTTGCAGAAAGGCCTGAAAAGCCTGTACACCGTGCATGGCGACGAGCCGCTGCTGGTCCAGGAGGCGGCGGACGCTATTCGCGCGTTCGCCCGCACCCAGGGCTTTACCGAGCGCAGTTCGCACACGGTGGCCGGGGCGCACTTTGACTGGAGCGAAGTGCTGGCGGCCGGCGGCTCCCTGAGCTTGTTCGCTGACAAGCAGATCATCGAGTTGCGTATTCCCTCCGGCAAACCCGGCAAGGAGGGCGGCGCGGCGCTGCAGCAACTGGCCGAACAAGCGCGCGGCAACGAGTCGACCCTGACCCTTGTCATGCTGCCGCGGCTCGACAAGCTGGGCAAAGGTAGCGCCTGGTTTGGCGCGCTGGAGAGTTTTGGCATCACGCTGGCGGTGGAGCCGGTTGAGCGCAATGCCTTGCCGGCGTGGATTGCGCAGCGCCTGGCCGTTCAAGGCCAGCGTGTGGCCGCCGGTGAAGCTGGTCAGCACAGCTTGCAGTTTTTTGCCGACCGGGTGGAAGGCAATTTGCTGGCAGCGCATCAGGAAATCCAGAAACTGGCCCTGTTGTATCCGCCCGGCGAGCTGACGTTTGACCAGATTGAGAACGCCGTGCTCAACGTGGCGCGCTACGACGTGTTCAAACTGTCGGACGCCGTGCTGGCGGGCCAGGTCATTCGCGTGCAGCGCATGCTGGACGGCTTGCAAGCCGAGGGTGAGGCGGCGGTGCTGGTGCATTACACCCTGGCCGAGGACATACGCGCCTTGAAACGTGTCAAAGATGCGATGAACCGTGGAAGCCCCCTGCCGATGGCCTTGCGCGAGCAGCGCGTGTGGGGCACGCGCGAGCGTTTGTTTGAACGCGTGCTGCCGCGCCTGGGTGATGCTGCGCTGGCAAGCTTGCTGCGGGCGGCGCACCAGGTCGACGGCGTGGTCAAAGGCCTCAAGTCCCCCGACTGGCCCACGGAGCCCTGGGCTGCGTTGCAACAGCTGGCGTTTGATTTGTGCCGCGAATGCGCCCGCGTGCCGGGCAAGCGCTAAAGCGTCGGGCACAGCGTCCCGAAAACCCAGACAGTCGCACAACTAAGGGTAAACCCTTATAATACGAACCTGTCAACTTCAAGAGGACTTACCATGTCCAAACTGATAGAGCGTATCAAAGCTCTGATTCCCATCATCAAGGGCCAAAAAGACCTTGACGATGCGTACCTTGCCCGATCGGCCGACGTGTATGACCTCGAGCGTCGTATGCGTCTGCTTGACGCTGCATCCCGCGCCAACGCGCGCAGTCTGATTTTTGGCACCGTGATGCCGTGAGGAGGCTTGCCATGAACTGCCTTCCAAAGCCAGGCGAAACAGCGGCCAGTTGGGGTCGCACACTGACACTTCTCCAGGGCTTGCCATTTGACCTGGCCCGCGCGCAGTACGCCGCCGGGGTGCGAGTCGGGCTCATCGAGCAGTCTTTGCTGGGCTGGGCCAAATTCGAACGTCAAATCCACTTGTTGGAAAAATTAACGCTGGGGCCTTGGGCGCGCAGCGTCTGACGGGCTTTTATCCCATGGCGGGGCCCGCCTGATGGATCGATCCGCCGGATCGCCTGGGTGTCGGTGAAGGCATGGGCCGACCGGTTCGAACCGAGTGGTTTGCAACTCTGCCAAAATGCACCCCTGCGACCCGCGCCTGTGTTTGTATGGCTCGCCCGATCAAAAGCCGAATTTGAGCCGCTAAAAAAGTACATGATTCCACTCAACACGACCGACTACGCCAACGCCCTTGGTTTGAAGGCAAAACAGGCTTCAGCCCTGATGGCGCAGGCGCCAACAGCGACCAAAAACGCAGCGCTTCGCAAGCTCGCCGGGCTGCTGCGCGCCAATGTGGACGCGCTGCAGATCGACAACGCCAGGGACATTGAGCGTGCTGCTCAATCCGGGCTGGCCGCGCCCCTGGTGGACCGGCTGAAACTGAGCCCTCAAGTCATCGAGACCTGCGCCCAGGGCTGCGAGCAACTGGCCGGCATGGCCGATGTGATTGGCGAGATCATCGGCATGAAACAGCAGCCCAGCGGCATCCGCGTCGGGCAGATGCGGGTGCCGATTGGTGTGTTTGGCATGATTTTTGAGAGCCGCCCCAACGTGACGATTGAGGCCGCCAGTCTGTCGATCAAGAGCGGCAACGCCTGCATCTTGCGGGGCGGCTCGGAGGCGATCGAGTCGAACAAGGCGCTGGCCCGGCTGGTGCAGCAGGCTTTGACTGAGAGCGGCTTGCCTGCGGAGGCGGTGCAACTGGTGCAAACCACCGACCGCGCCGTGGTGGGCCAGCTCATCACCATGCCGCAGTATGTCGATGTGATCATTCCGCGCGGCGGCAAGGGCCTGATCGAGCGCATCAGCCGCGACGCCAAGGTGCCGGTGATCAAACACCTGGATGGCAATTGCCACACCTACGTGGACGACCCGTGCGACATCGCCATGGCGGTCAAGGTGGCCGACAACGCCAAGACCAACAAATACAGCCCCTGCAACGCGACCGAGAGCCTGCTGGTGGCGCGCTCTGTGGCGGCTGAGTTTTTGCCCCTGATTGGCCGGGTCTACGCCGCCAAGGGGGTGGAGATGCGCTGCGACCCGCAGGCGCTCGCAATATTTGAGGCAAATCAGCCTGTAGCCCCCGTGAATATTGGGTATGACGCTATCGATTCAGTAGCAGAACTCAAGCCGGTGCTGGTGTTGGCGCAAGAGTCGGACTGGTTCGAGGAATACCTGGCGCCGATCATCAGCATCAAGGTGGTGGCCGGTGTCGACGAGGCCATTGCCCATATCAACCGCTATTCGAGCCACCACACCGATGCCATCCTGACGCGCGACCACATGCACGCCCAACAGTTTTTGCGCGAGGTGGACTCCGCCAGCGTCATGGTCAACACCAGCACGCGCTTTGCCGACGGCTTCGAGTACGGCCTGGGGGCCGAGATTGGCATCAGCACCGATAAATTTCACGCCCGCGGCCCGGTCGGCATTGAAGGCCTGACCTCACTCAAGTACGTGGTGCTGGGCGACGGCGAAATACGCGCTTAAACTTGCCTGCGCGTTCCGTTTCGGGATGCCATTGCGCGGGTTTCAAATCCAAAGGACAACTCATGCGTCACGCCTTGTACACCAGAACATTTTGCGCCAGCGCCCTGCTGCTGGCCGTGGCGTGGCCCGTGGCGGCGAACGCCAGCGCCCAACTTGCCGTCGATCATGGTTGCTACAACTGCCATGGGGCCCATTTGCGTGATGAAGCGCCCAGTATCGAACGCCTGGCAGAGAAGCTGGGCAAGTACAAGGGTGACCCGGCGGCGCAACAGAAATTTGTCGACAAATACCGCGCCGGTGAAATGTTCGGCCACATCGACGCCCACGAGCGCTTGAGCCTCGAATCCGCCACGGCACTGGTGCGTTGGCTGGCCGAGGGTGGCAAGTAAAAAAACCGTGCCTCTAGAATTGCACGCTCCAAGCACCAACTGAGGACCCTATGGTTCCACATCTCGTTACCGCGCTCACCGGCCCCATCAATGAACTGGAGCAGCGCGTGCTTGACTCCATGCCCGCTATCGAGCGCTGGTTCCGGCTGGAGTGGATGGAGCACACGCCGCCGTTCTACAGCTCGGTGGATGTGCGCAATGCCGGCTTCAAGCTCGCGCCGGTGGACACCAATTTGTTCCCCAACGGCTGGAACCACCTGACGCCCGAGATGCTGCCACTGGCGGTGCAGGCTGCCATGGCCGCGATCGAGAAAATATGCCCGGAAGCCCGCAACCTGCTGGTGATCCCCGAGAACAACGTCGCGAACACCGGCTACCTGGCCAGTCTGGCGCAGTTGCAGCGTATTTTTCACATGGCCGGCCTGAACGTGCGTATCGGCTCGATCGACCCGGCCATCAAGACAAGCACGGTCATGACCTTGCCCGACGGCGAATCCATCACCCTGGAGCCCGTCATCCGTGGCAAGCGCCGCCTGGGCGTGAAAGACTTTGACCCGTGCACCATTTTGCTCAACACGGACCTGAGTGCGGGCGTGCCCGGCATTCTGGAAGAGATTTACGAGCAGTATGTGCTGCCGCCCTTGCATGCCGGGTGGACCACCCGGCGCAAGAGCACCCATTTCAAGTGTTATGAAGAAGTGGCCAAGCGCATGGGCAAGTTGTTGGGGATTGATCCGTGGCTGATCAACCCCTTGTTTGAAAAATGCGGCGAAGTCAATCTGGCCCAGGGTGTTGGCATGGAATGCCTGAGCTCCCAGGTTGACGTCCTGCTGGGCAAGATTCGCCGCAAGTACAAGGAATACGGCATCAAGGAAAAGCCGTTTGTGGTGGTCAAGACTGACAACGGCACCCACGGCATGGGCATCCTGACCGTGCGCGATGCCAAAGAGCTGCCCGCACTGAGTTTGAACGCCAAAGAACAGGCCAGCGGCGCGCGCAGTGCGCAAGCACCGCACGACATCCTGATCCAGGAAGGCGTGCTGACCAAGGAGCGCATGAACGACGCGGTCGCCGAGCCCGTGGTCTACATGATGGATCGTTACGTGGTGGGCGGCTTTTACCGCATCCATGCCGGTCGTGGCATTGATGAAGACTTGAGCGCACCGGGCGCAGACTTTGTTCCCCTGGCGTTTGAACACAGCACCCACTTGCCGCAGCCCGGTGTTCGCCCTGGCGCCAGTGCGCCGAACCGCTTTTACATGTATGGCGTGGTCGGCCGCCTGGCGATGCTGGCCGCCAGCTACGAACTCGAAGCCACCGACCCCGAAGCCGAGGTCTATGACTAAGCGCCGCCAGTGACAGTCTCCAAATCGTCCCTCTCGGCGCTGACGCTGGGCGCCATCGGTGTTGTCTACGGCGACATCGGCACCAGCGTGCTGTATGCCGTCAAAGAAGTGTTTGGCTCCGGCCATGTGCCTTTCACTTCCGACAATGTCTACGGCATCTTGTCGATCTTTTTCTGGACCTTGACCGTCATCGTGTCGCTCAAGTATGTGACGCTGGTGCTGCGTGCCGACAACAATGGCGAAGGCGGCCTGATCGCGATGCTGGCGCTGGCCTCGCAATCGGTCAAGGATAAGCCCGCATTGCGCAAGGTGCTGCTGCTGGTGGGTATCTTCGGCACCTGCCTGTTTTATGGCGATGGCGTGATCACGCCGGCCATTTCGGTGCTGTCGGCGGTGGAAGGTCTGGAGGTGGTGTCGCCCGCCTTCACCAAATTCGTGATCCCGTTGACGCTGCTGGTCCTGTTTGGTCTGTTTTGGGTGCAAAAACGGGGCACGGCGGGCATTGGCAAGTTCTTTGGACCGATCACTGTGGTCTGGTTCGCCTGCATTGCGGTGCTGGGGGTGGCACAGATTGTCACGCATCCGACGGTTTTGTGGGCGATCAGCCCGCATCACGCGCTGGGCTTCATCTGGCGCCAGCCCGGCACCTCGTTCATCATTCTGGGCGCGGTGGTGTTGTGCGTCACCGGCGCCGAGGCGCTCTACGCCGACCTGGGTCATTTCGGCAAGAAACCGATCCGGGTCGCCTGGTTTGCCGTGGTGATGCCTGCGCTGACACTCAATTATTTTGGCCAGGGCGCCTTGTTGTTGAACAACCCGGCGGCGGTGAAAAACCCGTTTTTTCTGATGGCGCCGGACTGGGCGCTGCTGCCACTGGTCGGCCTGGCCACGCTGGCCACGGTGATTGCGTCGCAGGCACTGATCTCCGGCGCCTTCTCGGTCACCAAGCAGGTGATCCTGCTGGGTTACCTGCCGCGCCTGAAGATCATGCACACCAACGTCAAGGAGGCAGGCCAGATCTACCTGCCGTTTGTCAACTGGGGTCTTTTTGTCACCATCGTGCTGGCCGTGATGATCTTCAAGTCGTCGAGCAACCTGGCCTCAGCGTACGGCATCGCCGTGTGCACCGACATGCTCATCACGACCATTCTGACGTTTTTTGTCATCCGCTACAGCTGGAAGTACCCCTTGTGGCTGTGCATCGCTACGACCAGCTTCTTCTTCGTGGTGGACTTTGCATTCTGGGCTTCCAACCTGCTCAAATTGTTTGACGGCGGCTGGTTCCCGCTGTTGATTGGGGGCGCCATCTTCATCCTCATGATCACCTGGAAGGATGGCCGGCGCCTGCTCAATGACAAATTGCGGGCCGACGCGATTGACCTGAACAGTTTTCTGGAAGCGGTATTTGTCAGTCCGCCGGTGCGGGTGGAAGGCACGGCCGTGTTCCTCACGGTTGAAGCCGGCACGGTACCCAATGCCATGCTGCACAACCTCAAACACAACAAGGTGTTGCACGCCAACAACCTGTTTGTGACCGTGCATAACCATGAGGTGCCCTGGATCGGCATGGAAAAACGCCTGGAGATTGAATCCCTGGGACACGATTGCTGGCAGGTCATCATCAACTATGGGTTCAAGAACGACCCGAATATTCCGAAGGCCTTGCAGCACATCAAGGGGCGGGGTTGTGACCTGAACGACATGACCACCAGCTATTTCCTGTCTCGCGACACCATTGTTCCGACCATTGGCAGTGGCATGGCGCAGTGGCGTGAGAAGCTGTTTTCCCAGATGCATCACAATGCCAGCGGCGCAGCCGATTTCTTGCGCCTGCCCAACAACGCGGTGGTAGAGCTGGGCTCCAAGATCGAAATCTGAAACATTGCGGGACAGACCGCCGTTACACGAAGTGAACAAGCTCTGTCCCCAACTGATCGACAGATGTTGGACGTCTGTGACTACCTCCTCAATCGAACAAGTAAATCATGAACCTTCTTTTCATCACCGATCCGCTCGAATCCTTCAAGATTTACAAGGACACCACCTTCGCCATGATGCGCGAGGCGCAAAAGCGTGGCCACAGCGTGGCCGCCTGCGAACCGCAAGATGTGATGTGGCAGCGCGGGGGATGGGTCACGGCGCATGTCCGGGATATTGCGCTGACCGGGCAAGCGGATGCGTGGTTCGAGCTCAAGCAGACGCGCGCCGTGGCTTTGAGGGATTTTGATGCCATCCTCATGCGCAAGGACCCGCCCTTTGATTCCGAGTTTTTCTACGCCACGCACCTGCTGGCGCAGGCCGAGCGCGAAGGAGCCCGGGTGTTCAACAAGCCGGGCGCGTTGCGCGACCACCCGGAAAAGCTTGCCATCATGGAGTTCCCGCAGTTCATCGGCCCCACGCTGGTCACGCGCGACGAGGCCGACATCAAGCGTTTCCACGCCGAGCACCGGGACATCATCCTCAAGCCGCTCGACGGCATGGGCGGCATGGGCATCTTCCGCGTCGGGCCGGACGGCCTGAACCTGGGCTCCATCACCGAGACGCTGAACCGCCATGGCGCGCAGAGCCTGATGGTGCAGAAGTTCCTGCCTGAGATCGTGGCCGGCGACAAGCGCGTGCTGGTCATTGGCGGCAAACCGGTGCCTTACTGCCTGGCGCGCATTCCGCAAGGCGGGGAAGTGCGTGGCAACCTGGCCGCTGGCGGCAAAGGCGTGGCGCAAGCCTTGAGCGCGCGTGACCTTGAGATCGCCCAGGCGATTGGCCCGGTGTTGGCCGCCCGCGGCCTGCTGCTCATTGGACTGGACGTGATTGGCGACAGCCTCACCGAGATCAACGTCACCAGCCCGACCTGTTTTCAGGAGATCTTTGACCAGACCGGGTTTGACGTGGCGGCCACGTTCCTGGATGCACTGGAGCAAGCCGCCAGGAGCTGACAAGCCGGGCTGCATGTTGAGCCACTGCACTGGGCGATGGCCCCATCGACGAAGACCAGCAATTCGCCGGGCGCCATGGCCACCCAATCCTCATCGGTCGTGAGGGGCTCGGTCACCACAATGGCCAGCCGGTCCTGCGCGCTGTTGAGGCTGGCCAGGTCCACGCTCACATCGTCGTCTTTCAGGTGCACGTGTTTGAACGGGTGCTGCCGCAGCACGTAATACAGCTGAGTGCTGGCATGCGTCCACAAGGCCTGACCGTTGCTCAACAAGAAATTGAAGGTGCCGTGTTTGGCGATCCGCGGCACCAACTCAGCCAGGGTTCGGCTCAGTTCTTCAACGCTGGGTACGCCGGCGTGCGACTTGTCCAGCTCCTGTAAGAGCCAGCAAAACGCCAGTTCACTGTCGGTGTTGCCCACCGGGCGGAAACTGCCATGCAGGCTTGGCGCATAGTTTTTCAGATCGCCATTGTGGGCAAAGACCCAGTAGCGGCCCCACAACTCGCGCACAAACGGGTGGCAGTTCTCCAGCGTGACGGCGCCCACGGTGGCCTTGCGCACATGGGCGATGACGTTGTGGCTCTTGATCGGATAAGTGCGCAGCATTTTCGCAATCGGCGAGGTCGCGGCGCCCTCCTTGTCGACGAAATAGCGCACGCCCTTGCCCAGTGTGGTGTTATCGCTTTCAAAGAAAGCAATGCCCCAACCATCGGCATGATGGCCGGTACAACCGCCACGCTGCGAAAACCCGGTGAAGCTCAGCGTTAGACTGGCGGGCAAGTGGCTGTTCATTCCAAGCAATTGACACATGCGCCAAGTTTACTGCGCGGCCAGCAGGGTCAAGCCTGAATCCGCCACAAACGAGGAGACATTTTGCATACCAATTTCAATCTCGACGAACACGTGGGGCCGGGCACGCGGCGCAACAAAGTGGTGACGGCGCAGGAGGCCGTGCGGCTGATTCATGACGGCGACACCGTGGCCACCAGTGGCTTCGTCGGCATCGGTTTTGCCGAGGAAATTGCGGTGGCGCTGGAAGCGCGTTTTCTGGAGAATCAGCGTGAAACAGGTGTCGGTGTGCCGGGCCAGTTGACGCTGGTCTATGCCGCCGGTCAGGGCGACGGCCAGTCGCGTGGCCTGAACCACTTTGGCCATGCCGGCATGGTGCGCCGCGTGGTGGGCGGGCACTGGGGCCTGGTGCCGGCGCTGCAAAGATTAGCGGTGGACAACGCCATTGAGGCCTACAACCTGCCTCAAGGCGTTATTTCCCATCTGTTTCGGGACATTGCCGCGGGCAAGCCCGGCACGCTGACGCATGTCGGGCTTGACACCTTTGTCGATCCGCGTTTTGGCGGCGGCAAGATCAACGCCTGCACCACCGAGGAGCTGGTGCGCTTGATGGAGATCGATGGCCGCGAGTATCTTTTTTACAAGGCGTTTCCGATCTCGGTCGGCATCATCCGCGCCACCACCGCCGACCCCGACGGCAACCTCAGCATGGAGCGCGAGGCGCTCACGCTCGAATCGTTGGCGATTGCCATGGCGGCGCGCAATTCAGGCGGCATCGTCATTGCGCAGGTGGAACGTCTGGCCGAGCGCGGCACCCTGCATCCGCGTCAGGTGCGGGTGCCGGGCGTGCTGGTGGATGCGGTGGTGGTGGCGACCGACCCGGCGCACCACATGCAAACCTTCTCCGAACAATACAACCCGGCCTATTCGGGCGAGATCCGGGTGCCGATCGATACGCTTCCCATTTCGCCCATGAGTGAGCGCAAGGTGATTGCCCGTCGCGCGGCGCTGGAACTGCGTCCCAACAATGTGGTGAACCTGGGCATCGGCATGCCCGAAGGCGTGGCCGACGTGGCGGCCGAAGAAAAGGTGATCGACCTGATGACGCTCACCGCCGAGCCCGGTGTCATCGGCGGCATTCCGGCCAGCGGCATGAGCTTTGGCGCAGCCGTCAATACCCAGGCGGTGATTGATCAACCCAACCAGTTCGACTTTTACGACGGGGGCGGGCTCGATATCGCGGTGCTCGGCCTGGCGCAGGCCGACGCGCAGGGCAATTTGAACGTCAGCAAGTTCGGGCCCCGTCTGGCCGGGGCGGGCGGCTTCATCAACATCAGCCAGAACGCCAAGACGGTGGTATTTGTCGGCACTTTCACCGCCGGTGATCCGGACGGGCGCGTGCAGGGCGGGCGACTGCGGGTGCTTCGCGAAGGCACGACGCACAAGTTTGTGGGTGCGGTCGAACATCGCACCTTCAGTGGGCGCGAAGCGCTTCGACGCGGGCAGCGGGTGTTGTATGTGACCGAGCGTTGCGTTTTTCAATTGACGGGCGATGCCCACGGTGGGGCGCTGGAATTGATCGAGATTGCGCCCGGGATTGACCTGGAGCGCGACGTCCTAGCGCAGATGGATTTCATGCCCATCATCAGTGCCCAGCTCAAGCTGATGGATGCCGCCTTGTTTGTCGAGGGCCACATCGGTCTGCGCGAGCGCCTGCTCGCCACGCCGCTGGCACAACGCTTTGAGCTGGACCGGGCGCACCGCGTGCTGTTCATCAATTGTGAAGGACTGGCTATCGACGCCCTGTCCGATATTGCCGAGGTGGAGCGCATGGTGGAAGACTTGCTCGCCCCGGTGGTGACCAGCCCCGCCGAGCGGGTGGCGGTGATCGTCAATTACGACAGCTTTACCATTCTGCCCACTCTGGTGGACGCGTACTCTGCCATGGTCAAGCGCCTGACCGCGCGTTTTTACAGCCGGGTGACGCGTTACGGCACCGGTGGATTTCTGAAAGCACGACTTGATCGGAACCAGTGAAAACAAAAAATGATGCCGCGCCGACCGGTGTGATGAAGGGCCTGATCCTGTGCGCTGATGATTTTGCGGTGAATGCCAGCGCCTCGGCAGGCATTGCCACGCTGGCCGCCATGGGTCGCATCAGCGCCACCAGTGTCATGGTGCTGTCACCGCGCTGGCCGCAGGACGTGGCCTTGCTGCAAGGCTTGCGCGGGCGCATTGACGTCGGTTTGCACCTGGACTGGACCAGTGACTTTGCGTTGGCGGCCGGGCACGGCCTGTCACTGGGCGCGGCCATGCGCAAAGCGCTGCTCGGCGGTTTTGACCCCAGCGCGGCGCGCGTCGTCATCGAGCGCCAGCTCGACGCGTTTGAAGCCCAGTGGCAGGCGCCGCCCGACTATGTGGATGGCCACCAGCATGTGCAGCAATTTGCCGGCATTCGCCAGGCGCTGGTGCAGGTTTTGAGCAGCCGTTATGGCAGCGGCAGCGGACACCGTCGCCAGAACCGCAGTGATGAAGGTCAAGACGGCCTCAAACCCTCCATGCCCTATCTGCGCATTTCGCGCGCACCCGCGAGCGCTGCCGATCTCAAAAGCCGGGTGATTGCCGCGATGGGGGCAAATGCTCTTGAAAAGATAGCGGATGACGCCTATTTGACGGGGGCTACAGCCTTGTTAGGCATATATGATTTCGCCGGTGACCAGTCCCGGTATGGCCGGCTCATGCAGGGCTGGCTGCGCGATGCCCCGGCGGGCAGCATCATCATGTGCCACCCGGCGCAAGCCGCCGAGCCCGACGATGTCATCGGCGTGGCCCGGGCAGAGGAGTTCGCCTACCTCAGCGGCCCGGACTTTTCAGAAGCACTGGCGCACGCCGGTGTGCAACTGGTGCGCGGAGTTGCCCTTGCCGGGCTGTGATCGCAGCCCTGACCGCTAGAATCTGGCGGTGATTACTTCCCTTTCCGAACGACAAAAATCCTGGCTGACCCTGGGCGCCCTATGGCTGCTGCTGCTGCTGATGGCCGCGCTGCGGCCGCTGGCGGTGCCCGATGAGGGCCGCTACGGCGAGGTCGGTCGCTGGATGCTGCAAAGTGGCGACTGGCTGACACCGCGCCTCAATGGCCTGCCTTTCTTCCACAAGCCGCCGTTGCTGTATTGGTTGCAGGCGATGTCGCTCGCCACCTTCGGCATCAACGAGGTGGCGTTGCGTCTGGTGCCCGCACTCCATGCGGGTTTGATGCTGGTGGCGCTGTACCTGTCGGCCCGGCTTATCAGCACCGAGCAAATGGCCCGGCGCGCGGTTCTGATGTTGGGCACCAGCCTGACCTTTCTGGTCGGGGGCCAGTACGTGAACCACGACATGCTGGTGGCGACCTGGATCGGTGTGGCGATCTGGTGCTTTGCCTTTGCCTTCATGGCCGGGGACAAGCCCAATGCGCTGCTGGCCCGGCTGGGCTTTGCCGCCTGTGCCCTGGGGATGCTCAGCAAAGGCTTGATCGGTATTGCGCTGCCGGGTATGGTGCTGGTCATCTGGCTGCTCTGGACGCGCCAATTCAAAAAAGTGCTGTACCTACCCTGGCTCAGTGGCCTGGCCCTGTTTGCCCTGATTGCCTTGCCGTGGTTTGTGCTGGCGCAGCAGAAATACCCGTCATTTTTTGACTACATGTTTGTTGGCCAGCAACTCAACCGCTACACCGCCACGACCTACAACAACCCGCAGCCCTGGTGGTTTTACCTGCTGGCGCTGGTGCTGCTGTTCTTTCCCTGGGTGTTTTTCGCCCTGAACCAGCTTCGTCGGCCAGTCCCCGCACCGGTGCCGGCGGCCGTGCCCGTGGCCCAAGCGTGGCGAAGCCTGTGCTGGGTCTGGGTCGTGGCCATCATCGCCTTCTTTTCCATACCGCACTCCAAGATCGTCGGTTATGTGCTGCCCGTGATGCCGCCGCTGGCGCTGCTGGCGGCGCTGGGCTGGGAGCGGGCCATGGCGCACCGCGCGCGCTGGCCAGGTTTTTGTCGGCCTGTGCCTGCTCAACATTGGCATCGCGCTGGTCTTGATGGTCAAAGTGGGCGACGTCACCCGCACCGGCCGCGCGCAGGATGTGGCGTTGGCGCTGGCCTGCGCCGCCCGGCCGACAGACACCGTTTATGTGTCGGGCAAGTACCCTTACGACCTGCCGTTTTATGTGCAGACCAGCCGACCCCTCGTGGTACTGGATGACTGGCCAGCGTTGCGACAGCGCGCCGGGGACAACTGGCAGCGCGAGCTGTTTGAAGGCGCTGACTTTGATGCGCAGGCGGCCAAGGTCTTGCAGTCGCCCCAAGTGCTGGCGCCCGCCGGTGCCGCGGCGGGCAACTGGTTTGTGGCGCCAGCGGACAACAAAATGGCCGAGGGCCTGGCGGGCTGGAAACTTTTTTACCAGGGCGCTGGCTGGGTGCTGTACCAGTCGGGCAGTGCCCTAGCGCCGGAAAGCCCAAAAGCGGCTGAGCACAAAGGTCTGCCCGGCTGCAAACACTAGCGCTGCGAACAGGGCCAGAAAGGCGGGCCAATCGAGCGTGCGAAGCAGCAGCATGAAAACAACTTCATTGCTGGCAAAGCCCGCCAGCGCTGTCACCGCGAAACGGCCCAGGCTGGTTGCCACGCTGGTGGCCGCATCCTTGAAGCTCAACAGCCGGTGCCCGGCAAAGCTGACAAAAAAGGCGACGCAAAACCCCAGCGCATTGGCCAGCTCGGGCCACATGTGGCCTTGAGCCAGCGCAAACACCGCCATGTGCGTGAGCGCGGCGGTCGCACCGACCGCCAGAAACCAGAAGGTGGACGCTCTCAAAGCAAGGAAGACTGTTGCAGTATCAAAGGCGGATTGCCGGCCTCCGGCGCATACAGAGGCTCAACCAAGCCGCTGCCCGTGCGCTGACTGATGAGATACGGCGGGCGCTGTTTGACCTCTTCGTAGATGCGTCCCACGTACTCCGCCAGTATGCCGATGGAGAGCAGCTGGATGCCGCTGAAAAACATCATGCCGACCACAATCGTGGCGTAGCCCGGAACGGCGATGCCCGAGATAAAGTAATCCCCCACCACCCAGGCGCCGTAGCCCAAGGCAAGCGCCGACAGCACCAGGCCGGTCGCGGTCAAGGCGCGCAAGGGGGCAATGGAAAAAGCCAGAATGCCGGTCAGCGCCAGCGACAGCGAGCCGCGCAGGCCAAAGTTGCTCTTGCCGTCAGCGCGCGGCAGCGGCTGGTAGTCAATGGCCGTGCTGTTAAAACCAACCCAGGCGTACAGCCCTTTCATGAAGCGGTTGCGCTCCGGCAGGCTTTTCAGGGCATCGACCACCATGCGGTCCATCAGCCGAAAGTCGCCCGCGTTGGCCGGAATCTTGACCCGGTTACCAAAATTGACCATTTTGTAAAACAGGCCGGTCAGACTCGACTGCAGACCGGACTGATCGTCACGCGTTTTTCGCACCGCATAGACCACGTCCGAGCCTTGCTGCCATTTCTTGAACATCTCGGGCAGCAGTGACACCGGGTGTTGGCCATCGGCATCCATCAAGACCACCACCTCGCCCCGCGCGGCATCAATGCCAGCGGTCAGCGCGGGCTCCTTGCCAAAGTTGCGTGACAGCTTGATGTAAACGATTTCAGGGTGGGCCGCGCACAGGGCTTGCATGACCTGCGTGGTGTCGTCCCGACTGCCATCGTCGACCACGACCAGCTCAACGCGCGCGCTCAGGATTGAGAGGGTGGCCAGAATCTGGGGCAGCACCGTGCCCAGGTTGCGCGCCTCGTTGAAGGCGGGGATGACACAGGAGATCGAGGGGGATAGGTGGGAGCGGGACATCATGACCGCATCATGCCAAAAGAAACCCCCGCTTGAGTAAAACCGGCGGGGTTTTTTTGTGCTCGGGTTGCCATCCATGTCTGGGCCGGAGCATTTGCACAGGTTGGGGCCGCCGTCCCCCGTAAAATCAAACCATGTTGTCTGTAAAAATTGAATTGCTCGAAGCGCTGCACCAAGCGCTTGAAAAACTATCCCCCGGCGCGGGGTCCAAAGCCGTTTTTGAGTCACCCAAAGTCGCCGCCCATGGCGACTTGGCCACGACGGCTGCCATGCAGTTGGCCAAGCCGCTCAAGCTCAACCCGCGCCAGCTGGCGGAAAACCTGCGCGCTGAACTATTGGTGCGCGCACCGTTTGAGCGCTGGGTCGAGGCGATTGATATTGCCGGCCCCGGTTTCATCAACATCAAACTCAAGCCCGAGGCCAAGCAGCAAACCGTGCGCGAGGTGTTGTCGCAGGGCCAGCAGTTTGGCAGCCAGCCCGGCACGGGTAAACGCATGCTGGTGGAGTTTGTCTCGGCCAATCCGACCGGCCCCCTGCATGTCGGCCACGGCCGTCAGGCCGCCTTGGGCGACGCCATTTGCAACCTGTACCAGACCCAGGGCTGGGCGGTGTACCGTGAGTTTTATTACAACGACGCCGGCGTACAGATCGGCACATTGGCCAGCAGCACCCAGTTGCGCGCCCGCGGCTTCAAGCCGGGCGACCCCGAGTGGCCCAGTGGCGAGAACGCCGCTGCCTACAACGGCGATTACATCGCCGACATTGCCGCTGACTATCTGGCCAAAAAGATGGTTCATTCAGACGACCGTGAGTTCACCGCCTCCGGCGATGTTGAGGCGCTGGACGACATCCGGCTGTTCGCGGTGGCCTATCTGCGCCATGAGCAGGATCTGGACCTGAAAGCGTTCGCCGTCCACTTTGACAACTACTACCTGGAATCGAGCCTGTACCTGAGTGGCAAGGTCGATGACGTGGTGAAAAGACTGCATGACGCCGGCAAGACCTACGAGCATGACGGCGCCCTCTGGCTCAAGTCCACCGAGTATGGCGACGACAAGGACCGCGTCATGCGCAAGGGCGATGGCAGCTACACCTACTTTGTGCCGGATGTGGCCTATCACATCAGCAAGTGGGAGCGCGGCTTCGAGAAAGTGGTCAACATTCAGGGCACCGACCACCACGGCACCATCGCCCGCGTGCGCGCCGGCCTGCAAGCCGCCAACGTGGGCATCCCCAAAGGCTACCCCGACTATGTGCTGCACACCATGGTGCGCGTGGTGCGCGGTGGCGAGGAGGTCAAAATCTCCAAGCGCGCCGGCAGCTATGTGACGCTGCGCGACCTGATCGAGTGGACCAGCAAGGATGCGGTACGCTTCTTCCTGCTCAGCCGCAAGCCCGACACCGAATACACCTTTGATGTCGATCTCGCGGTGGCCAAAAACAATGACAACCCGGTGTACTACGTGCAGTACGCGCACGCCCGGATTTGCTCGGTGCTGGCGGCCTGGCGCGAGAAGGAGGGTGGCGATGTGGCGAGTCTGGGCCAAGCCGATCTCTCACCGCTGCAGAGCCCGCAAGCACTGGCGCTGCTGCTGTTGCTGGCCAAATACCCCGAGATGCTGACGGCGGCGGCGGCCGGTTTTGCACCGCATGACGTCACGTTCTATCTGCGCGAGCTCGCCGCCTGCTACCACAGCTATTACGATGCGGAACGTATTCTGGTGGACGATGATCTCATCAAGCGCGCCCGGTTGGCACTGGTCGCGGCCACCGCACAGGTGTTGCACAATGGCTTGGCTGTGCTGGGTGTGAGTGCCCCGCAAAAAATGTAATTCAATAGCCTTGGGGACAGACCTTCAGCTCTGTCCCCAACTGATTAGAAAGCAGAAAGAGCAACGCATGAAACAACAACGCGGTGGAACCATTTTGGGGTTCATCATTGGAGTGGTGGTGGGTCTCGGGGCAGCGCTGGCCGTTGCGGTTTACGTCACCAAGGTTCCCATTCCGTTCATCAACAAGGGCCAAAGTCGCTCGGCGGATCAGGATGTGGCCGAGTCCCAAAGAAACAAGAACTGGGACCCCAACGCACCCTTGTATGGCAAGAACCCGGCCAAACCGGTGGAGCCCGCCAAGGCAGAAACACAGACGGGCGCCGACACCGGCACCGACACCGGCACCGACACCGGCACCGACACCGGTGCCGCGCCAGTGCCAGCTGCCAAGGGCAAGGAGACTAAACCAGCCGTGTCTGCCGATCCCCTGGGTGACCTGGCCCAGGCGCGCGCTGGCGCCGCGGTGGCCGAACCGTTCTCTTACTTTGTCCAAATTGGGGCCTTCCGTACCGCTGAAGACGCTGAAAGCCAGCGCGCCAGGTTGTCTCTTGGCGGTGTACAAGCCAAAGTGACCGAACGTGAACAGTCAGGCCGGGTCGTGTTTCGGGTCCGCGTTGGGCCCTTCGGTAAAAAGGAAGAGGCCGATCAGGCCAAGGAAAGACTGGATGCTGCCGGTTACGAAACCGCGCTGGTGCGGGTAGCGCGCTAGTGCTCTGTGCAGTCGAGGCGTTGAACTATTGCCGGCCTGCCCGGTCCCACTACTTTTTTTGGAGTGTTTAAAGATGAAACGTCGTGATTTTTCCTTGACCTGTGGCGCAGCGCTGACTGCCAGTGCATTGGTGCTGCCGGCAGCACGGGCTCAGACCACCGCCCCGGCCCAAGTTCAGGGCAAGAAGCCTGAATTGGGCACGGACTATCTGCAGTTGGACAAGCGCGCGGCGGTGGAAGCCCCGGCGGGGAAAATTGAAGTCGTCGAATTTTTCTGGTACAGCTGCCCGCATTGCAGCGTATTCGAACCGACCTTTGATGCCTGGAGCAAGCGTGTGCCCAAGGATGTGGTGGTGCGGCGGGTGCCGATTGCTTTTCGAGCCGACTTTGCACCGCAGCAGCGCCTGTTCTATGCGTTGGAGGCGATGGGCTTGCTTGATCAACTGCACCGCAAGGTGTTTGCCGCCATCCACAGTGAAAAGCAGGGCCTGGCCACGGGCGACGCGATTGTCGAGTGGGTCGCCAAACAGGGTGTGGACAAAGCCAAGTTCCTGGAGAATTTCAACTCGTTTTCGGTCTCGACCAAGACCAGCCGCGCCACCCAGCTGCAAAACGCCTACAAGGTCGAGGGTGTGCCTGCGCTGGGTGTGGGCGGGCGTTTCTACACCGATGGTTCGCTGGCCAAGAGCATGGAGCGCTCGCTGCAGGTCGTCGAGTTCCTGATCGCGCAAGTTCGCAGCGGTCGATAAATCAATCGTTTTAACGCAAAGGCCGGGCGCCCTGATC
>NZ_JBAQMD010000058.1:0-15525 GCF_049302455.1 Rhodoferax ferrireducens | reverse complement strand
GGGCTGCAAGACGCTGCTGCTGAGTCACAACATTGAGACGCTGGGGCAGATGAGTTGCAACCCCTCCATCGGGGGCATTGGCAAAGGTCATCTGGTCAAGGAGGTAGACGCTTTGGGGGGTGCCATGGCGGCCGCCACCGATGAAGGCGGGATCCAGTTTCGCATTCTCAACTCCAGCAAGGGACCGGCCGTGCGCGCCACCCGTGCGCAGGCGGACCGGCTGCTGTACAAAGCGGCCATCCGCCGCCGGCTCGAAAACCAACCCGACCTCTGGCTGTTCCAGCAGGCGGTGGATGACCTGATGGTGGAGGGCGACCGGGTGGTGGGGGCGGTGACGCAGGCCGGTATCAAGTTTCGCGCCAAAACTGTGGTGTTGACGGCCGGCACGTTTCTGGACGGCAAGATCCATGTGGGCTTGAACAACTACGCCGCCGGCCGGGCCGGCGACCCGCCCGCAGTGCGTCTGTCGGCCCGCCTGAAGGAGTTGAAGCTGCCGCAAGGGCGCTTGAAAACCGGAACGCCGCCGCGCCTGGATGGCCGCTCGATTGACTTCAGCCAATGTGGCGAGCAACCGGGTGACGGCATGCCGGGGGGCATGAGCCCGGTGATGCCGGTGTTCAGTTTCATGGGTCGGGCCGAACAACACCCGCCCCAGATGTCGTGCTGGACCACCCACACCAACGAGCGCACGCACGAGATCATTCGCAGTGGTTTTGACCGCAGCCCCATGTTCACCGGCAAGATCGAGGGCGTGGGGCCGCGCTATTGCCCGAGTGTGGAAGACAAAATCAATCGCTTTGCCGACAAGGACAGCCACCAGATCTTTCTGGAGCCCGAAGGCCTGACGACGAACGAGTATTACCCCAACGGCATCTCGACAAGTTTGCCGTTTGACATTCAGTACGCCCTGGTGCGCTCCATGGTTGGCCTGGAAAACGCCCACATCCTGCGTCCCGGTTACGCCATTGAATATGACTACTTTGACCCGCAGCAACTCAAGAGCAGCTTCGAGACCAAGGTCATTGGCGGCCTGTTCTTTGCCGGCCAGATCAATGGCACCACGGGTTATGAAGAGGCCGCGGCGCAAGGCCTGTTTGCCGGTGTCAATGCGGCGCTGCAGGCCGGCGCCCGGACCAACTGGCAGCAAGAGACCTGGGTGCCGGGGCGCGACGAGGCCTATCTGGGGGTGCTGGTGGATGACCTGATCACCAAGGGTGTGACCGAGCCTTACCGCATGTTCACCAGTCGAGCCGAGTTCCGCTTGCAGCTGCGTGAAGACAATGCCGATATGCGTTTGACCGAGACTGGGCGCCGGCTGGGTCTGGTCGATGACTCGCGCTGGGAGGCTTTCAGTCGCAAGCGCGAGGCTGTTTCACGTGAAACAGAGCGCCTGCGCTCGCTCTGGGTCAGCCCCAAGAATCTGACGGCGTCCGAGTCGGAGCGGGTGCTCGGCAAGTCGATTGAGCACGAATACAGTCTGGCGGATTTGTTGCGGCGCCCGGATGTGAATTACGCCAACCTGATGTCGCTGGAGGGTGGCAAATATGCCAGCGCAGAATTGAATGTTTCTGTTTCACGTGAAACACCGGCCGTGCCATTGCCGGAGGCTGTGTTTGCTGCCGTCGTGATTGAGCAGGTGGAGATTGTGGCCAAGTACGCGGGCTACATTGATCGGCAAATAGAAGAGGTCGGGCGAGCTGCGCACTACGAAAATCTCAAATTGCCGCAGGAACTGGATTATTTACAGGTATCGGCTTTGAGTTTTGAGGCCCGGCAGAAGTTGTCCAAACATCGGCCGGAAACCCTGGGCCAGGCCTCGCGCCTGTCGGGCATCACCCCGGCCGCCATTTCCCTCTTGCTGGTGCATCTGAAGAAAAGCGGTTTCAAAGGCTTTTCGGCCGCAGGCAAAGTGGCTGCGGTCAGTGAGTTGGGAGATGTCCAGCAGGGGGTCATCTGATGCGCGAGTTGGAACAGGCTTTGCGAGGAGGCTTGGCGGACCTTGCACTGGTGCTGGAAGACAGGCAAATTGCCCTGCTACTCGACTACTTGGCCCTGATTCAAAAATGGACCCAGGTCTATAACTTGACGGCGGTCCGTGATCCGGCTGAGATGTTGACGCACCACTTGCTGGACAGTCTGGCGGTGATCCAGCCCCTGCGCAGGCAGCTGGCCGGGCTGCATGACCAGGCGCCGGACACGGATACCGTCAACGTGCGGCTGCTGGATGTTGGCTCCGGCGCCGGCTTGCCAGGGGTCGTGATCGCGATTTGTTGCCCCGAGCTCACTGTTGACTGTGTTGATACCGTGACCAAAAAAGTGGCGTTTATTCGGCAGGTGGCGGCGACCTTGAAGCTGGCCAATCTGCACGGCCTGCATGCGCGGGTGGAAAGCTTGAGCGACACGTACCGCGTCATCTGTTCGCGCGCCTTTGCCTCGCTGGCGGATTTCACCCGGCTGTCCTCGGCCGCGCTGGCGCCGCAGGGGCTCTGGCTGGCCATGAAGGCCAAGGATCCAGCGGAAGAAGTGGCGGCGCTGCCTGCAACTGTTGACGTGTTCCACGTGGAACAACTGGTGGTGCCCGGGCTGGGTGCTGATCGGTGCATTGTCTGGATGCGTCAATCGGCGGTTTGAGGGCGTGTCGCAGGAACTTTTTGGCGGCAGAAAAAGTATTCTGCCAACAAGCTAACGTAAACTCGGACCTTTCCAACCAGAGAGCTCCTATGTCTGAGATGGCTGATTGCGGCGTCTGTACGGGCGCCATCGTCGTCTTGTTGCGGCGTCCCGGCGGAAGCCATCTGGATTGAAGCCCCGCTGTTTCACGTGAAACACCTCAAGTGCCACTGCAATAATGTCCACCAACCCACTCCAACTTCAGCACGCACGCCATGGCTAAAATTTTCTGTGTTGCCAATCAAAAAGGTGGCGTCGGCAAGACCACCACGACGGTCAATCTGGCCGCCGGTCTGGCCAAGGTGGGGCAGCGTGTGTTGATGGTGGACCTGGACCCGCAGGGCAATGCCACCATGGGCTCCGGCGTTGACAAGCGCCAGCTCGAACTCACGATCTATGACGTCTTGCTCGAAGCGGCTTCGGTGGCAGAGGCCCGGGTCAAAAGCGACCGCCTGATCGAGGCCGGCTGTGGTTACGATATTCTGGGCGCCAACCGTGAGCTGACGGGTGCCGAGGTCGAGATGGTGGCCATGGAGCGACGCGAGCGGCGACTGAAAGAAGCTCTGACCGAGGTGGAGAAAGATTACGATTTCATCCTGATCGATTGCCCGCCCAGTTTGTCGATGCTGACGCTCAACGGCCTGTGCTGCGCCCACGGTGTGATCGTGCCGATGCAGTGTGAGTACTTCGCGTTGGAGGGTTTAACGGACCTGGTCAACACCATCAAGCAGGTGCACGCCAACCTGAACAAAGACCTGGCCATCATCGGCTTGTTGCGTGTCATGTTTGACCCGCGCATCACGCTGCAGCAGCAAGTCAGCGAGCAGCTGAAGGCGCATTTTGCCGACAAGGTGTTCAACACCGTGATTCCCCGCAATGTACGGCTGGCAGAAGCGCCCAGCTACGGTGTGCCAGGCGTTGTGTTTGACCCCTTGGCCAAGGGTGCGCAGGCGTATGTTGCGTTTGCCCAGGAGATGGTGGCGCGCATTGAAACCCTGTAATCGCCGTTTTTTATATGTCAAATTGGCCTCTAGCCCCCGTCATCATTGCATAGATAGCTATTTAAATAGTAGCAAATGATGACCCATGACCTGCCGACCCCGCAAGTTTTGCTGCTCCCCGGCTGGCAGGATGCGGGCCCCGCACACTGGCTGAGCCGGTGGCAGGCGGCGCACGGCTACCGGCGCGTGGAACAGCACGACTGGTTGCGCCCGCTGCGCGGTGACTGGCTGATGCAGCTTGAAGAAGCGGTGCTGCAGTCAAAGGCGGCGCCAGCGCCTGGTTTGACGCTGGTCGCTCACGGCCTGGGCTGCCTGCTGGTGGCGGCGTGGGCCACGCACTCGCGCCACACTCACCGGGTAAAAGCGGCGCTGCTGGTGGCGCCGACCGATGTCGAGCGCGAGGCCTTGCGGGCGCTGCTGGCGAGTTGGTCTCCGATCCCCTGGCAGCCGCTGCCGTTCAGCAGCATGCTGCTTGGCAGCCGTGACGATCCTGGTTGCAGTTTCGAGCGCGCGCAGGCGTTCGCTCACGCCTGGGGGGCTGAGTTCATCGACGGCGGTCCGCACGGGCAGATCAACGCCGAGTCGGGTCTGGGCGATTGGCCGCAAGGGCATGCGCTGTTGCAGTTGGTTGAGGGCAGAACGCAAGGCCTGTCCCAGGAGAAATCAGGCGAGTCAAGTGCCGGGCTGACGGTCTGCGCCGCCCACTATTAAAAAGGAAAGAGAACACCATGGTTACCAAGAAACCCAAAGGCCTGGGCCGCGGACTCGATGCCCTGCTGGGACCCAAAGTGGCTGAGTCGGCTGCGCTGGACGGCTCGGGTCCCGGCGCTGGCAATGCCGGTTTGCCGACCACCTTGCTGCTTATTGACCTGGTGCCGGGTCAGTACCAACCCCGCACCCGCATGGACGAGGGGGCCCTGTACGAGCTGGCCGAATCGATCAAGGCGCAGGGCATCATGCAGCCGATTCTGGTGCGCCAACTCCTGGACGGTGTCAGCCAGGGCAAGTACGAGATCATTGCCGGTGAGCGCCGCTTTCGCGCCGCCAAACTGGCGGGGCTCGACAGCGTGCCGGTGCTGGTGCGTGACGTGGCCAATGAAGACGCCGCTGCCATGGCGTTGATTGAGAACATTCAGCGCGAAGACCTGAACCCGCTGGAAGAAGCGCAGGGTCTGCAGCGGCTGGTGAAGGAGTTTGGCCACACGCATGAGCAGGCGGCGCAGGCCGTAGGGCGCTCGCGCAGCGCCGCCAGCAACCTGTTGCGCCTCCTGAACCTGGCCGATCCGGTGCAAACCATGCTGATGGCGGGCGACCTTGACATGGGCCACGCGCGGGCGTTGCTGGTGCTGGACCGGGCGACCCAGATCACGGCGGCGACCCAGATCAGCGCGCGCAGCCTGTCGGTGCGCGAGGCCGAGCGCCTGGCCAAAAAGTTGAGTGCTGATTTCTCGCTGACCTCGGTCAGGCCGAAACCGGAAAAGTCGCGCGACATGAAGCGGGTCGAAGAGGAGTTGTCCGACCTGCTCACCGCCGCCGTTGAAGTGCGGGTGAAAAAGCGCGTCAAGCGGGCCGGGCGGCTGGAGGAAATGGGCGAGTTGAGCATCCAGTTCGGCTCACTCGACGAGCTTAACGGCTTGATCGACAAACTCAGGCGCGCGGCAACGCGCTAACGCCAGCATCCGGTTCGCAGCTCGTCTGCGCACCGGCGTGCTTTGAGCGCCATCGGTCTACCCGCCCACTGTCCATCGTCCTCACATGCTGGTCCACCTGCGTTGGCCGCTGCCGGCCCTGCTGACTTGGGGCGCGGCCTGGGCCTCATTTTTGGGGCTGCAGCAGCTGGGGCTATCGGCCTGGGTGGCGCTGGCCGTTGCCGCCGCGGTGGGCGTGGCGCTCAGTGGCTGGGCCGCGAGCTGGTGGCGCCGCGCCATCATCGGCCTGGGCTTTCCCGTCTCGTTGGCGCTCTCGGGGTCGGCGAGCCTGCCCGCCTGGGCCTGGCTGCTGCCGCTGGTGTTGCTGCTGCTGATTTATCCCCTGAATGCCTGGCGCGACGCGCCGCTGTTTCCGACCCCTCAGCACGCCCTGCGCGACTTGGCCGGGCAAGCGCCCTTGCCTGCGGGCGCCCTGGTGCTCGATGCCGGTTGTGGCCTGGGTGCCGGCCTGCGCGCCTTGCGCGAGGCCTATCCGGCGGCGCAGCTGCGTGGACTGGAATGGAGCTGGCCCTTGCGTGCCTTGTGTGCCCTGCGTTGCCCGTGGGCACGCGTGCGTCAGGGCGATATCTGGCGCGCCGACTGGGCGCCTTATGCCTTGGTCTATTTGTTTCAGCGCCCGGAAAGCATGGCGCGCGCGGTGGCCAAGGCGCGCGCGCAACTCAAGCCCGGCGCCTGGTTGGTGAGCCTCGAATTCGAGGCGTCTGAGCTCGTGCCGCAGGCCGTCTTGTCTGCCCCGGATGGCCGCCCGGTCTGGCTGTACCGCACGCCGTTGCAGGCGCGCCAGCCCTAGAGGCGCTGGTGGCCGATGCTGAATTCACCGCGACAGGCCGGTCGTCGCCTAAACTGGCGCCGTAAAGAACTCTTGCCGTCAAGTTTGAAAAGGTGAACCCTGCCATGACCCGACCCGACCCCAGCCCGCCGCCCGGCGCTGATCCCATGTATGCCGCCATGGCGGTAGCGGCTTTCGCTGTCGTCACACTGGCCGGAACGCGCAGCTCGGACACCGGCCAGCACATTTTGCGGGTGCAACAGTATGTCCAGGCACTGGTGCAGCGTCTGAAGAAACATCCGCGCTTTGCTGCGGCTTTGACCGAGTCCTATTGCCGGGTTCTGTTTCAGTCGGCGCTGTTGCACGATATGGGCACGATTGGCATTCCAGACCGGATTCTGCTCAAACCCGGCGCCTTGACACCCGCTGAGTACGAGATCATCAAATCCCACACCACGCTGGCGCGCGACGCGATCGAACAGGCCGAGTTGACCCTGGGCTACCAGGCGCCCCTGCTTCAGACGGTCAAGGAACTGGCTTATTCCCACCATGAAAAATGGGACGGCAGCGGCTATCCACAGGGTTTGTCGGGGGAGGAAATCCCGCTCTCGGCGCGCCTCATGGCGATTGCCGATGTCTACGATGCCTTGATCTCGGAGCGCGTGTACCGGGCCGGTCTGCCCCATGACCAGGCGGTGGGCATTATCTTTCAGGGCCGCGCCAGCCATTTCGACCCCGACATGGTGGATGTCTTCATCGAAATTCAGGATGAATTCCGGGCCATCGCGCTGCGCTTTGCCGATACCGGGCAGGACATGCAAAGGAAGATGGCTTATATGGCCAATGCCATTGCGGAAGAAGTCCAGTTGTAATTCGCCCTGCTGGCGCCCATGCGTGGCCAGCTTGCTCAGTCCCTCAGAGAACCGCAACACCCCACCACCGGGCTTGGCGCGGCGGTCGGTGCGCCAGCGAACAGACGCTAGGCAGTGTGCCCAGCATGATTGGTATTAGGTGTTGCGCCGAATCAGAGTCAGCGCCATTCCTTGTACTGACATCTATTTCTTAAAGAGGCATTCCATGAAATTATCCCGAAATTCGAAGCTGGCCCTGGGTGGTGTTTTGGTGGCGGGCCTCGCGGCCTGCGGTGGTGGTGGCGGCAGCGCCGGCACCGACAGCACCGGCACCTTGCGCCTGGCGCTGACCGACGCTCCGGCTTGCGGCTATGACGCCGTCAACGTGACCATCCAGAAAGTCCGCGTCCACCAAAGCGACAGCGCCAATCCTGACGATCCCAACGGCTGGTCCGAGATCGTGCTGAACCCCGCCCTGCGCGTGGATTTGCTCAAGCTGCAAAACGGCGATCTGGCAGAACTCGGTGAAGTCACACTGCCCACCGGCAGCTACAACCAGATGCGGCTCGTTCTGGCCGAAAATTCCACCAATCCCACGGTTGCGCTGGCCAATTCCGTCGTCCTCACCAGCGACCTGACCAAGACCGATGTCGCGCTCAAGACGCCAAGCGGCCAGCAGTCCGGCGTCAAGGCCAAGCAGTTCAAAATCGATATCGCCGCCAACCAACTGGCCAATTTCGTGATCGACTTTGACGCCTGCAAATCCGTTGTGATCGCCGGCAACTCGGGCCAATACCTGCTCAAGCCGCAGCTCAGCGTGCTTCCCCGTTATGTCTCCGGCGTCACCGGCTTCGTGGACGCAGCGACTTTGGCCAATGGCAACACCAGCCTGTCATTGCAGCAGGGCGGCGTGGTCATCAAGGCCACGGCACCCGACAACTTCGGCAAGTTCATGCTGCAGCCGGTCGCCCCTGGCAACTACACCCTGGTCTTGACGGCGCCCGGGCGCACCACGGCCGTCGTCACCAACGTGGCCGTGGTTGCGGACACCGTGACTGCCGTTAACGCCTCCGGCACCGCCCTGAACCCGGCGATTTCCGCTAGCGCGACCGTGACCGGCACCGCCCCGGTGGATACCCTGGTGCGCGTGCTGCAGCCGCTGCCGTCGACACTCACGGGTGGGGCCGTCACGACGGTAGAGGTGGCGGGCCGCTTCGTTGACGGCGACACGGGTCTCTACACCCACCCGGTGGTGGTTAACGCGCCACTGGTGGCGCCTTATGTGGCGGCGCCGGGCGCACTGGTGTTCACTGCCGACCTCGCTGCGGCCGGCAAGTACGCACTCAGCGCCAGCTTGACGGGCTTTGCGGACAAGACGACGGTACTCCCGACTTTGGCCTCAGGTGCTACAGTCACGACCAACTTCACGTTCCCTTAATTCATCAAAAGGTTCATTGTGAAAATCACTGAAATCAGAACGGGCCGTGCCCTGGCCTTCCTGCTCGCGGGTCTGCTGGTCACGGCTGGGGCCATGGCCGCCAAACCGGACTGGGTGGGCGGTGACAAGCCCGGCAAGTCTGGCAAGCCCCAGCAGACCCAGAAGCAAGAACGCCAGGACAGCCCATCGCCGGGCAAGCCGGACCGGGCTGCCGGGCATTTTGGCGATGACCAGCGCGCGGTGATACGCAATTACTACAGCGAGCAATACCGCGTGGGTCGCTGCCCGCCGGGCCTGGCCAAGAAAAACAATGGCTGCATGCCGCCGGGGCAGGCCCGAAAGTGGGCACTTGGCCAGCCTTTGCCGCGTGATGTGGTGGTCTACAGCTTGCCGCCAGCCATCGTCGTCCAACTGGGCGTGGCACCGGCCGGACACCGCTATGTGCGCGTCGCCTCCGACATCCTGCTGATTGCCATCGGGACCGGACTGGTCGTGGACGCCATTCAAGACCTGGGCCGGTAGTCGCGCTCTTTCCTTTCTGGACCAGGCCTGGCGGTAGCGGCATTTGCCGCCATCACATGGGCCGGAGCAGGCCGAGCTGGCTTCGGACGACTACGCGCCACTGTTGCAAACGGTCAAGGCGCGCCCAGCTTCGCCAGCACCGGGGCCAATTTTTCCTGGTTGCCGGGATCGATGCGAATGGCCTCGTCCAAAGCGGCCAGTGATAAGTCATTTTGACCGGCGTGAAGATACGCGAATCCCAGGCCCAGCCAGGCTCTGGCATTGTTTGCATCGAGCCCGATTGCTCGCTGGTAGGTCTCGATGCAGGCCTTGAATTCCTGGCGGGAAAGCTGCAAACCAGCCAACTTCATATGAGCGTCGACCGAGCGGGGCTCCGCTTTGACTGCGTGTTCAAAGGTCTTCTGCGCCAGTTCAAGTTGCCCCGCAGCCCATTGTTGATCGCCTAGCGCGATCAGGGTATTTGGCGCAGCCCCTTGCGCTGACCAAATCACAAACCCGGTGATCAGTGCGGCACAGCCGAGCAGCGTACGCTGCCGAATTGTTGAATACATGGTTCCCCCATCCTTTGTGGCCAGACAGAAAACGGCCCCTCTTGTGCAGAAGAGCCGTTCAGCGACCCGTTGTGACAGTCTTATTTCAAGGCGCCTTTGCCATAGCGCTCGTCATAGCCCTTGCGCACTTTTTCAATCGCATCCTTGCCCATGCCGTTGAAGAACCAGTCATGGCCGGCAATCGGTTTGAAATGCTTGTCCAGCAGTGCATTGGCGAAATCTTCGTTGCCGTCTTTCTGGCGAACCACCTCTTTCAGTTCCGGAATCCACTTGAAATAGGTGTGTTGACTGACTTCGTAAATGCCATGCCACCAGGTGTAGTCCGGCCCGTTCATGGCAGCACCGTGACGGGCGCGGCGGCCTTCGTGATGCCAGATCTCGAACCAGGTCCACTTGATTTTTGCGTCCATGGGTTGGTGCGTCAGGTAGCCCTTGTCTTCGAGCTCTTTCATGACGGCAGCAATCGGCTTGGCATATTTGTCGTTGTAAAGCTCGACCAGGTCATCAAACTGCTTGTATTGGCCTTCCACCGTATTGGCGCTGTGGCAGGCGACGCAGACATCCTTCATCTTGTCCCGGCGCTGCGTCCAGGTCAGAACTTGGGTCACCTTGGCGCCTTTGACTTCGTCACCGACCTTGGGCAAGGGCTGGCCCTCAGGTTGATCGAATTCATCGCCGGTGCTCAGGCGAATCATGTTGAGTTTGGTGGAGATGGCAGGACGCAGGGTCCAGGAAATACGCTCACCCACGTCGTGCGTGACCTTCTGCTCGCGGGTGGCACTCATGTGGCAGGTGGCACAAGTCGGCGCTGCTGTGTAGTCAACGCCCACCACCCATTTCTTGGAATCCAGGTTCATTTCCTTGATCTTGGCGCGGTAGAGAATGCCATGTTTGGACTCGTTATAGATTTCGAGTTGCGGATGATCCGGCCCCAAATGACATTTGCCACAGGTGTCGGGGGTGCGCGCCTGCGCCGACGAGAAACTATGGCGGGCGTGGCAGGCCGAACAAGATCCCAATGAGCCGTCCGGATTGATGCGGCCAATGCCGGTATTGGGCCAGGTTTGCGGCGTCGGACGCCCCTTGTCGTCGAGGACCACGGTGCTGCCATGACATTGCAGACAGCCGGCATTGACGGCGGCCGGTCCACCAATCACCTCGCCCAGCAGATTGTCCAGCGAGGCCAGAATATTGCCAGCCTTGGCGTGGTGCGAACGCTGCTGCTGCGCCACCTCGGCGGCATGGCAATTGGCGCAGGTGTTGGGGGTGACGATCACCTGAATAGAGGCGCCATGGTGCGCGAAGGCGGCTTTCTCGCCTTGCTTGGCCTTGTGGCAGTCGTAACAGTCCACATTCTTGGCGGCATGGGTACTCTTCTTCCACTCGCCGTAGATGCCTGGATCGTCCTCGGCGCCGTGGCAACTGATGCATTTTTTCCCGATCGCCGCATCGGCTGGCGACTTTTTGATCATCTGATCGGCGCCGACTTTTTTGGCGGCCGTTTGATCAACCGCGAATGCCGGGACGGCAAGGGACAGCGACAGCAGACAGGCAATCGCCCATCCCATTGGGGCTGCAAATCGACCGATTCGACGCATGAAGTTCTCCTTGAATGAATGTGAAGAACTGTAAACCGGTCCGGTTTGTATTAACTTAATATGACTTAAGAATGGGCACGATCAGTTGACGCCGACCCATGAAGCGTTCACCCGGGGCGGCCAAGCGTGTCAATGCGACTCGAAATTGGCGAGTCGGTGCACGTCCAGAATCCGGATCTCGCGCTTGTCGATCTGAATCAGCCCTTGGGTTTCGAGCTCGTGCAGTACACGAGAAAAATATTCGGGAGTCAATGACAGGCGGGAGGCAATTGTTGCCTTGCTGGCGGGCAAATGAACGCTGACGCTGCCACTACCATGGCCAACTGCCGCCTCCACATCGCGCAGCAAGTAGCCAATCAGTCTTTGCATGCCACTTTGCAAGGCATAGCCTTCGACGTCATGAATCAAGCTGTGAAGGCGACGGGAAATGCCAGCCAGCATGTGCAGCGAGAAGCGCGGGTCCCGCTCCACTTCAGCCAGCACGGCGGCCTTGGCAACACTGACCAGCAAGGTGTCCGTCAGTGACTGCGCATTCACGATGTGGGGCTGCCCGAGAAACACCAGGGCCTCCGCAAAGCTTCGGCCCGGGCCGATGATTTCGATCACCTTCTCCTGGCCGGCAGGTGATGACACGTAAAGCTTGATCTGCCCGGAAACCACGACGTGGAATGCCTCACACGCTTCGCCGACCCGAAAAAACATCTCGCCGCGGGCCAGACGCACCAAGCGGCATCCTTGGGCGATACGTTCTCGCTCCAACTGGGACAGATCACTGAAGAGCGGCAGCGCCGACAACAGACGCTGTATGTCAAAAGGTTCTAGGTTCACGTGTTCAAGCGTTGATTCTGCCGAAGGTTGGCGACCTGTCGGACGTTTAACGCGGAGGCAGCACTGCCATCGTGATACGCGACACGCAGGTCAGCTCACCGGCGTCGTTTTGCATGTCGATCTGCCAGACCTGGGTGGTGCGGCCGATGTGCACCGGGCGGGCGGTGCCGGTGACCCAGCCGCTGGTGACGCCCTTGATGTGGTTGGCGTTGATGTCCAGCCCGACGGCGAGTTGACCGGCCGGGCTGGCGTAGGCGGCGCCACACGATCCCAGGGTTTCGGCCAGCACCACGCTCACGCCGCCGTGCAGCAAACCGTAGGGTTGCTGGGTGCGGTGGTCCACCGGCACGCGCGCGCGGATGAAGTCGTCGCCGACCTCCAGAAATTCCATCCCCAGGTGGTCAACCGCCGTGTTGACGCTGATCGCGGTGAGTTCAGCCACCGAGATCGGGCGTTTCCAGATAAGCATCAAGGCTCCAAATAGACAAAGGACCGTCACTATAAACAAAAACAGACGCCAACCCATGTCAAACGGGCGTCACCAGCTATATATTTTGTAGCAATGCGACACCTCAAGCGGGCATCTTGTACTGGTCCTGCATCTTGCTCACATGCTCGCTCCAGACCTTGGCGTAGCGCACGTCGTCGGTCACCGGTTTCCTGATCATCTTCAGGCACTGCGCCATCTGGCCTTCGGTGCTGCTGGGTTTGGAGTACATCTGCAGCGCGAACTTGGAGAAGTCGCGCACCATGAAGTCGAATATCTGATCGAGCAATTCGGGCTCAATCTTATAAATCCTGGCGTTTTCCAGGATCAACTGGCCATACACCACCAACGTGAACATCTCGCCCACGGTCAGCAGGAAGTCGATGTCTTTGGCCTGCGCTGGCGTGGGCGGCGCCAGCATCGCCATTTGTTTGAAGCGTGCTTATCCGGTTGTCACACCCGCCCACTAGATGTAGTGGGTCATGGTTTCTTTGCGTAAAGTTCGGCATAGGTGGGCGCAGTGACGTTGCCAGCAATACCAAGCAGGGAGCGGAAAGCGTTGAATGGGTAGAAGCGGCGATTGAAGCGGAACGTGAATTCGTTGAGATAGGCTTGCAGGTGCTGCGGGCTGACGCCGTGGTGAATGCCACGTAGCCATGTTTTGAGATTGGAGAACACGAGGTGAATGATGGGCAGGAAGGTCTCGGCAACTTGCATGTCACCACGTTCCGCGACGGCGGTATGAAGATACCCTCGCTTTCCAAGGGTCGCGTAAGCGCTCCAGTCGTCGGTGATGATGGTGGCGCCTGGCGTAACGACGCGCTCGATGAAGCCGCCCAACGATTTGGCACTTCGGTCTGGCACCACCGCGAGCCGAACACGTCCGGCGTATCGCCCAGTCCTGCGCTTGTTGAGGCTGCCACCGTGCTTGCGCTGTTTAACCTCGACCGCACCGGCGACGAGCGCCATGTCGTGAACGCCTCGGCCCTTGCCGCGAGTACGGCCGCCGACGTAGGTTTCATCGGCCTCGACGTGTTCTGCGGGGTTGCCACCAATCCGATCCTGGTCGGGACGTACCATGCCGGCCCGCAGTTTGTGAAGAATCTGGAAGGCCGTCTCGTAACGCGGCAGTTCGAGTTGCCGCTGAAACTGGACGGCCGACATGCCCGGCGTCTGGCTGGCGACCAAATAGGCTGCCCAGAACCACACGGAAAGCGGTGTATGGGTGCGTTCCATGACGGTTCCCGCAGTGAGGCTCGTGTCACAGCGACATTTCCGGCAACGCAGCACACCAGGGCGAGTGGAAACATACCGCGGATCGCCGGGTGCCCCGCAGTGCTGGCACACGAATCCATCGCTCCATCGGGCGCGCTCAAGGTAGGTCGCACAGGCCGCTTCGTCCGGGAACAGTCGCTGGAACTCCGGCAGCGAGCGCGGGAACGCCAGATCGTCTCGCTCAAGCACATCGATAACCATGACCATCCCCAGTTGGCACAGATGCTCAACATACTACCGGTAGTAGGTGGGTGTGACAACCGGATAAGCACGGTTTGAAGGTCTCAATCTGTGCCTTGAAAACGCTCAGGTTGGGAGAATCGACGCTGCCATAGGCGATGTGATAGTCGTGAAACTTGATCTTGCCCAAGCCCTTGGTCGGGCCCTGGTCAAACAGGAAGCTGTCGTTGCTGCCCTCATCGCGGCGCGGTACTTCTGGATACTCGGCTGGCGCGAAGAAGTAGTTGGCCATGAACTTGATGATGAGCGCCATGTTGACATGCACCGTGCCCTCTAACTTGGGCAAGCCCCGAATCTCGACGGCAGCCATCGCAAAATACATGTCTTTCTCGAAGCCCTTGGCGGCAATCACGTCCCACAGCAGGTTGATGACCTCTTCACCTTGCGTGGTGACTTTCATTTTTTGGATCGGGTTGAACAACAGGTAGCGCCGGTCCTCGTTGGAGGCTGCCTTCATGTAGTCAGCCGCGCGCAGTGCGAACAGTTTCATCGCCACCAGGCGCGCGTAGGCATCGGTAAAGAGCTGGCGCACATGCGGAAAATCCGTCACCGTCAGCTTGTACAGGTGCCGGTTGGCGGCGTGATCGAAAGCCTCATAAAAGGCGTGGGTGCAAATGCCGATGGAGGCCCAGCCAAGGTTGTATTTTCCGACGTTGACGGTGTTGAGCGCCGCGTTCCAGGCATCGTCACCGTGGTGCAGGATGTCTTCTTCAGTCAAGGGGTAGTCATGCAAACGGAACTCGGCGACGTAGTTCTGGCTGTAGACCACGTTTTTTACCAGCTCGTACTTGGGATCCTGCGAGTCGGCGACAAAGTAAATGTATTCCCCGGTATCGGCCATCTTGCCGAAGGTGGACACCATGCGCGCCTGGTTGGCGTTGCCAATGTAGTACTTGCCCCCCGACGCTAGGTACGTACCGTCTTCCAGCTTGGTGACGATCATGTCGGACGAGTAGATGTCGGCGCCATGCTCTTTCTCGGACAGGCCGAAGGCAAAAATGCCGCCTTCGTCAAGCAGGCGTTTCGCCTTCGCCTGCGCCATCTTGTTCTTGCTCATCCAGATGGGGCCGATGCCCAGCACCGAGACCTGGTAGGCGTACCAGTAGGGGAGTCCATAGAAGCCCAGAATCTCGGCAAAACCACACACGCGCCAGGTGTCCCAGACCGCGTGTTCACCTTCCTTGCCGTGCTCGGCGGGCGTCATCATGGAGGCAAAAATGCCCTCGTTCTTGCAGAAGTTGAGGAAGTCTTCGTACCAGACCGCGCCATGAAAATCCGCCTTGAGCTTGGTCAGGCCGGTTTTTTCGAAGAAGGCAACCGTTTTCTCCATGATCTCGCGTGAGCGTTGATCGGGATAGTTGCGAACCAGATGGCGTGGATTGAGCAGCAGCATGAGAAACACCTCGGGTGGGTAGAAAGGCCGCTGGCAACTATAGCGTCGACCTCGGCGACCCCGAGGTGGGAAGTTAGAGTGGCGAGACTTGTTCGGCGCGAGTTTGCGCTAAGTCAAACTCGCCGCAGGTGGTCACGGGAGAGGCTGTTTGTTTTGATCTAAATGAGATACACTCTCATTTAGATGCTTGCTT
>NZ_JBAQMD010000057.1:0-52608 GCF_049302455.1 Rhodoferax ferrireducens | reverse complement strand
GCCTTCATGATGAGCGTGATTGCGCTCTCCTTGCCCGAGATGATCATCCTGCGCAAGGTGCTCAAGGTGCGGCTGATTGCCACCTTTGTGGCGGTGGTGGCCAGCGGCATCCTGCTGGTGGGTTTTGTATTTAACGCGGTGCTGTAAAGCCACTGGCACGACGGCCTGTTTTTGACCTCGATTTCGTTTTAACTTCATGGCAACTTCAAGGAACTCTCATGGACATCAAAGTACTCGGCACCGGTTGTGCCAACTGCAAAGCCACCATCGCGCTCATCGACCAGATCGCCCAGGCCAAGGGCGTGACCGTCAAGCTTGAAAAGGTGGAAGAACTGCGTGACATCATGGCTTATGGCGTGATGAGCACCCCCGGCGTGGTGATCGACGGCAAAGTGGTGCATGCCGGCGGCATCCCCAGCCGTGACAAGATCGAGCACTGGCTGGCGGCAGCGTAATTTGACACAAGGAACAAGAACATGAATCCGCAAAAAAAATTTCATTTGGTGTTTTCACTGGTCATGGGCGCCATGATGATTTTCCTGATGACGCTGGTGATCACCTTCGTCAATGTCGGTTTGAATGAAAACTTTGTCCGGCTGTGGATGAAGGCCTTTGGCATTGCCTATGTGGTGGGTGTACCGGTGATCTTCTTCCTGGCACCGGTCGCGCGCAAAATGACCGGGCGGATGCTGGGTGTGCAGGGTTGATGCCCCGCTCTGGCCTCCAGCGCAGGCCGCGTTCCTGCGAGAATCACGCTGTCAAGATGCGCCATGGGCCGTACGGGCCGATCAACGGAATGCAGCCCTGCGCGGGCCAGAAGGAATAAAGTAATTGAGTAGCGGACACGACCACGACCATAGCCACGCTCCGGCCAACTTCAACCGCGCGTTTGCCATCGGCATCGTGCTCAATATCGTCTTTGTGGCCATTGAGGGCTTTTATGGCTGGCGCGTCAACTCGCTGGCCTTGCTGGCTGACGCCGGGCATAACCTGAGCGACGTGGCAGGCCTGGTGCTGGCCTGGGGCGGCGCGCTGGCGGGCAGACTGCGCCCGGATGCGCGCCACACCTACGGCTGGCAGCGGGCCTCGATTCTGGCCGCGTTTGCCAACGCCTTGCTGCTGCTGGTGGCGATGGGCGCGCTGGCGTGGGAGGCCATGGGGCGGCTGCTCTCATCCGAGGTTTCCCTGCAGGAACAAGGGGTCACCATCATGGCGGTGGCCGGCATTGGCATTGTCATCAACACGGCCACCGCGCTGCTGTTCATGCGCGGGCGTGAAAGTGACCTGAACATTCGTGGTGCCTTCCTGCACATGGCGGCCGACGCCCTGGTATCGGCTGGCGTGGTGGTGGCCGGTGCGCTGACACTCTGGATGGGCTGGAAATGGCTGGACCCGGTGGTGAGTCTGGGCATTGCCGCCGTCATTTTGTGGGGCACCTGGGATTTGTTCAAGCAGTCCCTGCACATGCTGTTTGATGGTGTACCGCGGGACATCGACCTGCTGGCGGTGCGCGACTGCCTGGCGGCCCTGCCCGGCGTGGCCCGGGTGCATGACCTGCACGTGTGGGCCATGGGCACGTCGCAAGTGGCGCTGACGGCGCAACTGGTCATGCCGCAAGGCCAGGCGGATGACGCGTTTCTGGCCGACGCCACCCGGCAGATGCATGACCGATTCGAGATCACGCACGTGACTTTGCAGGTCATGAAAGTACCGTTTACGCCACCCTGCTCGGACTTCTAGGCCGCAGCCGCCGCCACACGCGGCAGCTTGAGTGTGGCGCAGAGGCCGCCTTGCGCGCGGTTGGTCAGCACCAGGTCACCCCCGTGCAGCAGGGCAATGTCCTTGGCGATCGACAAGCCCAGCCCGACCCCACCGGTCGCACTGCTGCGCGACGCATCGGGACGGTAGTAGGGCTCGGTGACGCGGGCGAGTTCATGGGGCTCGATGCCCGGCCCCTCATCTTCGACCATGATGCGCAGTTCACCCGCATCATCGTCCACGCGCAGATGCGCACAAGTACCGTATTTGATGGCGTTGTCGATCAGGTTCTGCAGCGCGCGGCGCAAGGCCGACAGGCGCCCGGTGTAAGGCGCCAGCGCCTGGCCCTGGATGCTGATGCGCCGCCCGAGCACCAGCGCGTCTTCACTCATGCTGGCCAGCAGCGCATTGATGTCAATCGGGCGCACGGCCTCGCTGGTCTGCAAACCGCGCAGGTAATCCAGCGTGGCATCAATCATGGCGGCCATGGCATCCAGATCGGCGGCCATCTGGTCGCGCAGCGTTTCGTCGTCAACGAGCTCGGCACGCAGGCGCAGGCGGGTGAGCGGCGTGCGCAGGTCGTGCGACACCGCTGCCAGTGCGCGTGAGCGCTCGTTGACCAGGCGTTTGATACGTGCCTGCATCCGGTTAAAGGCCTGCGCGGCGCGGCGCGTCTCGGTCGGGCCCTCTTCCGCCAGGGCGGGCGCATCCAGGTCACGCCCGAGCGTGTCGGCGGCTTGGGCGAGTTGCTTGAGCGGCTGGGTCGCTTGCCGCACGGCCAGCATCACGACCGCCGTCACGATCATCAGCGTGACCGCCAGGCGCAGGATCAGATCGCGCGGCAAAGCGGGGGTGTCAAGCTGGCGTGCGCCCGAGAACCGCAGCCATTGACCGCCCTGCAAGCGCACATCAAAGCCGCGCGGCATATTGCCGTGCATCATGCCCATACCCATACCCGCGGCCCCACCCAGCGGGCGAACTTCACGCGCGCTGCCCAGGCGCGCGCTGAGCATGGCCCCAACCGGGCCGCGTGGCGGGTTTTGTGACACCTGGTTCTCGCTGATCAATGTCACTTGCCAATCGCCGTAGGGCAGCGTGGCGAGCGCAGCACTGCGCTCGGCGGGCGCAGTGGCCTCCAGCGCACGCACCACCTCCGCCATGCGATCGGCAAAATTTTGCCCGCGCGCCTGCGACACCACCGTGGCCCGCTCGCCCCATTGCAGCCAGAAGCTCAGCCCCTGCGCCACCAGCAGCCCCAGCAGCAGGATCAGCGCCATGCGCACGAACAGGCTGGACGGCCAGGCACGCCAACTCAAGCGCATGAAGCCTGCCTTTGCACGCTGGCGGCCAGCACATAGCCTTCGCCGCGCACGGTCTTGATCAGGTTCGGCTCGCGGCTGTCGTCGCGCAGGCGCTGGCGCAGCCGGCTGACCTGCACGTCAATCGCGCGGTCATAGGCCTCGGCTTCGCGGCCATGGATCATCTCGGTCAACTGGTCGCGGTTCAGCACCCGGTTCGGGTGGTCCAGCAAAATGTGCAACAGCCGGTATTCACCGCCCGACAAAGGCGTGGCAACACCGTCGGGCGCGGTCAGCAGGCGTTCCGCCGTATCCAGACACCAGCCGGCAAAGCACAGACAGCGCGCCGACTCGGGCCGCAGATTGGGTGGCAACGCGCGGGTGCGGCGCAAGACCGCTTTGATACGGGCCAGCAGTTCGCGCGGGCTGAAGGGCTTGACCAGGTAGTCGTCAGCGCCCATTTCGATCCCCACGATGCGGTCGGCTTCCTCGCCCAGGGCGGTCAACATCAGCACCGGCAGGTTGGACTTGGCGCGCAGCTCGCGGCACAGGCTCAAGCCATCGGTGTCGGGCAGCATCAGGTCCAGCACCACCAGGTCAATCGCGTGCCGGTCCAGCGCCTGCCACATCTCGCGGCCATCGCGAGCGGCCACGGCCTCGAAGTTGTTGCGCATCAGGTAGTCAACCAGCAGCCGACGAATTTCCGGCTCGTCATCAACAATCAGAATGCAATCACGTTTTTCCATGGGTTCGATCCTTGTGCGCGCGGTGCGCCGGTGCAAGCGGGCTCGAAGTCTATTTTCAGGGCGCGGGCGTTGTGCTTGTAACGCACTGTATCGCAAGGCCGATCTGCAACGCTGCGATGCAAATCAGCTCCGGCGCGCAACACGCTGCTTACATCCGCGCGCTCCAATCATTCTCAAGGGCGAAGGATTCGCCGACGTCCTGCCATCGTACAAAACCGAAGGAATCCATCATGAAAACGACAACCATCCTCAAGAGCATTTCCCTGGTCGCCGTGCTCGGCGCCGCCCTGGCCGCGCCGGTGCTGGCGCAGCCGGGCCCCGGCATGTGGGGGGGCATGGGCGGCATGGGCATGCAAAATGGTGGCCCCGGCGCTGGCCGCATGGGCCCCGGCATGGGCAACAGGGTCGGGGCAACGCTCATGACCGCTGAAGAGCGCACCGCCATGATGATCAAGATGCGTGCGGTCAAAACCTATGACGAATGCAAGCTGGTGCAGGACGAGCAGCACAAGGCTATGGAAGCACGCGCCAAAGAGAAAGGCATCACCCTGCCGGCACCGCGGCAAAACCGCTGCGACATGATGAAAGCCCGTGGTCTGATTAGCTGATCTGCCATGTCCACACCTTCCTTTAAAAACCGAAGGTGTGTTGCACTTCACTTTGAAGCGCACCCTGTCAATTGACAGGCAAGGTGCCGGCGCGTTTGACTTCCTTGAGCGAAAAGCTGGTGGAGATTTCTTTCACCCCCGGTAGGCTGCGAATTTTGACCCGCACCAGTTGCGAAAACGACTCCAGATCGGGGGCAATCGCCTCGATCTGGTAGTCATACCGGCCCGACAGGTTGTGGCAAGACAGCACTTGCGGCAACGCCACCACTTCACGCTCGAACGCAGCCATGATGTCGGGCGAGTGATTGTCCATTTGCAGATGCACAAAGCCGGTCACGCCGTAGCCCAGTTTTGCGCGACTCAGTTGCGCGTGGTAGCCCTCGATCACGCCGGCTTCTTCAAGCTGGCGCACGCGACGCCAGCAAGGCGAGGGTGAGAGCGACACCAATTGCGCCAGGTCTGCGACCGTCTGACGCGCATCGTGTTGCAGGGCATCGAGCAGTTTGCGGTCAGTGTTGTCGAGCGAATCAGAGCTCATGGATAAATTTACCCAATTTCTTGATGATCATAGATATATATTCCAATTCTAGCCAATATCAAATACTAAATAGCCAATTTTTTCCGCTGTGGTGGGCAAACAATTCCATGCATCGTCACCCGAAATCAACCCAGCAAGGAATCAAAATGAGCACGACAACAGCGGTCAAAGGCTTCAGCACCCGGGCCATTCACTTTGGCTACAACCCCGCCGACCATCTGGGTGCGCTGGTGCCGCCGATCTACACCTCGGCCACTTTTGCCTTTCCTGACGCGGCCTATGGCGCACGTTGTTTCACGGGTGAAGAAGCGGGCTACTTCTACACCCGCATTGCCAACCCCACGCTGGCTTTGCTGGAAGGCCGACTGGCCAGTCTGGAGCAAGGCGCGGGGGCGGTGGTGTTTGGTTCGGGCATGGGGGCCATCACGGCGACGTTGTGGTCGATGCTGGAGCCGGGTGATGAAGTGCTGGCCGACATGACACTGTACGGCTGCACCTACGCCTTCCTGACGCATGGCCTGAGCCGTTTCGGCGTGACCGTGCGCCATGTGGACATGACCGACCCGGCCAACGTGGCCCAGGCCATGGGTGCGAAGACCCGCGTGGTGTACTTCGAATCCCCGGCCAACCCCAATATGCGCCTGGTGGACATTGAAGCGGTCTCCCGCATCGCGCATCAGGGCGGTGCCAAAGTGGTGGTGGACAACACCTATTGCACGCCTTACCTGCAACAGCCCTTGCTGCTGGGGGCCGATGTCAGCGTGCACTCCATGACCAAGTACCTGGGCGGCCACGGCGACCTGACCGCCGGTGCCGCGATTTTTGCCGATGCCGAATTGGCCCAACGGGTGCGGCTGTTCGGTCTGAAAGACATGACGGGTGCGGTGATGTCGGCGCAGGATGCCCATCTGGTGATGCGCGGACTCAAGACACTGACCTTGCGCATGGACCGGCATTGCCAGAGCGCGCAAAAAGTGGCCGAGCTGCTGCAGCGCCACCCGGCGACCAGGGTGGTGCATTTCCCCGGCCTGCCCACCTTTGCCCAGCTTGCCCTGGCGAAGCGCCAGATGCGCCAGTTTGGCGGCATGATCGCATTCGAGCTCCATGGCGGGCTGACCGCGGGCATCTGCTTCATGGACGCCTTGCAACTGGTCACACGCGCCGTCAGCCTGGGCGATGCGGAATCACTGGCCCAGCACCCGGCCAGCATGACGCACTCCACCTACACGCCCGAGGAGCGCGCCAAGCATGGCATCAGCGACGGCCTGGTGCGCCTGTCGATCGGGCTGGAGGACATTGAAGATATCCTGGCTGACATTGCGCAGGCGCTCGATCAGGTGCAAGCTCCGGGCTATTCCCAACCGGCAGTCGCCGCCGCAAAACGCTGCCGTGAGCTGGCCTGAACACCTTGTTTCAAGGAACTTGTGATGAAGGACGATCTTCAACCCGACATGATGGCGCCCGATCCTGATCCGCTGGAAACGGCGGAATGGCGTGATGCTTTTTTGGCCCTGCTGCAACGCGAGGGTGCGCCGCGTGCGCGCCAGATGCTGGACCAGCTGGCCCAATTGGCACGCGGCCAGCGCGTGGGTTGGCAGCCCGAGCTGGCCACGCCCTACATCAACACCATTGGTGTGGATCAGCAACCGGTGTTTCCGGGCGATTTGGCGATGGAAGAGCGCCTGGCCTCCATGGTGCGCTGGAACGCCCTGGCGATGGTGGTGCGCGCCAATCAGGCTTACGGCGAGCTCGGTGGCCACATTGCCAGCTACGCCAGCGCGGCGGACTTGTTTGAGGTCGGGTTCAACCATTTCTTTCGCGCGCGCAGCGGGGAAGGTGCGGCGATCGACGCGTCTTTGGGCGACCTGGTGTTTTTCCAGCCGCACAGCGCGCCAGGGGTCTATGCGCGTGCCTTTCTGGAAGGGCGCCTCAGCGCCGAAGACTTGACGTATTACCGCCAGGAGTTGACGGCACCGGCGGCCAGCACCGGGCAAGGGGCGCGTGGCCTGTGCAGTTACCCGCACCCCTACCTGATGCCCGACTTCTGGCAGTTCCCGACCGGCTCCATGGGCATCGGCCCGATCAGCTCGATTTACCACGCGCGCTTCATGCGCTACCTGACGCACCGCCAGTTGCTGGACTGCTCGGCGCGCAAAGTGTGGGGCGTCTTCGGTGATGGCGAGATGGACGAGCCCGAGAGCATGTGCGCCCTCACACTGGCCGCGCGCGAGGGGCTGGACAACCTGGTGTGGGTGGTCAACTGCAACCTGCAGCGCCTTGATGGCCCGGTGCGCGGCAATGGCCGCATCATTGACGAGCTGGAAAAGCTCTTTGCCGGCGCCGGCTGGAACGTCATCAAACTGGTCTGGGGCAGCGATTGGGACGGCCTGTTTGCCCGCGACGTGACGGGAGCGCTGGTCAAGGCTTTTGCCAACACGGTCGACGGCCAGATGCAGACCTTTGCCGCCAAGGACGGGCGCTTTAACCGTGACACTTTTTTTGGCCAGAACGAAGAACTGGCGCGTCTGGCCCAGGGCATGACCGACGAACAGATCGACCGCCTCAAGCGCGGCGGCCACGACCTGGTGAAAATCCACGCCGCCTACGCCGCAGCCGCGCAGCACAAGGGCCAGCCGACCGTGATTCTGGCGCACACCAAGAAAGGCTTTGGCATGGGCAGCGCGGGTCAGGGCAAGATGACGACACACAGCCAGAAGACGTTTGATGCGGCTGACCTGATTGCGTTTCGCAACCGCTTTAACCTGCCCCTGACGGACGAACAAGTCAAAAGCCTGGCGTTCTACAGCCCCCCGGCCAGCAGCCCCGAGATGCAGTACCTGCAGGCGCAGCGCCAGCGCCTGGGCGGCTATTTGCCCCAACGTTATACGGACTGCGAAAAGGTGCCGGTGCCCGGCATCGAAACCTACGCCCAGTTTGCGCTCAAGGCCAATGGCAAGGTCATGAGCACCACGATGGCCGCTGTGCGCCTGCTGGGCAACCTGCTCAAGGACCGGGCGCTGAGCCCGCGCATCGTGCCGATCGTGGCGGACGAGGCCCGCACCTTCGGCATGGCCAGTCTGTTCATGCAAATCGGCATTTACTCCAGTGTCGGCCAGCGCTATGCGCCCGAAGACATTGGCTCGGTGCTGAGCTACCGTGAGGCGCTGGACGGTCAGATCATGGAAGAGGGCATTTCCGAAGCCGGTGCGCTGGCCAGCTGGACCGCCGCGGCCACCAGCTACAGCGTGCACGGCCTGGCCATGTTGCCCTTTTATATCTACTACTCGATGTTTGGCTTCCAGCGCGTGGGTGACCAGATCTGGGCGGCGGCCGATCAGCGGGCACGCGGTTTCTTGCTGGGCGCCACCTCGGGGCGCACCACGCTGGGCGGCGAGGGGCTGCAGCACCAGGACGGCAGCAGCCACCTGATGGCTGCCACCATCCCGAACTGCAAGGCGTACGACCCGGCGTTTGCGGGCGAGCTGGCCGTGATCATCGACCAGGGCATGCGCGAGATGTTGGTGGAGCAGAAGGACGTTTTCTACTACGTCACGCTGATGAACGAAAACTACGCCCAACCCGATCTGCCAGCCGGCGCGGCACCCGACGTGATTCGAGGTTGCTATAAATTTGCTAGCTACTCACGCATACCTGACGGGGACCAGAGCTCAAAAACATCAAAGCATGTGGCCCTGCTGGGTTCTGGCGCGATTTTGACCGAGGTTATTCAAGCGGCTGCGTTGCTGGCGCAGCAAGGCGTTGATGCAGAGGTATTCAGTGTGACCAGTTGGAGCGAGCTGGCGCGCGATGGTGCGGCGAATCCAGACGCGTTCATTGGGCGCCAATTGGCCCACAGCCAAGGTCCGATCATCGCTGCCACCGACTACGTGCGCGCAGTGCCTGAAAGTGTCCGGGCCTACCTGCCACCGGGGCGTCGCTACGTGACCCTGGGCACCGACGGTTTTGGTCGCAGTGACACGCGGGCTGCCTTGCGCGGCTTTTTTGGTGTGGATGCCGCCAGCATTGCGCGTGCAGCAATGCTCAGCCTGGACTGACCCCTTACGGCCAAGTCAGTCGCCCCGCTTGTCGTATGCTCATGTCATGAGCTCCAGCACACAAAATCCATTCACATCACCGAGCCAGCCGCCTGATTCAACGCCTGGCACAGCGCTTTTGCCGAGCCGCAGTGCGGCCGAGGCCCTGAACCAGGATTGCTTTTGCCGCACCCTGAACCAGGGCCGCTTGCGCGAGCAGATTGAGCGCGACCCCTGCCTCCAGGGTCTGATGCAAAGCATCACCCAAACGCGACCGCACCTGTTCTCGTCCACCGTTGTTTTTTTGGCCGGCGAGATGGCCAAAAAAATGGCAGCCACGATCGCCGCCATTGAGCGTGTGATCGACTTGCCGGGCTACCAGGCCCAGGCCCTGGCGCGTGCGCCGGCGATTGCCCAGCACGCTTTTGGTCCGATCGGGGCCTGCATGGGTTTTGACTTTCATCTGGGCGTGCAGGGGCCGCAGCTGATCGAGATCAACACCAATGCCGGTGGCGCCTTGCTCAATGTGGCACTGGCGCGGGCCCAGGAGGCTTGTTGCGAGGAAATGGACTGGGCCTTTGCCTCCAAGGCCTCGGCGGACAAGCTGGAGCAAACATTCTTTGACATGTTCGCGTCTGAGTGGCAGCACCAGCGCGGCAACGCTGCCTTGGGCTACGTCCTGATCGTGGACGACGACCCAGCCGCGCAGTACCTGGCGCCCGAGTTTGAGTTGTTCCGGCAATTGTTCATCCGCCACGGCGTGGCCGCCAGCGTGGCCGACCCGTCGGAACTGGCTTGGCGCGACGGCAAGCTCTGGCACGGGGATCGGGTGGTGGACCTGGTCTACAACCGCCTGACTGATTTCTACCTGGCCGAACCGGGACACCAGGCCCTGAAATGCGCCTATGAAGCGGGTGCCGTGGTATTGACGCCGCACCCGCGCTCGCACGCCCTGCATGCCGACAAGCGCAACCTGATCGCGCTCAGCCAGGATGATTTATTGGCCACCTGGGGCGCCTCCAGCGCCGACCGCCGCCTGCTGCAGGCGGGCGTGCCGCAGACCCAGCTGGTGACACCCGAGCGCGCCGATGCCTTGTGGGCCAGCCGCCGCCAGCTCTTTTTCAAGCCGGTTGGCAGCTTCGGCGGCAAGGCCGCTTACCGCGGCGACAAGCTGACGCGCCGGGTCTGGGGCGAGATTCTGGCCGGCGACTTTGTGGCGCAGGCCCTGGTGCCGCCCGGCCAGCGCCTGATTGAAGTCGATGGCGTGTTGACCGACCTGAAATTTGACCTTCGCGCCTACACCTACCAGGGGGCCGTCCAGTTGCTGGCGGCGCGCATGTACGCCGGGCAAACCACCAACTTCCGCACCGAGGGGGGCGGCTTTGCGCCGGTGATCGTGGTGCCGCCGCACAGCCAGGACGTGGAAGCGCGCTGATGTGCGGCATTTGCGGTGAGCTGCGTTTTGACGGCGCCGCACCGGATCTGGCAGCCATTGCGCGCATGTCAGAGCAACTGGCGCGCCGCGGGCCGGATGACGCGGGCACTTACCGGAATGGCCCGCTGGCGTTTGGCCACCGGCGCCTGTCCATCATTGACTTGTCAGCTGCGGCGCACCAGCCGATGGTGGACGCTGCGCTGCAGTTGGCGCTGGTTTTTAACGGCACGATTTACAACTACCGGGAGTTGCGCGACGAGTTGCTCACCCTGGGCTACACGTTTTTCTCGGATGGCGACAGCGAAGTCATCCTGAAGGCCTACCACGCCTGGGGCGACCAATGTGTCAAGCGCTTTATTGGCATGTTTGCCTTTGCCATCTGGGATCAGCGCAGCGGCCAGCTATTTCTGGCGCGGGACCGCTTTGGCATCAAACCCCTGTACCTGAACCAGACCGGTCAACGCCTGCGCTTTGCGTCGAGCCTGCCCGCGCTGCTGGCGGGCGGCGGGGTGGACACCACGCTGGATGCGGTGGCCTTGCACCACCATTTCACCCTGCACACGGTGGTGCCCGCGCCGCGCACAGTGCTCCAGGGCGTGCGCAAACTGCCACCCGCCTCGACCTTGCGGCTGGAGCCGGACGGCACCAGCACCCAGCAGGTTTACTGGACACTGGACGCCACGCGGCCTGAAAAAGCGCTGTCCGAGGCCCAATGGCTGGCCGCCACGCGCGAGCAACTCGCTCTTAGCGTCAAACGCCGCCTGCTGGCAGCGGACGTGCCGGTCGGTGTGCTGCTCTCGGGCGGGCTTGATTCCAGCCTGCTGGTGGGACTGCTGGCAACCCAAGTGCCTGATTTACGCACCTTCTCCATCGGTTTTGAAGACGTGGGCGCAGGTTCGGAAAAAGCCGACGAATTTGAATACTCCAACCAAATTGCCCGGCACTTTCACACCCGGCATCGCCAATTCAGCATTCCCAACCATGAGGTGATGCAGCGCCTGCCAGAAGCTGTTGCGCAAATGACCGAGCCGATGGTCAGCCATGACGTGATCGCGTTTTATCTGCTGGCGCAGCGCGTCTCCAAAGAAGTCAAAGTGGTGATGGCCGGCCAGGGCGCCGACGAGGTATTTGGCGGCTACTTCTGGTACCCCAAGATGGACGCGGCGCAAGGCTCGCCTTTGGCGCGCTTCAGCCAGCACTACTTTGACCGCGACCATGCTGAATATCTGCAAATGATCGCCCCGGCGTTTCAGGTCGGCGATGTCACATCCAAGCTGATTGCCGGCGAACTGAGCAAACCACAAGCCGACACTTTTCTGGACCAGGTCTGGCGGCTCGATGCCACCACGCTGATCGTGGACGACCCGGTCAAGCGTGTGGACAACATGCCGATGGCCTGGGGCCTGGAGGTGCGCGTGCCGTTTCTGGACCACGAACTGGTGGAACTGGCGGCGCACATGCCGCCCGAACTCAAACTCAGGGAAGGCGGCAAGTTTCCGCTCAAAGCGATCTCGCGCGGGCTGATTCCGGACGCGGTGATTGACCGGCCCAAAGGCTACTTTCCGGTGCCCGCGCTCAAATACGTGCGCGGACCCTTTCTGGAACTGATGCGCGGCATTCTGATGTCCGACGCCTGCATCCAGCGCGGGCTGTACCAGCGCGAGTACGTGGACAAACTGCTGGCCGATCCGGAAGCACCCGAGCACTTCACCCGCATCCAGGGCAGCAAGCTATGGCATCTGGCGCTGCTGGAGTGGTGGCTGCAGGTGCATGTGGACAATTTATAAGGATTTTTGGCCTCTAGCCCTTACAGAAAGGGCATAATACGCTATCTTATTAATAGCAATTGTGAGATTAAACACGCATGCACACGCCGCCGCCCGAGCCCGTTGACTGGCAAGACGACACCCCGCGCAGCCGCCGCTTTGATGATATTTACCGCGCCCGCTCAAACGCGCTGGCCCAATCTCGCTCGGTTTTTCTGGCCGGTTGCGGACTGCCCGAGCGCTGGCGCGACCGGGGTCAATTCACCGTGCTGGAGACCGGATTTGGCCTGGGGCTCAATTTTTTGACCACCTGGGCCACGTGGCTGGCTGACCCGCAAGCCTGCCACAGGCTCAACTTCGTCTCGGTTGAAGCCTATCCGGTCAGTTTTGAAGACATTTTGCGCAGCACTCGGGCGCTCGCAACGGCTGCTGACGCCGCCAGCGACCTGGCCGCACAAATGCCCTTGCTCGCGCAACAACTCGCTCTATTTTGGCCAGGCATCCAGCCCGGCCTGAACCAGTGCTCGTTGGCGCAAGGTCGCGTTCAATTGACGCTGTGTGTCGGCGACGTACTGGCCATGCTGCAGCAGTGGCCGGGTCAAGCCGATGCCGTCTATCTGGACGGCTTCAGCCCCGCGGTGAATCCTGACATGTGGTCAAGCACCACCCTGGGCGCGGTGGCGCAGCACTGCCACAGCGGCAGCCGGCTGGCCACCTACACGGTGGCGGCTCAGGTTCGCCGCCGCTTCATCGAGCTCGGTTTCAGCGTTGAAAAGTGCCCCGGCGTGCCACCCAAACGCGACCGGCTGCAGGTGCATGGGGGCAATGCGCGCTCCAAAACAGACTAAAATTTTCGGCTGCGGCAAATAAGAAATAAATCAGCCGTGCTCCAACCAGGCCTGTGAACCCTGTCTTATGTTGACAAGGGAGGAAAAAATCAAAAACACCGATGAGCCGCTCGCGCGCCTTGGCAGCCGTACGGACCCGCTGATTGCCGGAGCGCCGTCGCTGACGCTGGCAAAGTATGCCGTCGCTGCAGTGCTGATCGGCGCGGTGGCTTCCATGATGGCGCTGGGTGTCGTACTGCCAGAGACGAGTGTGCGTACGGTCGGGCCGCTGCTGCTGTTCCTGATTGCGGCCTTGGCTTGGTATCTTCTCTCTCGCGGCAGGATCAATACCGCTGTCTGTGTGCTGACCTTCGGCGTCTGGGCCGTGATGACAGGAATCGCCGTCTTTGCGGGGGGTGTGCGGGCACCCGTGGTCATCATCTATCCCGTGCTCATTTTGATGTCGGGCTGGCTGCTCAACGCACGCGCAGCGATGCTGCTGGCCGCCATGACCGTGCTGGCAACTGTTGGTTTGTTCCTGGCCGAATCCTGGGGTTTTCTGCCGCCGCCGCTGGCCTCACCCGTTGTGATTTACTTCGGTGATCAAATTTTGATGTATCTCCTGTCGGCGGCACTGGTGGTTTTTGTCTTGCGCGCCTACCAAAATCGCTTGCGCGAACTGCGCCAAGCCAGCAGCGATCTTGAGCATCGCACGCTTGCCCTGCAGGAGAGAAAAGCGGAACTGCACCGCGCGCAAGCGGTCGCCAAAGTAGGAAGCTGGGTTTACGACATCGCGCAGGAAACAATGAGTCTGTCGGCCGAGGCCTGCCGCATCTTCGGGCTGGCCGAGGGCAGCAGCGTCAGTCTTGCCACCTACCTGTCGCGGGTACATCCCGCTGACCGCAACGAGCTGGAGCACGCCTGGCAGCGCGCACTGCAAGGCGATGCCATTGACCACACACACCGCATCCTGGTCGGCAAAACGGTGCGCTGGGTTCGTCAAAAGGCCGAATCAGGATTTGCCCCCGATGGGCTGAAGCGACGCGCCGTGGGCATCACGCAAGACATCACCGAGCTTAAAGAGGCGCAGGCGGCGCTGCAGGAGAGCGAGGAGCGCTACCGCACCATGATCGAATGGACGCCCGAATCGATTCTGGTGCACCGGATGGGAAAAATTCTTTATGCCAACCCGTCGGCGATCAAGCTGTTTGGCGCACCGGATGCCGCCAGCTTGTTGCGCAAATCAACGTCCGAGCTGATTCACCCGGACGATTTGAAATCACAGACCGAGCGCATGAAGAACATCAAGAACCATGTGCCCATCACACCCATGGTGGCGGCCAGGTTTCTCAAGCTCGATGGCCGTGTGTTTGATGTTGAGGTGCAGGGCACAGCCATCGTCTACGACGGCGAGCCCGCGATTCACGTTTGTATCCGCGACATCAGCACGCGCAAGCAGATGGAGGATCAAATTCGTCAATTGGCCTTTTTTGACCACCTCACCCAACTGCCCAACCGGCGTCTGCTCACCGACCGTTTGGGCCAGGCGGTGGCCGCCAGCAAGCGCAGCAGCTGCTTTGCGGCCTTGCTGTTTCTGGATCTGGACAACTTCAAGCCGCTCAATGACCAGTATGGGCATGCGGTGGGTGATTTGCTCTTGATGGAGGCGGCCACACGGCTGATGAATTGCGTGCGGGGGGTTGACACGGTGGCGCGCTTTGGCGGTGACGAATTTGTGGTGCTGCTCACTGAACTGGATACGGGGCACGCTGAGTCAGCAGAGCAAGCCGGAGTCGTGGCGGAAAAGATTCGTAGCAGCCTCTCAATACCCTATCAATTGACAGTCAGGACCAAAGAGCAAGTTGCCACACAAGTCGAACACCACTGCACCATCAGTGTTGGCGCGGTGGTTTTCCGGGGTCCAGAGAGCGACCCGGACGACGTGCTCAAGTGGGCCGATACCGCCATGTACCAAGCCAAGCAGGCGGGCCGTAATTCGATCCGGTTCTATGCCAGTACCGAACAAGTGAGCGGCCACCGGTTTTAGGCGTCTCGTTCAGGCTCCGGCCGCAGCACAAAACGCATCACCATCGCGCCGCCCAAGGTCAAACGCGCACTGTACGGCTGTATCGTTGGTGTAGTCCCAGGCACCGACCGGCACCGGCTGCGATGGCTGCACATAGGTACGCCCGGGAATTGAGGGCAACTTGGTGAAGTGCCGGGTCAGCAGCACCAGCGTTTCACCCGCATTGTTCGCCACCCCTTCAATCGGCACGTTGCTCACCAGGCTCCCATCCAATAGCGCGATGCCGTTGCGCCTGGCCTGGGGTGTCAGGGGGGGCACGCAAGAGGAAGCAATGATCAGGTCGGCCAGGTCGCCGGGTGTGACACACTCTTGCACCGAAATAAAAAGCGGCCGGAAACCGACACGCTGCCCCGTCAAAGAGTGAACCGCATCCTTGTTGCATGCCTTGAGGCCGTAAGCCAGCATTCCCAGCAACATCGCCATGTGCGCGCAGGCCCAGGGCGGTGGATACGAAATGAGGACGCTGATCTTCGGCCCCTGGTGCAAACGTGACAGCGCCTGCTCGTCGATGCTGCCGAGTATGGCGTCGCGGTAGATGTCGCCATGCGGAAATATCGGTTGCTCCCGCAACAAATTGCGCAGATAGAGATTGTGGACATTCTCGGCAACCGCCCGCTTGTAGCCCATAAAGCAGGCCTCGAAGGTGCCCGCAAACAGCGCGCAGGCAATCGCCGAACCTGCGCTGACCGCCACCACCCCGGAAGGCGCCAATTTCAACGCTGCCGCCGCGACCGACCAGAACCCGGCCTGCCAGAAACAGCGGTTGCCGCCACCCGCGAAAACAACGTTTTCAAAATGCAGGGATCTTGTTGCCGCGCAAGCTCGGTTCGCTTGGTGTTGACTGACAGATTCAATCGGCACGGTGATTCCTTCAATTGGAAGATGTGGTCTGCTGCTTGGCGCACGGCTCAAGGCTTTGCGGCCCCTTCATTCCTCATCGGCATGACGTTCAGGTCTGTGCCCCGTTCGATCAAACACCCGCAGTGCGCAAGCCCGCTTGCGAAATCGCAAGCGGCCGGGATCGCTCACGTTTTAAGCTGAAAGTGTTGTCTCGGTTAGCGAGCAAGGGCGGCATCACCAGGCCCCCTGAAGCTGCCCATGTTTTGTGAGAACAAGGCGTTCTGAGTGCTTGGAAAACGACCCGTTGCACGTTGTATTCGGGCCGGATCTTTTGGCACTCAGGAAAGGCAGGCAGAGCATGAAATATTTGACAAAAATCGGCGCTTTGGGCGCCCTTGCTATGGCAGCGGCAGCACTGGTCGTTTCCTGTGGCGGCGGCGGTGGCGGCGGTGGCGACGCCCCTGCGGCAACGGCCACCGTCATCGACACCGCCAGCGTGACCAAGGGTATTGCAGCGGTGTCCGCACTCATCCCTATTTGCAGCAGCCCCAGCGCGGCCCAACTCGCGCCTATCCAGAGCAATCAGGCATCGAGCAAGACCGTGTGGCTGGCGAAAAAGTTCGCGCTGAGCCAAAGCCCGCAACGACGGATACTGGCACTGAGCAGCACCAAGCCGGCGGACACACTGGGCAGTTGCGGCGGTCGCATGACCTATCCGGATTATTCCCATGCCAACGGCGTGACGACGGCAACCTTCGCGTTCGACAACTACTGCACGGTTGACACCAATACCAGCGAGCGTTTGGTCCTGAATGGCAGCATTGCCTTGGTGGACACCGGCACCCCAAGCGCGAGCGGCCCGATCAGGAGCAAGCTCGAAGCCAGCAGTCCCGCCGGTGTCACGCTTGCCATCCAGGACGCGACTGGCCGGCCGCTCGACGCCGTGCTCATCAGCTTCAGCAACTTCCTCTACACGGTCGGCGTTCCGGGCGGTGTTCCCACATCGGCCAGTCCGGACCGGGTCACCCTCGGTGAACTCAGGGCCACCACACAGGCCACCGCCCAGACCCCCAGCCAAACCTACCGGGCAACGGGCTTCAGCGCGGAGACGTTTACCACGGCTTCTGGGGGCCAGCAGCTCAGCGCGAGCGCACGGGGCTACCGGACCAACGGCGAGTATTACGACGTCGCGACCTCCGTCCCGCTGGTCCTGGATGCGACCGGTACACCAACGGCCGGTGCGGTGACGTTTACCGGCGCCAACGGTTCGACGGCTGTTGCGACCTTGCTGCCCGGCAGCGTGCTGCAGGCCACGATGACGGTCAACGGGACGCCACTGGCGGGGATGCCGGCTTGCAATTGACCCCATCGAGACCCGCCGGCGCGGGGGCCGGCGGGCACATTCACGGCACGAGAAGGCGCCCGGCGTGATCTTCCTGCGCAATGTCCTGCGGGCTCCGGCGCGCAGTCTCATGACCGCTCTGGGCATTGCCGCCGGGCTGGCGCTGTTCGTCGCCATCACCGCCATCACACTCGACCTGCGTGAACAAATCCAGGGCGCTGCCAACACCTACAGGCTTGAAATTGTCGTGTACGAACGGCGCGCCAGCTCGCCGCTGTCCTCTCATATCGGCACGCCGCAGATGGCGGACCTGCGGGCTCGCTACGGTGCCGCGCTGTCGCCGCTGGTGATTGGGAGTCTGAACGAAAAATGGAACCCGTATGCCCTGGTGGTGGGCGTAACGCCTGAGTTTTTGCGCAGCATTCCGCTGACCGCTGGCGAACACTACGCCGAGGGCTCCGGCGACGCCATGGTCGGCGAGATCGCCAGCCAGAAGCTGACCGTGCAGCCGGGCCAGCAGGTGACGCTCGATGGTCGGCCGGTGCACATCAGCGGGGGTTTTCGCTCCGGCAGCCGGATGCTCGATGGCGGCATCATGACGGGTATTGCACAAGCCCAGGCCATGCTCACGCGCGAAGGCGCGGAGCGCCAGTACACGCTGGCCCTGCTGCGCTCCGGACAACCGGACACGGTAGCGGCCCTGATCAGCGAGATCAATCGTCTGTATCCATCGCTGAAGGCGATTGCAGGCACCGAGTTCTCGGGTTCACTGCGGCTGCTGCGCGTCATCGAGGCGTTCGTCACCACCATTTCGGTCGTCGCGCTGGTCGGCACCTGCCTGGTCGTCAGCAATACCCTGCTGATGGCGATCGCCGAGCGCACGCGCGAGATCGGCATTCTCATGACCGTGGGCTGGACGCCCTGGCTGGTGCTGCGCATGCTGTTGGCGGAAAGCCTGGTGCTGTGCGCCATCGGGGCTGCGGCGGGCAACGCCTTTGCGCTCGTTCTGCTTCGGGTGGTCAATGGCATGGAGTCCGTCGGTTTCGGCTGGATTCCGCTGCGCTACCCGCTGTCGCTGGCCGCCGTGTCGTTCGCCCTGGCACTCGGGGTGGCACTGATCTCGCTGATCTGGCCCGCCGCCGTGCTGTACCGTATGCAACCGCTAACCGCCCTGCGCCATGAGTGACGCAGTCCCGCTGCTCACGGTCGAAGAGCTCAGTCGGCACCACGACGGCGGCGCCGTGAAGGCACTCGATGGCGTCACATTTGCAGCGCGGGCCGGCGAGGTGGTGGCGCTCACCGGCCCCTCCGGTTGCGGCAAGAGCACCCTGCTGTCACTGATTGGCCTGCTGGACCAGCCCACCCGAGGGCGCGTCTGCGTCGCCGGGCAGAGCCTGGCCACAGTGCGCCAACCCGGCAACTTCCGGCTGCAGTACATCGGATTCGTCTTCCAGTTCCATCACATGGTGGCCACCATGACGCTGCTGGAAAACGTGGAGGCGCCCTTGATCGCACTGAGCCTGCACCGCGCCGAGCGCCGCGAACGTGCCAGCGACATGCTCGCGCAGATGAATCTGTCCTCCCGGGCCGGCTTCCTGCCCGCCAACGTGTCAGGCGGGGAGCGCCAGCGCGCTGCCGTGGCACGCGCCCTCATCAACCGCCCCTCCATCATCCTCGCCGACGAACCCACCGGCAACCTCGACAGTCACAACAACACCATCGTGCTTAACCTGCTCTTGGCGCATGCCCGCTCACAAGGCGCGCTGGTGCTGATCGCCACCCACAACCCCGAGATTGCCCGCGCCGCGGACCGGCACATCGAACTGTGCGACGGCCGCCTGCTTGCCTGACTCCACGCAAGACCGATTTCTTGCTGCGCGCTCTCGGTGCGTCAAACCCGCTCAGCGCTTGCGCAGCAAGTTGACGCGCATGGGTCGCACGAAGTCTGCGCCTTGTGCCGTCATGTGCGGCTCAAAGCGCTCACGCACCATCTGCACAGTGGTTTTATCAAGCTGATGATTCAGGAATGTTACGTTTAACATGCGCTGTTCGAACTCGGCAAAGTCGCGGTAGTGAACCGGCATTTCGAAGAATATCTCGGTTACCTGCTCCCACGCGCCGCCCGAAGACACGGCTTCCTGCACCGCGCGCAAGGCGGCAGCGCGCACCAGCTCCTCGTCGTGAAACACGCGCATCACCTCGTTCAGCGCTCCTGCAAAAACGGGCTCCGATATATAAAGAAAACCCTTTGGTCGCAGCACACGGTGCGTCTCAGCCAGCGCCTGGCCCAGTTGGTCCAGCGGGACGTGGTGCAAGGACTTCAGCATCAGCGCCAGGTCGAAACGTCCTGCCTCAAAGGGGATCGACTGTGCACCGGCTTGCAAGAAGTGCAAGCGCTGCTGTGGGTTGAGCAAGTTCTTGGCGTGCTGACGTTCGTCCACATCCAGCCCGACCACCTCGCAGGCTGGGCATCGAACCAGCAACTGGCGCGACAGTTGTGCGGCACCGCAGCCTAATTCGATGATTTGCGGGTGTTGCTTCAGGTCGACCAGCGATTGCAGCAAGTCGAGTTCGTCGGTTATCAATGGCGTGTTCATCGAGTTCATTCCTGAAAAACAAATTAATCCCATTGCGTGATGCAAAAGATGCTGTGAGCGGCCTACAGTTCAACTTTGAAGTTTAAGCACAATGCCTTGCATGCGGCGCCACAATCTAGGTCGATCGTGACAGAGGCCAGCGCATCCCGGAAGAGATAGCGGCGGATGCCGAGGCTTGGCCGGCAGACCTCATCGTCATATGCACACATGGCCGCAGCGGGCTGACCCACTTGTTGATGGGCAGTGTCGCCGAGGGCGTGGTGCGCATCGCTACGAAACCAGTGCTATTGATCCGCGGGAAATGACGGCTTCTATCGGCTAGCGCTGACTACTTGATCTAGCGCGCGCGATGCCAGCGCCCATCAAGATATCTGACACCGCAACCGCGTCTTTGCCGGCAACGCTCGCGGTGCTTGAGGTGAATCCCGAATTAAGATGGCGTGTCCCAGCAGCAGTGGCCTAGCGTCAAGCCTGCTCGTACCAGCCCTTGGATCGGTTCACGACGTTCACCACCAGCAGCATCACCGGCACCTCGATCAACACACCGACCACCGTGGCCAGTGCCGCACCGGAATTGAAACCAAACAGGCTGATAGCTGCCGCAACGGCCAGCTCGAAGAAATTGGAGGCCCCAATCAAGGCGGACGGGCAGGCGATATTGTGCTTCTCACCCAGCGCGCGATTGAGCAGATAAGCCAGGCCTGAGTTGAAAAACACCTGGATCAAAATCGGCACCGCCAGCAGGCCAATGATGAGCGGCTGCTTCAAAATGGCCTCGCCCTGAAACGCAAACAGCAGCACCAATGTAGCCAACAATGCGGCAATCGACCACGGGCCGATTTTTTCCATCGCCGCATCGAACGCCGCCTGACCCCGACCCAGCAGCGACCTGCGCACAAGCTGGGCAATGATGACCGGAATCACGATGTACAGCCCCACCGATATCAGCAGCGTGGCCCATGGCACGGTGATGGCCGAGAGCCCCAGCAAAAACGCCACCAGCGGCGCGTAAGCCACGATCATGATGCCGTCGTTCAAGGCCACTTGCGACAGGGTGAACAGCGGGTCGCCGTTGGTGAGGCGGCTCCAGACAAACACCATGGCGGTGCACGGCGCAGCGGCGAGCAAAATCAAACCGGCAATGTAGCTGTCGATCTGATCTGGCGGTAGCAGCGGCGCAAACAGGTGACGAATAAACAACCAGCCCAGAAAAGCCATGCTGAAGGGCTTGACCAGCCAATTCACAAACAGCGTGACACCGATGCCGCGCACGTGTTTGCCCACCTCGCGCATGGCGGAAAAATCGACCTTGAGCAGCATCGGGATGATCATCACCCAGATCAGAACGCCCACCGGCAAATTGACCTTGGCCACTTCCATGCGGCCAATCGCCTGAAACACGTCTGGCAGCACCTGGCCCAGCGCAATGCCCGCGACGATGCACAAAAACACCCACACCGTCAGATAGCGCTCAAACACACTCATCGGTGCGCCAGCCGCGCGTTTACCGGTCACTTCACATTGGGCACTCATGGTTCATGATCCTTGTTTTGACAAAAGTTGCAGCCGCTGCACACCAATCGGCTCGTCTTTCAAGAGCGGCACCAGCGCATAGCGACTGGCGTGGTGGGTCGCAACGGCCTCAATCTCACGCAGCTCGTTGTGAGCTCGTGCTTGTAGCAAAGGCGATGTCACGGCAGCTGCCGCGACACTGTTGTTGATGACCCAGGCCCAGGGCTCAATGCCGGCGCGGCGCAGGTCGGTTTGCAGATTGGCCGCCTCCAGCACCGGCGTGGTCTCGGCCAGCGTGACGATCAGCACCTTGGTTTGCTTGGGGTCTTGCAACTGCATCATGGGGGTGGTGAAGTGCCTGCCGCTGCTGCCCATCTGGCGCGCGACGTCGCGGTGGTAGGCGCCGGTGGCGTCGAGCAGCAGCAGCGTGTGCCCGGTAGGCGCGGTGTCCATCACCACAAATTTCTTGCCAGCCTCACGGATCACGCGCGAGAAGGCCTGGAACACCGCGATTTCTTCCGTGCAGGGCGAGCGCAGGTCTTCTTCCAGCACGGCGCGGCCAGCGGCATCGAGCTTGGCCCCTTTGCTGGCCAGCACGGCGGCGCGGTATTGTTCGGTGACTTCTTGCGGGTCGATGCGGCTGACCGTCAGGTGTTCCAGCGTGCCGTCCAGCGTTTCCATCAAGTGCGCGGCCGGGTCGGAGGTGGTCAGGTGCACGGGCAGGCCGCGCGTGGCCAGCTCCACCGCGACAGCCGCAGCGAGCGTGGTTTTACCGACACCGCCTTTGCCCATCAGCATGACCAGCCCGTGGCCCTCACACGCTATGGTCTCGACCAGGGAGGCCAAGCTGGGGGCGCTGATATGGGGTGCACCAGGTGGTACGTCCGCTGCCGTCGGCACTGCGGGTTCGGCCACCGCCAGCAACTGACGCAAGGCCGCCAGCCCAACCAGATTGAACGCCTTGAGTCCGATTTGATCGGTGGGCAAGTCGCGCAACGCGTCAGGCAAATTCGCCAACACGGCCTGCTCGCGGTCAAAAATAGCCTGTGCCAGCGCATCGTGGACGGTTTCGGACTCCGGGAACACACCGTTGATCACCAGATACTGCTTCGACAGGCCAATACCCGCCAGCTCGCCATGCGTGCGGGCTGCTTCATTTAAAGTAGCTGCTTGCGCCCGTGCCACCAGCACCAGGCGCGTGCGCGCCGGGTCAGCCAGGGCATCCACCGCCGCCTTGTACTGGGTGCGCTGCTTCTCCAGCCCGGCCAGGGGGCCCAGGCAGGAGGCGTCGCCCTTGCCGTCTTCCAGAAAACCGCTCCAGGCACCGGGCAACTGCAACATACGAATGGTGTGGCCGGTGGGGGCGGTGTCAAAAATGATGTGGTCAAAATTCTGCGTGAGCGCGCCATCCGTGAGCAGCGCAGTGAATTCGTCAAACGCGGCAATCTCGGTGGTGCAGGCGCCCGAGAGCTGCTCTTCAATGCCCTTGACCACGGCATCAGGCAGCACGCCGCGCACCGGGCCGACGATACGGTCGCGGTAGGCTTGGGCAGCCGCTTGTGGGTCGATCTCCAAGGCGCTCAAATTTGGCACCTCAGCCACGTTGGTGATCTGGTTGCCGATGCGGATGCCAAACACCTGCCCCACGTTGGAGGCCGGGTCGGTGCTGACCAGCAAGACGCGCTTGTTCAAGCGTGTGAGTTCCAGTGCGCTGGCGCAGGCGATGGATGTTTTGCCGACACCGCCCTTGCCGGTGAAGAACAAAAACCGAGGAGCTTGGTCGAGGAATTTCATCTTGTTCTCAACGCGAAATGCCGTTCGTGGTGAGCTTGGCCTGTCCTGAGCTTGCCGAAGGGTCGAACCACCCCTTCGACGGGCTCAGGGCGAACGGTTTCATCATTCGGGGCGGTCGTCGAGCCATGAGAGTCAGCAGCAAGCACCACCCGAGCAGCAGTTGCCCGAGGGCGCGGCTTGCGGGTCAGCAGTGGGCAATTCAGAAGCTGATGCCACGGCGCCCAGCCAGCGCGCCAAGTCATCACGCGTGGGATAACGCCCGGCAAAAGCCACTTCACCGTCGACCAGTGTGATCGGCAAAGCTGCCTCACCCGAGCGCTCCAGCAAGCCTTTGACGGCAGCGTTGTCGGCAAACGCCATGGGCTGTTGCGCCAGGTTGAAGCGCTCAACGGCCAACCCATTTTGTTTGGCCCAATCGACATCGGCTGAGAAAGTGACCAAGGCCTGGTCAACGTCGGTGCCGCAAACGCCGCTGCTGCAGCACAGGGCTGGGTCAAATACTTGCACTTTTTTCATGATGAATTCCTTGGGTATAAAAATGGACTCAACCCGGCATTACCGTGCCAATGCGATCCAGTTCGGCCTTGAGCTTTTGCGGGTAGTGCTGCAGCGCATCCAGCGGCAGCGCTAAAAAAGCTTCAATGCGCGCGCGCAAGATGCGGTAGGCCGTCATGAAGGCGGCATCAATTTCTGCGTCGGTGCCAACGGCGTGCACCGGGTCTTCGACACCCCAGTGGGTGCGCAACACCGGGCCCAGGTAAGCCGGGCAGACTTCACCGGCGGCATTGGCACACACGGTAACCACAATATCAGGCGTTTGCGGCAAGTTGTCCCACGACTTGCTGGTAGTGCCCGCAGTCGCAATGCCCTCATGCGCCAGCAAGGCCAACGAGCGCGGATGCACATAGCCGCTGGGGTGGCTGCCCGCGCTCATGGCTTGCCAACCCTTGGGGGCCAGGTGATTGAAGGTGGCCTCAGCCAGGATCGAGCGGCAGGAATTGCCGGTGCACAAAAAGAGAATGTTCATGGTTCAGACAGAAGTGAAGTTGGAGATTGAAGAACGCAGGCCGTCACAGCAATGGCCCTGGAAACCATCAGGCGCAAACCGGCGCCAGGCAAATCTCGGCGCACTGCTCGGGGTGGCCGGCGCAGCACTCTGCGGTCAGATACCCGATCAGCTCCTGCATCAACGCCAGGTTGGCGCGGTACCTTTGATAACGACCTTCCTGCACCACTGACACAAGCTGCGCGTGCGCCAAGGCCTTCAGGTGAAACGACAGATTGGTCGGTGGCACCTCCAGCGCGCTGCCAATTTCTCCCGCCACCAAACCCTGCGGCCCGGTTTTGACCAGCAGGCGGTAAATATCCAGGCGCACACCCGAGGCGAGCGATTCAAAAATGGTGGTGGCGAGTAATTTGTCCATAGTGCGATGATACAAGATTAATTGAAGCATTGAACAAATGCGGCGACCGGCACAATTATTTGTGCCAAATCAGGCTCTAGCCCCCGTCCAGTATGGGCTAGTCGCTATAAATTTATGAGTAAGCGCCAACCTGGACACAGGCGGCGCAAATACAAGCCTTGCGGCGCGCGTGCGCCGGGACGCTGGCGAGCAGATCGGCAGAGAACATGGCCTGGTTGCACCAGCACGGCGGCTGCTTGATGCCGGTCACACGTTCCAGTTGCCCGGCGCATTGGTTGGATTGCCCGCACAGCGGGCAGCGCGTGGGGTCAATGGGCTCGGTTTCTTGCATGGGGCCACTCCGGTGCTGGGCCTTGGCACCAGCACCAACGCTCAGGTCTAGAGCTTGGCGTCTTCGATCAGCACCTTGTAGCTATAACCGGAACCAAAATCCTTGTTGGTCCGCACCACGCCGGTCACGGTCACAACAGCGCCGAGTTTTGCCTCGGCGGCGGTGGTCACCAAAACGTCATTGGTCCCATCGGCTTCCAACCCGGTGCCGTCGCGCAGGTGGATCCAGTTTTTGCCCATGATGCCGCCGTTGTACTTGACCACCTTGCCGCTGACCCGCACCGGCTTGTCTTTCAGTTCAGTTGCCTTGGTGATCACTTCAGCCACGGTGCGTGCATTGGCGCCGCTGGCCTTGGCAACCTTGATCGGGCTGGTGTCCACCACTTTGGCAACAGCGGCAGGCGCGCCAGCCAATGCCTGGCCCGTGCCGCCCAGGGTGCCGAAAAGAATCTTCGGAAACGTCTTTTTGAGCGTTTTGCTCTCAAAATTAGTCATGGTTGTTGAATTTTCAATCGTGACCTTGGCGCCCACCTTGACCGGCGCCTTGCTGACCGCGGCCCAGATTTCACCGTCCTTGGTCTTGAGACGCAGGTAGGTATAAATTTCAACGTCCTTCACCTCAAGGACTTCGCCCGAGACACCGGCGGCCGCGGGCGCAACGGGGGCGGATTTATCAGCGGCCCAACTGGACGTCGCAAAGGGGGTGGCGGCAAGCAGACAGACCAGCAGCAGGTTCTTCATGGATTCATCCTTCGTTAACAAAGCAAAGACAAAAGCATACCAGCTATGCCCGCTGCGACGTTTGACGCGGATCAGCAAGAACTTGAGCTTCTGTCGCATCGGCACTCAAAGAGCGTGGCTGATCGACCCGTTCGCACGATGCCGGCAAACACAAATAGTGCTGCGCCAGCTCGGTGAACGCATCAACCTGCGGGTCGAGCCCGGTTTCCTGCAACAGAATGGCACCCACCTGCGCCGCCAGGGAGCTGGCCAGGCGGGCATCGAGAAACAGCAAGCGGGAACGGCGCGCCAGGACGTCTTCGACGGTGATCGCATACTCGTAACGCGCCGCGAAGCGCACCATGGCTTCGGTCAGGCCGTCGCACAACACGGATTGCGCGCCGGGCAGGCTCATCACCAGGGCCTGTTCGTTGCCATACGAATGCAGGCCCGGCGGCTGACTGATGGAGTGTGCTTCGCCCGGCGTCTCATCGGCGCCGACCAGTTTCAAATCGACGGTGACGCCGGCCGCACGCGCGTCGATCAGAGACTTGGCGGCGCACTGCGCCAGCACGTCTTCGGCCATGGCGCGGTAGGTGGTCCACTTGCCGCCGGTCACCGTGACCAGCCCACTGCGGCTGACCAGCACCGTGTGCTCGCGGCTCAAGCCCTTGGTGTTGTCGCCCTCGTCGTCTGGCGGCTTGACCAGCGGGCGCAAGCCGACCCAGATACTCTTGACATCCGAGCGTTTGGGCGCACGACGCAGATAACGCGCCGATTCGGTCAGAATGAAATCAACTTCTTCCTTGAACGCCAGCGGCTCGCGCGCCAGGTCATGGCGTGGCGTGTCGGTGGTGCCGAGAATCACCTTGCCCAGCCAGGGCACGGCAAACAAGACACGGCCATCGGCAGTTTTGGGCACCATCAAGGCGGTATCACCACCCAAAAATTCACGATCCACCACCATGTGCACGCCCTGACTGGGTGCCACCATCGGTTCGGTGGGCCGCCTGCCATCGGCACCATTGGCGGCGCCATCTTTCTGGCGCAGCTCATCGACCCAGACCCCAGCGGCGTTAACGACGCAGCGCGACTGGATGCGGTAGGTCTGGCCGCTGAGCGTGTCTTGACAGACCAGTCCGGCGACTTTGCCCTCCTGGTAAAACAAATCAAGCGCGCGGCAGTAGTTCACCAGCAGCGCGCCACGCGCCGCCGCCGTGCGGCCCAGCGCCAGTGCCAGGCGTGCGTCGTTGAACTGGCCGTCCCAGTACTTGACGCCGCCCTTGAGCCCCTGTGGCTGCGCCGCGGGCAACAGCGCCAGTGTCTTGGCGCGGCTTAAAAATTCGGTACGTCCCAGGCCGGCTTTGCCCGCCAACGCGTCATACAGGGTGAGCCCAATGCCATAAAAAGGCATCTCCCACCACTTGTACGAGGGCATCACAAACGCCAGCGGCTGTGCCAGATAAGGCGCGTTGTGCAGCAGCGTGGTGCGCTCGCGCAATGCCTCGCGCACCAGTCCAATATTGCCCTGCGCCAGGTAGCGCACGCCGCCATGCACCAGCTTGGTGGCGCGCGAGGAGGTGCCTTTGGCAAAGTCATGCGACTCGACCAGCACCACGCTAAAGCCGCGCGCCGCTGCGTCCAGCGCCACGCCCAGGCCGGTCGCGCCACCGCCCACAATGGTGATGTCATAGTGGCGCGGCGCGGCCAGACGGCTGATCAATTCGGCCCGATGGGTCAATAAGGGCTGCGTTGGGGTGACCATGAATCAAGGTTCTCGGCTATTCGAAAAATCTTGCTGGCGTCTGCGTTATGCGCATCACCAGCCGGAAAAAAGGCCGTGTGATGTTGTTGCTCACACGGCCGCACTTTAGAGCATTGAAAGTCTCAAGACGCTGGTTAACGGACCTTGCCGTTCTTCCAGGCGGTCAACAACGTGTCATAGGCAATGGTTTCACCCTTGGGCTTTTCGTTGGCCAGTTTCTTCCAGGGTGCGCCCTTGTCGCTTAGCCACTTGTTGGGATCGCCCTTGGGGTTGAGCTTGGGTGCGCATTGCGCCATGCCCGCGCGCTCCAGCCGAGCCATGACACTGTCCATTTCGTCAGCCAGGTTGTCCATCGCTTGTTGCGGCGTTTTTTCACCCGTTACCGCCACCGCCACGTTCTTCCACCACAGTTGTGCCAGTTTCGGATAGTCGGGCACGTTGGTGCCGGTCGGTGTCCAGGCCACGCGCGCCGGGCTGCGGTAGAACTCCACCAGACCGCCGAGCTTGGGCGCCATGTCGGTCATGGCCTTGCTCTGAATGTCGGACTCACGAATCGGCGTCAGACCCACGATGGTTTTCTTCAGCGACACCGTCTTGGCCGTCACAAATTGCGCATAGAGCCAGGCGGCGGCCGTCTTGTTGGCATCGTGGTCCTTGAAGAAGGTCCACGAACCCACGTCCTGGTAGCCGTTTTGCATGCCTTGCTTCCAATACGGGCCGTTCGGGCCGGGTGCCATGCGCCACTTCGGCGTGCCGTCAGCATTCACCACGGGCAAACCGGGCTTGATCATGTCAGCGGTGAAGGCGGTGTACCAGAAAATTTGCTGCGCAATCTGGCCTTGTGCGGGCACCGGACCGGACTCCCCAAAGGTCATGCCACTGGCCTCCTTGGGTGCGTATTTCTTCATCCAGTCCACGTACTTGGTCAATGCATAGACGGCTGCGGGCGAGTTGGTGGCCCCGCCGCGCGACACCGAGGCCCCCACCGGTGTGCACTTGTCCGCGCCAACCCGAATGCCCCACTCATCAACCGGCATGCCATTGGGGATGCCAATATCTGCCGTACCGGCCATCGACAGCCACGCATCGGTAAAGCGCCAGCCCAGCGATGGGTCTTTTTTGCCGTAGTCCATGTGGCCATAAATCGGCTTACCATCAATGGTCTTGACATCTTCGCTGAAGAAGGCGGCGATGTCTTCGTAGGCGCTCCAGTTCAGCGGCACCCCCAGGTCGTAACCATATTTGGCCTTGAACTTGTCCTTCAGGTCGGCCCGCGCAAACAGGTCAGCGCGGAACCAGTACAGATTGGCAAACTGCTGGTCCGGCAGCTGGTACATTTTTTTGTCCGGCGCCGTGGTGAAGCTGGTGCCAATGTAGTCTTTCAGGTCCAGACCCGGGTTGGTATATTCCTTGCCCGCACCGGTCATGTAATCGGTCAGATTCATGATCTTGCCGTAGCGGTAGTGGGTGCCAATCAGGTCCGAGTCTGAAATCCAGCCGTCGTAAATCGACTTGCCAGATTGCATGGAAGTTTGCAGTTTTTCGACCACATCACCTTCCTGGATGATGTCGTGCTTGACCGTGATGCCCGTGATCTCGGTAAACGCCTTGGCCAGCGTCTTGGACTCGTATTCGTGTGTGGTGATGGTCTCGGAGACGACAGCGATTTCATTCACGCCTTTGGCCTTGAGCTTTTTGGCTGCGTCAATAAACCACTTCATTTCAGCGGCTTGTTTGTCTTTGGACAGGGTGGACGGCTGAAACTCAGCGTCAATCCACTTCTTGGCCGCAGCCTCATCAGCCCAACCTTGACTGGACATTGCGCTGCAGGCTACCGCCACTGCCAACGCGCTAAAACGCAACTTCATAATCGATCTCCTCAGATGTGTATGCCCCTGATTCAAAGGCTGCTTCGGCTCCAGGGGACAACAAGCCGATCCTTGAAACACTCGCCACTACCCTTTGCGCATGATCAATGCCAACACGCCCATGGACGCCACGAAGCTGATCCAGATCGAGGGCTCTGACTCCAGACTCAGCCAGAGCACCAGACGACCGCTGAGGCCGACAAACGCCAGATTGATGTAGGCGGCGCTCAACAATCCAATGAACAAGCGGTCTCCGCGCGTGGTCGCGATCGGCAGAAAGCCGCGCCGCATAACCGTGGGTGACTTGATCTCCCACACCGTCATGCCAACCAGCATGAGCGCAATACAACTGAAAAAAACGGCGACGGGTGTCGTCCAGGCCATCCATTCAAACATTCATTTCTCCTAATCAGACTCTGCCCATCGCGAAACCCTTGGCGATGTAGTTGCGCACAAACCAGATCACAATCGCGCCCGGCACAATCGTCAACACACCGGCGGCGGCCAGCGTGGCCCAGTCCATGCCGGAGGCCGACACGGTGCGTGTCATGATGGCCACAATCGGCTTGGCATTCACGCTGGTCAGGGTGCGTGCCAGCAGCAGCTCGACCCAACTGAACATGAAGCAGAAGAACGCCGCCACACCGACACCGGCCTTGATCAGCGGCAGGAATATCTTGACAAAAAACGCGGGGAACGTGTAGCCGTCGATGTACGCGGTTTCATCAATTTCACGCGGAATGCCGCTCATGAACCCTTCCAGAATCCAGACCGCCAAGGGCACGTTGAACAGCAGGTGTGCCAAAGCGACGGCCAGGTGCGTGTCCATCAAACCCACGGTGGAATAGAGCTGAAAGAAGGGCAGCAAAAACACGGCAGGCGGTGTCATGCGGTTGGTCAGCAACCAGAAGAACACATGTTTGTCACCCAAAAAGCTGTAGCGTGAAAACGCGTAGGCGGCAGGCAAGGCCACCGTGATCGAAATCACGGTGTTGATGACGACATAAATCAAGCTGTTGATGTAGCCCGAGTACCACGAAGCATCGGTCAGGATGGTCTTGTAATTGTCCCAGGTGAAGTGCTGCGGAAACAGCGAAAAACTGGCCAATATTTCTCCGTTGGTCTTGAATGACATATTGATCATCCAGTACACCGGCAGCAAGGCAAACACGATGTACACAAGCAGGAACAAAGTCCGCTTTTGAAACGCCGGCTTATTCATGGCCACCCTCCTTTTCCTGCGTGCCTACGCGCTGCATCCAGTTGTACAAAATAAAACACAGCAGCAGGATGATCAGGAAATAGATCAACGAGAAAGCCGCCGCCGGGCCAATGTCAAACTGGCCGACCGCCTTGATGGTCAGGAACTGCGACAGAAAGGTGGTGGAGTTGCCAGGGCCGCCGCCGGTCAGCACAAAAGGCTCGGTATAAATCATGAAGCTGTCCATGAAGCGCAACAGCACGGCAATCATCAAAACACCGCGCATCTTGGGCAACTGCACATACCGAAACACCGCCAACTTGCTGGCGCCGTCAATGCGGGCCGCCTGGTAATAGGCGTCCGGAATGGAGCGCAGGCCGGCATAACCCAGCAAACCAACCAGCGGTGTCCAGTGCCAGACATCCATCAACAACACCGTCAGCCAGGCGTGGGTGGCGTTGCCGGTGTAGCTGTATTCGATGCCCAGCCCCTGCAACGCAGCGCCCATCAAGCCAATGTCGGTACGCCCGAAAATCTGCCAGATGGTGCCCACCACATTCCATGGAATCAGCAGGGAGAGCGACACGATCACCAGCACGGCGGATGACTTCCAGCCCTGCGCTGGCATTGACAGCGCCAGCAGAATGCCCAGCGGCAGCTCTACCGCCAGCACCGAGAGCGAGAACGTCAATTGCCGCAGGAGCGCACCATGCAACTCTTCATCGCGCATGATGGCGGCAAACCATTCGGTGCCCACAAACACGCGCCGCTCGGGCGAGATGATGTCCTGCACCGAATAGTTGACCACCGTCATCAGCGGCACGATGGCCGAGAAGGCCACGCAAATCAACACGGGCAGGATCAGGAACCAGGCTTTCTGGTTGACCGGCTTGATGGTCGTACTCATGCGACGATCTCCTCATTTTGATAAAAGCAGGTGTGCTCGCCCAGGACTTGCAGCCAGACCGTGTCGCCGTGGCTCAAGTGACCGGCATCCGACGACAAGCGCGCCTTGACGGTCTGGCCGGCAAAACTGGTGCTCAACATGACGTGGGTGCCCACGTCCTGCACCTGCGCTACCGTCATCGGCAGGGCGCCGGGTGTGTGCGGCGCCACCAGCACCACGTACTCGGGCCGCACGCCCAACTTGATGACACCGGGCGGCAGCGCTTGCCCTGGCCGCGGCACCAGGACAGCATCCGCAACGTGAAAACCAGTCTGATCGGCTTGGCCACTCAAAAAGTTCATGCCCGGCGAGCCGATGAAATGCCCGACAAAGGTATGACTGGGGCGTTCAAACAGCTCGGCCGCCGAGCCCACCTGCACCGCACGGCCGCGCGCCATCACCACCACGTGATCGGCAAAGGTCAGCGCTTCCACTTGATCGTGCGTGACGTAGATCATGGTCAGCTTGAGCTCGTGGTGAATCTGCTTGATCTTGCGCCGCAGTTGCCATTTCAGATGCGGATCAATCACCGTCAGCGGCTCATCGAACAACACCGCCGACACATCGGGGCGCACCAGGCCACGGCCCAAGGATATTTTTTGTTTTTCATCTGCCGCCAGATTGGCGGCAAGCTGGTTCAACTGGCCGCTCATTTCCAGCATCTCGGCAATCTCGCCCACCCGTTTTTTGATCTGCTCTTTGGGCACCTGTCGATTGCGCAAGGGAAAGGCCAGGTTTTCTGCCACCGTCATGGTGTCGTAAATCACCGGGAACTGGAACACCTGGGCAATGTTGCGCGCCTGCGGCGAGGCGCGCGTGACATCGACCCCATCAAAACGCACGCTGCCCTGCGACGGAGCCAGCAAGCCCGACATGATGTTGAGCAGGGTGGTCTTGCCACAGCCTGAGGGGCCCAGCAGCGCGTAGGCGCCGCCGTCTTCAAATGTCATCCTCAAGGGCAGGAGCGCGTAGTCGCTGTCCTGTTTGGGATTGGGCGCGTAGGCATGCGCCAGATCGAGTTCAATGCGTGCCATGTCAGCGCCCTCCGCCGCGTACGGGCGCCAGCAGCAGCATCCCTTGTTCATCAAAAATATAGACCTGTGCCGGACTGAGGTACAGGGTGACTTGCGCACCCAATTCAAAGTAGTGCACACCGGTCAATTGCGCCACCACCTCGCCCACCAGGGTGGCCACATGCACAAAAGTGTCCGACCCCGAAATCTCAGCCAGTTCGACCTTGCCGGGCAGGTCCACATCACCGTCTTGCGCCTGCCCCCGCAAGGCACTGGCGCGCAAGCCCACGGTGAATTTGCGCGATGTCGTGGCGGGCAAAGCCAAAGGCAGCAACGGTCCCCCGTTCAACTGCACGCCCGTCGCCGCGGCACTGGCGGCCAACAAATTCATCGGCGGATCACTGAAGGCCCGCGCCACGCGCAGCGACTTAGGCTTGTGAAAGACTTCTGCTGTGGGGCCATACTGCAGCAGTTCACCCTCATCCATCACCGCGGTGTAACCACCCAGCAAGAGCGCTTCACCGGGTTCGGTGGTGGCATAAATCACGGTGGAGTTGCCCTCCGCAAACAGGGCGCTGAGCTCGTCACGCAACTCCTCGCGCAGCTTGTAATCGAGATTGACCAGCGGCTCATCGAGCAGCATCAAGGGCGCACCTTTGGCCAGGGCACGGGCCAGCGCCACCCGCTGCTGCTGGCCGCCCGAGAGCTCTGCCGGGTAGCGCTCCAGGAACATCTCGATGTGCAGTTTTTCAGCCAGTGCGTTGACACGCTGCTCAATGTTTTTTTCGCCGCTCAACTTCAAGGGCGAAGCAATGTTGTCGCGCACTTTCAAAGACGGGTAGTTGATGAACTGCTGGTACACCATGGCCACATTGCGCTTGCGCACCGGCACACCGACCACACTTTCCCCGTTGACCAGCACGTTGCCGTGGCTGGGCACATCAAGCCCGGCCATGATGCGCATCAAGCTGGTCTTGCCCGCCTGGGTGGCCCCCAGCAACACCGTCACCGCACCGCTGCACGGTTGCAGGCTCATGTCGTAAAGCCAGGTCTGGCTGCCGACTTTTTTACCGATGCCCTCAAGCGTCAAATGCATCACACGACCTTTACAGATGAAGTTTTAACTGAATCGACTATTGAATGCCGCGAATTATTGTTCGTTCTTATTCCTTTTGTATCGGTATTTACCCTATAAATGTTCTTTTCGTTTCGTTTTAGAGTTAGCACATCTGCCAATTCAAGACAAAATACAAACATGAAACCCAACCCCAGACAGCTCACCTTGCTCGCCCTGCTGCAGACCCAGGGCTCGGTCACGGTAGAACAACTGGCCGACAAATTGGGCGTGACGCTGCAAACCGTGCGCCGTGACGTGCAGCGCCTGGACGACGAGGGTTTGCTGACGCGTTTTCACGGCGGCGTGCGTGTGCCCAGCTCAACGGTCGAAAACATTGCACACCAGCAGCGTGAAAACCTTCATGCCGACGGCAAAAATCGCATCGCGCGCGCGGTTGCTGCTGCGGTGCCCAGTGACTGCTCGCTGATCCTGAACATTGGTACCACGACGGAGGCGATTGCGCGTGCGCTCTTGCATCACAGCGGGCTGCGCGTGATCACCAACAACCTCAACGTCGCCACCATCCTCAGCGTCAACCCCAAGTGCGAAGTGATTGTGGTCGGCGGCGTGGTCCGCGGACGGGACCAGGGCATCGTCGGTGAGGCCGCGGTGGACTTCATACGCCAATTCAAGGTGGACATCGCCATCATCGGCATCTCGGGCATAGAGGCCGACGGCTCGTTGCGCGACTATGACTTTCGCGAGGTGAAGGTGTCGCAAACCATCCTCTCGCATGCGCGCGAGGTCTGGCTGGCCGCGGATAGCAGCAAGTTCAACCGCCCGGCCATGGTGGAGGTGGGCACCCTGGCCCAGATTGACCGGCTGTTTACCGATGCACCGCCGCCCGAGCCGTTTCCAGCCCTGCTGGCTGAGGCACAAGTTCGTTTTGAGGTAACCCTATGACTTATTTGCTCGCTCTTGACCAGGGCACCTCCAGCTCGCGCAGCATTGTGTTCAATGCCCAGGGGCAAGTGGTGGCCCAGGCGCAGCAGGAACTCACGCAAATCTACCCGCAACCCGGCTGGGTCGAGCACGATCCGCTTGAAATCTGGCGTACCCAGCTGGCCACCGCACGTGAGGTGCTGGCCAAGGCCGGCATTGAGGCCCGTGAGGTGCGCGCCTTGGGCATCACCAACCAGCGCGAAACCACCGTGGTGTGGAACCGCAAAACCGGTGCACCGATTCACAACGCCATCGTCTGGCAAGACCGGCGGGCCGAGCCGACCTGCGTTGACTTGCGCGCACGCGGCCTGACGCCCACGGTCCAGGCCAAAACCGGCTTGCTGGTTGACGCCTATTTCTCCGGCACCAAGCTTAAATGGATTCTGGACCACGTCCCTGGCGCGCGCCAGCAGGCCGAAAACGGCGAACTGGCCTTTGGCACGGTGGACAGTTGGCTGATCTGGCAGCTCACCCACGGCACCGTTCACGCCACCGATGTCAGCAACGCATCGCGCACCATGCTGTTCAATGTACACAGCAACCAGTGGGACGATGAACTGCTGCAGGCGCTCGATATTCCGGCCAACTTGCTGCCCGTTATCAAGCCCTCCAGCGCGCTGTTTGGCGAGGTCAGCCCAGATTTATTGGGTGCTGCCATCCCGATCGGCGGCGTGGCAGGCGACCAGCAAAGCGCCTTGTTCGGCCAGGCCTGCTTCAAACCCGGGATGGTGAAGAACACCTATGGCACCGGCTGCTTCATGCTGATGCACACCGGCCACAGCTTCCAGACCTCGACCAACGGCCTGATCACCACCAGCGCGGCACAAACCACGGCGCAGCCTGAATTTGCCATGGAAGGCAGCGTGTTTGTCGGTGGCGCCGTGGTGCAGTGGTTGCGCGACGGCTTGCGCGCTATTCCGAGCAGCTCCGAAGTGCAGGCGCTGGCCGAGAGCGTGCCTGACGCGGGCGGCGTGATGGTGGTGCCCGCCTTCACCGGGCTGGGAGCGCCCTACTGGAAGCCTGACGCGCGCGGCACCATCACGGGCTTGAGCCGTGGCAGCACGCTGGCGCACATCGCCCGCGCGGCGCTGGAGAGCATTGCTTTTCAAAGCGCCGCCCTTCTGCAGGCCATGAGCCGCGACGCCGTGCACGCTGGCGGCAGCGCGGTGGCGGAGTTGCGCGTCGATGGCGGCGCTTGCGTCAACGACCTGCTGATGCAATTTCAGGCCGACTTGTTGGGCATTGCGGTGGTGCGCCCGGCGGTGATTGAAACCACCGCACTCGGGGCCGCTTACTTGGCCGGGCTGGCCACCGGCGTTTACCGAAGTACGGACGAAATCAGTACATTGTGGCAAGCCGAGCGACGCTTTTTGCCCACGCTGGCACCTGAGCGTGCGGCTGAACTGATGGAGCACTGGGAACATGCGGTGCGGCAAACCGTGCTTTGATTAAACTCCCCCACTTGAATCTCGCGGGACAGACCGCAGCGACACGCAGTGCGCAAGCTCTGTCCTCAACCAATTAAGGATATTCATGACCCAACGCATCGCATTCATTGGCGGCGGCAACATGGCCAGCGCCATCATCGGCGGCTTGATCAAGCAAGGTTTGGCCCCCAGTCAGATTGACGTGGTGGAGCCCCTGGCTGAAGCGCGCGACAAGCTCGCCAGCAGTTATGGCCTGCAGCCCCACGCCGAGGCGGGGGCATTTTTAGCCCAGGCCGACTTGGTGATCTGGGCCGTCAAGCCACAAAGCTTCAAGGACGCCGCACTGGCCGTGGCGCCCCACACCCCAGGCGCCTTGCACCTGAGCGTCGCCGCCGGCATTCCCAGCGACAGCATCGCGCGCTGGCTCGGCACCGAGCGCGTGGTTCGCGCCATGCCCAACACACCGGCGCTGATCGGCAAAGGTATCAGCGGCCTGTTTGCCCGCCCGGCAGTGTCAAGCGCGGACAAGGACTGGATCGGCCAGGTGATGGCCAGCACCGGCGAGTTTCTCTGGCTTGACGCCGAAGGGCAACTGAACGCGGTCACTGCCCTGTCGGGCTCCGGCCCCGCCTACGTTTTTTACTTCATGGAAGCGATGACCACCGCCGGTTGTGAAATGGGATTGAGTCGCGAGCAGGCGCACCAGCTGACGGTGGCCACCTTTGTCGGAGCCAGTGAACTGGCCCGCACTTCGAGCGAGCCGCCCAAAGTCTTGCGCCAGCGCGTCACCTCCAAGGGCGGCACCACCTTTGCGGCCATTTCTTCGATGGAAGACGGCGACCTGCAGGCCGAATTCATCAACGCCATCTACGCCGCCCGGCAACGAGCCCAGGAGTTGGGCGACGAATTGGGCGGTGAGTAGCACTTCAGCAACCGACCAGATGCGCGCCTTTTGTTGAACGTCGTTGGTTTTTGAACTGAGCACCAAGCTTTGAAAGCTGTCTTTTTCAACGCCTTGTTGAGGGGCATCGGGCGGGCGTGGATACTGATTGTTTCTTTGGTTGTAGCACTGTCATTGGTGCGTCTGGGGCAATTGGCGTATTTTTGGCCAGCGGGCTATCAAGTGCCCACCTCGGACGTGGCGGCGGTCATCTTGCAGGGGTTGCGGTTTGACCTGAAGGTCAGTGCTGCTGCGGGTTTTTTGCTGCTGCTGGTCTTACCCTGGGTAACAGGTCGCGTCAACGTGCGTATTGGCACAGCGGTCGCGTTCGGCTACATCATGATGTCTTTGATCAACCTGCACTATTTTGGTTTTTACAAGACACCCATCGATTCGCTGGTGTTTGGGCTGATGGAGGATGACACCGTTGCCGTATTACAAACCATTTGGCGCGACTTCCCGGTTATTCTGACCATGTTGTTAGGCATCGCCCTCACTGCGGGCACGGTTGCTGGTCACGGCTGGTTGCTTCGTCACATGAAGCCGGACACCCTGCTGCAGGCCAGTCCTGTTGTCCTGAAACTCGCCGTGATCGTGGTGGCACTTTTTGCCATCTTGTTGGCCGGCAAAGGCACTCTGCGCGCGATGGCGCTGCAACGCCAACACCTGACGATCACCACCTCCCAGTTTTTGAATGACATGGTGCCCAACGGCGTGATTGCGCTGAAATACGCTTGGGACAGCAGGGGTATGTCTCAAAATCTTAAAAACCCCTTGGTTGGGCTGAAATCCTTGGGGTTTGATTCACCGCTGGCTGCGGCTGAGGTGCTGGGGCTGCCACACGACAGCGAGGCTGCGTTGAAAGCGGCCCTGCGCACCCATGAACCGGTGCCAGACGGGGCCAAGAAGAACCTGGTTTTTTTCTTGATGGAGTCCTGGAGCGCAGAGCCCCTGCTGTACCAAAGCCCCCGTTTCGATGTGATGGGGCGCATGACCCCGACGTTGGACAAAGCCTGCCATTTCAGCAACTTTGACTCTGCGAACGGCGGCACCCACCCGTCTTTGGAAGCCATCTTGTTTTCAACACCGATCACGCCCCTGACGCTGGGTGATGTGGGGCGCAAGCCCATCGCCTGGTCGATTCCGCTGGTGGTTCGCCAAGCCGGGTACCAAACGCTGTTTGTGACATCCAGCCGGGCGGGTTGGCGCGATCTCAACCGTGTGCTCAAGGTACAGGGCTTTGACGAGGTGGTGGACGCCAACACACTCAAAGCAGCCTATCCGGAAGCCAATTTGGGTATTTGGGGCGTCTGGGATGGTTATATCTTCAAGTACCTGAAAAAACGGCTCGCTGCGCAGCCTGCCGACCGGCCCATTTTTATATTTGTACTGTCCTCCACCAACCATCCGCCCTACGACCTGCCTGCCGACTACAAGCGTGTGCCCCGTGACATGGCGCTGTGGCGCGGCGAGACCAACTCGGACACGCTGGAGTTGAACCTGGACTCCTACCACTACGCCACCGACCTTCTGGGTGAGTTTGTGCAAGATGTCCAGCATGGACCGCACTACGGCAACACGATCCTGGCCGCCACGGGGGACCACAATGTGCGGTCCTTTGGCGTGTACGCCGAGGCGCGGCGGCGCTATCTGATGCGCCAGGTTCCCTTCGTGATTTGGGGCAAGGATTTGTCCTGCGGCAACCAGCAGACCTTGCCTGCCAGTCACCGGGACATGTTCAGCACGCTGCTGCCCTTGGTGGGTGTGGCGGGACCTTACATCAATGCCGGGCGAAATCTGCTGCAACCGCTGGCAGACAAGCCCAACCCGATCAACGCGCCGCGCGCATTGTTCTTTACCGGCGAAGCCCGCAACGCCCAAGGCATGTGGCAGTTGGGTAACAAAGATTCTTTTTCCTGCAGTTCAGTTGAGACGCCGACCGAAGACTGCCGCTTCAATCCGCTAGACGACCTTCAGGAGCGCGCGCGTTATGGCCTGCTTGACTGGAACGTACGCACCTCGCTGGGAAAGTAAGGCCCGATCGAAGGGCCGACCCTGGGTCAGGCGAACAGCAAAACGAGCCACACGGCGGCAATGTTCACCAGACTGACAAACTGGGCCGCACTACCCAAGTCTTTGGCGCGTTTGGCCAAAGGGTGTTCGTTCAATGAGGTGTGATCAACTGCCGCCTCGACGGCAGAGTTGATGAGTTCGACAACGATGCTAAACAGATGCGCGAAAAGAAGGATCATCCTGGAGACGCTTGGCAGCGGGAGCCACAGCATCACGCCAGCACCCACAACAGCCAACAGGCAAACCTGCCGGAAAGCGGCTTCGTGTGTCCAGGCCGCTTTTAAACCGTCCATCGAGTAGCCGAGGGCGTTCGCTATCCTGCCCATTCCCGTTTTCCCCTTGAAGGGGCTTTTCTCAGTTTCTTGCATGAGGATAAGTGATGTGTACGTCTGCATATTCGGGAACAGCAGACAGCTGAAACATGAAAATGTGACCGGTTGACGGGCTGCTTCTGCTTTGGCTGGCTATTGAACAGCGTAGCTGCCCGCAATACCCACAAACAAGGTAAAGCCGAGCCAGTGGTTCAGGCGAAAGGCCTTGAAACAACCCTCACGCGAACGGCTGCGAATCAGGGTGTAATGCCACGCCACTTGGCCGAAGGCGAGCGCAAATGCTATGGTAAAAAGAGCGCCTTGCACATACGGCATCAGGGCCACATCCCAAATGACTATAAATGCAAGGTAGCAGAGCAGGATCACCGGCACATCCAGGCGCCCCAAGGTAATGGCTGAGGTTTTCAGGCCCAGCCGAATATCATCGTCGCGGTCCACCATGGCGTACTCGGTGTCATAGGCCAGCACCCAAAACAGGTTACCCAGCATGAGCAGCCAGGCCAGGCGCGGCACCTCGCCCAGCACGGCGGCAAAAGCCATCGGAATCCCCATGCCAAAAGCCACGCCCAGCACCGCTTGCGGCATGGAGACATAACGTTTGGCATAGGGGTAAGCCAGCGTGATGGCCAGCGCGGCACCGGATATGCCAATGGTGATGGCGTTGGTGGTGAGCACCAGCGCAAAGGCCAGCAACGCCAGCACCGCGCCCAGCCCCAGCGCCTCTTTCACCGACACGGCGCCGGTGGTCACGGGCCGCGCCGCGGTGCGCTTGACGTGGCGGTCAAAGTCACGGTCGGCCACGTCGTTGATGCAACAACCGGCGCTGCGCATCAGGATCGTGCCGAGCGTGAACACACTCAAGAGATGCCAGCCCGGGAAGCCACCCGACGCAACCCACAAGGCGCTCAAGGTGGGCCACAGCAGCAGCAGCCAGCCGGCCGGGCGGTTCCAGCGAATGAGATCCAGGTAGAGGGCGAGTCGAGATTGCAGCGGCGAGCGCAGGCGGGATGAAGCGGGTTTCACAGGAATTTTTCAGGCTAGAAGAAACACGGGTATGCTATATATTTAATAGCTATACACCTAATGAATACGGTGGCTAAATGCCAATTTATCATAAACAAATGATCAGGATAGACGCTGTACGCCCGGCAGTTCGCAGGCGTAGATGGCATTGCGCAGGGCGGCGATCGCCTCATAACGCGTGAAGCTGCGCCGCCACGCCAGCACCACCCGGCGCTTGGGCGGGTCGCCCTCAAACGGCAGGTATTTCACATACGGATCTTCATCGCGTTTGCGCCGGGGTTTGAGTGCCAGCGCCTCTTTGGGCACGCTCAGACGCGGCACCAGCGTAACGCCCATGCCGGCCGCGACCATGTGCTTGATGGTCTCCAGGGAGGAGCCTTCAAAACTCCGGCGGATACCCTCGGCATTGGTAGAAAAACGCGCAAACTCCGGGCAAACCTCCAGCACATGGTCGCGAAAACAGTGTCCACTGCCCAGCAACAGCATCGTCTCTTGTTTGAGTTGTTCGGTCGTGACCTGAGTCTGCGCGGCCAAGGGATGATTGGCCGGCACCACCGCCAGAAAGGGCTCGTCATACAGCGGCGCAATCGCCAGCCCGGCATCCGGGAACGGCTCGGCCAGAATGGCGCAGTCAATTTCACCCGTGCGCAGCATCTCCAGCAGTTTGACGGTGAAGTTTTCTTGCAGCATCAGCGGCATTTGCGGTGTGTGGCTGATCATCTGGCGCACCAGATCAGGCAATAGATACGGGCCAATGGTGTAAATGATGCCCAGCGTCAGCGGTCCGGCCAACGGGTCTTTGCCACGCTTGGCAATCTCCTTGATGGCGCTAGCCTGCTCCAGCACGCTTTGCGCCTGGCGCACAATTTCTTCACCCAGATGCGTTACCGTGACTTCATTGGCGCTGCGCTCAAAGAGCTTGACATCGAGCTCTTCTTCGAGCTTCTTGACAGCCACCGAGAGCGTTGGCTGCGACACATAGCAGGCCTCCGCCGCCTTGCCAAAGTGGCGCTCACGCGCCACGGCCACAATGTATTTGAGTTCGGTCAGGGTCATGGCGCTATTGTCCTACCAGTGAGCCTCAAACACAGCACAGGGGTCAACGCACGACTCAGCGCGGCATCCAGGCGCCACACGCCCAGCACTGCTCGAAGCCGCCCTCGACCAGTTCGCCGCAGTTGCACTGCCAGCGGTGCTGTGGCACGTGCTGCAGGTGGTACAGCAGCTCGCGCGCCCGCGGCTCTTGCGCCGCGTCCTGAATCCAGACCTCGGGCAAGCACTGGTCGGGCGGCAGCTCACCGGCCACGCTGCTCAGATATTGGCGCTGCACGCTGGCGGCAATGCCTTCCACCTGAAGCGCATCAGCCCACAGCGTGGCAATAGCAAGGTTGGGGGCTTGGGTCAGACGCAGCATGGAGCCTTGAGCATAAGGGATTCACGACGCGCCTTCCTGAAAGCGGCGCAAAGCCTCAAGGCAGCTCGATCACCAGGTCAGGCCGAAAGGCCGCTTGTTCATTCTTGCTGGCGTAGCCCAGGGGGTTGGCCACCACGCGACAGGCAAACGCCCGCCCCTCTGCCTGACCCTCGACAACATAGTCGTTGGCGCAATGCAGGTGGCCGTGCAGCCAGAGCTGCGCACAGGGCAGCAGGTCATCGAGCCCATTGCAGAAACCGGCCGTGCCAGGCGTCAAGCCATAGCGGGCGTCGGCACTGCGCAGACTCGGTGCAAAGTGCGTCACCACGACGGTGCTGCCGTCAAACGGCTGGCGCAGGGCCTGGCGCAGCCAGTCCTGGGATGCAAGCGACAACTCCCGAATGGCGTCGGCCAACATCGGCATGCCCTGGTGCAGGGTGGTGTTCTTGCGCAGGTAGTAATCTGCCGCGCGGTACGCCTTTTGGCGCAGTTGCATCTGCCGGGTCAGATCAGTTTCAGCGCCTGCGAACGCGTCAAAATCGCTCCACAGCGTCGAGCCGATGAAGCGCACCGGGCCCAGGGTCAGCACTTCACGCTCCAACCAGATGATGCCAAGCTGGTCGCAGGTGTCACGCAGCCTGGCATAAGTCTGTTCATAGTCCAATCCGTCATATTCGTGATTGCCAGGAACATAGAGAACTTTGGGCCAGGGCGAGCCCGGCTGCAGCGGCGAGAAGCGCCTCAAGCCGAAATCGGTCCCGGTCAAATGGGAGCCGGCCTGGTAGGAGCCGATATCGCCCGCCAGTACCAACACGTCAACGTCTGGCGCCGGTGTGACCACAAAGTCGGGGCAGCGCTCCAGATGAAGATCAGAAATTAACTGTAGTCGCATGATGGGGAGTCTAAGGGCGAGGCCCCTTGCGTCAACACGGGCCAGCGGGCGCGCCTCAGGCGGCGGGCAACACGATGTCCAGCTGGGCGCCCCCCGCCTGCGCCCGCGACAGCGTCAATTCGCCTTGATGGCTGGCCACCAGATCGCTGACCACCGCGAGACCAATGCCGTGTCCCGGCACTTGTTCGTCAAGCCGCACGCGCCGCTGCAGCACCGCTTGTCGGTCACCAAAACCGGGGCCATCATCGGTCACGCGAACGCTCAGGCGCCCGGCCTGCAGCCAGAGCCGTACCGACACCGTGTGACGGGCCCACTTGGCCGCGTTGTCCAGCACATTGCCCAGCATCTCGAAGGCGTCGCCTTCGTCAATGCGCCAACTCAGCTCGGGTGGGCAGTCGAGTTCAAAAACCAGCTGCTTGTCGACGTAAACCTTGGCCAGCGAGTCGCAAACCCGCTGCAGAATCGGCGCCAGCGCCAGCCGTGGTGCAAAGCGCGCGGCCCCGCTGGCGCCGGCTCGCCCCAACTGGTGCCCAACAATGTCGTCCATGCGGCTCACCTGCTCTGCCACCAGCGTGGGCAACTGGCTGGGCTCCGGCAAGGCGGCCCGCAACACCGCCAGCGGCGTCTTCAGGCTGTGCGCCAGGTCATCGAGCGCATGCTTGTAGCGTGTTTGCCGCGCCCGTTCCTGATCGATCAAGGTGTTGAGGTTGTGGGTCAGGCCGGCCAGCTCACGCGGGTAGCGCCCCTGCACCCTGGTCTGTTCGCCACGCTCAATATGCTGGATTTCCCGCGTCATGCGCGCCAGCGGCGCCAGCCCCCAGCGCAGCAGCAGGGTCTGGGTGAGTAACAACAACAACCCGGTGCCCCCGAGCCAACGCCACAGCGTGCCCTCGAAGGCTGCCAACTCGCGATCCAGCACCGTTTTGTCTTCCAGCACCGAAAAAACCAGTGTCGCCGTATGCGCTTTATCCGACCACTTGACTGCGTAAGTAGCGGCCAGAAACGCCGCGGCGGTTTCTGACTTGTCGCCACGCTGCGCCGGCGGTGCCACCAGCGTCTCAAAGCGCCACTCACCCGTGGCCAACCGGCGCTGAAACGGCGGATTGAGTCCCAGGGTCGACGCCGATTGCCACTCTTCCCCCCGATCCGCATTGGCAATGTTGGCGTACAAGCCCGATGCGGGCACCGACAGACGCGGCTCGGCCAGCGCGGCGGGCATCAGCAATGCGCCCTGGGCATTGAGTTCGGCGCCCGCCATCAGCAGATAAATAGTGGCTTGCAGACGGGCAAAGCGGGCGGCGCGCACGCTGTCGGCATGCGCTTGTTGCACCGCCCAAGCAGCCCCGGCCAGAAAGGCCAGCAACACCAGGGCGGCACCCCACACCAGGCGCGCGCGAATGGAGAGTCTGGAGAGCGGCGCCATCACTGCAGCGCAAAGCGGTAGCCGCGCCCGCGCAGGGTCTCGATCGGGAGCAGCGTGCCGTCCGGATCCAATTTGCGCCGAAGCCGCCCGATCAGAACCTCCAGCACATTGCTGTCACGGTCTTCATCGTGCGGATACAGGTAGTCCGACAGCTCTTGCTTGGGCACCACCCGGGCGCGCTCGCGCACCAGATATTCCAGCACCCGGTATTCAAAGGTCGTCAATTGCAGTGGCACATCGTGCAGGCGAGCGCTCTGACCCGAAAAGTCGATACACAACGCGCCCAGCGTGAGCACGTCTGACGCCGCTTTGAGCGAGCGGCGCAGCAGTGCTTTGACGCGTGCAGCGAGCTCCGGGTATTCAAAGGGTTTGACCAGATAGTCATCGGCGCCGGCTTCGAGCCCCTGCACCTTGTCTTGCCAACTGCCGCGTGCAGTCAGGATCAAAATGGGCAGGGTGCGGCCTTCGGCGCGCAGCGTTTGCACCACCGTCAGGCCGTTTACCTTGGGCAAGCCCAGATCGACAATCGCCAGATCCAGCGGATACTCGCGCGCCTGAAACAAGCCATCAGCACCGTCGGCCGCCTGGTCCACGCGGTAGCCATCGGCTTCCAGCTGGCGCTTCAGACCCAGTCGCAATACCGCATCGTCCTCGATCAACAGCAGGCGCATGAAAACTTATCGTTCAATATGGCCTACAGCACGCGCCCGCTGGCGGCGTCGATCAGGATCACCTTGACTTCACCCCGAGCGCTGAGCACTTTCACGCGCCAGACCGGTCGCCCGCCGCGCTCGGTCATTTCCACCGCCAGAACGCGAGCGCCACTGGCTTGCTGCGCCACCGCCGCTGCCTGATCGCGGCTGACGTCGGCCCAGGCCGCAGGGCCCAAGGCCATCAGCAAAACGCAGAGCAGGGTAGAAAACGATTTCATGGTGAAAAGAAGTTACAGGTGACAGACCCCGGCCATGGTACTACCGCCGAAGACGGCTGGCCACGGCTGATGATTCCCGCGGCGCTTCCTTATTGCTCAATCGGCTGCACCGTCACATGCACCGGCAGGCTGTTGCCCGGGTTGCTGCGCATCACCGTGGTGTATTGCTGGCCGCGGTATTCATAGGTCACGCGGTAACCGGTGATGCGTGTTTGCGGGTCATACACGGTGCGGCAGCGCTTCACTTCGCGTTGCCCATCTTCATACTGCGAATACTGTGGGCCTTGGTCCCGATTTTCAAGCCGGTCGCCGGTGATGGCGCCCAGCACCACGCCAAGAGCCGTGGCCGCGTCTTTGCCACTGCCACCGCCGATCTGGTGCCCAATCACACCACCGGCCAGGCCACCAACAATGGCGCCGCCATATTGACGATCTTGTGATTGGTAAACGCCGCGGCGGGGTTCGTTGATCCATTGACTGCTGCACTCATTGCGCGGCACATTGATACTTTCGTATTGCGGCTCTGCGCTTCGAACACGCGCGTTGTCGGTGAAGCTCTGCGCCTGGGCGCCGAGCAAGGTGGTAGCAAACAAACTGGCAATGACAAGACGTTTCATGGAAAGCTCCTGGGGTTGGTATGGAGCGTAGTTTGCTTGCGCGTGTATGAACACAAGCTGAACAGGTTCAAGAAAGCTGGGATCTGCCAGTGTCACTTGCATCCCGCCAGCCGGGGCACACCGGCCGCCACCGGGGCGGTTACGCCTTCAAAAACTCCGCCTTGCCTCCAAGCCAGCGCAGCAGGTGTTTCTCTGCCAGCGCCGGATGTTGATCGAGCATGACGGGCGCCAGTTGGCGCGCCCACTGCAGCAGCGCGGTGTCGGTTGCCAGATCGGCAAAACGCAGCATGGCAGCACCGGATTGGCGTGCCCCCAGAAACTCGCCGGGGCCGCGAATCTCCAGGTCGCGCCGTGCAATCTCGAAGCCATCGTGGGTCTCGGCCATGGCTTTGAGACGGGCCCGCGCCGCCTCGCTCAGACGCAGTGCGTCACCGGTGGAGTACAACAGCACGCAGGCCGATGCCGCCGCCCCGCGCCCGACCCGGCCACGCAACTGGTGCAGTTGCGAAAGGCCAAAGCGCTCAGCATGCTCGATCACCATCAGACTGGCATTGGGCACATCGACACCGACCTCGATCACCGTGGTGCTGACCAGCAGCCCCATCTGGCCGCTGGTAAAAAGACTCATCACTGCTTTTTTCTCCGCCACCGGCATGCGCGAGTGCAGCAGGCCAACCATGGCGCCGGGCAAGGCGGCGCTCAACTGGGCGTGGGTCTCGGTGGCGTTGCTCAGGTCCAGCGCTTCACTCTCTTCAATCAGCGGACAGACCCAGTAGACCTGCCGTCCGGCATCGAGCTGGGCGCGGATGCGCGCAATCACCTCCTCACGCCGCGCGTCGTTCACCACCTTGGTGATGATGGGGGTGCGTCCGGGCGGCAGCTCGTCAATGGTGGAGACATCAAGATCGGCGTAGTAGCTCATCGCCAGCGTACGCGGAATCGGGGTGGCGGTCATCATCAGCAGATGGGGTTCCAAACCGGTCGTTCGGGCGGAGCTCGACCGGTCCTGCGCTTGACGAAGGCTTGAGGCCGCAGCCAGCCCTTCGACCAGCTGAGGGTGATCGGTTTGCGTCGACAACTTGCTGCGCAAGGCCAGCCGCTGTGCCACACCAAATCGGTGCTGCTCGTCGATGATGGCCAGTGCCAGGTTTTTGAACTGCACTTTGTCCTGAATAACAGCATGGGTGCCAATCACCAGACCCGCTTCGCCGCTGGCAATCAGCGCCAGCATCTCGCGCCGTTCTTTGGCTTTCTGGCTGCCGGTGAGCCAGGCGACTCTGATGCCCAACGGTTCCAGCCAACTCACCAGCTTGGCAAAGTGCTGGGTGGCCAGAATTTCGGTCGGTGCCATCAGCGCGCATTGCCAACCAGCGTCGATGCAAATTGCCGCCGCCAGCGCGGCCACCACCGTCTTGCCAGAACCGACATCGCCTTGTAATAGCCGATGCATCGGCACCGGCCGCGCCAGGTCGTGCGCGATTTCTGCACTGACGCGGTGCTGGGCGGCCGTGAGTTGAAACGGCAAGGTTGCCAGCAGGCGATTGCGCAGCGACCCAGGTAGGCCAGGCTTCAGCCTGGCATCTCGGCGGCTCGCCGCATGAGCGTCGTCCACAACGTCATCCAGCGCCTCCGAGTGCAGCACCGGCGCGCGCAGCCGCGCCCGTTCGCGCTTGGCCTGCAATTGCGACAACTGCTGCGCCAGCAGCTCCTCGGCTTTGAGCCGTTGCCAGGCCGGGTGGCTGTGGTCTTGCAGCGTGGCGAGCGCCACTTCAGGCGTCGGATTATGCAAAAATAATAGCGCATTACGCATATTCCACGCCGGCTGCAGGCCGATTTCACATAAATTCTCCAAGGGCACGGTGTCGGACAGCTCCGCCCGCGCCACCCCGCCCTGCACCGCCCGACGCAGGTACGCCTGTGGCAAACCGGCTACCGTGGGGTAGATCGGCGTTAGCGCCACTGCCAACTCGCCTCCAGCCGATTTAAACGCCGGATGCATCATCGTCAGGCCGCCAAAGCCACCCTTGACCTCGCCACGCACCCGGATGCGGTTGCCCACCGCCAACGCCTTTTGGATTGAGGGATAAAAGGTGAAGAAACGCAGCAAGCAGGTGCCAGTGCCGTCATCGAGCGTCACCAGCAATTGGCGGTGTCCGGAAAGCTTGACCTCGCAATGGGTCACCACACCTTCGACCTGCGCCACCTCGCCCTCACGCACCTCGCTCAAACGCACGATGCGAGTCTCATCCTCGTAGCGCAGCGGCAGGTGCAACGCCAGATCAATAGCGCGCTCCAAGCCGAGCTTGCGCAGGGCTTTTTGCGGGCCGGTCAGTGGCCTAGGTAATTGCGGGACAGTGGGCAGAGACATCCGTCGATTTTGCACAAGAAAGACCTGTCAAGCCTTGCCCCTGCCATTTTTGATGGCCAGGCGGTCCACACTACACACCTAAGCCGGACGAGCCGGAACCAAACAAGTAATACCATGCCACTTCATAGCTAACGGGGCACGATCATGGAAACACAACTGCTCAATCGTTACGCGGTCAACATGCACGGTGTGCTGTCGTGCTACGACCGCATCGTGATCACCGGCACCCTGCCTGGGGCGTGCTACGCGGCGGGGATGAGCAGTTTTTTGTACAGCAAAGGTGTTCGTATTTTTGACTACGCGCAGTTCGCGGAACCTTTGCGCGAGCGCATCCGGGTTCGAACTCAAGAGGTCTGCGCGGCTGCCGGGCTTGAGGTGGCGCATGTCAGCAAGAGCCGCATCCGCAAGGAAGAACTGGTGCAGCGCGTGCTGGCCACACGGGGCGATGCCCCTGGCTTGGTGCACGTAATATCGGCCATGGAGGCCTGCCCGAGCTACCGGCCCTGGCACGACAAAGTCAGCGGCAAGACTTACTTGCGAGGTGACACAGGCAAGTGCCTGCACTACTACTTTTACTTCATCGACGAGGCGCTGGGCCTGTGCTACCTGCGTGTTCCCACCTGGGCGCCCTTTGGCCTGCAGTTTTACTGCAATGGCCACAGCGTGCTGGCCCAATCGCTCAAGCGCGAAGGCATTGACTTTGTGCCGGCCGACAACGCCTTTTTGCGCATTGACAATCTGCCTCGCGCCCAAGCGCTGGCCGACGCCTTGAGCCCGGACATGCTGCACCAACGCCTGGACGTCTATGCCCAATGGCTGTGCCCGGTACTCGATGTATTTGGGCAAAGCTACCACTGGAGCATTCGGCAAATCGAATATTCCACCGACCTGATGTTCAAAAGCTCGGAGATTCTGACGCCTTTGTACGATAGTTTGAGCCGCCAGTCGGTGCTGGCGGCCGATGCGCCACGGGTAGCGGGGTTTCTGGGCAAGAAGATCACGCCCGCGCTGGCGCAAGAAATTGGCTCTCGCCTGTCCACCCGCATCGAGGGGCGCTGCATCAAGCACTGCATGGGTTCGGCCAGCGTGAAGGTCTACGACAAATTCAGCCGTGTGCTGCGCATTGAAACCACCGTCAATGACGTCTCTTTCTTCAAGCACCACCGCAGGGTGGAACACCGCGACGGGCACAGCACGCGCGAGCTCGCTGGCCTGAAAAAATCGATCTACAGCCTGATTGACTTGCGCGATATCTTGCTCGGCTGCAACCAGCGCTACCTGGCCTTTCTGGGCAGCCTGGATGACCCGAGCTCGGGTCAGCGGGACTTGGCAAGGCTGAGCCAGTCCCGGGTGCAGGCCAACACGCAGCACCGCGTCAAGGGACTGAACTTCTTCAACCCTGCCGAGCAAAGGCTCTTGCAGACCTTGCAGCATGGCGAGTTCAACATCCACGGCTGGCGCCGCGCCGACTTGGTGGCACTCGTGCCGCTGTCGGCCTCGGCACTGTCGCGCCAGTTGGCTCGTCTGAGAACGCTTGGCCTGATCAAAAAAGTGGCTCATACCTATCGCTATTACCTCACCTGTTTGGGTCGCGCCGCCATCGCCGCCGCTTGCTCTCTCACCCGCTTCAACATCATTCCAGCCATGGCCGGTTTGCATTGAATTCTTCTCACAAAATGCAAAGACATAGCTTGTTAGTGACTAACGGGGATGTGCTGGTGGCTGAGACCAATGCGCCGCCCAAGCCCGAAGACGCCAAGGGCATCAAGGGCTGGCTGACCGGCTTGGTGATGAAGCGGGCCGGGGCTGCTGTGCTCAGCGCCAACCGCATCACCTTGCTGCGCGATACCGATGGCGACGGGCTAGCGGACCAGCGCTCGGCGCTGCTGGAGGGGCTGAACTCGCCTTTTGGCATGGCGCTGGTGGGCAACGTGCTTTACGTGGCCACCTCCGACGCTGTGCTGCGCTTTGCATACACAACCGGCGACACACGCATCAGCGTGCCTGGCGACAAGCTGATCGACTTGCCTGCGGGTCCGATCAACCACCACTGGACCAAGAACCTCATCGCCAGCCCGGACGGCAGCAAGCTCTATGTCACCGTGGGCTCGAACAGCAACGTGGCTGAACGAGGCATGGCGGTAGAGACGGGGCGCGCCGCCATCTGGGAGGTGGACATCAAGAGTGGTACGCACCGGATTTTTGCATCCGGCCTGCGCAACCCGAATGGACTGGCATGGGAGCCTCACAGCGGCGCGTTATGGACGGTGGTGAACGAGCGCGACGAGCTTGGCAGCGACCTGGTTCCCGACTACATGACCTCGGTGCGCGACGGTGCCTTCTACGGTTGGCCTTACAGCTACTTCGGCCAACACCTCGATGAGCGGGTGACACCACAGCGGCCCGATCTGGTCGCCACGGCGATTGCACCTGACTACGCCTTGGGGCCTCACACCGCCTCGCTCGGCCTGGCGTCCTCGGTCGGTACCACGCTGCCGCCAGCCTTTTCCAATGGCATGTTCATTGGCCAGCACGGCTCATGGAACCGTCGGCCCCACAGCGGCTACAAGGTGATATTTGTACCCTTTCAAAGCGGCCAGCCCGTCGGTGCACCGATTGACGTGCTAACGGGCTTCCTCAGTGAGCAAGGCACTGCCTTCGGCCGCCCCGTGGGTGTGGCGCTTGACAGGCAGGGCGCACTGCTGGTGGCCGATGATGTGGGCAATGTGGTCTGGCGTGTGAGGGCAGAGCGTTAGCGGTCAAAAATGCTCGAATTTCAGGTCGACTGGCGAAACGCCATGATGGCCTGATTGCGCAGTGTTCTGAGCAAGGCCAGCTCTTTTTCATCGAGCACCAGCCCGCCCTTGTCTGCCTTGTCGGCGTAAATCAGGCCAAAGGGTCGGCCCTTGATGTTCACCGGCAACAGCAAGAAGGTCGGCGCGTTGAACAGTTCACGATACCAGGCCGGCAGACGAGAGGTGATGGTCGCTTCGCTTGCGTCCCGGATCATGGTGTCAATACCCTTGCTGCACACCAGCGCAAACAAATCGGGCGGCGTGGTTTTGAGCGACACGTTAAATTGTTTAACCAGGTGCTCGACACCCTGTCCCAAACCAAAGCGACCGGACAGTGTCTCGGTTTTTGGATCACGCATGCAAAAGATGATGCGCTGAAAGCCCATGGCCCGGAACATGGTTTCCAGGATCATGCGCAAGACATCACTCAGTTGGAAGTCCTCCACCAGCGTGTTGGTGATGTCTTGAATGCCCGCCGCCAGAATCTGCGCCACCTGTTGGGTATCGCGCGCCTCAACTTCGTTCGCTTGCGCAAGGACCGCCTGGGTGGCTTGCAAGGCCATCGGATACAGCGAATCAGACGCTTGGTCGCCTGAATTCGGGTACGGGCCGTCAGGCTCTGCGGGCGCCTTCAGCAGTTTGGCGGCAGCCGAGCCGGGCAGCACCTTGATGTCCATGACGCTGGCCATCTCGATCAATTTTTTGCGTGCCACGATTGTTGCCACCTGCACCTCGCTGTTGCTCACACCCAGGGCTCTGGCATAGCGCTTGCCGAGCTGCGCCAGTTGCCCGTCGACCGCCTGAGGATCGGCGTGCAGCATCACGTCGGCCATGTCATTGGCGGCCAGGGCCAGCCAGCGCTGACGTTCCACCCCGTCCACCAGCGTGCGCGTGGGTGGCTCGCCGCTGGGCTTGTGCATGCAGCGCTGCAGGTCCTCGGGCAAACCCCAGGCTTTGGCGACCCCGACACCCAGCGCCTCAAAACTCAAGCCCAGCACGCTGACGGACGCGGTCGTCTCGCTTACCGGCTGGTGGCTGGTTTCGGTAAGGCCGCGTATGGTGCGCGCTTCTTCCGGAAAATAGAACGCTGCCAGCAAGCGCCCCAAGTTATGAAACATGGCGCCAAGAAAGGCTTCCTCCGTGCCCCGCATCCCCGGGCAAAGCTCACTGGCGATCGAGCCGGCCATCAGGGAACGCAAAAATTCTTCTCTCAGCACATGGGCATGGGCTTTGTCCTGCATGTGTTCCAACAGCACCAGGCTAAGCGCCATGTTGCGAATGCCGTTAAAACCCACCAGGCTGACCGCCCGTGACACCGTGCCGATGCTGCTGCCGCGGGCGTAATGCGCGCTGTTGACCAGACGCAGCAGTTTGTTGGTCAGGGCCACGTCCTTCAGGATTTCATTGGTGACACTGTTGATGCTCTCTTTTTCTGAACTTGCCATGTTCTGGATGCGCAGCACCGCATCCGACAGCGCCGGAAAATCGCTCTTGTGGCGCATGCGCCGCAACAAAAACGCTAGCGTGCTGTTGTTGCTGGCAGCGCCCGCCCCGGCGTTTTGTCCGGCTTTGGCGGCCGCCACGCCCGACCAGTTGGCCAACTCGTCACGAAACACCTGCGCGCTGGAATAACGTTGCATAGGATCACGCGCCAGAGCCCGCATGACCACCGCACGCAGCTGATCGTCAACATCGCCGCTCAAGTCGGGCGACAGCGTGAACTGCTCGTGCAGCACCCGGTAAATCCAATAGGTAATCCCCCGGCTGTGCCGGGGTGACAGTAGAAGTTTGACATTTGCATTGGTATGGATGTCCATCGCAGAAACTTCCAATCGTGAGCCGCCAAGCAAACGAAAGGAAAAAACT
>NZ_JBAQMD010000056.1:0-18360 GCF_049302455.1 Rhodoferax ferrireducens | reverse complement strand
GCATTGAATTCTTCTCACAAAATGCAAAGACATAGCTTGTTAGTGACTAAATCCATGACAGCTCACTCTCAAGAAATTTGTGAATGCTGGCAATGATACGTGGTGAAAACAACGCTGGCAGGAAACGTCGTCGAGGCGGCACGCCGCCCGCATCGCTACGCGCAAGGCGGTGTCAGCTGCGCTTGAGCCGCTGCGCCATGCCGGGCGACAGCCAGAGGCTGCTGTCGGCATCGACGATCAAGGCATCGATTCCGGGTGTGCGGCCGACCCGGGTTCGCCCGGCATCGGCACCCGCCACCATCAGGGCCGCGCCCAGACCGTTGACGAGTTCGAGTTGCTCGCTGATCAAGGTAACTCCATGGGGACCGGTACTGGGGTAGCCGGTTTTGGGATCAAGGATGTGATGCAAGCGCTTGCCGTCGTGCATCATAAAACGTTCGTAATCGCCAGAGGCCGCGACAAACCCCTGGGTCAAGGACACCACACCCAATAATTGGCTGGGTTGACGCGGGTCGCGCAGGCCCACGCGCCAGGGGCGGCCATTCAACCGGCCCGTCACCAGCACGTCACCACCGCCGTTGATCATCGCGTTGGGGACGCCACGGCTTTGAAGTTGCCGCAGGCCAGCCTGAAGAATGGGCAGTTTGGCAATGCCGCCCAAATCCAGCTGCATGCCTCTTTGGGTCAGATAGACCGTGCCCGCAGGCTCATTGATTACCAGGCCTGCCTTTTGATCGACAAGCCGCAATTGCGCTGCGATCTGCTGCTTTGACGGGATGGACGGATGCTCGGGACTGAAATCCCAGTCCCGCAAAGACCCGACCGTGGCATCAAAAGCCCCGCCACTGGCCTGTCCCGCCTGACGCGCCATCAACAGCACGCGCAGCAACTCCGGCTGTACCGGCACCGGTTGCAGACCCGCCATCAGGTTGATGGCGTTCAGTGCGCTCGTCGCACGGTAGCGGCTCATCATGTCGGCCAACCGGTTCATCTCGGTGAACGCCGCAGTTGCGGCAGCGCCCAGGGCTGCACTGTCATTGCCCTGCAGCGTCAGGTCGACCCGCGTGCCCATCAGAATTTGCGAGGACTGATGAACATCAGCCTTGGCCTGCACCGTCGGCACCACCAGGCCACACGCCAACAGTGGCAAGGCCAGTGCAAACCGACGCCGCCCGTGTTGAATGCGATCAGACGTAGGAGAAGTCATGATCACGCCTTCAAACGGGTCAGCGCGACTGATCCGCCATGTAATTGACGGCGGCCTTGACTTCGTCATCGGTCAGCGTCGCATTGGCACCGCGCGCGGGCATCTGGCCCTTGGCGCCGGTGAAGCCCTCAAGCGCGTGCTTATAAAGAACGTCATTACCTTGGGCGATACGCGGGCCCCAGTCGGCTTTGTCGCCCGGCTTGGGCGCACCAGCCGCGCCCACGGCGTGGCACATGGCACAGACCTTGCCAAAGACCGACTTGCCCACGGTGTTTTCGGCCACGGGTGCGGCTGCAGGCGCAGCCACAGGTGCCGGCGCTGCGGCAGGTGCGGGGGTCTCTTTTTGTCCGCAGGCGGCCAAAAGGGCCAAGCTCAGCGTCGCCAGCAGCAGTGTGGGTTTGTTCATTGTTGATTTCCTGAAAATCAGTTGAGTGGACCTGTGACGGCATGTCTGGATTTTTTATGCCCAAAAATAAGTCGGCACACGTTAAAGATGTATTATACGTGCATTAATTCTTTTTCACCATGTTGATGCCTATTGACCCAACTGACGCGACCTTGCATCCCCACCCAGACCGGCTTGCGTGCGACGTTGCAGACAGAGCGCGCTCGTCACGCAGGGTTCAGTTATGTACTCGCAAAACCAACGTCTGGCGGCTAGGGTGAATTTCTACCTGACCGCGTTGTTGATGGTGTTTGCCATGGGCGCAGGCGGTGCGCGCGCGGCCACCGGCTCCTACAACGCGGAGCTGCCGCCTGAACTGAGCAGCGCCAAAAATTTATGCGCACTCGTGCCTTGTTCAGACGTGTTTCCTGGTGCCAGCAGCTTTTCTGAACGCATGGGCCAGCCGCCTTATGTTGAGGCCTATGGCGAGCACAAGGACGACAACAAGGACACGAAGAGCACGAAGAAAGATGAGTTGCAGTCCCCTGGTGGACCGACCAACGGCAAGAAGGAACTGCTGGGCTATGTGGTGCTGTCCACCGACATCACCGACATGCCGGCCTACTCGGGCAAGCCGGTCGTCACGCTGATCGGCATGGACCTGAAGGGCCGCTTCGTGGGCGTGAAGGTGCTCAAGCATTCCGAGCCCATCCTGCTGCTGGGCATCCCCGAATCGGCGCTGCTGAACTTCAACCAGCAATACGTCGGCAAGTCGGTCGCCGACAAGATTGAGGTCGGCCAGTCCCGGCCTGATGAAGGCGTGCTGGGTGTCGATGCGATCTCGGGCGCCACCGTCACCGTGATCACGCAAAACCAGGTCATGATGACGGCGGGCACTGCGGTTGCGCGCCAGGTCGGCATCCTCGCGCCGACGGTGCGCGAGCCGGCCCGCTTCGCAGCGAGCGGCCAGCACCTGAGTTGGGCGCAACTGGTCAAGCAGGGCAGCGTGCAGCGTCTGCGGGTGTTGCCCCAAGACCTGGGCATGGAGCGCGGCAGCGAGCCCTTTATTGAGCTGTGGTTTGGCGACCTCAACCATCCTGACATAGGCGCCAGCCTGCTTGGGGAGAACGTCTGGAACAACCTGCACTTGCAGCTCAAGGAAGGCGAGCACGCCATCTTCATCATCCGCACGGCGGGCACCGAATCATTCAAGGGCTCGGGCTTTGTGCGCGGTGGCATCTACGACCGCGTGCAAGTCAAACAGGGGGCGGATTCCTTCACCTTTCGCGACACCGACTACCTCAACCTCTATGGCCTTGCCGCAGCCGGGGCACCGGCCGTTACTGAGTCGGCCATCTTCATCATCCGCGCCAAGACCTTCTCCGCGGCCTATCCCTGGAAGCTGTCGTTCATGGGCAACCGCGTGGACCGCGCCACCGGCAAGCGCAGCTTTGCCACCTTCGATGCCAAATACTGGCTGGCCGCCGACCTGTTGCAAGGCGGCCGACCGGTGATGGAAGAAACCGCAGCGCCCTGGGTGCAGGTGTGGAAATCGCGCGCCGTGGGGATTGCCCTGTTCGCCGCCTTGCTGATCATGGTCACCGTGGTCTATGCCTTTCGTGAAAAGCTCACCCGCCTTTCAACCCACAAAAACAAGTGGCCGGTGAATGCCTTTAAATACAGCGCCTGGGCCCTGAGCATCGGTTTTGTCGGCTTTGGTGTCATGGCGCAGCCTTCCATCACCCAGGTGCTGACCTGGCTGCACACCCTGCTGTTTCATTGGACCTGGTCTCTTTTTCTCTCGGACCCCTTCATTTTCCTGTTCTGGATTTTTATCATCCTCACCGTGTTTCTGTACGGGCGTGGCCTGTTCTGCGGCTGGATGTGTCCGTTTGGCTCCCTGTCCGAGGCCCTGTACAAGCTCGGTGGCCTGATCGGCTTGAAGCGCTTTCAGGGTCACTTGCCACGCGTCTGGCATGACCGGCTCAAGTGGGTGAAGTACGCAGTGTTCTTCGGCCTGCTGACGGTGTCTTTGTTTTCCCTGGGTCTGGCCGAAATGCTGTCCGAGGTAGAGCCCTTCAAGACCACTTTCCTGGTGGGCATCAACAACCGTGCCTGGCCTTATGGCCTCTTTGTTGCTGCGATTCTGGGCCTGTCGATCTTCATCGAGCGGCCCTACTGCAAATACATCTGCCCGCTCGGCGCCGCGCTGGCCATGCCCAGCACCTTCCGCTGGTTCGGCCTGCCGCGCAAGCAGGACTGCAACAGCTGCAAAGCCTGCGCCGTCGGTTGCGGCTCGCTGGCGATCGACGCCGATGGCCGCATTGACCACCGCGAATGTCTGCACTGCCTGGATTGCCTGGTGCTGTACACCGATGTGAAGGGTTGCCCACCACTGGCCAAGGAACGCAAGCGACGCGAACGGGACGGACTGGAGATCACGCCCATTGGGCGCGACGGCTATTTCATTCCGATCCACGCCACTCCGATGGATGCCAAGGTCAGCCAAGGCCCCGACCCGCGCATGCCGACCGACCCGGTGCCGCGGCCGCACAAAACACAGGCCCGGTTTGGGCGGGCACTCTGGCTTGAATTGGTAGACCACCTGTGGCCCTGGAGCGCCGAGGGATGGACGTCGCAACGAGCGCTACAGATCGCCGGCTTCTCGCTGGCGCTGGCCGCCACCGTGGCCTGGGTGCTGGCAGCAACGGGGCGCCTGTCGGCCAGCGCCATCATTGGCTGGTGGATCGGCTGGAGCGTTTACGAGGTTCTGATTCGACTGTCGGGGCGCCGCTATGTGAAGGACGGCCCCTGGTGGCAGGGCCACTACCGTTATGCCAGTGTCATGGACATGCTGAGTTACGTGGGTTTCAAAAACTTGCTCATTGGTGCCGCGTTGTTTCTGGGCCTCAAAGCAGTGGGGCTGCTACTGGTATGAACTCATATCAAAAAATTTGAACTGTCTTACAACCCAAGAAAGGAAAATTCTCCATGAACACTCCCAACAATAAAATCGCGATCCCCAGGGATCTGGGTCGTCGCAATTTCCTCAACAAAACCGCAATTGCCGGCCTTGCCGGGGCTGGCTTGTCGGCCGGCCTGGTCGGCTGCAACAAGACGGCCGGTCCGGCTGCCACCGGCAGTCCCGCTGTGGCGACCTCAGAGCCGGCCAAGAGTGGTGCTGTCGATTACTCAGCCTACGAGGTGCATCCCGGCCAACTCGATACTTATTACTCGTTTTCTTCCGGCGGTCACTCGGGCGAGGTTCGTATCTATGGCTTGCCCTCCGGCCGCTTGTTCAAGCGCATTCCGGTGTTCAACATTGACTGTCTCGTCGGCTGGGGTATCACCAACGAATCGAAGAAGATCATGGGCACCAACGCGGACGGCAGCCTGAAATACTTCACGGGTGACACCCATCATGTGCATCCGTCCTACACCGACGGAACCTACAACGGCAAACACCTTTTCGTCAATGACAAAATCCATGGTCGCATCGCGCGCGTGCGGCTCGATACCATGGAGTGCGACAAGATCACCGAATTGCCCAACGTCCAGGGTTTCCATGGGATTTTCCCGGACAAGCGCGATCCGGTTGACGAAAAGATCAACTACACAACCCGCGTTTTTTGCGGCAACGAATTCCACATTCCCCAGCCGAACGACGGCCGCGACCTCAACGACCCGAGCAAGTATTTCTGCCTGTTCACGTGTATCGATGCGGAAACGCTGGAGCCGCGCTGGCAGGTCAAGGTAGACGGCAACATGGATTTGGTGGCGACCTCCTACGACGGCAAACTGGCATGCTCCAATCAATACAACATGGAGAACGGCGCCCACTATGAGGACATGATGTCGATCGAGCGCGACTCCTGCATCTTCTTCAACATTGCCCGCATCGAGGCAGCCGTCAAGGCCGGGAAGACATTTTTCATCGGCAAATCCAAGGTCCCGGTGGTGGACGGCACCAAATCCGCCAACGCAGACCCGAAGACCGCACTGACCTGCTACGTGCCGACACCGAAGAACCCGCACGGCGTCAACGCCAGCCCGGACGGCAAGTACTACGCCTGCTCCGGCAAGCTCTCGCCGACGGCCACCCTGATTGAGCATGCTTTGGTACTGAAATGGTTCGACGGTGAACTCAAGGAGCCCCGCGACACCGTGGTTGCCGAACCTGAAATTGGCCTGGGCCCACTGCACACCGGTTTCGACAACAAGGGCAACGCCTATACGACGCTCTTCCTCGACAGCCAGATCGTGAAATGGAACCTCGAGGCCGCCATCAAATCCTTCAAGGGTGATAAAGCGGCAAAGCCGGTGGTGGACCGCATCGACGTCCAATACCAGCCAGGCCACGGTTTCACGTCCATGGGCGAGACCAAGAATGCCGACGGCAAATTCTTCCTGTCGGACAACAAGTTCTCCAAGGACCGCTTCCTGCCGGTTGGACCGCTGCACCCGGAAACCGCGCAACTGATTGACATCAGCGGCGACAAGATGAAGCTCGTGGCCGACCACTCGGTGTACTCCGAGCCGCATGACTCCATCATCATTCCACGCGAGCTGATCAGGACCCGGCAGGTCTATGACATCAACGAGTTCCCCAACGCGGTCAAGGATGCCAAGGAATGTCGTGTCGAGCGCAAAGGCAAGAAGGTGACGATCTACCTGACATCGCAGGCGCCAACCTTCGGACTGCGCGAGTGGACGGTCAAAAAAGGCGATGAGGTCACCATCATCCTCACCAACCTGGACAAGGTAGAGGATCTGACCCATGGCTTTGCCATCCCGAACTACAACATCAACTTTATTGTCAACCCGCAGGAGACCAAATCAGTCACCTTCAAGGCCGACAAGCCCGGTGTCTATTGGTGCTACTGCACCAACTTCTGCCATGCACTGCACCTTGAGATGCGTTCGCGCATGCTGGTGGAAGCCTGAGTGACGGCGGCACAGCGCTTGGCGCAGAGTCCTGGGGTGCCGCACACGCTGGATGGCCACGTGGGACTGAAGTGTCTGCACTGAAGCACTGGTCTGCAAGGCTGGCCCTGGCCGTGCGCGCCACGGCGCTGCTGTTCGCTTCGCTGCTGGTCGCGGGCGTCGCAGCGGCCGCAGAGATCCGGGTTCATCCTGGCGATTCCATCTCGGCGGCAGTGGCGCGCGCCAAACCCGGTGATACGGTGGCGATTGAGCGCGGTCGCTACCAGGACAACCTGCGCATCGACAAGCCCCTGAAGCTTGTCGGCATTAACCGGCCGACCATCAGCGGCGGCCTCGCGGGCGACACGATTCGCATCGTCTCGCCCGACGTCAGCGTCGAGGGTCTGATCGTCACGGACAGCGGTGACCGCCTGGGCGACCAAAATGCGGGCATCTACATCCAGCCCGGTTCGGACCGTGCAGCCATCAAGCATTGCGACATCGCCTACAGTCTGTTTGGACTTTGGATCGAAGGGGCCAAGGACGTCCAGGTCATCGGCAACCGGATCACCGGCAAGCGTGATTACGCGTCGGCCCAGCGAGGCAATGGTATTCAGCTTTACAACACCACCGGTGCCCAGATCATCGGCAACGAGATCAGTTTTGCTCGCGATGGTATCTATGTCGATGTTTCCTATCACGCGATTTTTCGTGGCAACAAGATTCACGACGTACGCTACGGAACCCACTACATGAACTCCCACTTCAACACCTGGGAGGACAACGAGTCTTATCACAACCGAAACGGTCTGGCGCTCATGATGACGCGCAACCTGATCGTGCGCAACAATCGGACCTGGGGCAATTCAGACGTCGGCATCATGCTGCGCACGATCCAGGATTCGGTCATAGAAGGCAACGTGGTAGCGGGCAACCGGCGCGGTTTTTTTATCTATGACGCTGAATACAATGCGCTCCGCAATAATCTGATCATTGACAACGATGTCGGCGCGCATGTGTGGGCCGGCTCGATTCACAACGAGGTCGAAGGCAACGATTTTCTGCGCAACCGGGAGCAGGTGCGTTACGTCGCAGCGAAGGACGTCCCCTGGGGTGTCAAGACCGGCAACTACTGGAGCAATTACGTCGGCTGGGACCGCGATGGCAACGGCATCGGCGACGTGCCCTACGAAGCCAACGACGTGGTGGACCGTCTGGTTTGGCGCCTGCCGGTGGTCAAACTCCTGCTTAACAGCCCGGCCATTCAAACCCTGCGGCTGATCGCGCAACAGTTTCCCCTGCTGCGCTCACCCAGCATCGTGGACGGCAAGCCGCACATGCAACCCACCCACAGCAACTGGAGTCAATGGATTGGCAAACAAAGTAATTGAAGTCCACCAGATCACCAAGCATTACGGCTTGATCCAGGCGGTGGACGGCGTGGACCTTGCGGTCGAGGCCGGCGAAGTGTTTGGCCTGATCGGGCACAACGGTGCCGGCAAGAGCACCTTGTTCAAGATGATGCTGGGCTTGATCCCGGCCACCTCGGGCGAGATCCGGATCGACGGCGCGCCGGTTCGCGGCGAGGAATTCCGCCGCGTGCGCCGCCACCTCGGCTACCTGCCCGAGAACGTCGTCTTCTACGACAATCTCAGCGGCCTGGAGACCCTCGCCTTCTTCGCCCGCCTGAAAGGGGTTGACCTGGGCGAATGTGCCCCGCTGCTGGAGCGGGTCGGTCTTACCGCTGCGGCCAAGCGGCGCGTCAAGGGCTACTCGAAGGGCATGCGCCAGCGCCTGGGCTTCGCGCAGGCGCTGCTCGGCAAGCCCAAACTGCTGTTCCTCGATGAGCCGACCACGGGCCTCGATCCCGAGGGCATTCGCGAGTTCTATCGCATCCTGAAGGAGATGAGGAGCGAGGGGGCGACCATCATCCTGACCTCCCACATTCTGTCGGAAATCCAGGAACGGGTCGACCGTCTCGCCATCATGAAGACCGGCAAGATTCAAGCCATCGGCACCGTCCAGTCATTACGGGAAAAGATGGCGCTGCCCCTGCGGTTCGAACTGCGGCTCGCGCCGGGCGCGGAAATCGAATTGCGGCGGATCGTCGACACGCTGGAGGGTGCCGAGCTCAGCGAAGACGGCGAGCGGGTCACGGTCCATTGCCAGCGCGAAGCCAAAATGCGGGTTCTCCAGGCCCTGGCAGCGCTCAATGGCCGGATAAGCGATTTGCACATCCGCGAGCCGTCTCTTGAGGACGTGTTTCTAGGCTATTCGGGATGAGAACATCATGACTTTCGCAATCGAACCCAAACAGATCGGCATCATCGCCGCCAAAGAATTCCGCGAGCGCATCCGTAACCGCTGGGTGCTCGCGGTGACCACCGTCTTTACCGCCTTCGCTCTTGTCATCGCCTATTTTGGCTCGGCGCAGCAAGGGGCCGTCGGCTTCAGCAGCATCGAAGTCACCATTGCCAGCCTGGTCAGCCTGGTCATCTACCTGATCCCGCTGATCGCCTTGATTCTTGGCTTTGACGCCATCGTTGGCGAGCGCGAGCGCGGCTCTCTGGACCTGCTGCTGTCGATGCCGATCACGCGCCTCGAACTGCTGCTGGGCAAGTTCCTCGGTCTGTCCGCGGCCCTGGCCTGTTCCACCGTGATGGGCTTCGGTCTGGTCGGTCTGCTGCTCGGCTTCAAGCTGCCGCCTTCTGCCTGGTATCACTATGCCGGCTTCATGCTGAGTTCAGTGCTGCTGGGCATGGCCTTCCTCAGCCTGGCGGTCATGGTTTCGGTCTTCGCGGCGGACCGCACCCGGGCCAGCGGCGGCGCCATTGCCCTGTGGTTTTTCTTCGTCCTGGTCTACGACCTGATCCTGCTGGGCGCGCTGGTCGTCAGCGGCGGTGCGGTCGCCACCGATGCCTTCCCCTATCTGCTGCTCCTCAACCCGGCTGACGTCTTTCGCATCCTCAATATCTTCGGGCTTGAAGAGGTTCGAACCCTTTACGGTTTGACCACGGTCTTCCCCGAGCGGCTCGCCAACCCGGGGCTGCTCGGGGCGGTCATGCTCGCCTGGATCACCCTGCCCCTGGCCGTCGCCAACTGGAAATTTCGCCAATGAAAACATCTCACACCCCCAAGCTGCGTGCGACCACTATCGCATTCACCTTCGCCCTGGCATTGACCGGCGCTGCTGTCCTGGGCGGCTGCAGCAAGAACGAACCGGCTTCTCTCCAACCGATCGAGATCAGCCAGGGCACCAGTTGCAGCCTGGACGGCATGACGCTGATGGACTATCCCGGGCCGAAGGCGCAGATGCAATACGCTCATGGCGAGCCTGACTTTTTTTGTGACACGGTCGAGATGTTCTCGATCTACCTGAAGCCCGAGCAGCAACAACGCGTGCGCGCCGTCTTCGTGCAGGACATGGCGCAAGCCGACTGGAACAATCCGGTGGGCCACTGGATTGATGCCAAGACCGCCTTCTACGTGGCCGGCTCCAAACGCCTGGGCTCCATGGGGCCAACGCTGGCATCATTTGCCAGCGAGGCCGACGCCGGCAAATTCGCCGCCAAGGAAGGCGGCAAGGTTTATCGGTTCGAGCAGATCACCCCCGACATGGTCGTCCTCGACGGCGGGGTTCTCAAAGATCAAAAAATGTAAGAGGAATTTCGTGAGCAACTTTTTTGAAAAACTACCGTTTGAAGCGGCACAGGAGCTCGAGCAGCTGAGCCGCATCGCATTCGAATTGCGCGAGGGCCGCAAGCGCTTGCTGCAACAACATGATGCCGACAGCGAGGAGGCTTTGCTGGCGCTTGTCAGCAGCGGCGCCGTCGCCGAGCACCCTGGCTACGATCACTACCTCGGCGCCCGTATTCTCTCCAAGACGCAGCAAGCGGTGCGTAAGCAGTTGCAGGCGGTCATGGTGGAACTGGGAGGCCAATGATGCTGCACAACGCCCTCAAGGAAGCCATCGACGTTCAATTCGCCCAAGCCATAACGGAACCCGCCGAGCTTTGCCAGGATGCGCTGCTGGTGCGCCTGGACAACGGCGTCGTCATCGAACTGCGGATCGCCAGCGCCGAGGAATATGCCATCGCCTGGCGTTGGGGTGACACAGAATTGCGCATCGACACAGCACCCCTGCATCCGCAACTCTCCACCTACCCCAACCACTTGCATACCGGCGAAGGTCAGCTGCTGCCCGATCCGCTCACCCACCCCGGCCGCGATCCTTGGGACAACGTCAACGCGGTGATCACGGCGCTCATTGGCGATCCCTTGCTGCAGTCACAAGGCAAGTAAGTTCTGCCGCGGCGCCGGATCAATTCAAGGGTCACCAACCTGGCAGGCCAGGCAACGGCGCCGACATTTGCTATCAATAACATAGCTATTGACGCTTGATGCACGGGGGCTACAGCCCCAAAAGACTTATAAGTTGGCGCGCCCATCCCGGCTCGCCTGCTCCTGCGGCTTGAACTGGTTGAAGCGCGGCAAAAACTTGTCCCAGTCGATGATGTGGCTGTCGAGCTCGGGGCCGTCCACACAGGCGTGCTTGCGTACCATCTTGCCGTCAATCGTCACCGGCACCATGCAGGCGCCACACATGCCGGTGGCGTCGACCATGATCGAGTTCAGGCTGGCAACCGTCTTGACGCCATAGGGTTTGGTCAGGTCGCTCACGGCACGCATCATCAGCGGCGGGCCAATCGTCACGACTTCGGCGATTTTGCGGCCCTGGCTGCTCATGCCGTCTTTGAGCATGGCTTCAAGCGGCGTGGTGACAAAACCCTTCGCGCCAAAGCTGCCGTCGTTGCTGGTGTAGATGACGTCAAGCAAATCGGGGAACTCGGCTTGCAGTTGGCTCACGCGTTCGCCCGCCTTGACCCAGAACAGCAAGTCGGCATTGCGAAAGCCCGCAATCAGCGTGACGTGGTTGCCCAGGCGCAGGTGCGCGCGCATGATGGGGTAAACGGGCGGCAAGCCCAGGCCACCGGCGGTAAACACCACCGTCTGCTGGCCCTCAAAGCGGTGCAGCTCACTGGGCAGGCCCAGCGGGCCGGCGATACCGGTAAAGGCATCGCCCACCAACATGCGGTTGATGGCGATGCTGCTCGCGCCCATGGCTTGCACCACCAGGCAAATGGTGCCGGCTTTGGCATCCCAGTCGGCCAGCGTGAGCGGAATGAGTTCGCCTTTTTCCCACGGCAACACGCGCACGAATTGGCCGGCCTGGGCCGCCTTGGCGACCAGCGGCGAATGCACGATGAACTCGACAATGCCATCGGCCAAATGAATCTTCTGCAGAATCGTCTGCGGCGCAGCACCCATCTCGGTGTAGTGCGCAGCGTTCCTGACCATGGCAATGATCTCGTGCGCCGTCAGGTTGATGTCGCCCACAATCTCGCGCGCCGCAGCCTGGCCGTCACCGGCGGCGCGGATCGCCGTGGAGCCGCCACGCGCAGCATCGCCACCGGAATAAACGCCGGGCAGCGAGGTCTGCTGCGAACCCGGCGCCACATCGATGGTGCCCCACTTTGTCGTCTTGAGGCTGGGCTCGGAGTCTTTGATAATCGGGTTGGGTGTGTTGCCCAGCGCCATGATGACCAGGTCCACCGTCATCGATTCGGTCTCGCCGGTGCTCACCGGACTGCGCCGGCCGGAGGCATCGGGCGCGCCCAGCGCGATCACATCGAGCAGGCTGTGGGTCACAAAATGGGTCTTGTCGTCGCCGATGAATTCGCGCGGCGCCCGTAATTCCTTGAGCTCAATGCCTTCCTCAAACGCGTGGTGCAACTCCTCGACCCGCACCGGCATCTCGGCCTGCGTGCGGCGGTAAACGATGGTGACCAGCCCGCCCAGGCGGCGGGCGGTGCGCGCGGCATCCATGGCCGTGTTGCCGCCCCCAATGACCATGATGCGTTTGCCGCGCGTCTCGGGCAGAGGAGTCTCGTAGTCCGCGTGCAAGCCCTGCATCAGGTTCACGCGCGTCAGGAACTCGTTGGCCGACATGACATTGAGCAAGTGCTCGCCCGGCACATTCATGAAGCGCGGCAAGCCCGCGCCGGTGCCGACAAATATCTTCCAGAAGCCGGCTTGTCTCAGGTCTTCGAGCGTCGCTGTTTTGCCGACCACAAAGTTGGCGACAAACTTGCCGCCGAGCAGTTTGATTTTGCCCACCACATCGTCGATCAGATCGTTGGGCAGCCGAAACTCGGGAATGCCGTAGCGCAACACGCCACCCAGAGCATGAAAGGCCTCGAACACCGTCACCGGGAAGCCCTCGGAGGCCAGCAGGTAGGCGTTGATGAGACCAGCCGGGCCTGAGCCCACCACCGCCACGGGCGGCTTGTCGGCCTTGGCCCAAGGGTCGGGAATGTTGGCAAAGCGCGCCGCAATGCCATCGGCATTGACCAGCTTTTCGCGCTGCGGCAGATACCACTCGATCTGGCCAATCTCGATCGGCCGCTTCTGGTGTGTGCAGACGCCCTGGCACTGCAACTCCTGCGGGCAGACGCGCCCGGTCACATTGGGCAAGGGGTTGCAGTTTTCAATCAGTTCCATCGCTTCGCGAAAGCGCCCGGTGCCGAGCAATTCGAGCATTTCCGGGATATGGATCTTGACCGGACAGCCACCCTTGGGCTCGGCTTGGCCTGCCACATGCAGACCCAGCTCGCACGGCTTGTCTTCACACTGCTTGTCGCGCAGGGCTTCGAGCCACACAAACATCTCCACCTCGCGCGCGCTGTAGCCCTGGCTCATGTAACCCAGATAACCCTGGTTGACCAGGCCGAAGTCCTGGGACCGCTCCACAGCGTCACGCATAAAGGGTGGAATGTAATTCTCCGCCGGCCAGTTTTGCGACAGGCCCTTGAACATCGGGTAGCGCTCCGACAAATGGGTGTCGATGGCGCGCACAAACTTGCGTTTAAGTTTGAGCGGCACGTTCCAGACAAAACGCATCAGCACTTTGCTGGTGTCGTCGTCACGCAGCATCAAGGCCCACAGGGTGCGGATGAAATCGGGCCCCAGCTCGTCTTGCTGAAACTCCCAGACCATGGCTTCGGTGCCGTCAGCAATAAAGATGTCGCGAAACGCCTGCGGCTCGCTCAGCAGGCGCCGGCGCAACAGCGCCAACTGGCGATGGAAGGTCTCCACCGCTTCAGTCTGCTCCAGGGCGTCGATTTGCGAGCGCGTGGCATCCAACGTGCGGCTCGCGCTGAGGTAGCGGCCCAGCTCGTCGCCGCTGGCGGGGTTCAGGCCCTCGGTGCTCACAGAATGATCTCCGCGTCGCAATTGGCCGCCACCCGCTTGATGCGGCTCTGCAACTCAGGCGTGACTTTGATGCGCTCCATGGCGCCGGCAATCAACTGGCCTACATCACGCGACTCGCCGTTGACAACGATGCGGGTCTTCTCGAACAGCTCGGGCAGGTCCTGGTAGCAGGTCTTGCAGTCGGTGCATTTGACCTGATCGGCAATGTCGTAGCGCACCAGCGCGTCGGCCGCAGCGACAACGGCGGGGCTGGCCCCGGCGCTGCCAGCGCCTGCCGATTGCGCCATGATCGGTATCACCCGGGCGCCACCGACCGGCGCTTTGCTGGCGGCGGCCAGCTCGGACATGGCACGCGCAAAAGAGTCGAGCGAGCTGTCACGCTGCGTCACCGAATCAAGGTACTGCGCTTGCAGGGTGGCCATGCCAAGGCGATGGCTTTCGTCCATTTTGGCCACATGCTGGCCGTCCAGGAACTGCAGCAGATGCCAGTATTTGCGCCGTTCCTCAACCAGCGCGACGATGGCCTCGGCCACCGCTATTTTGATCAGGCGTTGCTTGGCATCGGTGGACCAGATGAACGCGGTCTTGCCCGCACGCTCAGACCGGGGCAGCTCAACATAAGCTTCGACCGGCAGCGCATGCGTGTCGTCGGCGCCGAGCTTGTGAAACTGCTTCTTGAAGCGCACTTCACCCAAGGCAAAGTACGCCGGTGTCAGCGCCATGCTCATCAGCTTGAGCTGGCCTTCGTCGTCCTGGTATTCCAGCGTTGTGGTGGCCCAGGTCTGCAGCGGATCGGGGTTGCCTTCGAGCGAGAACCAGTCATGCAGCGTGCTGCCCCGACGCGGGTCATGCACAAACACCGGGCTCATGCGGCTCTCGACCGCCAGGCGCGAGCGCTCTGACGATGCGCCATCGCCAATGCCCTGCTCACCCTGGCACGGGGTATAGACGTCGAGCACGGCGGGCCCGTCGGTGTAGGACAGGCACTCCATCGTGTTTTTCAGAAAGTGGCCTTGGAGCGCGGTGCTGGTGGCGCACACAAACACATTGGAATGGAAGGCTGCGATCAGGCCGAGTTCCTTGCGCGACTCGTGCTTGCCCGTCGCCGTGCTGCCAAAACGCGCCAGGTCAGAGTCCTGCCCCAGAAAGCTCGACGTGGAGGCTTGACCGCCGGTGTTGGAATAGGAGCCGGTATTGAGCACCAGGACTTTAAGCGGTGTGCCACTCATCAAAATGCGCGACAGCGCGCCAAAACCAATGTCGTAGGTGGCGCCGTCGCCGCCGATGGTGATCACGGTCGGCATCAGACCCAGCTCGGCCACGCTGAACTGCTCCCACGACAACATGCGCAAGGCGGGGTCGTGGACTTGGGCGTCATAAGCATCCGCCAGTTCCAGCCGCGCCAGGCGCAGTGCACGCACATCGCCGACGGTCTGCGCCGCAATGCCTTCAAAGATGCCTTTGGCCAGCGGCTGTGCGTCCTGGAACAGGCTGTTGACCCACGGGTCCTTGAAAGCGTTGAACGGAAAAGTGGAGGCGTAGACACTGCTGCAGCCGGTCGAATTGGCCACCACCGTGCCGGCAGGGCCGTTGCCGGTGGGGCCGCTCTCGTACAGGTAGAGCCTCTTTTCCAGCGTGTTGATGAGTGCGCCCAGGCGGTGATGGCGCTCGGCGTTATGGTCGACGAGCGTCACTTGCTTGTCTCGCATGCGGCCAATCAGATTCTCCAACTCATGGATATGCTCGCGCTGACGCCTGTCGGCCAAGGCGTGGCTGGTGGCCATGACCAGACGGGTGGCAGTCACCTCGCCACAGCCACGGCAGGCGCCGTGGCCGCCGGTGGTGCTGTAGTAGTTGGCGCGGTCGAGCAGCAGGCGCTTGATCTCGCCGCCGGGCTGGATCGCATCAACCACAAAGCGCGCTGGCGTGTTGGGCGTCTTGCTCATGAAATCAAAGCGCTGTTGCAGGGTTTGCAGCAAGGCCGCATCCTGTTCGCGGGTGACCAAGGCACCCGGGCCGCACACCTCCACACATTCCAGACAACCGGTGCATTTCCACGGGTCGACCGTGACACCGTAGAGCGCGCCGCTGCCCGGTTTGGCCTTTTCCATGGCATCAAAGAAGGGCCGCGTGCGCGCGACCGGATAGAGCGCCAAGACGTCGATCAGCATGCTGAAGTTGCGCAGCACGGTCACGTTCTCGGTCTCCAGATGGGTCGCGGCCTCGGCCACCAGCTCATGGAACGGCCGCGCTTCTCTGCTCTGGCGATAAGCCTCCCGCACGCTGGTCGCCAGCGCATAGACATGGCCGCGCATGAGCTCGCGCTGGACGGGCGGAATGTCGAGTTGGCCGATGCCCGTGAGCAGCAATTCGTGAATGTCATGCACGCTGTTGGGGATGGCACCGTCCGGGCAGACCAGCGCGCACTCCATGCAACCGGTGCACAAGTCGGCCTTGAACTCGGGCACGCTGCGGCGAAACAGCCCTTTGTCCTTGGCGCCTGCGGTGCCCGCCGGCATGAACAGACCCGTGCCGGGCAGCACCGGGGCTTCACCAATGGCACCTGCGCGGAACGGGTCGAGCACCATGTCGTCGTAGTAGCCACGGTCAAACATGCCCGCGCAGCCTGAACTGCCTGCGCTCTGGCACATGGACGCCGACAGCGACACATCGTGAATCGCAATTGGCGCGGGCCTGGCGTCGATACGGGCAAAGACATCCAGCGCGTAATCCACTTTTTGCGTCGCCTCAATGCCCTCGCGGATGACCGCCATGTTGCCTTCCATCACCGCGCCACCCTTGCCCCCAAATTTCTTGGCGATTTGCTGGCGGACTTTCTCCAGGATCACCTCCGGCGCAGCACCGTTTGAGACCTGACTGACGTGCCCGGCCACAGCGCCGATGAAGGCGATGCCCATCATGCGGGTCGCCAGCTCCGGCGTTGGCGCATGCTTTTTGGCCACCGCAAAGGCATCCACAATGAAGAAATTTATTTGTCTCTCACGGATGGTTTTGCGCGCCTGGACCGGCAGCTCTTGCCAGACCTCTTCGGCGCTCGCATTGGACTGCAGGATAAAAGTGCCGCCCGCGACCAGCCCGAGCAACGGATTGGTGTGACTGAAGACCTTGTGATCCGGGGCGATGACGACCTCCACGTCCTCCAGTTCGGCGTTGGTGATCTTGACCGGCTCCGGGCTCAGGGTGATGTAGTAGTTGGTCGGTGCCCCGCTCTTCTCGGAGCCATATTTGGGCGCCGACTTGGAGTGCATCTCCAGCACGCCGGCCAGGATGTCGGTCAGCAGTTTGCCCGATGCAATCGTGCCGTAGCCACCCACCGAGTGAAAGCGCACCCGAAAGCCGGCATCGGGCAGCAGCTTCGGATTGGCCTCGGTTTCAAGCGCCATCAGCTCGGTTTCAGGGTAAGCCAGCTTCAGGCGCGCCTGCAGTTCAGCCACACGCGGTGTTGCCGTCTGCGAGAAGAACTGGGAGCCCAGATAAATCAAGGGCGCGACCTTGCCATCCTGCATATTCTTAAAGGCTGCAATCAAATGGCGCGGTTGCAAGTCATGGCCGCCCAGACCAAAGATCGCCGTGGTCAGCAGCGGGCTGGCGCGCAAGGGCGGGATGCCGGGGTGGCGCAGTTGCGCGGCATTTTCACGCGCCTTGAACAGCGCCTGCGTCACCAGGCTGGTGAGCGCCGTCTGATCGGAGCGCTCCAGCACGGTGACCGCTTTTTTGCCCTGGAGCGCTGCGACCAACTGGCCTTCCGGGAAGGGCTGCAGCAGCTTGACGGCGATCAGGCCCACCTTCTGCCCCAAGCCGCGCAGGTGGCTGACCACCGCTTCGACGTCGTCCGTGACCGAGCCCAGACCCACCATCACGGTGTCGGCGTCGTCACACATAAAGGTTTGCACCGGCGCGTACTGGCGCCCGGTCAACGCGCTGTATTCGTCCATCGCCTGACGCACGAAGGCAGGCACCGCGTTGGCGAAATGGGTGCGGTGATCGACGGCACCGGCTTGAAAGTCAGCCTGGTTTTGCACCGCGCCTGTCAGTCCCGGGTTATTCACATCCACCAGCGCGGGCACCAATTGGCGCGTGCCTTTCTCAAAGGCATTGACCCACTGGCGCTGCCACTGAGCGTGTAATTCTTCGGGTAGCCAGATCAGCGTCTGGGCGGCCAACTTGCCGGCATTGTCTTGCTCCACTTTGGCGGCGTTGGCATCAAGAAAACTGCTCAGCTTTGACAGACTGCCTTCCGTCAGATCAGCCTGGTGGCGCGCCAGATACTGCTGCAACTGGGCCACCCGGCCTTTGGCACCGTAGAGCATCTCCTGCGCCAGCGTCGGCGCCTTGATCCGCCCGGCCGGGTCGCCCAGATACTCGGCCAGCAATGCGGACTCGGGCATCAGCGCTTCACACAGCATGTGGCTGGTGGCAAAACCGTCCATGGCGTTGGCGACCGGGATCAGCGACAGCGACGCGACGCGGTAAGAAATCGCCGCCAGGTCGGCCGCTTCCTGCGGGTTGGCACCAAACAAAATGGTGTAGCCCGAGGACATCAGGGCATAAA
>NZ_JBAQMD010000055.1:0-64479 GCF_049302455.1 Rhodoferax ferrireducens | reverse complement strand
TGCGCGAGGCCTCGTTGACCAGGATGCGCAGGGCTTCGCCAGCGCCGTCCAGGCCGTTGGCAAGCAGGCAGGCATAGGCTTCGTGCAGCGGGTTGTTGACGTCGTCAAGTTGGGTTCTTTGGGCCATGATGAATACATTCTTTTTGTGTCACTCAAGCCTCGCCGATCAATCGCCGGGGGGGGCCTCCGGCGGCCTGGCAGGGGCCTGATTTAAAAATATCCAAAACCGAATTCAGAAACACCTTTCACGGAGTCCAGTTTCATTGGTTCGGGAAACTACAGAACGAATGTTGCACTACCGACGCCGTCGCACAAAAACGCACCGCCGTATTTGCCACCGATTTTGAGCAAGGCGCCGTAGCCGTCGCGCTGGTACTGATCGAGCACCGGGTACATGCGGGAGTGATTGCGCTCCCAGTCGCCAGCGGTTTCTTCGTAGTTGCGGAAATAAGCCTGCAGCGATTTGGCATAGACCTCAAAGGGCAGGTAATTGCGGGTTTGGCGCTCCATGACCTTGAGGACTTCATCGGACACGTCTTCAGCCTCATTCCAATGGGCCTCGTACCACTCCTGGAGCTCTTCCACTTCACGGCGAAGCTGTACGTTGAGCTCGACATTACCGGTCAAACCGGGAAAGGTGAAGTTGCTTGAACCCACCAAAGCCGATGAGCCAACCACGGCCAGTTTGCTGTGCGTAATGTAGGCCTTGGCGTGAAATTTTTTCTTGGTGTAAACGCGGCACTTGATCTTGCCGCTTTCGATGGCTTGAACGATAGCGGGTACGCCAGTCAAGAAGTCGTTTTTTTGTTTCTCGCGCTCAATGCTGTCGTCGAGCAAGTCTTTGACCCGGGATATGCCGTCCACCAAGGCACGCTGAGTGCGCTTGGTGACTTCGTCTCCCATGAGAATGCGAATTTGGTCCAGCTTTTGCCACTTACCGTCCAGCGCCAACAGAGCACCGATCTCGAAATAGCCGGTGGCAATGTCGAAGCGGGATGAAATGTCAGACCACTCGGTGAGGTAACTTAGAACTTTCCAATCATCATCGCTGTTATCAACGATAAATAGATCATTGCCCGTCTTCTTGTTCATAAATAGCTTTTCCCTTTGGCCGCATCGTACCAAGTCGGAGAAGCTATGTTTCCTGGCAACTGGCTACACCACCCCAGCCGCGCGCAAGGCAACCATCGCCGCCGCATCCAGCCCCAACTCGGCCAACACCTCCTCGGTGTGTTGCCCCAGGGACGGAGGCGCCCGGCGCAGCACGGGCGGCGTGGCCGTCAAGCGCAGCGGGCTTGCCACTGTGACGATGTTTGCTATATGTTTAGTAGCTTCTTGTGCAGTATTGACGGGGGCTACAGCCTGATTTACCACTAAACCGCGGGCCTGCACCTGGGCATCGGCAAAAGCCTGGCTGAGGTCGTTGATGGGGCCGCAAGGCACGGCTTTGTCTTCCAGCAGGGCAATCCACTGCGCGGTGGTGCGCGTTTGGGTGAGCGCCTGCAGCGCCGGGATCAAGGCGTCGCGGTGTTTGACGCGCAAGGTGTTGCTGGCAAAACGGGGGTCGCTTGACCACTCGGGGTGCTCGGCGGCCTGACAGAAGCGGGCAAACTGGCCGTCGTTGCCAACCGCCAGCAGCATGGCGCCATCCAGGGTGGGAAAGGTCTGGTACGGCGCCAGACTCGGATGGGTGTTGCCTTGGCGCTGCGGCACAGCGCCGGTGTTCAGGTAGCCTGCCGCCTGGTTGCCCAGCACAGCCATGCCGACATCGAGCAGGGCCATGTCGATGTGCTGGCCGCAGCCGGTGCGGTGGCGCACTTCGAGCGCCGCCAGAATGGCGCTGGTGGCATAGACGCCGGTGAAGATGTCGATCACCGCCACGCCGACGCGCATCGGGCCGCCGCCGGGCGTCGCATCGGCCTCGCCCGTGATGCTCATCAGGCCGCTCATGGCCTGGATCATCAGGTCGTAGCCGGCGCGCTCGGCGTACGGGCCGTCCTGGCCAAAGCCGGTGACCGAGCAGTAGATCAGGCCCGGGTTGATGGCGTGCAGGCTCTCGAAATCAAGGCCGTATTGCTTGAGGCCGCCGACCTTGAAGTTCTCCACCAGGATGTCGCTTTGCAGCGCCAGCTGGCGGATCAGCGCCTGCCCTTCCGGCTTGGCCATGTCGAGCGTGATGGCGCGTTTGTTGCGGTTGCAAGCAGTGAAATAAGTAGCCTCGGTCGTGTCGTTACCGTCTGCGTCCTTGAGGAAGGGCGGGCCCCAGTGGCGGGTGTCGTCGCCGGCGCCGGGGCGCTCGACCTTGATCACGTCAGCGCCCAGATCGGCCAGCATCTGGGTGCACCAGGGGCCGGCCAGGACGCGGGAGAGGTCCAGCACCTTGAGGTGGGACAGGGCGCCCGCTGGCGCGGTGGCTTGTGGGTGTGCTTGGTTCATGTCTGCTTTCAATTTCGTTTTCAATTCGTTTTTGACTTGTTTGAATGCGCTGCGGTTGACTGGTGAGGATTTGTTTTTTGCCATTTTTCCCCCACTCACTCTCCCCCGCCTCTCTCTCGCCCCGCCGGGCGAAAGAGAGGGGCCAACAGCCACATTTGGCCCTGTTTCTTAAGGCGGGAAACGAACGCTCCGTGGCACGTTGGCCTCAAAGTGGCGGTAACCTATGGACAAACCGATCCAGTCATTGGAACGCTCGCTGCCACGCCTAAACTGAAAGCCAGCGTAGCCTCTGTATCGGTGATCGGCCTGTTCATGCCATGGCCCCACTTTGAGGTCAGCGCGCCATCAAGAAACAAATTTCCCACCTAAAAAGACGAGGCCAAATGTGGCTGTTGGCTCCCCTTTCCGCCCCGGCGGGGGTGGAAAGGGGCGGGGGGGATAGGGGGGGAATACAAAAGCAACAAAACCCTATATCCGAACAGGCAGATCAACGGACAAAGCCAACACTCTGCCAATTGAATTCCGCCACGACAAGAGTCACCCACGCCGCCGCAAAACAACCAATCGCTCAGTTGGCAAACGCCGCAATCCCCGTCTGGGCCCGTCCCAGAATCAGCGCGTGAATGTCGTGCGTGCCTTCATAGGTGTTGACCACTTCCAGATTCACCAGATGACGCGCCACGCCAAACTCATCCGAAATACCATTGCCGCCCATCATGTCGCGCGCCAGGCGGGCAATGTCGAGCGCCTTGCCGCAGGAGTTGCGTTTCAGAATCGAGGTGATTTCAACCGACGCCGTGCCTTCGTCCTTCATGCGCCCCAGCCGCAGGCAGCCTTGCAGGCCGAGCGCAATTTCGGTTTGCATGTCGGCCAGCTTTTTCTGGATCAACTGGTTGGCAGCGAGCGGGCGGCCAAACTGTTTGCGCTCCATCACGTAGCGGTGTGCGCGCAGCCAGCAGTCTTCGGCCGCGCCCAGCGTGCCCCAGGCAATGCCGTAGCGGGCCGAGTCCAGGCAGGTGAATGGGCCTTTGAGGCCACGCACCTCGGGGAAGGCGTTTTCCTCCGGGCAAAACACGCCGTCCATCACGATCTCACCCGTGATGGATGCGCGCAAACCGACCTTGCCGTGGATGGTGGGGGCACTCAAACCGGCCATGCCTTTGTCCAGCACAAAGCCGCGAATCGGCCCGACCTTGCCGCTCTCGGAAACCTCCTTGGCCCAGACCACAAACACGTCAGCAATCGGGCTGTTGGAGATCCACATCTTGGCGCCACTGAGCTTGTAGCCGCCCGCCACCTTGTGCGCGCGGCTGGCCATGGAGCCGGGGTCGGAGCCGTGGTCGGGCTCGGTCAGGCCGAAGCAGCCGATCCATTCACCGGTGGCCAGCTTGGGCAGGTATTTCTGTTTTTGCGCCTCGGTGCCAAAGTCAAAAATCGGCAGCATCACGAGTGAACTTTGCACACTCATCATGGAGCGGTAGCCGGAGTCCACGCGCTCGACTTCACGCGCGATCAGGCCGTAGGCGACGTAGCTCAGGCCCGGGCCGCCGTAGGCCTCGGGAATCGTGGGGCCCAGCAGGCCGAGCGCGCCCATTTCCCGGAAGACGGCGACATCGGTCTGCTCCTTGCGAAAGGCCTCCAGCACGCGGGGCTGCAGCTTGTCCTGGCAGTAGGCGCCGGCGGCCTCGCGCACCATGCGCTCGTCGTCACTGAGTTGGCTGGTCAGTAAGAAAGGGTCTTGCCAGTTGAAGCTTGCGTGGGCCATGAGAGGTCTCCTGATGAAAATGAAAGGGCAGATGGCGCATGGTAGCGCCCAGCCGGCTTGAGGGCAAACGATGAATAATCACCAAAGCATGATGATTTGTAATATATTATCCATAGAGGCAGGCCAAAAAGTTATTCATACAATTGAATATATCAAGCTATAGCCCTCGTGTTAAAAGCATATGTAGCTATTATATAAATAGCACTAATTTTTAACGTTGATATCATAATTGTGTATATTTAGCACATCATGCGCAGAAAAATACCCTCGCTCCAGGCCCTGGCCTGCTTTGAAGCGGCCGCCCGCCAGCAAAGCTACACGCGCGCCGCGCAAGAGCTGGCACTGACACAAGGCGCGGTGTCGCGCCAGATCACGGCGCTGGAAGAATTCCTGGGCATTGCCCTGTTTCGCCGCACCCGCCACGGCGTGCTGCTGACCGAGCGCGGCGCCGACTACTTCGCCCAGGTGGCGCCGCGCCTGCAGGCGCTGGAGCAGGACACGCTGGACGCCATGTCGGCCCAAGGCCCGGGCGGCACCCTGCATCTGGCGGCGGTGCCGACCTTTGCCACGCGCTGGCTGATCCCGCGCCTGGCGGACCTGAAACTGCTGCAACCCGATCTGACCATCCACCTTGAAACCAGCACCCGCCCCTTCATGTTTGCCGACACGGTCTTTGATGCGGCGCTGTATGCCGGCACGCCGGAGCAGGTGAGCCAGTGGGCGGGCACACGCGCGCTCAAGCTGCTGGCCGAACAGGTGGTGCCGGTTTGCAGCCCGCATTTTCTGGCCGGGCAGAGCAGCTTGAGCCCCGCGGCCATTGCCGACTTGCCTTTGCTACAGCAAAGCACCCGCACCGAGGCCTGGCGGCGCTGGTTTGACGCCATGGGCGTGAGCGCGCCGAAGGCCTTGTCGGGGCCGCGCTTTGAGCTGTTTTCCATGACGGCTGCCGCCGCCGCGCACGGCTTGGGCCTGGCGCTGGTGCCCCGCTTGCTGATTGAACCCGAACTGGCGCGCGGTGAACTGGTGGTCGCCTGTGACCGGGTGCTGCCCAGCGAGCGCGCTTACTACCTGGTGACGCCGCAGGCGCCCGATGAGCGGCCGGTGATCGATGGTTTTGTACGCTGGCTGCAGAAAGCTGCCGCCCAGACTGCGGAAACACCTGATGTCGAGACCGCCAGCTAGCAGGCGCCGACATCACAAGACGCGCAGACTTTTCGCGGTCAGCGGGTTTCCGGCAGGACGCAGATATGCCGTTTAAAGCACTGACCTGGTCGGCCCGTTGGTGCACTTAGCGCGGATAATTCCAGGAGTCACTTTGGGCGCCGTCCATGGGTAAACCAAGCGATCCAACGGCTTTGCCAGAGCATTCAAACTGAGGAAAAAGGATGAGCAAAATTCTTGTCGCTTACTCGACCACCGACGGCCATACGCTGCGCATTTGCGAGCGCTTGCAGCAAGTCATGGCGCAACAGGGGCACGCCGCGACAGTGGTGCCGCTGGCCCAGGCCGACGCGCTGGACTTGCCCGGTTTTGACAAGATCGTCATCGGTGCCAGCATCCGCTACGGAAAACACCAGCCCTCGGTCAAGCAATTCATAGAGCGCCACCAAGCGCTGCTGGAGAGCAAGGGCAACGCGTTTTTCACGGTCAACATCGTGGCGCGCAAGCCGGAGAAAAACCAGCCTGACACCAATCCCTACCTGATCAAATTCCTGCGCACCCTCAGCTGGCAACCCAAATTGCTGGGTGTGTTTGCAGGCAAGCTGGACTACCCCCGCTATCGTTTTGTCGACCGCTTCATGATCCGCCTGATCATGTTCATGACGAACGGCCCCACCGACCCCAAGGCGGTGATTGAGTTCACCGACTGGCAACAGGTGGAGGCCTTTGCCCGGCGGATCTGTGACATGCCCTGAGGCTTCGCGCAGCTAGAAAAAAACGCCGGGCATCTTGATGATGCCCGGCGTTTTTTTATGACTCTCGGTGGCGGGGACCCCGTCCCTGAAACACCCGGAGCCACCACGGTGCTCCACAGTGCGCGGCCAAGGCCACGCACGGTGCGCGCCGGCTTCAATGGCTGGAGAAGAACCCGATACCGACCAGTGTCAACAAGGTCAAGCCAATCGTAATCAGGACAAAGCCCAGCAACTTGGAGGCCGCCAGCTTGGCCGGTGACGGCGCGTCCACCAGGTACTTCTCAAGTTCGCCACTGTCGAGCAGGCGCTTGTATTCCACGCCATGGTCGTGCTTGAACTCTTCGAGTGAGAAGGTACCGGTAAACATCACCACTTCCAGCGGGAACTTGTCAGGACGGAAGTGGTTGTTGAAGAAGTGCACTGTGAACAGGAACACCACCGCAAGGAAGGCTTCTTCACCGTGGAAGATCGCCGCCACGTTAAATACCCAGCCCGGCAGGAAGGCGCCGAAGAAGCCCGGCAACCACATGATCAGGCCGCTCACACCGATGATCGTGACGCCCCAGAACGGTGCCCAGTAATCGAACTTCTCCCAGTAGGTCCAGCGGTCAAACACCGGGCGCGGACCTTGACCAAAGAACCACTTGAACATGGCGAGCATGTCTTTGCCATCCTGCAGGTTCGGCACCATGGAGTTGGGGCCGAAGAACTTGAAGTTCTTCCAGTCGCGTGCAATGCGCACGGTGATGTAGATCAGGTGCCAGAAGAACACACCGGCAAAAATGACCGCCGCCACGCGGTGAATGATGCCTGCGGTGTGCGGACCACCGAGTGCCGACATCAGGACCGGCGCCCAGGACACATGCGAGTAAAACAAAGGCATGCCCGTCAGAGTCAAGGTCATCAAACTGAGTGCAAAGGTGATATGGGCAATGCGCCACGTCGCGCTAAAACGCCGAATGTGTTTGCCCTTCATGTGCGCGGGCACAGAGTCCGGCTTGATGTGCGGCTGGCCGGCGCGTGCCTTGCGCTCCTGGTATTCGCGGTAGAACCACAGCAAGGTATGCAGCCAGAAGAAGCCGAAGGTACCCACCAGCAGCTGCACCATGATCTGCCAGGCAACCCAAATTTGCGGGTAGCGGGCAAAATCATGGCCATTGCCGTGCGGCTGGTAGCTCGCAAAGCCGGCTGGCACATCGGGCAAACCCTTCTTGGCGTTGTGGCAGGTTCGGCAGGTCTTCATCCGGTTGGTCGGATAAACCGTGGACTCCGGATCATTGACCCGCCGTATCTCGTGGCTGCCGTGGCAGTTGTAGCACTTGGCCGTGTAGTCGTAGCCGAGCGTACTGATTTGACCGTGGAAGGTGTCCTTGTAGGAGTCGAGATTTTCCACATGACAGTTGCCACAATGGGATGAGACCGTCAGTTTGAAAGAGGTGCTGGCGGTGGCGCTGATGTCGTGGGCGGTGTGGCAATCAGAACAAACGGCGGCTTGAGCGAGCAGCTTCTTGCTGATCTCCTTGCCATGCACTGAACCCAGGTAGGACTCCAATTGGTCGGTATGGCAGCTTTCACCGCAGACCGACGGGATGTTCAAGCGCCATTGGTTGTATTGCGGAGAATTCTTGACCGGCACATTGAAGCTGTGTGTGTCGTGGCAGTTGTCGCACGCGGCATTCGGCTTGGTTTTGTCGTCCGCATTGGGGCGAGCGTGGAAAGACTTGCGGTACGCCTCGATGTTTTTGGCAACGACGCCGAGCCGCGGCCGTTCTCTCTCCTTGCCGCGTTTGACCGTCTGTTGCCACAACTCTTCATGGCAGCCGGCGCAGTCCACTTTTTTCAGTGCGAGCGCGGGGTCTTTGGCGTGCGCGTTGCCTTTGTCAGCGTTGTCGGCAATGTCGGTGTGACAAGCCACGCATTGCATGTTGGCATGTACACCCTCACTGAATTTGTCGGGCGCCACGCTGCGCAGCGCACGCGCTTTGCCTTCAACCCCCGGGACTTCAAGCTTGCCCTTCTTGCCATCGTGGCAAGTCAAACAGGTCGTGTTGTCCAGCAACGGCTGAGCGCTGGCTGGTATAGCCAGCAGCCCACTCGCAAGACAAACCAAGAATGCCCACAGGGCAGAACGCGCTAGTCGCATGTCAAAACCTTCCAAGATAAGTTAGGCGAGTGTATCTGCAACATGCCGGTTTCCTACACAGACTGACTAAGCCATGACTTGGATCAAAAACGGTATGCCAACCACCACAGATACGCGCCCTGTCGCTGGCGCTGGTGTTGATCCTAGCTAAAAAAAGAAAATGCGCGGCTGAAATATCCGAAGTTTGCTATCGGAGTCGCCACACGTTGCGCGAGGAAGTGGCGTGGCCAGGAGAGTCGATTTGCCTACAAATTAAACATCGGCGTCAGCACGCCGCGAACAACCGTCGCTGCGGTGTACACGAAAATGACAGCCGGAACAGCGGCAACAGAGGCCTTGACCATGAACCAGAAAATGGTCATGAAACGCATGTCCAAGTCGGTCACCGTAACAGACAAGGAGCGGTCAGAATCTTCCGGCAGGGCGCCACAATGGGGACAACTGGCCGCCGTATCGCTGATCTTGGCTTTACATTCATAGCAGTCTATTAACACGATATTTCCTTTCGTTATGGCCAGCGGTCTTCAGGCCGCGCCTTGCAGGCTATTACTTGGCAACGGGAGCCGCCTGGATTTCCTGGGGACCTGGACCATCCGGCTCTGTGTGGGCAATGCCAAAATGGCAATCGACACAGGTAATATTTTCGGTGCGTAGCCGCTCGTGGCGCGCCTTGGCTTTGGCCGATTGCTTGTCGGGGTCCATCTTGGCGGTTGTATGGCAATGGCGGCATTCACGTGAATCGTTTTCTTTCATGTAAACCCACACCTTCTTGGCCAGCTCATAGCGCTTGGCTTCGAATTTTTCTTTCGTGTCGATTGAATGCGTGACGAAATGGCCCCAGTAGTCTCTCCAGAGACTGAACTTGGCCAGGTAGTTGGGAATGTAGCCGTGTGGAACGTGGCAGTCGTTACAGGTGGCACGCATCCCGGTGCGGTTGGTGTCATGGATGGTGCCCTGGTGCTCCTGCGCCAACTGGCCCATTTCGTGGCAGGAGGTAGCGCAGAACTTCTCCGAGTTGGCATACACCATGAATGATCCGACGGAGCCAAAGAAAACCACACCGAGAAGCAAGCCCAAAACAAGCACGCCAATGGTTCCGGGACGTGAACCCCAACTGCGGATACCGTTAAAGAATTTTGACATCTGACCCTACTCCTCTAATACGCGCGTTGCTGATGCAAGCGCGTGGAAATCGTCGCTATATTGCGTGCTTTAGAAAATGGCGCTTCTGGGGATGAAGCTCTTGTCTACTTCAATTTCCTGTGGCCCCGGGCCCTCGGGCACGGTGTGAGCGATGCCGTAATGGCAGTCAATGCAGGTCATCTTTTCCCGCTTGGCCTTGGCGTGACGGGCTTGTGCCACTGGTGTCTGCTTGGTCGGATCCATCTTGGCTTCGTTATGGCAGAAACGGCATTCGCGCGAGTCATTGCCTTTCATGTAAGTCCAAACGCGCGTTGCCATCATCGGGCGCGCGGCGTTGAACTTCTCTTTGGTGTCCACGGCATGCGTGACGTGGTGACTCCACAAGTCATTGAGCGCACCCATTTTGGCAATGTACAAAGGAACCGGGGAGTGCGGCACGTGGCAGTCTGAGCAGATGGCGCGCACACCCGTGCGGTTTTTGTCGTGAATCGTGTCGCGATACTCAAGGGTATTGTTGTCAGCCATTTCGTGGCAATTGGTGGCACAAAAAGCCTCCGTGCCGGTATAGATCATGCTGGTACCAAAGAGGCTCAACCCGACGATGCCCATGGCAAATCCGACAAACAGCACCACAATGGCCCTTTTGCGCGAGACCATTCTTCGCACCTTTGCGATTACTCTTTTAGGCATGTAGCACTCCTCAAGGAAAACACGTATCAGCGTCGCTGATGACCCACGAACAACTGCAAGAGACAACGCTCAACCGGACTCAGGCCCGGCACCGGGGCATTCAAAACCCCGGGGAGCCCTCAGCTGGTCGGACTATTAAAGCGACAAAATCCACTGCACCAGATTCTTTTGCTCGGCAGCATCGCTGGTTTTGACTTTGGCATGCTCTTCTTTGACACCGTCGATCTCGACCATCGGACCCGTGGTGATGTGCGTGAGCAGCTTGGCTTCGGCATCGGCCTTGCCCTTGTACTTCTTGGCGACTTCCTTGTAGGCCGGGCCTTCCTTCTTTTTGTCGACGGAGTGGCATTTGGTGCAGTTGCTCTTCTTCAGCAGCGCCTGCGCCGCATCTGCATCGGGTGCGGCATAAGCAAACGAAGCGGTCATCAAACCGCCAGCCAGAAATAATGTTGTAAGAAGCTTCATTTTGGTAATCCTTCAAAGAAAAAATGACGTGGTGATTTGCCACTCGGATAATTCTACGGCTTGGAGTGGCACAGCGAACAAGAGCGCAAATTTAAGGTCGGATTCTATACGTCCCTTCGATATTTCAGGCCTCTTGCAGAACTAACTTCGTTGATCTTGACTCAAATCAAACTCGGTGGCAATCAGCCTCAACATGCCTATCATCTGCCCTTGCAGTTCTGAGTGGGACTGTCTGCAAATAGAGGCGGGGGCCTTGTTATTTCTTTTTCATGTAGAGCTCCGCGTTCTTGACCGCATCCTTGTTCGGCTGCTTGGCAATAACCTGCTGTTTCAGTCCTTCGTAAACTGCCGCGTCGATGATGTTGTGGCTCACCAGCCAGGCCTTGCTGCCGTAGGGCCGGCCAGCGATGATCTTGGCGGCTTGCGCGTCGCTGATGCCAGGGAGCTTTTTCAGTTCTGCGGCGCTGGCGCTGTTGATGTCAACCAGTTTGATTTTGGGCGCGGCCTTGGGTTTGGCATCCGCGCCGTTCTTGACGTTTTTAGGGGTCGCCTGGGCTTTGCTGGCGGCTGGCTGCGGCGCGACAGCCTTGGTGTCTGCGGCAGTGCATACGCTGGCGGACAACAGCAGAGCGAGGGAGATGAGGCTGGTTTTGGCGATGCTGAATTTCATGAAGATCGTTCCTTGATTTGTCTTGGCGCTTGCTAGTGTATTGGAGAAAGCTTAAAAAAACCCCGGAGGCGTTGCTGCCTCCGGGGTTCGTGGTGATTACAGCGTAATGCTGCTTAGTTCATGTGAACTGCCTTGATGTCGGCGACCTTGCCGCTGCCATGGCAGACCATGCAGGTTTCGACCTTGGCGAAGCCCTGTGAGCGGTCGGTGGTCTTGCTAACAGAAACGGCCGAAACCAAACCGTAAATGGTGCCTCCGTTAAGTTGCATGTGCGCAACAGCAGGCTTGCCGTCGTGGCAACCGAAGCAGGCAGACGAAACCGGAGACGACACCAGATTGCCAACCGGTGCAGTACCCGTAGTGGAATAGTTCACCTGTCCTGCGCCCAATGTGGTAATCCAAGGAGAGAGACCGACAGAAGGAAGCAATGTGGGATTACTCATGTCTCCGGCAGCCTCGGTCGTCCACACCAGATTGGGCAGGGCGGCAGCGCTAACCGATGCACTGAAGTCATAGCTACCTGCCACGTGGCATTGTTCGCAGTTGTTCAAAATGCCTGGATAGGTAACTTCAGCAAAGCCCGTCGGGTTTGCAGCTGTTGCTTCATAGGTGTAGTCGTTGGCACGCATCTTTGATGAATGGATCGAATGCACCAGGTTTTTGGCGCTGACCGACCACCCTCCGCCAAAACTGTACGTCGCACCAACGTGGCCCGTGGTCCTGGCTGGATCGTGGCACAGTGCGCAGCCTTGACCGTTGTTGCGGGCGCCGCTGTGGAAGGACGGAGCGACACCCAACTGGCCGTGGCAGCTATTGCACTTGTCACCATCGACCACGGTGCGACGAGCTGTATAACCGGCTGCAGTCATCATGGCGAACTTTGGCTCGCGCAGCCGGATGCCCTTCGGATAAGCCGGTAGGTTCAGCTGCACGAAGCCGTCGTAGCCGACACCCAGTGCCGCCGTAACCATCGTGGCATTATCGGGAATGATCTTAGCCAGGGTTGCGGTGTAATAGCCATCAGCGTCAGGCCCGGTCTGTGTGCCGCCCGTGCCATCCCGAAGACTCTTGACGGGGGTGCCGCCACCGAGGTCCAAAGCCAGCCAGTCAGCGGGCGCAGCAATGCCGTCCCGGGGAGTCGAATACACCGCCATGATATTGGGCGAACCATCAACGCCATCCATCAGAAGGCCCGTGGCGTTGAACTTCACCGGCGTGCCATCCTTGGTGATGCGATACATGACGGTGATCTTCTTGGCGCCTGCGGCACCCGAGACGGTCGCCTGCTTGATTTCCATGCCGATCTTGTAGACACCGGCCGGCAGATTCAGTTGCGAAGCCAGTGGAATCGACGGACCTTGTCCGGCTGGGAAACCTGCGGTTGGTGTATTGGGCGCAGTGTTCAGTGGGTAACCACCGCGGCCATTGGCACCGGTCGGGTCAACCGTCACGTGGTAGGTCGGGATGGTGGTTGCATCGTGGCACAAGACACATTGCGCGTCATTGGCCTTGGCGCCGCCGATGTGGCCCGTCGGTGCACCGGCCACCGTAGTGCCGCCACCGGTGGCGAAGTTGATGCCGTCGTGGCAGGAACCGCAAGCCAGCATACTTGGCACGTTCTTCCAGTTGTCGCCTTGTGTCGTCTTGTTGACTGCAGTGGCAGAACCATCATGGCACTTGACGCAGTTGGTGACCGGTTGCGGGTAGGTAACCTCGTTGTACTTGACACCAAACTGGTTGTAGCCCTGGTAGTAGAGGTCTTTGCCCATATGGATGTGATGAACCATGTTGGGGAAGTTGGGCAACGCCCGGCCCATAGCTTTTAGTGTAGCGCCGGCGCCATAGGGGTCGGCGGCTACCAGGACGTTGCCGGTCGCCGGCACCGATTCGCCGCTGCCGTACTTCACCTGCTCGGTGTGGCAGACCACACATAACTTCGGATCATGCACGCCTGGGAGGAGGTTTGTGTGCATGGTCAGCGTGCTGTGGCATTCGTTGCATTTGTTGATGGTGACAATGTCGCGCTGCGGGTCAGTCGCCGTAACGGCCTTGCCGGTCGCGGGGACGAAGTCATAAACAATGTTGGCCGAAGACTTGACCAGCGTCGTGGTACCAGGCATCTGCCAGCCGGCGGCAACAATCAGCCGGTGCGGTAAGGTCGGATCGTAGGTCAGATCGTCCAAGTCCGCCTTGACGTGTTTGGCGTCAAAACCCGTATACGCGTCCACGTAGCCCTTGACCTTGGTGATATCCAGGGAGAACGTGTAGGAATAAGTGCCGTCAAGGTTGTCCTTCAGGGTTCCGTTATGGTCGTATTCGGGGAACATGGGCACAGCGTTTGTACCAGAGGCGAATGGGAAGTAGCTCACCCAGCGACTCGGGCTGTTATTGCTACCCGGCACCAACTTGGCAATGCTGAACATAAAATTAGTATAGGCGCCCTTCGCGTCCTTATCGCCCAGCCCAACCACAGGGGTACCGGCAGAGTCGGTGATCTTGAACTCAACGACCGGCGCGCTGTTGATGGTGACTTTAGTGACTTGACCCTGAAGGGACAGCGCGCTCCACTGCTCGGACGTCAACGCCGACGCCTTGACGGTGGCAACCGCATCTGCACCAGCAGAGCCGGTCGCCCCGACAGGTCCGGTCGCGCCGGCAGCGCCAGCAGCGCCATCATCGCCACCACCGCAACCGGCGAGTGCAGCCGCGAGCAAGCCCGCCGCAGCGAACTTGAGCCAACGCGGCCCCGCTCTTTTCTTACTTGAAAGTTCAGAATATTTCACTGAGAACTCCTTAACGTTGATACAAACTTCATTCCGTGTTTACACATCTTTACGTGCGTACGCGTTTATACTACTTTAAAAAGAGTTTGGCGCAGTGAACAAAGTGACTTATTTGCGCTAGGTCAAGCTCAACATAATTGGCGTAGTCCATTTTTGTGTTCTTTCTAGATGGATTTGCAGCGGGCGGTCCTGGCAACCCGGCCATGCAAAAAAATAACCCGGATACGTCGCCGTATCCGGGTTATTTTTTTGGGCCCTACTATCGGGGCACTTTACTCAGCACCCCGACTAGGCCAGTTCCAAAATGCGTGGATCATTTGTGAACGACCGCGGCATCAAAGTCCTTGCCAGCACTGTGACACACGGCACACGATTCACCGGCCGTGTTTGCTTCAGTGCGTAGCACCAGAATCTGACCACCATTCAGGGTCATGTGGGCCTTGGCAGTCGACGTGTCATGGCAGCTGACGCAGGCGGCAGTGAACGGGGTCGTCACCTTGTCGTACACATTCGGCTGCTTGAGAGCGTTCACCGCGTCGGTGGTGGTCGTGTTCACCGCAGCAATGTTTGCCTCAAATGAGCTCACCAGCGTGTTGGCCGGAACCGTGCTGTAAGTACCCGCTTTGTGGCAGGACTCGCAGTTGTTCAGAATGCCCGGGAAGCTGATTTCCTTGCCGTCGATCAGTGTGATCGCGCCGCTTTGTGTACCAGCAGTCAAGTTTACCGAGGCCCCGCGATTGCGTGCAATGGCGATCGGATTGGTACGGTCCTTGCCAGCATGGATGCCATGGATCATGTCCTTGAAGTTATTGGAGACCTGCGGGAATCCCAAAGCGCCGTTCACCGCGGTCTTGACAACGCCCCAAGCCGTCAGGATGGCATCTTCTGCCGTCGTGAACTTCCAGTTGGCAAGCGTGGTGTTTGGAATACCCCGGCCGCTGGTGACCAGGCCAGGGTTGTGGCAAACGAGACAGACCACAATGCCTTCAGAACCAAGACCGATGTTGCGGTTGCCGCCGTGTCCTTCAAACACCTCGTGGCAGTTGCCGCACTTGTTCGGCTCCACCACAGACCGGCGTGCTGCGTCGCTACCCACCATCTTCACGACCGACAGGGTGTGCCGAGCGGCTGCAGGTGCGACCTGGGTGAAGTAGCCTTGCAATGCCACCGTGCGAAGTACCGCGCTTGCCGGGAAGACATTGGCAGTGCCGACGATAGTCGCGGTGTAGTACCCGCTGGTGTCAGGACCGGCCAGGGTGCCTGAACTGGTAGCCTTGGCGGTGTCCAGCAAGTTGGCGATCGATACGCTGACTGGCTGGGCGTTAGCTACACCATTGTCCAGGTTGTTGTAGTCGACAGGGACCGCTACGCCACCCTGAGTCTTCGCGTACGCCAGCAGGAAGCTTGGTGCACCGGCGAAGCCGACCAGCGGATTCACCATCGGGGTAGCTGGAGCCACGAAGGTGACTGGCGTTCCGTCGGCGGTAATCTTGAACACAACCGTGACGCTGGTCGCAGTAGCGGCGGCGGACTTAATTTCGTATTTGAAATTCTTCAGTCCGGCCTGAACAGTCGCGTTATGTGGCGTGGCAAATTGTGCAGCGTGGTAGACCGGAATGGTTACTGCATCATGACACAAGACACACTGCGCGTTATTGACCTTGGCACCACCGATATGACCCGTCGTGGCACCGGCAATGGTCGTCCCAGCACCGGTGGCAAAGTCAATGCCGTCATGGCAAGAGCCGCAAGCCAGGATGGTGGGTACGTTCTTCCAGTTGTCGCCCTGAGCCGTCTTGGCGGTGGAGGCGGCGGAACCGTCATGGCACTTGGTGCAGTTTGCAATATCTTGCGGAAAAACGATGTCATTGAACTTGATGTTGGCGTAGTTGTAGCCGGTCTTCTTCAAGACGCTGCCGCCATGGAGCTTGTGGATAAACGGCGGGAAGTCACCGACTGCCTTGTTACCAACCTTGTAGGTATTGCCAGAATAGCCAGTAGCGGTGGTGGTCGCTTCTGCGTTGCCGTATTTGCGCTGGTCGGTATGGCAGGTCACGCAAATTTGGGTGTTATTGCGTGAACCCCCGTGGAAGCCCAGGGCGTTCAGCTTGTCGTGACATTCATTGCACTTGGCTGTGGCAACGATCTCGCGTTGTGCGTCCGTGGCAACCACTGCCTTGCCGGTCGCCGGGATGAAGTCATAGGCGGCATTGACCGGGTTTTTCAGCGGTGCGGCCGTGACGCCAGAATTGCTGCCATCAGCCGTATTGGTGCCGGTGCCGCGGGCGTTGCCGGAAATCTGCAACACCACGCGGTGTGTCAGGTTCGGGTCGTACGTGAGATCGCCCAGATCGGCGGCGACGTTGTTACCGGTCAGTGTCAGCCCGGCGACCACGTCCTTCACCTTGGTGATATCGCGGTAGAAGGTGTATTTGTAGCTACCGTCACCGTTGTCTACCAGCGTGCCGGTGTTGTCTGTGGTCGGCTTGGCGGCAGTCACAGCGGCGGTGGTGGTTTCCACGGAGGTTACGTTGTAGCTGACCCATTTGCTGGGGTCCCCGTTGGTGCCGGGCACCAGCTTGGCTATAGTGAACGCCACGTTGGGGTAACTGGCAAATTTGGCTGTAGCGGTTTTGGTGATATTGGCAAGGCCAACGACCGGGTTACCAGCGGCATCAGTCACTTTGAAGCTGACAACTGGCGGGCTGGCAATGGCAACGCCAGTGATGGTGCCAGTAAAATTGGCATCCGCCCACTGTGCGGGCGTAAGCGCGGAAACTTGTACCGTAGAAACGGCAGGTGCGCCTGTAGGGCCGGTGGGCCCGGCAGGGCCGGCAGGGCCGGCTGGACCGGCAGCGCCATCATCACCACCACCGCAACCGGCGAGTGCAACCGCGAGCAAGCCCGCCGCAGCGAACTTGAGCCATTGAGGCCCTGCTCTGTTTTTGCTTGAAAGTTCAGAATATTTCACTGAGAACTCCTTAACGTTAATACAAACTTCATTCTTGGTTTACACATCTTTACGTGTACGGGCGTTTGTACCACTTTGGATGGAGTTTGCGGGGAAAAGAAAAGTGCGCTGTTTGCGCTATGTCAAATTGAAAATATATCAGTGAACCCTTATTGACATCGTCTCCAAATGGATTGGGAACGGTCAATTTTGGCAATCTAGCCAGAAAAAAGATAACCCGGATACGACGCCGTATCCGGGTTATTTCTTTGGGTCAGGCTGGCGGGGCAATGTGCTCAGTGCCCCGCCAGTCTCAGGAGGAGTCGCGGGGAGATGTTTGCCATAGGTCAAGCGCTATGCTGTTACCACTGTGCGCATTCGGCGTGCCAGTCTCATGCAGTAATGCTCGTTGACCACTAGGGCGGCCCATCCGCTCGAATGGACTGCGGCGTGAGAATGTGGAGCAGCGACGCCGAACGTACCGGAGCAAGTACTACCCGCTCAAGCGGGCTACTTCAACATGTAGATATAGGTGACGCCGATAAAACTGACGGTTTGATTCGGATTTTGTGTCACCGTTGTGCCGTCTGAATATGCGAACTGCGTGCCGTTGTTGTCCCAGGCCCAATCATTCACGCTCACGCGCTGGTGCACCAGATCAACACGCACTGAAGAGCCTTTCTCTAGCTCGTACTTGCCGAACAATTTCAGCGCGGTCTGGCGATAAACCACATCTGGCAAACCCCCGCTGCTCACGAGCGTTTGCTTGTAGACACTTTTGTCATCTACATAAGAAAGGTTGCCACCGACCAGGAGCTTGCTGGCAAGTTTGCCAGTGAAGCCAAAGCCGACACCCGTGTTCGTGTTGTCAAAAGCAATCACGTAACCAGCAGGATGCGACTGATTCAAGGTCTGCAAGCCGTGGGACACATAGCCGTTCAAGCCCCATTTGTCAGACAAGGCATAGCCCCAATCAACGCTGAATTGATTCATGCGGGTGTCGTGCAGACCGTAAGTGCTGGGCGTACTGAACTTGTCTTTGCCTTCTTCAGCACTGAACTGAAGGCTCAACTTCTCGCTGGGCTGCCAGTCGGCAAACAGCTTGATCTTGTCGCGCTGGCGATCGGCCAGTGTCGGCATGAAAATGGCGCTGGACAGGCTGGTGGCGGGGTCGGCAACCTCGGTGACGCCTGTCGCACTGCTGCTGCCCTGCAACCAGTTTGAGCCGTCGCGTTTGCTGCTGGAAATGCTGACTGCACCGCTCAGGTCATTTGTCAACCGGCGGCGCAACTCTGCACGCACGCCAGTCTCCGTCGTCTCCTGGCGTAGCGGGATGAAGCCCGACACCGCACTGGTCGCGGTGAAGGCGCCGCGGTCAATGGATTCGTAGTCTGCACCCAGGGTGCCGCGATAGTCACTGGTGAATTGCCAGCTGGCCTGCAACCTGCCTTTGATTTTCTTGTTGGAAAGATCGCGGTTTGTGACGGACACGGCAGTTGCGCCCGCACCCGCAATGTTGTAGTTGGCAAGCGGCGTCTGGTCATCCTTGTCTTCATAGCGCAGATCGGCCAGCAACGAGAGTTTGGGTATCGGACGCGAGGTAATGCCAAGTTTGGCCATCGTCGTATTCACCTGAGCACCCAGATTCGCGACGCCTGCAGGGCCAACCAGACCGGCACCGGCAAAGTCAGCATTCTGTGTGGCTTGGGCGTAGCCCAGCTTAAACGAGCCGTGTGTGGTGCCGGTGAAGTCGTAGTTACCACTCAGGTCGAGTTGATGCGCCTGGTTGTCTGGCGCCAAAGCCAGTGAATTCAGCTCCGACGTGGTGGTGCTGGCGAAGCCATCCAAATTCGGTTGAAGCGAGGCGTTGTCATTGCGGTAGAACGAGCCGTAATAGCCGACGCTGAAACGCAGCTTCTCCAGGGCATAACTCAAGCGGGCTTCAACCTGACTGTGGTTGGCGTTGATGGGCTCGGGCAGCATCAGCACGCCAGAACCAAGCGCTGTGTTGCACGACCCGGTGATCAGGGGGGAGCAGATCTGACCGAGACCGAACAACCGCTCGCCTTCCTTTTTTTCGGTCTTCAGGTCGACTGCAAACTGAAGCCTTGGCGAGATGATCTTGGTGAACCCGAGCCCCAGGCTGGTTCGCTTGGTCTTTAAGTCAAGTTCGGCCCCCGTGCCTTGAGGCACAACGGCCACCTGCGGTGTCGTCGAACCAGCTCCAATCAGGCCAGTATGGACCGTATTTGGGTCGTAGTGAATCAACTCACCATAGTCGGCGGTGAACTTCCAGCTACCCGGATTCTTCCAGACCAAACCCAGCTCACGCGTGTCGCCCAGCAGGTTCGAACCGGTGAATTGGACCCAGCTGGAGGTCTCTGGTTTGCGCAGGCTGTAGTCAATGTCCAGCATGCCAACGGCGCTTTCATCGCGCAAACCGTTGTACTGTCTAAACAGCGCCCGGTCAGCGTTGGAGCCGCCGACCGCGCCGAGGCCAACACTTATCGTAGTTTGTGCGGCGTTGGCAGCGTCATCCTCGGCCTGAGCCTGCACGGGGGCGAAAGCGGCACACACTGCCAAGGCAAGCGCGGTGCGCTGAAAGCTAAATGATGTAACGATACTGGTCATGATTGCTCTCCGTACATCAGCGCATCAAGAGCTGTGGGGTCGGGTTGGTGGTCGACGGATTGTTGGAACCGTGAACCTGCGTGTGGCAGTTCTGGCAACTACGGCCTTGCCAGATGGTGACAGAGTTCTGGGCACGGGTATCACCGGTGGACTGACCAAAAATCGGGCCATCGCCGGTTTGGGCGTGCGGCGTGTGGCACTGCTGGCACAGCAAGGGCGGACGGGCCTTGAGCATGGCCGCAACGGTTGTACCGTGAGCGTTGTGGCAGTTGGAGCAGTCTTCGGTGACGGGTTCATGCGAATGTACGAATGGGCCGCGTTTTTCAGCGTGGCAGGTGTAGCAGGTGTCGTTGATGCTGTCGCGCTTGACCAGCTTGGGACCGGCCGACCCATGCGGGTTATGACAATCCGAGCAGCTCATCTTGCCCTCTGGCACCGGGTGGTGCGAAGGCCGATTCATCTGTGTGCGTTGCTCCTTGTGGCAGGTGTAGCAAACATCGGTCTGAGTGGCCTTGGACAGCACCTTGTCGCTGTTGGAATGGATCTTGTGGCAGGAATTGCAGGCAACGTCAGCGGCATCGTGCTGGCTACCGCCCCACAGCGCGCGCTTGGCGTCCTTGTTGTGGCAGGTCAGGCAGGCCGCGCTGCGCTCGCTCGCAGGCGTGGCCGACTTCTTGGTGAACATCCGGTCGGGATGGGGACGCTCGCGCACACCGGCTGGCCTGCGGTTGTGAGCATGGTCGTCACTGGCGCCATGGCACGAGATGCAATCCGGCGCACGCTTGTCAGCGGTGAAGCCGTGCGCGGACCTGCTCATGTCTGGCAAGTCTTCTTCGTCGTGACAGGTCACGCACAGCGCCGCCCCGACGGGCTCGGCGCTCCAGGCTGAACCGAGCAACCCGAACAAACTGAGGCCAACGACGGCCATTAAACGCTTAATTCGCATCCCAAACCCCTTCAAAAACTTGCTCTGACCCACGGCACTGCGCCGAAGGTCCAAAAGATCCAAATAAGAGAAGAGGCTTGTGACTGGCCTCTCCTGCTCATGGCTACTTCTGACCGTGGACGGTGTCCACGCCCTTGACGCCGCCGCTTGCGTGGCAATCGGTGCAGGACTCGCGCGGCAAGGCAACGTCGGCTTGCGTCTTGTCGCCGAATGTTGCACCACCGAATTTGGTTACGTGCGCGATGGCCGCGCTTGAGTCGTGGCATGACGTGCAAGTGGCGGCCTTGGGCGAGATGACCTTCCAGAGGTTCGGGTCGGTCACGCCGGCGTCCTTCTGAACAACAGCACCCAGCGTGCCCATGTCAGTCTTGTAGGAGTTGTTCACGTGGCAGGCATTGCAGTTGATGCCAACGCCTGGCCACGCGACCTCTGCTGCATAGTTTTCGGTACCGGTCGTCATCGGTGTCACGCCGTCAGAGAGCAGCAAGCCATCCTTACCGAACGCCCCGACCACCTTGTTGCCATGCGTGAACGGATAGACGCGCTTGGAGTTGCCGTGGATGCCGTGGATCATGCGCTTGAACTGGTAGGACTCATTGAGCGCCATGCCATTCGTCATGATGGTTGAGGACATCCGGTTCGCGTCATGGCAGACCACACAAGCTTCGACCGTGTTGCGGGCACCGCCGTGGAAGGCATTGGCGAGCGTATTTGAGCCGGAAGTGGCTCCCAGCGCACCATGGCAGACACTGCACTTCTCATTGGAAACGATGGCGCGGCGCGGCAGCAAGGTACCGGTGAGGGCAAGCTCTTTGTAGGTGTGCTGCACCAGGGTGTTCACCAACACCGGGGCCCCATCCACGACCACCTCGGGCCGAGGATCCCCTGTCGAAATCGCGGACAACTTGTGCTCCTTGATCTGACCAATACTGACGACGCGGGCCGTGCCTTTCGCAACCGAAGTGGCGGTGTCATCAGGGACGGGAATGCTCACCTCGAAATGATTGTTGCCATCATTGGTGCCCTTGTACGCGTAGGCATTGGCGCTGCTACCGCCATTGTTGTAGGCTGAGAACTCGGTCGTCCCCCCTGGCTGGCCGACCATATTCTGGAAGGCGAGATAGAAGCGCAGGTTGCCGAACTTGGTCGTGTTGGCACAAGCGATGGCGGGGGCAGTACCGGTGCATTCCGACGTCACCAGGTTGTACGCGGCATTTCCGTTCGTGGGATCAGAGAGGAAGTACTTGACGGTCACACTACGGGCGGTGTGGTCAGCCGTGTCGTTGAAGGCGACGCTCTCAATGTTCATTTTGTACTTGGCGGCATTCACCTCGACCTGGTTAAAGTGCACCCGTTCCGCCGAGACGACGCCTGACTCGTGACAGCGGACGCACTGCTGGTTTGGCAGGTCCTTGGCTTGCGCGCCGGCCCCGACAAATATACCGGCAATGAGCTTATGGCTGACTTCCCAGGCCGAGCCCGAGTTGTTGGCGTGACAGGTCAGGCAAGCCTCCTTGCTGGGCTTCGTCTTCCAGTTGTCGCCCTGCGGCGTCTTGGGGTTGGCACCGGAATGGCACACCGTGCAGTTGCGCAGGTCTTGCGGGAAGCCGACCTCGGCGTAGCTGTGCTTGCTGTTGCCATAGCCCCAAATCGTATAGTCCTCACCGCCGACTGCGCTCTTGAGCAGCTTGCCAGCGTGGATTTTGTGGACCATGGTGGCCAGATTCAGGTTGTTGCCACTGTTGGCATCGGTGGTGCCAGGGTTGTGGCACATCACGCAGAACTGCGTATCGACGCGGCCGCCGCCGTGCAAGGCCAGTTTCTCGTGGCAGCCATTGCAGGAGGTCACGTCGGTCATCTTGCGGGTCTTGGCCGGGTCAGTCACCGGGACAGACTTGCCATCGGCACCGATGGTGAAGTCAAAGTAAGGATTAACCTTCACATCAGCGCCCGCTGCGTTCTTGTAGCTCAGTTGGATGGCGACGCGATGCGTCAACGCGGGCTCGAAGACCACCCCATTGGTTTGGGCAACGCCCTTGATGTCGGTCTTGAAGGTGTAGGTGTAATAGCCGTCGGCGTTGTAAACCAACTGGGCCGCCAGCAAAGCGGCGTCTGTTTGCTTGCCGTCGGTTGTGGCCTGCATGGCACTGGCGAGCACCGGCACACCGGGAGTCCCCGGCCCGACGCCAGCTGCCGCCGTTTCCTTGCGATAAATGTAGTTCACCCACTGGTCCGGGTTGCCATTGGCACCGGGCACCAGCTTGGCAATGGCAAAGCTCACATTGGTGATGACCAGACCGGTTTTGACCGCGCCGTCAGAAAACACCGTGAAGTTAACCTTGGGCGGGCTGTTGACAGTGACGACCGGTACACCGGCTGCCTGCACCGCAGTGAAGGGCGCAGCCGAATTGATCGCCGTGTCGTTTGCCGCTAATGCGCTCGCCGTTGCGATGGCGCTATTGACCGCGACTGAAGACGGCGGCTGCACATTGCCCCCATCACCGCCACCACCACCGCAGCCGGCCATGGCAACCACCACCGAGCAAGCCATACCCCATCGTACTAATAATTGTTTCATTTTTTCTCCGTCGGTTGCCCTATAAACGGTATCGCGCTACCCGTTGAACGCTGCTTGAACGGCACTGCCGCTTCTCTGCGATTCAATCTCGCTAAACATTGTTGTATTTTTGTAAAGTGGGGCAGATGTTACTGCGAAAGAATCCAATCAGACAGATTCTTCAGTTCTTTCTGATCTTTGGTTTACATGAGCTCGTAGCAGGGTTCGGCCCCGCCCAAACGACAAAACGCCAATCGCCGTAAGCGATTGGCGTTTTGTCAAGAAGATTTACTGCGAGAGAATCCAGTCGGCCACATTCTTGAGCGCGGCCGGGTCCTTGGTGTCAATGATCTTGTGCTCTTCTTCAGAGCCATCGTCAAGCTTGACCTTGGGTCCCGTCGTCATGTTCTTGATGACTTTTTCCTGGCCGTCCGCTTTGCCTTTGTACTTGGCTGAAATCTTTTGCAGGGACGGACCTTTTTTGGTCTTGTCGACCGAGTGGCACTTGGTGCAACTGTTCTTTTTAAACAGGGCTTGCGCAGCATCAGCATCAACAGCGGCATGAGCCGGGGCCACACTGGCAAATGCCAACATAAGCGACGCACTGACTATGGTGAGAGTGGATTTAAACATTCAAAAGCTCCTAAAAGAATAAGACGAAACTCAACGTGTGAATTTGAGCATTCGGCCGCCAATCATGTCAAGAGACAGAATTGAAATTTGACCGCCGATCCGCCGGAACATGACTTGCATCAAATCAAACCGGATCAGACCAGCGCATGTGTAAGCAGGGGTAAGGCCTGGGCGGCCCAAGAAGCTGCGAAAAGGCGTCAACGGCGAGCCTCTGATACCCGAAACCATGCGTGGACACACCTATTACTCTGACTGATCAATCTTGTGCACAAACGCCAGCGCAATGCGGGGCGACACGTTGAGCAGGCTGGCGATGTCGTCAATGTCGTCGGGCAGGGCCGCATTGTCCCAGCCGAGCATGGTGTGCCGGGCCAGCCGCACGGCCAGCAGGACGTTGCGCACGCTCGGTTGGTCAGGGTGCTTGCCATCACTGATGTGCACCAACAGTTCGGGCAGGCGCCAGTCTTGCATCAGCGCTTGCCGCAAATCGTCCAGCTCTATGTTGAGCACGCTGCGCTGGATGCTGGCAGAACGCAGCGTGGGGTCGACGCGCTGCGCTTCGCTCATCTTGAGCGCCAGGGCGGGCGCATGACACCAGAGCAGCATTTCGGCAAAGTCATGCAAAAACGCTGCCAGCTGGATGGCCCCGGCATCCAGGTCAGCGCGATGCACGGCAAAACCCAATGCAAAGAGCCTGGCGCGTTCGGCGCGTTTCAGCAGATCAAGCAAACCTTCCAGCGCCAGCGGCTGATCTTGCAGCCGGTCTTCAACCGTGGGCTGCGCGCCAAAGTGCTGAAAAAATGGCGAAATGCCCATCATGACCAACGCGCTGGTGATGGTTTCGGTGCCGGTGGCTGCGTCTGGCCGACGCTTGGAGCCCACATGCGCCAGCAGCTTGAGTGTCATGAGCGGGTCATTCTGTATGACCGAGCTCAACATGCTCGCATCCACATCATCCTCATGGACGCGTAACGCTTCCAGTGCCTCGGCGGTCTCGGCCAGTACCGGTATCTCGGCACTACGGAAGTAGCTCAGCCAAGCGGCAAGCCCAGACAGCGGATCCGTCAGGTGCACATGAGGCGCCGGCATAAGGGCAGGTTGGAGTAAGTTGGCCACAGCGATCCTTGTGTTGCTTGCTGGGCAAGTATCTTAGGGCCTGCGCGACAGGTCAAGGCCCGCCTTACTCTCCTGAAAAAAGAGGTCTAAGGTCGCTCTTTTTGCCTCTACGGATCACAATTGGCTGAACAAATACAGACCAGCACCCCCCAACAGCGCTCCCGTCGCGGTGATGACCCAGTTTGCCGTGCGGGCAAGATAGCGGCGAATGCCCAAACCAGCCGCCACACCGCCCAAGTGGAGTGTGGCGGTGGTTAAAAGAAAGCCAGCGGCGTAGCCGGCAAAGCCGGTATCGGGGGTTTCAGCACCGTGCGCCAGACCGTGCATCGATGACGCCAAGGCGACCAGGCCCAAGCCAAGCGCCAGCGGCATTTTTTGACGCGAGGCGACCAGCATGACGCCAAACAGCACCACACTGAGTGAAATCAGCTGTTCAAGCCAGGGCATGGTCAAGCCCATGGCGCCCAGCGCTGCACCAAGCACCAGGGTAAGCAGAAACGTCGCAGGCCCCCACCAGGCCTTGCTGGCAGGCAGGGCGGACACCGACCACATGCCCACCGCCACCATGGCCAGCAGATGGTCCAGCCCGAAGGGGTGAACCAGCCCCTCGAAGACACCCGTGGTGCCGTGACCTGTGTGGGCCTGGGCCAGACCAGCGACCAGCGCCAAGCTGCCAATGCCGATATTGCGCAGCAATCTGTGGGACAAAAATTTCATGGGATGCTCCTAAATATGATTATGAGAAAACAAGATTTTCATACAAGATTCGTGCCTGGTTCTACTCGCGTGCCAACACCAATGAAACAGAATCGTCTTAAAGGCGTAGTGGTCAATTTGGTCATGGAAATACTGGTTAGCACGCTGCATACTTGCTAACCATTGGTACTCTGAAATTGCGTTTTTTAGCTCGGGTAAACCCTTAAATTTCGACCTGAAAATCGCAGTTTCAGCTTGGCCCGTAAATTGCCTGTGTCGTAGCGATCAGGTCCAGAGTCGACCTGGCGTTACGAGGAGACAAGACATGGGCGATAGGAATGAGATATTTGACCTGGGGTCCGATGCGTTCCATGGCATCGAGCAACGTCTGGGCATGTCAAGGCGTGACTATTTGCAATTTTGCGCCACGCTGGCGGTCACCATGGGACTGCCCAAAGGTGCCGACGCTGCGGTGGCCAAGGCGATAGAAACCAGTCAGCGCCCGTCGGTGATCTGGCTGCACTTTCAGGAGTGCACGGGCTGCTCGGAGTCGCTGTTGCGGGCCGAACATCCAACACTGGAAAAGCTGATTCTGGACGTCATCTCGCTCGACTACCACGAGACCTTGATGGCCGCCGCCGGGCATCAGGCCGAGGCCGCCCGCAAAGACGCGATGAAGACCCACAAAGGCAAATATGTGCTGGTGGTTGAGGGCGCCATTCCGGTCAAGGACAACGGCATTTTCTGCAAGATCGGGGGCCACACCGCGATTGATCTGGTCAAAGAATGTGCCGCTGATGCGGCGGCGGTGATCGCCATTGGCTCTTGTGCCTCCTGGGGCGGCATGCCGTCTACCGGCCCCAATCCGACCGGCGCCTCCAGTGTGGCTGAGGTGCTGGGCAAGCCTGTGGTCACCATCCCTGGTTGCCCGCCCAACCCCTATAACTTTCTCGCCACCGTGGTGCACTTTCTGACTTTTGGCAAGCTACCTGACGTCGACAAATTGGGGCGCCCAAAATTTGCCTACTCGCGCCTGATTCATGAAAACTGTGAACGCCGCGCGCACTTTGATGCCGGGCGCTTTGCGATGGAGTTTGGTGATGCGGGCCATCGGCAGGGCTACTGCCTCTACAAGCTGGGCTGCAAAGGGCCGGAAACCTATGCCAATTGCTCAACCATCGGATTTGGTGACGCAGGCGAGAACAACTGGCCGGTCGGCTGTGGCCACCCCTGCATCGGTTGCAGTGAAAAAGGCGTGGGCTTTACCAAGCCGATTCATCAGGTAGCCACAGTGATCAATATCGTGCCACCGCAACAGTATCCGCGCATTGTGGAAGAACAAGGCAAGGGGGCGTCCTTTGCGTCTGCCGCCGCGCTCGCTGCGCTGGCCGGCGCCGCGGCCGGCGCTGCCGTGATGTTGACGCGCAACCTGGGCTTGTCGCACGCAGCCTCCGAGGCCGAGCGCGCCAAAGTTGAAGGCAAGTCCAACGACCAGGCTCAGGTGTAATCATGGACACTCGTCGTCACTTCTTGAAAGGGGTTGTTGCGGGTGGCGCAGCGATCACCGCAGCAGCAGTTGCGCCACCAGCTTGTGCGCGCGAGACCTATAGTCGCCCGGCCGAGGCGCTGGGCCTGTTGTATGACGCGACGCTGTGTATTGGCTGCAAGGCCTGCGTGGCCGCCTGCAAAGAGGCCAATAACAATCCGCCGGAGTTCTCGACCGAAGATCATCTCTGGGACACGCCGCTTGACACGTCGGGCTACACCTTCAACATCATCAAGATGTACCGCAACGGCACGATGCAAACCAAAGATGCCGAGGTGAATGGCTTTGCCTTCATGAAGACCTCGTGCATGCATTGCGCTGACCCCTCCTGCGTGTCTGCTTGTCCGGTGTCGGCCATGACGAAAGACCCGGTAACCGGCATTGTGGCCTACGACCCCGGCGCCTGCGTCGGCTGCCGCTATTGTGTCGTGGCTTGCCCGTTTGGTATTCCAAAATACCAATACGACTCGCCCACCGGCAAGATTGGCAAATGTGAGTTGTGCCGTCATCGCTACCAGGATGGTCACTATTCAGCCTGCGCCGAAGTATGCCCAACCGGTGCCACGCTCTATGGCCGCAGTACCGATCTGCTGCTTGAAGCCAAACGACGTATTGCCCTCAAGCCCGGCAGCGTCACACGTTACCCGAGAGGCAAGATTGGCGGCCCGGATCAGAGCTATGAAGGCCCGGTCGGAAATTATTTACAGCACGTGTATGGCGAGACGGAATACGGTGGCACGCAGGTGCTCAAACTCTCCGCAGTCACTTTTGCCAAGGTCGGCATGCCCGACTTGCCACCCAAGTCGTCGGCGGCCACGTCGGAGACCCTCCAGCATTCACTTTACGGTGGACTGGTGATGCCGGTGGTCGTGTTGGGCGCATTGAGCTTCATTGCCAAACGCAATGTGCATGACGAGGACGATGAGTCAGGCACTGGCAAAGACAAAGGGGAGAAGTGATCATGACGACTGACCAACATGCAGCGCCCACGCCGGTCGGCGGCAGTCTGCTCAATGCGGCAACGCTGGTCTGTGGCGTGCTCATTGCCATCATGGCCGCCATTCTTCTCGTGCGCTTCATATTTGGCCTGGGGGCGGTGGCCAATATCAACGACGGCTACTCCTGGGGCATCTGGGTCGTGGTCGATGTGATGATCGGCTCGGCACTGGCCTGCGGCGGCTTCTCGGTCGCCTTGCTGGTCTATATTTTCAACAAAGGTGAGTACCACCCGCTGGTGCGTCCGGCTTTGCTGGCCAGTCTTTTTGGCTACACGCTCGCGGGCGCGGGCATCTTCGTGGACCTTGGGCGCTGGTGGAACTTCTGGCACATCTTCTGGCCGGGCTATGCCAATCCCAGTTCCGTGATGTTTGAGGTGGCGGTCTGTGTCACGGCCTACATCCTGGTGATGTGGATTGAGTTCTCACCCGTGTTTCTGGAAAAAATGGGCAAGCGGGACGTGAAGAAGAAACTCAATAAGTGGTTGTTCTTCTTTATTGCGCTGGGCGTGTTGTTGCCCATGATGCATCAGTCCTCGCTAGGCACCATGCTGGTGGTGATGGGTGGGCAGGTGAATCCGTTGTGGCAAACGCCCGCGGTGCCCTTGATCTACCTTCTCACCGCCATCGTGATTGGATATGGCGTGGTTCTGTTCGAGTCCTGTGTCGCGGCAGCCGGTTACCGCCGGACGATAGAGGTGCGTCTGCTCAGCCCGTTGTCCAAAATCATGCTGGGTGTGCTGGCGGTTTATCTGGTGGTGCGATTTGGCGACCTGCTCATTCGGGGTGCGCTGGGTGAGGCTTTTCATCCGGGCTGGGTCGCCATCTCGTTCTGGATTGAAAACATCGCCTTTGTCGCGCCCTTCTTCCTGATTGGCAGCGCGCAGGCCCGGCGCAACCCGGCCAATCTGTTTCTGGCCGGCATCGCCATCATGATCGGTGGCATCTTGCTGCGCCTCAATGGCTTCCTGATTGGCTACGGGCATTTCACCGGCTCGGGCTGGACCTACTTCCCCTCGCTGGCCGAAGTCATGGTCACCGTTGGCATCTTCGCCATCGAGGTGCTCGGTTACATCATCATCACCCGCCGCTTCCCGGTGTTGCCGCGGGAAAGTGCGCAGGTCGCTTCTTAAATAAAACAAGGACGGAGACAAAAATGTCACAACGCATCACCATTGATCCGATCACCCGCATTGAAGGCCATTTGCGCATCGATGTCGATATCGATGGCGGCAAGGTCAACAAAGCCTGGTCGTCCGGCCAGATGTGGCGCGGGGTGGAACTGATCTTGCTGGGACGCGATCCGCGCGACGCCTGGGCCATCACGCAGCGCATCTGCGGGGTCTGCACCACGGTGCACGCCATCACCTCGGTGCGTGCCGTGGAAAACGCCCTGAAGATGGAAATTCCACTCAATGCGCAGTACATCCGCAACCTGATCATCCTGGCGCACTCGGTGCATGACAGCATCGTTCACTTCTACCACTTGTCGGCACTCGACTGGGTCGACGTGACTTCGGCGCTCAAGGCAGACCCGGACAAGACCGCCATTTTGGGTGAAAGCCTCTCCAGCTGGCACCTCAACAGCAAACATGAAATGCGGCGCGTGCACGAGCGGCTCAAGCACTTTGTCAATGGTGGGCAGCTCGGCATCTTCACCAACGGCTACTGGGGTCACCCGGCCATGAAGTTGTCACCCGAGGTCAACCTGCTGGCGGTGGCGCACTATCTGCAGGCGCTCGAAGTACAACGCAAGGCCAACAAGATCGTGTCCATTCTGGGCTCCAAGACACCGCACATCCAGAATGTGGCGGTGGGTGGTGTGGCCAATCCGCTGGCAACGGATTCGCAAGCGGTGCTCACGGTAGAACGCCTGATGGCCATCAAGGGCTGGATCGATGAACTCGCTGATTTTGTCAAGAATGTCTATTTGATCGACGTGGCCGCTGTCGGCGCGTTTTACCCGGAGTGGACAGCAATAGGCAAAGGCATCACCAACTATTTGTCGGTGCCCGATATTCCGCTCGATACCAAGGGAACGCAGTTTGCCTTCCCCGGCGGTTTCATTGAAGGCGGCGACCTGGCCAAGCGCAAGCCCATCACATCGTTCAACGACGAGTACTGGATCAAGGGTGTCGAAGAGTCCGTCAAGCACTCCTGGTACAACTACGACAAAGCGGGTGCTTTGCATCCCTACAAGGGCGAGACCACACCCAACTACACCGACTTCAAGGACGATGCCAAGTATTCGTGGATGAAGTCGCCCACCTTCTATGGCAAGGTCGCCCAGGTCGGCCCGCTGGCCCGCGTGCTCAATGGACTGGCCACCGGTCATGAGGCCACCACCAAATACGCCACCGCCACGCTCGACACGGTCTCTGCGCTGGCCAAGACCAAGATTGGCCTCGACGCCATGCACTCCACCATCGGTCGTCATGCGGCGCGCGCTATCTCTTGCTGCGTCAACGTGGATCTGCTGGCCGACCAATGGACCGCCTTGCTGACCAATATGGGCAAGGGTGATCTGGCCACTTTCAACAAGCCGGTATTTCCCAAGGGCGAGGTCATGGGTGTGGGCTTTCATGAGGCGCCGCGCGGCGCCCTGTCGCACTGGGTGGTCATTGACAATGGCAAGATCAAGAATTACCAGTGCGTGGTGCCTTCCACCTGGAACGCCTGTCCCAGAAACGAGAAGGATGAGCCGGGCCCCTACGAGGCCTCCTTGCTCAATACACCCATCGCCGACCCGGAGAAGCCCTTGGAAGTGCTGCGCACCATTCACTCCTTTGACCCCTGCATTGCCTGCGCCATCCATTTGACCGACACTGTGAGCGGCACGGCCATCTCGGTCAAGGCGGTCTAGCAGCGGCGTAGTATTCAAGGGTCAGCGAATGGCTGACCCTTTTCATTTGGGGTCCCACTTTATGCGTGCAGTTGTACTGGGTATCGGCAACACGATCCTGACCGATGAGGCGGCAGGCGTGCGCGCGGTAGAGGCGCTGGAGCTGGCCTTTAAGATGCCCGCTGAGGTGCAGCTTATCGACGGCGGCACCTCCGGCATGGAGATGATTGAAGACCTGTCCAACCTCGATTTCCTGATCGTGATCGATGTCGTCAAGACCGGTGCCGCAGCAGGGACGGTTGTCAAGATATCCGGCGATCAGATCCCGGTTTTCTTTCGCAGCAAGCTCTCGCCCCATCAAATTGGTCTGCCCGATGTGCTGGCCAGTCTGGAACTGCTCGACACCATGCCGAAAGAAATTGTGGTGTTGGGCGTTGAGCCGATTTCACTTGAACTGGGCATGGAGATGATGCCCGCCATCGCGGAAACAATTCCTCAACTGGTCGAGATGGCCGTTGCTGAACTGGTTTCGCGCGGCTATGCGCTTGAGCCCTTGACGGCACAGGTCGCTTGAGATGTGCCTGGCCGCACCGTCCCGTGTGATCGAGGTTCGTGCTGGCACAGCCATCACGGAGTGTTTTGGCTTGAGGCGCGAGGTCAGCCTGCTGTTGCTGGATGAAGAAATTGCGGTCGGCGATTACCTGTTGATTCAGGCCGGTGGTTTTGCGTTTGAGCGGATCGACTCGGCGCGTGCGCAGGAATCCTTGGCATTGATGCAAGAACTGATGGCAGAGAACGATGACGCCCGGCGCTGGGGTGAATCCGCATGACCCCCAACATTCACACGGTCAGTCCGGCTGACGCGGTTGAAGCGGCTTTTTCTCGCATCCAGCAGGAATGCATGGTCGACGTGCCCATTCTCAATCCGGCGCTGGCCGTCGAGGCCATTGATTTCCAGCACTGGCAGGGGCATTGGCTGGGCATGGTGGTGACGCCCTGGTGCATGAGCCTGTTGCTGCTGCCCGGCAGCATCGACAACTGGATCTCCACGGGTGAAAACAAACGCCGCTTTGTCAGGTTCCCTGCGGGTGATTTTGCGTTTCTGGGCGGCCATGAAACGGAGCTGGGTGAATACCAGAGCTGTTCGCTGTTTTCGCCCATGGGCAAGTTCTCAAGCCAGTCGGAGGCGACCATGACGGCGCGCGCCTCCTTGGTCGGCCTGTTGACGGCGCCGCAGCCGCCCCAGGTGGCTGACAAAAAGGATAGGACACCGGGGGAGACACCGGTGTCTCGTCGAAACTTTTTTGCTTTTCGAAAGCAGTAAGCTGCCCTTTATGCACGAAATGTCGCTCGCGGAAGGGGTGCTGCAACTGATAGAGGATGCAGCGCGCAAAGATCACTTTGCCAAAGTCAACACCGTCTGGCTTGAAATTGGTCAGCTCTCTGGCGTAGAGCCCGAAGCCATGGTATTTTGTTTTGATGCGGTGACGCGGGACAGCGTCGCCCAAGGTGCGCGGCTGGAGATCATTACATTGCCTGGAACTGCCTGGTGCATGGCCTGCGCAGAAACAGTGCCGATGACGGAAGTGTTTGGCGAGTGCCCGCAATGTGGCGGCTACCAGCTGCAGGTCACCGGTGGCACTGAAATGCGGGTCAAAGAACTTGAAGTAGAGTAACAACAAATAGGAGACTGGCTATGTGTGTCACTTGTGGCTGCGGTGTGGGTGAAGTCAAGATTGAGGGTGCGCAGGCGCATGCGCACGACCATGTGCATCCGGATGGCAGCAGCCACAGTCATGATCATCCCCACGATCACGCGCACGCGCATGCGCACGACCATACCGACGGCCAAGCCCACCCACATTCGCACGACGAAACCCCGGCACACGCGCACGCCCCAGGCGTCACGCCCAAACGCATGGTGCAGATTGAGCAGGACATCCTGGCCAAGAACAACGCTTACGCGCAAGCCAACCGGCAAAGTTTGGCTGAACGCGGCATTTTTGCGCTGAACCTGGTGTCCAGCCCCGGCTCCGGCAAGACCACGCTGCTGTGCAAGACCATTGCCCTGTTGGGCCAGCAAGCCGTGGCCGTGATTGAAGGCGACCAGCAAACCAGTCAGGATGCTGACCGCATTCGCGCCACCGGTGCGCAGGCGATCCAGATCAACACCGGCAAGGGCTGTCATCTGGATGCCCACATGGTCGGGCACGCGATGGAACAACTCAAGCTGGAGGATGAATCCCTGCTGATGATTGAAAACGTGGGTAACCTGGTGTGCCCCGCCGCCTTTGACTTGGGTGAAGCACACAAGGTGGTGATTTTGTCGGTCACCGAGGGTGAAGACAAACCGATCAAGTACCCCGACATGTTCCGTGCCGCCAGCCTGATGCTGCTCAACAAGATCGACCTGCTGCCGCATCTGAATTACGACGTGGATGCGGCCATCGGCTTCGCGCGCCGGGTCAATCCTGGCATTCAGGTCATTCAGCTTTCGGCCACCGGTGGCGAAGGCATGGACGAGTGGCTGGCGTTTCTGCGTGATGGCATAGCCCAGGCCAGCGCCGACCGGCAGCAGACCGTGGATGGGCTGAAGGCACGTATTGCCCATCTGGAAGCGCGCTTGCAGCAGGCGCAGGCTTGACGACTGCGTTGCCACTCGTTGCGCGTCACATCCGGGTCAGCGGCATTGTTCAAGGGGTCGGATTCAGGCCTTTTGTCTGGCGCCTGGCGCAAGAACTCAAGCTCACCGGCTGGGTGCGCAATGACGCCCAGGGGGTCGAGATGGTGGCCCAGGGCGCTGCGCCCCAAGTTGCCGAACTGTTGCAGCGTCTGCGCACGGATGCACCACCGTTGGCGCGTGTTGATGCAGTGCAAGCGCGCGAGGCTCTGGTAGAAGACTGGGCCGGTTTCTCCATCATTGACAGCGTCCAGGGCCGCGCCGTCACGGCCATTGGCCCGGATGTTGCCGTCTGCGCAGATTGCCTGAACGAGCTGTTTGACCCCATGAACAGGCGCTGGCGCCATGCTTTCATCACCTGCACGCATTGCGGCCCCCGCTTCACGGTGACTCGCGCCTTGCCTTACGACCGGCCGCAAACCAGCATGGCGCAGTTCCCGCTGTGCCCGGCCTGTGGGGCTGAATACAGGGCAGCGGCAGATCGGCGTTTTCATGCCGAGACCACCTGTTGCCCGCAATGCGGCCCCACCCTGGCGTTGCTGGATGCGCAGCACCAGACGATTGAAGGCGATCCGATTGAGCGCACCTTGCACCTGCTGCAAAACGGGAAAATCGTCGCCATCAAGGGGCTCGGCGGTTTTCACCTGGCGTGTGACGCACGCAACTCGGAGGCGGTGGCGCGGCTTCGGTTCACCAAGAACCGCGAAGAAAAACCCTTTGCCGTGATGCTGGCCAACGTCGCCAGCCTGGCGCCTTATGCGCAGGTATCGGATGCAGAGCGTGCTCTGCTGGAAAGCCGCGAACGCCCCATCGTGCTGCTGCGCGCGCGGCCAGGTGGCGATGCCGCCTTGTGTGGTGTGGCGCCGGGCCTGCTGTGGCTGGGTGTGATGCTGCCCACGACGCCGACCCACTTCCTGCTGTTTCATGAAGCCGCTGGCCGACCTGCGGGCAGCGCCTGGACAAACAAGCCGCAGGCCATGGTGCTGGTGATGACCAGCGCCAACCCGGGTGGTGAGCCCATCGTGCGCGATGCGGCTGAAGCGCGCACGCGTCTGGTTGGCATTGCCGACGCCTATCTGGACCACGACCGCGACATCGTGGCGCGCTGCGACGACAGCGTGGTGCGCCCGCTGGGACAGGGAGCGCAGTTCATTCGGCGCAGTCGGGGTTACGCGCCCGTCGCCATTCGCTTGCCACACGCTGGGCCATCCGTGCTGGCGTTTGGCGCCCATCTCAAAAACACGGTGTGCGTGACCCGTGGCGATGAAGCTTTTTTGTCGCCTCACATTGGCGACCTGGACAACGCGGCAAGCTGTGACTTCCTGAACGAGACGGTGCAGCGCCTGTGCGATCTGATCGACGTCAAACCGGAGATCGTCGCGCACGACCTGCACCCCGATGACTACAGCACACGCGCTGCCATTGAATTTGCCGATCGCCATGGGCTGCCCACGCTGGCCGTGCAGCACCACCACGCCCACATTGCCGCCGTGTGTGCCGAGCACGGCTGGCAGGGCCCCGTGTTGGGGCTGGCGCTCGATGGTGTGGGCCTGGGGACCGACGGCAGCGCCTGGGGTGGTGAATTGCTCCAGGTCGACGGTGCGCATGTTGAGCGTCTGGGGCACCTGTCGCCCTTGGCCATGCCGGGTGGCGACAGGTGCGCGCGTGAGCCCTGGCGCATGGCGGCCTCCGTGCTGCATGAGCTGGGCCGCAACGCCGACATCGTGAGACGTTTTCAGGAGCCCGGCGCAGCTACCGTGGCCACCATGCTGCAGCGCCAGTTCAACAGTCCGCGCACGTCGAGCATGGGCCGCGTGTTTGATGCGGCAGCGGGTTTGCTGGGTCTTTGTTCTTATATGAAATATGAGGCTCAAGCCCCCGTGTTGCTTGAACAGTCTGCTACTCTTTTTATAGAGAACCAGGGCTGGCCTGCCGCCATGACTGAGGGCTGGACGGTCAGTGACCAAGGCCAACTCAATTTGCTGCCCGTTCTGGCATCACTCCTGGGTGCCAGCGACGTCAACCAGGCCGCCGCCCGCTTTCACGCGACCTTGGTCGCCGCCTTGACCGACTGGGTGCTGCAAGCCTCAGCCGCCACCGGACTGAGCACCCTGGCGTGGGGTGGTGGCTGCTTTCTCAACACCCTGCTATCGTCAGGTCTGCGGCAAAATCTGGAACAAGGCGGCATCACCGTGCTGGCACCGGTTGACACGTCGCCGGGCGATGGCAGCATCGCGCTCGGGCAGGCCTGGATCGCCATGAATTCTTTGGAGACTAAAGATGTGTCTTGCACTACCGGTCAAAGTGATTGAAGTGGGCTGCGGCCCGGCGGGCGACTGGGCCATCGTTGATTTGGGGGGCGTCAAAAAAGAGATTTCGCTGGCGCTGCTGGACGATGTTCAGGTGGGCGACTATGTGATTCTGCATGTAGGTTATGCGCTGTCAAGACTGGACCCGCAAGAGGCCGAGCGCACGCTGGCGCTGTTTTCTGAGATGTCTGAATCAGTTGCTGCGGCGTCATGAAATACATCGACGAATTCCGTGACGGCGAGGTCGCCAAAACCCTGGCCCTCAAGATCGCCCGGCTGGCGCAGCCTGAGCGCAGCTACAGTTTCATGGAATTTTGCGGCGGCCACACCCACGCCATTTCCCGCTACGGCCTGTCCGACTTGCTGCCGCCCAACGTGCGCATGGTGCACGGCCCCGGCTGCCCGGTGTGTGTGTTGCCGATCGGCCGCATTGACATGGCGATCGACCTGGCACTGCAGCAAGGCGTGATCCTTTGCACCTATGGCGACACCTTGCGCGTGCCAGCGTCTGAAGGCTTGTCGCTGATGAAGGCCAAGGCGCGCGGTGGCGACATTCGCATGGTTTATTCCACGCTCGATGCCTTGCAGATTGCGCGCGACAACCCACAGCGCGAGGTGGTGTTTTTTGCCATTGGCTTTGAGACCACCACACCGCCCACGGCACTGGCCATTTTGCAGGCCGCTCAGGAGCAATTGCGCAATTTCAGCGTGCTGTGCTGCCATGTGCTCACACCCGCTGCCATCAGCCAGATTCTGGAGTCACCCGAAGTACGGCAGTGGGGCACGGTGCCGATTGACGGCTTCATCGGCCCGGCCCATGTGTCAACCGTGATTGGCAGTCGGCCGTATGAATTTTTTGCCGAGGAATACCGCAAGCCGGTGGTGATTGCCGGCTTTGAGCCGCTGGACGTGATGCAGGCGATTGCGATGCTGGTCAAGCAGGTCAATGAAGGGCGCGCCGAAGTTGAAAACGAGTTCGCCCGCGCGGTCAGCCGCGACGGCAACCAGAAGGCGCAGGACCGGGTCGCCGAGGTGTTCGAGTTGCGCCGCGAATTCGAGTGGCGCGGGCTCGCCGTGGTGCCCTATTCCGCTTTGATGATCCGTGAGAAATATGGCAGCTTCGATGCCGAGCGCCGCTTCAAGATGGATTACCAATCGGTGCCCGACAACAAGGCCTGTGAATGCGGGGCCATTCTGCGCGGCGTCAAGCGACCGCAAGACTGCAAGATTTTCGGCACCGTCTGCACGCCGGAGAACCCGGTGGGCTCGTGCATGGTCAGCAGCGAAGGTGCCTGCGCGGCGCATTACAGTTACGGGCGTTACAAGGACATGACCCCATGAGTGAAGTCAAACGCGGCTACGTGCGTCCGCTCGATCTGAAACATGGCCGGGTGGACATGACGCATGGCTCGGGCGGGCGCGCCATGGTGCAACTGATCTCTGAGCTGTTTACCCGCCATCTGGGCAACGCCTACCTGGGCCAGGGCAATGACGGTGCCGTGTTGCCCGCCGCAATTTTGAACGGCAAGCCCGCGCGACTGGTGATGTCCACCGACTGCCATGTGGTCTCCCCCCTGTTTTTCCCCGGTGGCGACATTGGCTGCCTGTCCGTGCACGGCACGCTCAATGATGTGGCGGTGATGGGCGCCACGCCCCTCTATCTGGCCGCCGGTTTTATTCTGGAGGAAGGTTTTGCGCTGGCTGAGCTGGCCCGAATCGTTGAATCCATGGCACGCGCCGCCCATGCTGCGGGAGTGCCCGTGGTCACCGGTGACACCAAAGTGGTGGAGCGCGGCAAAGGCGACGGCATTTTCATCACCACCACCGGTGTCGGTGTGCTGCCCGATGGGCTGGAGCTGGGCGGAGCCCGGGTGCGGCCGGGCGATGTGGTGATGGTGTCCGGGTCCATGGGCGACCACGGTGTGGCCATCATGAGCCAGCGCGAAAACCTGACCTTTGAGGCCAGCATTGAATCCGACACCGCCGCGCTGCATGGCCTGATCGCCCAGCTGCTGGCCACCGGTGCCGACATCCGCTGCCTGCGCGACCCCACCCGGGGCGGCCTGGCGTCGACCTTGAACGAAATTGCGGGTCAATCCGGTGTGGGCATGATGCTGCATGAGAAAGCCATCCCGATCAAACCGGTGGTGGCTGCGGCCTGCGAATTCCTCGGCCTGGACCCGCTCTATGTGGCCAACGAAGGCAAGCTGATTGTGATTTGCGCGGCTGTCGATGCGCCGCGCCTGCTGGCCACCCTGCGCGCACATCCGCTGGGCGTGCATGCCGCCGTGATTGGCGAGGTGACGGCCGACGACCATCATTTTGTCCAGCTCACCACCGCCTTTGGCGGCCGACGCATTGTCGATTGGCTGGCCGGCGATCAACTGCCGCGCATCTGCTAAAAAAAGACCATGCGCATCCTGCTGCTCACCCATGCCTTTAACAGCCTGACCCAACGGCTCGGCGCTGAACTGCGCCAGCGCGGGCACGAGGTATCGGTTGAGTTTGACATCAGCGACTCGGTGACCGAAGAAGCTTGCGCCTTGTTTGCACCCGAGCTGATCGTGGCGCCCTACCTGCGCCGCGCCATTCCTGAGTCAGTCTGGTCGCACTGTCTGTGCCTGATTGTTCACCCCGGCGTGCCGGGCGACCGGGGACCCTCGGCACTGGACTGGGCGCTTGATGCGGGACGACAAGAATGGGGCGTGACCGTGTTGCAGGCCGAGGCTGAAATGGACAGCGGGCCGGTCTGGGCCAGCGCCAACTTCTGCCTGCGCGCCGCCAAAAAAGCCAGCGTCTATCGCCATGAAGTCACGCAAGCGGCCACTCAGGCCGTGTTGCAGGCCGTGGAGCGCTTGGCCAGCGGCAGCTTTGTGCCGCAGCGCCCAGCCAACAGCCACTGGCAACCCCTGATGAAACAGACCGAGCGCACGATTGACTGGCAGCTTGACGACAGCGCCACCGTGCTGCGCAAGATCAATACGGCGGACGGCTTGCCCGGTGTGGCCGACGCGCTGTTTGGCCAACCCTGCCATCTGTTTGATGCTGGTGTGGAAGCCACTTTGCGCGGCACGCCGGGGGAGGTGATCGCGCAGCGCGAAACCGCCTTGTTGCGGGCCACTGTTGATGGTGCGGTCTGGATCGGCCATGTCAAACGCCCCGGCAGCATCAAGCTGCCCGCCACGCTGGCGTTTGCCCCTGAATTGACCGCCATACCGCAGTCGCCGCTACCCGGCTGGTGGCGTGTCCAGATTCCCACCTGGCAAGACATTGCCTACGAAGAAGCGGAGCAAGTCGGCTATTTGCACTTTGAGTTCTACAACGGCGCCATGTCCACCGGGCAATGTGAGCGCCTGCGTTCTGCCCTGGCCTGGGCCAAGCAGCGGCCAACGCGCGTGCTGGTGCTCATGGGCGGACAAGACTTCTGGTCCAACGGCATCCACTTGAACGTGATCGAAACGGCAAGTTTGACCGGTGGTTCAGCCGCTGACGAGTCCTGGCGCAACATCAACGCCATGAACGACCTGGCACTCGAACTCATCACCACCGAACATCAGATCACCGTGGCCGCCGTGGGCGGCAACACCGGCGCCGGTGGCTGCTTTTTGGCGCGGGCAGCCGACTTGGTGTGGGCGCGTGAGGCCGTCATGCTGAACCCGCATTACAAGAACATGGGCAATCTGTATGGCTCTGAGTACTGGACCTATTCTCTGCCACGCCGGCTGGGCCTGGAGGCGGCGCGCGCCATCATGCATAACCGCCAGCCTTTGATGGCGCAGCAGGCGCTGCAGATGGGCTTCACCGATGACTGCCTGCCAGGCGATGTGCCAGCGTTTCGCGCACAGGTCGCCCGTTATGCATCAAAACTGGCTGCAGCCCCCGATCTGCAAGCACAGATAGCTACTAAAAACGAAGCAAGAGCGCGCGATGAAGCCGCCAAACCGCTGGCCACCTACCGCGCCGAGGAGATGACGCACATGCACCGCAATTTCTACGGGTTCGACCCCAGCTACCACGTGGCGCGACACCATTTTGTTTACAAGTCGCCCGCCTCATGGACACCCCGGCACCTGGCCGTGCATCGCGAGCTGGGCTGGAAGCGGCCATGAGCGCGCGCGCACCCCTGGCGGTGTTGGTGGTGGATGACGAACAGCGCTCGCTGGAGACGCTCAAACGCACGCTGGATGACCATTTCACCGTGTTCACGGCCTCGTCGGCCGAACAAGGCAACGCCGTGATGGCGCAGGAGTTGGTGCAGATCGTGGTGTCGGACCAGCGCATGCCCGGCACCTCGGGTGTGGCATTTTTGCGCGGCGTGCGCGCCCAGTGGCCCAACACCGTGCGGCTCATCTTGTCCGGTTACACCGAGGCCGAAGACATCATCACCGGCATCAACGAGGCCGGCATCTGGCAATACCTGCTCAAACCCTGGCACCCGGACCAATTGCTGCTGACACTGCAAAGCGCCGGCGAGCTGTGGCGCCTGCAGCAGGAAAACCAGCGCCTGACGCTGGAACTGCGCGCCAGCCCCGAAAACCTGGCCCTGCGCGTCTTCAGCCTGCGCCAAAAAGCCAAAGCGCTAGCCGGCTTTGACAAGTTGATCCGCGCCGACAGCAGCCCGCTCAATGAAGTCTGTGCGCTGGCCGAGCGGGTGGCTGGCCACGACCTGTCCGTGCTGATCACCGGTGAATCGGGCACTGGCAAAGAGCTGCTGGCACGCGCCATCCACTACGCCAGCGCCCGCGCCGAACAGCCTTTTGTGGTGGAAAACTGCGGCGCCATGCCCGACACCTTGCTGGAGAGTGAGCTCTTTGGTCACAAGCGCGGCGCCTTTACCGGTGCCACCGACACCCACATCGGCCTGTTTCAGCAAGCCGATGGCGGCACGCTGTTTCTGGATGAAATTGGTGAAACGTCGCCCGCCTTTCAGGTCAAGCTGCTGCGGGCGCTGCAAGAGGGAGAAATCCGCCCGGTCGGCAGCCCACGCTCGGTCGGCGTCGATGTGCGCCTGATCGCCGCCACCAACCGCGATCTGGAGGCCGATGTGGCGAGCGGGCGCTTTCGTGAAGACCTGTACTACCGCGTGGCCGGCATCACGCTGTACCTGCCGGCGCTGCGCGAACGTGCGCAGGACATCGAGCCGATCGTGACCGACATGCTCGAAAAGTCACCCCTGGTCGGGCGAAAAATGTCGCGTGAAGCCCTGAACCTGCTGACCCGCCACGCCTGGCCCGGCAACGTGCGTGAACTGCAAAACGAGATCCGCCGGGCGCTGGCGCTGGGCGACGGCCCCGTGCTGGGCGCTGAACTGCTGTCACCGCGCGTGCGCCAGACCCTCACCCTGCCCGATCCAGTGTCTGACGCCGTTGAAGAAGAATCAGGGCAGCTCAAACACCATCTGGATCGTATGGAGGCCCAACTCATCCGCGATGCCATGCTGCGTCACAAGGGCAATAAAACCCACGCCGCTGACGAACTCGGTTTGACGCGGGTTGGGCTACGGATGAAGATGGTGCGGCTCGGGCTCGGGTGAGTGGCACCTGGGGGCACGGGCAACTGGTTACAGCCCCTTCTCCACCATAGCCAGCAAGCGCTGCCCAATCTGCTGCATCTGCGGGCCGACGACGCTGCCCAGCGGGCCGTCAATAACCAGCATGGCCAGGCCGTGCACGGCCGACCAGGCGAGAAATTCCGCGCCGGGTCGCTTCGCGCAGCACCACCGCAACAGGCGCGCCAGTTTCAAGGCAGCATCTGAGAATATCTATCCGCTGATCAACGACTTTCACTTGTGGGAGACAAGGACTTCGAGATGGGGCCTGCAAATTTAAAGTCGATTGCGGAGAATTAACGCCAGTCGCTTCAGACCCGCCAAGCGTAAAAGCCTCAACAGTCATGGCACGTCGCCCTCGACCGCCTGGGCTGACACCATGCTCGCTGCAACCCTTGGAGACACCCATGGAAAAACTCGATTGGAAAAAGGAACTCAAGCACCTGTACCAGGCTTCCGCCCGGGAGGTGGTGCAAGTGGAAGTCCCAGCCATGAACTACCTGATGGTGGACGGCCAGGGCGACCCGAACACCTCGCAGGAATACGCCGATGCGGTCGCTGCCCTGTTTGCAACGGCCTACAGCCTCAAGTTCATGGTCAAGAAAGGGGCGCTCGCCATCGACTACGGCGTGATGCCACTGGAAGGCTTGTGGTGGGCGAAGGACATGAGCAAGTTCAGCCCCGACGACAAAAGCAACTGGCTGTGGACAGCGATGATCGCGCAGCCGCCTTTCATCACGCGGGAGATGGTGGACACCGCCATCGCCGCAGTGGCCAGGAAGAAGAACCCGGCGGCCATTTCCAGGCTGCGCTTTGAGGCTTACACCGAAGGCCGTTGCGCGCAGATCCTACACATTGGCCCATTCAGCGAAGAAGGGCCTGCGATAGAAAAGTTGCATCATTTCATCCAGGCCAGCGGGCGCAAGCGGCACGGCAAGCACCACGAAATCTATTTGAGCGACATCAGCAAAGCCGATCCGGCGAAATGGAAGACCATCATCCGCCAGCCCATGTCGCCATCCGAACGATGAGACGCAGCAACGTTGCGTTGCGACGCGATGTTCGCCGCCAGGACCTGAGTGACCTGAAATCGTCTCGGGCCGCACTCACGCTCAAGCCTTAAGGGGGGAGTATTTGATTAACCACTGAAAAAGGAGATGGCCATGCAAGTTCAGCCCTACTTATTCTTTGAAGGCCGCTGCGAAGAGGCGCTTGAGTTTTACCGCACTACCCTGGGCGCCAAGGTGACGATGCTGATGCGCTTCAAGGAAAACCCGGAGCCGCAGCCTCCCGGCATGTTCCCGCTCGGCTCGGACGACAAAGTGATGCACGCGAGCTTCACCATTGGCGAGACAACGCTGATGGCGTCCGACGGACGGGCCACGGGTAGCCCGGTGGTCCAGGGGTTTTCGCTGTCGCTGTCGGCCCCGACCGACGCCGAGGCCCAGCGACTGTTCAGCGCCTTGGGCGAGGGCGGACAGGTGCAGATGCCGCTGGCCAAGACCTTTTTTGCCTCATCCTTCGGCATGGTGGCCGACCGCTTCGGCGTGGGATGGATGATCATCGTGGCGCCTTGATGCGCGGTTCATAAAAAACGCGCCCGAAGGCGCGTTAACTATTTATGGGCAGCGAAGACCCGCTTACTTGGAGACCACGCGCGCCATCTCCAGGCACTTGCTCGAATAGCCCCATTCGTTGTCATACCAGCTCACCACCTTGACAAAGGTGCTGTCGAGCGCGATGCCGGCGTCGGCATCAAAGGTCGAGGTGCAGCTCTCGCCACGGAAGTCGGTGGACACCACTTTGTCTTCGGTGTAGCCCAGCACGCCCTTCATGGCACCCAGGGATGCAGCCTTCATGGCGGCGCAGATTTCTGCGTAAGTGGCGGGTTTGTTCAGCTCCACGGTCAAGTCCACCACCGACACGTCGGAGGTCGGCACGCGAAACGACATGCCGGTGAGCTTCTTGTTCAGCTCGGGAATCACCACGCCCACCGCCTTGGCCGCGCCGGTGCTGCTGGGGATGATGTTTTCCAGAATGCCGCGGCCGCCGCGCCAGTCTTTGTTGGACGGGCTGTCGACGGTTTTTTGCGTTGCCGTGGCAGCATGCACGGTGGTCATCAGGCCGCGCTTGATGCCCCAGTTGTCGTTCAGGATCTTGGCCACCGGTGCCAGGCAGTTGGTGGTGCAACTGGCATTGCTGATGATCGGTTCACCCGCGTATTTGCTGTCGTTCACACCATAGACAAACATCGGAGTGTCGTCCTTGCTGGGTGCCGACATGATGACTTTTTTGGCGCCCGCGGTGATGTGTTTTTGCGCCGCTTCCTTGGTCAGGAACAAACCCGTGGCCTCGATCACGATGTCGGCGCCGACTTCGTTCCACTTCAACTCAGCCGGGTCTTTGACCGCCGACAAGCGAATCTTTTTCCCGTTGACGATGAGGTTGTTGCCTTCGACGGCGATGTCGCCCTTGAAGCGGCCATGCACCGAGTCGAACTGCAGCATGTAAGCCAGGTACGCCGGCTCCAGCAAGTCGTTGATGCCGACCACCTCAATGTCCTTGAAGTCTTGCACTGCGGCACGGAACACCATGCGCCCGATACGGCCAAAGCCGTTGATACCGATCTTGATTGTCATTTGATTTTCTCCATTAGTTAAAACTTGAAACCTGCTTACTTGCGCAAAACTTTTTCCACCGTGTCCGCCACATTTTCGGGGGTAAAGCCGAAATGCTGGAACAACACCGGCGCGGGTGCGGATTCACCGTAGCTGTCGATGCCGACCACCGCCGCGCAGCCATATTTCCACCAGCCGGCGGAGACGCCCATTTCGACCGCGATGCGCGGTATGCCTGCGGGCAGCACGGCTGCTTTGTAGGCCGCACTTTGTTGGTCGAATGTGGTGGTACTCGGCATGGAGACGACGCGTACCGCTATTTTTCTGCTAGCTAGCAACTCCTGCGCCTTGAGTGCCAGTTGCACCTCGGAGCCGGTGGCGATGAGCACCGCCTGGGTCTTCTTCTTCAGGCCCACCTCAGACGGCTCGGCCAGTATGTAGGCGCCCTTGCTGATGTCACCCAGACCGGCCTTGGGCGCGTAGTGGATGTTCTGGCGGCTCAGCAGCAGCGCGGTGGGCTTGCTTTTGTTCTGCAAGGCCACAGCCCAGGCGACGGCGGTTTCGGCCGTGTCACCGGGGCGCCAGACATCCAGGTTCGGGATCAGGCGCAACGATGCCGCGTGTTCGATCGACTGGTGCGTCGGGCCGTCTTCACCCAGACCAATGCTGTCATGCGTGAACACATGCACCACGCGCAGTTTCATCAGCGCAGCCATGCGGATGGCGTTGCGGCTGTAGTCGCTAAAGGTCAAAAAGGTGCCGCCGTAGGGGATGAAGCCGCCATGCAGCGCAATGCCGTTCATGATGGCGGCCATGCCGAACTCGCGCACGCCGTAGTTGATGTGGCGCCCACCCACCATCACGCCGTTGGCGTCCGGCGTCTGCACCACGCCACCGGTAAAGTCAAAACGCAAATTTGGCGTGCTCTTGGTGTTGGTCAGGTTCGAGCCGGTCAGGTCGGCGGAGCCACCGAGCAATTCCGGCAGCGCAGCAGTGAAGGACTCCAGTGCCAGTTGCGAGGCTTTGCGCGAGGCCACGGTTTCTGCCTTGGTGTGGGCCGCCACGGCGGTATTGACCGCGACCTGGGCAAAGTTCTTCGGCAGCTCACCCTTCATGCGGCGCACCAGCTCTTTCGCCAGGTCGGGGAAGGCCGCTTTGTAGGCGGCAAACCTGTCGTTCCAGGCCGCCTCGGCAGCGGCGCCGGCGGCCTTGGCATCCCACGCGGCATACACGTCTTGGGGAATGCTGAAAGGCTTGTGGGACCAGCCCAGCGCAGCGCGGGTCAGCAGGATTTCTTCCGCACCCAGTGGCTCGCCGTGGGCCTTGGCGGTATTGGCGCGATTGGGGCTGCCCTGCCCGATGGCGGTCTTGCAGATGATCAGCGTGGGCTTGTCAGCCGACGTTTTGGCGTCCGCAATGGTTTTGGCGACCAGGTCAGCGTCGTGACCGTCGATGGGGCCGAGCACGTTCCAGCCGTAGGCCACAAAACGCAGCGCGGTATTGTCGATAAACCAGGGTGCCACCGGGCCATCAATCGAGATGCCGTTGTCGTCGTACAGGGCGATCAGCTTGTTGAGCTTCCAGGCGCCAGCGAGGGCGGCCGCTTCGTGGCTGATGCCCTCCATCAGGCAGCCGTCGCCCAGGAAGGTGAAGGTGTTGTGGCTGACGACGTCGTGACCTTCGCGATTGAACTCTTTGGCCAGCAGTTTCTCTGCCAGCGCCATGCCCACCGCATTGGTGATGCCCTGGCCGAGCGGACCGGTGGTGGTTTCCACGCCGGGGGTCACCCCCACTTCGGGGTGGCCGGGCGTTTTGGAACCAAACTGGCGAAATTTTTTCAGCTCGGCGATGGGCAGCTTGTAGCCGGTCAGATGCAGCACCGAGTACAACAACATGGAGGCGTGTCCGTTGGAGAGTACGAAACGGTCGCGGTCAAACCAGTGGGGATTGGCGGGATTGTGTTTAAGGTGCTGACCCCACAAAGCCACCGCCATGTCCGCCATGCCCATGGGCGCGCCGGGGTGGCCCGAGTTGGCGGCCTGCACCGCGTCCATCGCCAGCGCGCGGATCGCGTTGGCCATCTCAGCGCGGCTGGCGCTGATTGTTTGTGGTGCTTGCGCTTGTTCTGTATCAGCCATGGGTGGCAACTCCGGGAGTGTGTGGGGTGAGGGGAAACCATGGATTTTACCGGGCTGAAAAACACGCCCGGCCTGGGCTATGCTTTGGGCTACCCATCAACTCTGGAATGAGCACCATGAGCCTGCTGTTTTCTCCCCTGCATCTGCCCTCGCCACGCGGTGGCCTGACCTTATCCAACCGCATCGTGGTCGCGCCCATGTGCCAGTACTCGGCCCACAACGGTGAGGCCAGCGACTGGCATCTGATGCACTGGGGCAATTTATTCAACAGTGGCGCGGCGATGTTCACCATCGAGGCCACGGCCGTGCTGCCCGAAGGCCGCATCACCCCCAACTGCCTGGGGCTGTGGGATGCGCGCACCGAGGCCGCGCTGGCCGACCGGCTGCAGCGGGCGCGCCAGCTCGCGCCACCCTTGCCCGTGTGCATCCAACTGGCGCACGCCGGGCGCAAAGCGTCCAGCGCGGTGCCGTGGCAAGGTGGCCAACTGCTGCCCGCCACGCAAGGCGGCTGGGAGACTTTTGGACCTTCGGCCTTGCCGCAGTTGCCCAGCGAGCCCCCGCCCACCGAGTTGACGCTGGCGCAGATGGCGCAGATCCGTGACGCGTTTGTGGCCGCTGCCCAGCGCGCCGCGCGCATCGGGCTGGAGGCTGTGGAGATTCACGGCGCCCACGGTTATTTGCTGCATGAGTTCTTGTCGCCGCTGGCGAACCAGCGCAGCGACGCCTATGGCGGCAGTTTCGAGAACCGCATCCGCTTTCCGCTGGAGGTATTTGCCGCCGTGCGCGCCGCCTTTGACGGCGTGCTGGGCCTGCGCGTCTCGGCCTCGGACTGGGTCGAGGGCGGCTGGGATGTGGCGCAAAGTACGGAGTTCGCGAAACGGCTGAAGGCGCTCGGTTGTGACTTCATCCACGTCTCCTCCGGCGGTGTCTCGCCCCAGCAAAAGATCGCTTTGGGGGCGGGCTATCAGGTGGCCATGGCGCGGGCTGTTCGTGCCGCCAGCGGCATGGTCACCACCGCCGTTGGTTTGATCACCGAGGCCCAGCAGGCCGAGGCGATTTTGCAGGCCGGTGACGCCGACCTGATCGCACTGGCGCGGGCCTTTTTGTATGAGCCGCGTTGGGGCTGGCACGCCGCTGCCGCCCTGGGCGGTGAGGTGGTGGCCAATCCGGTCTACTGGCGCTGCCTGCCGCGCGAGGCGCAGACGGTGTTTGGCAAGGTGTCAATTGGCGGGCGCTAACGGGAGTTATATGGGTTTTTAGGCTGTAGCCCCCGTAGATAAAGCGCTTGTAGCTATTTTATTAATAGCGAAAATGCACTATTGCTGGCCCTACCCGCCGTCTGTCACCATGTGTTTTTTTCATCGTTGTGTCTTTCTTCTGCTGATGATTTTCGTCGGCCCGACGCTGGCTGCGTCCGCCGAGCCCCGCACGGTGCGCATTGGTCTGCTGGCCTTTCTCGATGCCGACGTGATGAGCAGCCAGTGGGAACCTTTGCTCGACCATCTCGCCACTTCGCTTCCAGGTTACAAGCCGGTTCTTGTTCAACTCGATCATGCCGCCCTGCGCGCGGCGGTGGCAGCCTCTTCAGTCGATTTCGTCATCACCAATCCTGGCAGTTATGTCGCGCTTGAAATGGAATTTGGCATCAGCCGGATTGCCACGCTCGATACCGCGCAGGCGCCTTCTCCCCTGCGCGCGGTCGGATCGACCGTGATTGTGCTGGCCGAGCGCAAAGACTTGAGATCCTTGGCCGACCTGGCAGGCAAGCGGGTGATGGCCGTTGGAGAGGACGCTTTTGGCGGTTTCCAGTTGGCGTGGCGGGAGTTTGCGCAGTTGGGCATGGATCCTTTTACGGATTTCTCGACCCTCGACTTCGTCGGCTTGCCGATGAGTAAATTGACACAGGCCGTGTCCGAGGGGCGCACTGACGCGGGCATTGTTCGGGCCTGCATGATTGAGAGTCTTGCGCCACAAACCCGATCGAAATTTCGCGTGCTGTCGCCACGCTTCGAGCCCGATTTTCCTTGCCAGACTTCGACCCGCCTCTATCCGGACTGGCCCATTGCGACCTTGCGCAGCACGCCGCCCGCACTGGCCAAATCAGTCGCCACGGCCTTGCTCGCCATGCCGCCAACACCCGAGGGCATGTCGTGGACCGTGCCAGCCGATTACCAGTCGGTCCATGAGTTGTTTCGCGAACTGCGGACCGGCCCCTACAGCTACCTGCAGGAAAGCACGCTGCGCGCAACGGTCGTGCGTTATTGGCCGGCAGGTCTTGTGTTGGCCACGTTGTTGGCGGCCTGGATTATTCACACCGTGCGGGCTGAGCATCTGGTGCAGTCGCGCACGGCTGAACTGCGTCGGGCACTGGATGAGCGCGAGGCGATTGAAAGGCGAATGCTCGCCCACCAGGAACAGATTGAGCATCTGTCCCGACTGTCGATACTCGGTGAGTTGTCTGGCACGCTGGCGCATGAAATCAACCAGCCACTGGCGAGCATTGGCAATTACGCACAGAGCCTGATGCTGCGTGTTGACAACGGCCGGCTCACGGATGCGGCGGTGCGCGAGGCCAGCATCGAAATTGCCGGCCAGGCCGAGCGGGCAGCGGGCATTCTGGGACGCGTCCGCAGTTTTGCCCGCAAGCGTACGGCCTTACGCGAACGCCGCGCCTTGCCCGAGCTGGTGCGCGAGGCAGTCACCCTGTTTTTGGGCATGCTGTCGAGTCGGCCCAAGATTGAGGTTGAAGAGGGTACGACCGCCAGTTACGTGGTCGACGTCGATCCCCTGCAAATCCAGCAAGTGGTGCTGAACCTGTTGAAGAACGGGCTTGATGCGATGCAGCAACTGCCGGAGGCCGAGCGTCGTCTGGTCATCGTTCTGGATCAGGTCGGTCATGTGCTGCGTGTCGCCGTGCGTGATTTTGGGCATGGCCTGACGCCCGAGGCATGCCAACAGCTGTTCGAGCCTTTCTTCACGACCAAGCCTGACGGACTGGGACTTGGCCTGTCGATCTGCGCGACCATCGTCGAAGCGCACGGCGGCCGGCTTTCGGCGCAAGCGCCGACTGAGGGCCCTGGGCTGGTCATCACCTTCACACTACCTTGTCATGCCTGAACTTGCTCGCAACCCTGTCATCCATGTCGTCGACGATGACGCCGCGTTTCGGCGTTCGCTCATTTTCCTGCTGGAGTCCCTTGGCTGGCCAGTTGTGGCGCACGCCTCGGCAGCGGACTTTCTGGCTGCCTGCCCGACACCGCCTTCCGATTTTGGCTGTCTGGTGCTGGACATCCGCATGCCCGGCATGAATGGGCTGGAACTCCAACAAGCCTTGCACGCCCGGGGTTGGATGCCGGCCGTCGTGTTCATGACCGGTCACGGTGATGTTGAACTCGCGGTGCAGGCGATGAAGCAGGGGGCCTTTGATTTTCTCGAAAAACCGTTTCGCGATCAGGCCTTGCTCGATACGGTTGCCGCCGCCGTGCGCCACGGCGGCGAACAGCGGGTCGCGGAACAACGGCGCGAGCGCGCGCAACTGCTGCTGGCCCGCCTGTCGCCACGCGAGCAGGAAGTCGCCCGCCTCGTCGCGCTTGGACGGCCGAACAAACTGGTGGCGCGCGACCTCGCCATCAGCGAAAAAACGGTGCACGTGCATCGCCAGCACGTCATGGAAAAGGTCGAAGTCGCCAGCGCGGCCGAATTGGCTCGCCTGATGCTGAGTGCCAACCCACGGGCATTGGACTGAGGGCACCACAAACCCCGTCTCGCCCCGGCCGAGGGTTTTGCGGTGACGCCGGGTCAAGCGCTTTCAGGCTCTACCCAGCCTGGCGGGCAGGCCGTTGCGTACCGTGGTGCCTGCGATGGCGTCAACCCACACTGATTTGCCGGGCCGGGTGGGGTCGGCCAGCCCGAGGTCGTTGAGGTTGATACCGGCGCGCAGTGCCGGCTTGTCCGGCTGCTGCTCCTGGCCAATGCGGTGGGCACGGGCGCCCAGTTCACGGTGGCCAAACCCGTGCTCGATGGCGACGACGCCCTGCATCACGCCCTCATGCACGATCACGGTTGTTTTGACGGCACCGCCCGGCGTGCTGAGCGTCGCCGTGTCACCACTCTTCAGGCCGGCCCTGGCGGCATCGGCCGGGTGCACCAGAACCGGGTTGTTGGCATGGATGCCGGTCAGCCGGGTGGCCGCGATGCTGTAGGAATTTTGCAGCGCCGACTTGAAGCTGACCACCTGCAGCGGCCACTGGGCCTCGCTGTAAATCTTGCGCATGGGCGTGCCGTCGACGAAGGCCGGTACTTGCCAGCTGGCACAGCCCGTGAAGCGCTTGCCCGTGATGCTGTTTTTGCTACCGCCGACCATGTCGCTCCACAGCCAGAGCGGACTCTTGAAACGGTTGGTCTGCCACTCGGGGTTGGCTTCGTCCTGGGCCTCCTTGGCGGGCTGGTAGCGTCCGCCACGGGTGTACAAGAAGGCAACTTTGCGCCACTCCTCGGGCTTCAGGTTGGCTTCGAGCAGGGGGCGCAGGCGGTCAACCCCGGACAGCGCCAGGTCCTCGTCAGTGGCGTCGGGCACCGGCTCCTTGCCGAGCCAGGCGATGTTGGCGCCCCCGCGCAGGTACCAGTGCTCCGGGCGTTCCAGCGCCAGCGGTTGGCCTTGCGTGTCGCTCATCGCCTGCGGCCCGAAGCCGGGCAGCGCCATGGCTTTGGCCAGCGCGATGAAAAAGGTTTCCATGCCTATGGCCTGACCGTCCGGCGTCTTCGCGGCCCTTGGCTCGACCACTGGCCAGCGCGCGGTACTGGTCTTGGTCGGCACACCGCTCCACGGCGCGGCCCAGCCCCAGCTTTCGTACATCAGCGAATCGGGCACGATGTAATCGGCGAATGCGTTGCTTTCGTTGATCAGCGGATCGACCGAAATGATCAGCGGAATTTTCTTCGGATCGGCGAGGTCCGTTTCGATCTGCGCCCGCAGGCCGGTGATGCCGTAGAGCGGGTTCGAACTCCAAAGGATCAGGGCCTTGATGGTGTAGGGATAGCCGTCCATGGCCCCGGTGAACCATTCCGTGGCCAGACCCGGGGCATTGGGGAACCACGGCGACTGCGCCGGGTAGGGCTTGCCCTGGGCTTTCTTGCGCGCAAATTCGCTGGTTTTCTCGTAGGGCGCGTTGCGGCCCAGCGGCGTGCCTTTCGGTTTGAGCGCGCCGGGAAAACTGTCGAGGTTGTAGCGCGGCCCCTCGCCGTTGTCCTTGAAGCTCCCGCCATTCATCACCAGGCCGCCCTTCCAGTTCAGGTTGCCGATCAGCAGATTGAGCGTCATCACCGAGAAGGCGTTGTAAAAGCCGGCACCCGACATCATGCCGCCATGGGCGATGACTGAAGCCTTTCTGCCGTGCCGCGTCAACTCGTCGGCCAGCGCGCTGATGGTGGCGGCCGCAATACCGCAGGCGTCGGCGCATTGCGCGATCGTCTGTTGCTGGATCGAGGCCTTGAGCAGCAGCCAGGCGGTTTTCACGGCAAGCGGCTTGTCGCCCAGCGTGAGACTGGTCTGTGCGTCGAGCGAGGCCGGCCCGCTCGCCTGGTGGGCCAGGGATGGCTTGCCGTCGGCGCCCAGGACCAGATAGGGATCGTTTTCCTTGTAGCGCTCTTCTTCGGCAACCGGCAGCCCGATGTCCGAGCCGCGCAGGAAGCGTCCCTGACGCGGGTGGCCCGCTTCGGTGACGACCAGCCAGGTGGCACTGGAGAAGGACGGCTCGCCCTGCTGTTCGGCGACCGTGAGGTTGGGGTTGGCGAGGTAAGCGGTGTTGATGCGCTCGTTGTCGAGCATCCAGCGCATCATGCCCAGCGCGAGTGCACTGTCGGTTCCGGGTCGGATCGGAATCCAGCGACCACGATCCGCGGCGGCGCGGTTGTCGGCATTGGTCAGCACCGGGTCCACGACGACATAGTTGAGTTTGCCGTCGCTACGCCCCTTGGCGAGCATGGCGCCGGTACGCTTGAAGGGATTGCCTGCATTGCCCGGCGCTGTGCCTATGAAGATGACGAACTCGCTGTGGGCCAGATCGGGCTTGGCGTGCGGCATCTTTTTCATGTCGCCGAACAGGGCGCCGGAGCCGGATCGGTAGGCGCCGCCACAGTAGGAGCCGTGGCCGACAAAATTGAGGGTGCCGTAGGCGCTGTTCCAGAAGCGCCGGGCGAAAGCCTCGCGACCATCATTGACGCTGGAGAGCAGCGCCACCTGGTTGACCTTGGCGCCGAGCTCGGGCTGCGCCGGGTCAATCGGCGTGGTCAGATCACGCAGCGCCTTGAGGCCCGCCACCGGCCCTTCGCCGAACAGGTCCCCGCCGTCGGTCACTTCCCGGATCAATTGATCGAAGGCGATGGGCTCCCACTTGCCCGAATTGCGCGGGCCGACGCGCTTGAGCGGCGTCAGTACGCGAAAAGGCGAGGTGATCTGCGAGAGCACCGCATTACCACGGCCGCAGGCGGTCGAGCGGCCGACGAGGCCTTTATCCTGAAAGCCCGACATGGCGATCAGGCTTTCCTTGACGGAGACCTTCATCGGCAGGTGCGGTTCGGTGGAGAGCGGGCTGTAGGGGTTGCCGGCGACGCGGATGACACGGCCCGAGGCTTTGTCGATGCGCACGCGCACACCGCACTGGGTGGTGCAGCCCAGGCAAGCGGTGTAGCTGACCTGCTGCGCCGGGTTGGGCCGCAGCTGGCCCGTGCTCGCATCCACCGTAAATTCCGGTGCAGCGGCGTTACCCCAGACATTGTGTTTGGGCGCATCCTTGCCCATCACCTTGTCGGCCATGCGGCCCAGGGTTTGCGAAAAACCGACGGTGAAGGCGGTGAGCCCCCCGGCGGCGATGAGTTGGCGACGAGTGTTTTTCATGATGATTTCCTTTCGCTTACGCGGCCTTGCGGGTCAAGCGGGTGAGCGGCAGCAGGGTAGTGATGGCGATGAACAGGAACACCCACAGGCCAGCGGTGCCGACGATGCCGAGCAGGCCGTCAAAGCCCAGTGGCAATTGATACGGGTAGAAGCCGGCGCCGGTCTTGGGCACTTGCTGCCCCCCAATCAGGATGGTCCAGCGCATCAGCCACGCGCTGTGCACGGCGAGCAGGCCGATCAGCAGCCCACTGCCGGGGTGGCGCAGGGCCAGCCACAGCGTCAGCGCGGTGCTGCCTGCCGCCCACACCGCCGTCACTTTCCAGCCCGCAGACGGTGCCAGCTGAGCCAGGGCTTGCGCGTGAATCGGCGACAGGCCGGTGAAGCCGAGCAGCAGCCAGACCGCGCCGATCACCAGGGCCGCACCCTGGCTCAAAGCCAGCGCCCGGGACAAGCGTGCGGTGTCGTCGGCTGACGGCGGACCCGCCAGGCGCTGGAGCAGCAGCGTGAGGCCGATGCCCCCGGCCAGCGCCGTGACCACGAACAGCAGCGGCAGCAAGGGCGTGTGCCACAGCGGGATCGCCCGCACCGCCATCACCTCCATGCCGGTGTAGAGCGCGACCAGTGAGGCCCCGACAAAGGCGAGGGCGGCGGCGACGAGCAGCGCGCCCCGGCTCTGCGATCCGCTGCCACCCAGCAGCCGGCACAGCCACGCCAGGCGCGGCGACAGGCCACCCTGCAGCGCCTGCTGTGCCAGCAAGGGCCGCCAGGCCAGCCAGGCGTAGAGCATCAGGGCGCCCACATAGACGGGAATGAAGAAGGAGCCCCAGGACATCCAGGAGGACGGCGTGAAATGCAGGTAGAAGTGATAGGAGCGGCCCGGCTGATGCAAGTCGGCCAGCAGCGCAACCGGCGCGCTCAGGCCGCAGATCAACGCGACCAGCAGGGCGACGCGCGAAATCCCGATCCAGCCGCTGCGGCGCCAGACGATGCCCGGCAGAGAGACCACAAAGGCGCCATAGGACAGGCCGATGAGAAAGAAGTACTGCACTGCCCACGGCAGCCAGGCAACGTCACGAACGACATTGACGGTTTCAACGATGGTCGGGTTCATGATCAGACTCCCTGAGTTTTGGATTGCCACAGCGCGCCCTGGCCTTCAACCTTGCCCTGGAAGCGCTCGTCCAGGCCGATGTAATAGACATTGGGCTTCGTGCCCAGCTCGGGCTTGAGCACTTTCAGTTGCTCGCTGGCGGCGTTCATGCGCAACCGCAATTCACCCTTGGGATCGTTCAGGTCGCCAAAGATCCGCGCGCCGCCGACGCAGGTTTCGACGCAGGCCGGCAGCAGCCCGGCCTCCAGGCGGTGGCCGCAGAAGGTGCATTTGTCAGCCTTGCCGGTCTGGTGGTTGATGAAGCGGGCGTCGTAAGGGCAGGCCAGCACGCAGTAGCCGCAGCCGACGCAGCGGTCACCGTCGACCAGGACTAGGCCGTCCGCGCGTTTGAAGGTGGCGCCGACCGGGCAGACCGGCACGCACGGCGGGTTGTCGCAGTGATTGCACAGACGCGGCAGCACGTAGGTGCCAGCCGGTTGGCCGGCCTGCTCGTTCTGCTTGACGCTGTAAGTGGAGACGATGGTGCGAAAGCTGCCCTCGGGCACATCGTTTTCGTTGATGCAGGCGATGGTGCAGGCCTGGCAGCCGATGCACTTGCGCACATCAACGAGCATGCCCCAATGCGCGCCGGACGGCGCGGCAAGGGCAGCCGCTGGCAGGCTGACGGCGCCCACGGTGACGACGGGAATCCCGCGCAGAAACGCGCGTCTCGAAGAAGACGCGAGCAAGTCGGCGGGGCTGATTGGATCGATTTTCATGGCAACATTCCTCGGTTCAAGGTGTGCCACGACGATAGGTTCAGAGTGACCCCGCCGCAATTGGGGTGATAGGGCAGGCTGCTAGATGGTTTTACCTATTGAACTGCCCATCCTCATGTTGACCACACGGCCCCAAGTGGTCCCGCATTCAAGCCTCCCTGCCACCGGGCGCTGCCCAAGCGCAGCGTGTCGTGATACCTGCCTGGTTTGTGGTGTTTTGACGCTGTAGCCCCCGTAGATAAAGCGTTAATAGCTATTATTATGATAGCATATTCAGGCTCCGGCGGACGTGGTCGCCAGGTAGCGGCAGCCCTGCCAGCTTGAGCGCCGGGCCAGTTCAGCGGTCAGGCGCGGGGCCAGTTCGGACAGGCGCAGGTTCCACTGCGGCGCGAGTTTGAGTGACGGCGGCACTTCGCTGCCGACGCGCTGCAGCAGGATCGCCGGCGACAAGCGCTCGATGAAATCGACCAGCAGACTGATGCAGGCCTGTTCATCGAGCAGCGGCACGGCCTCGGGATTGCGCTGCCATTCGCGCGCCAGCGCGGTGCCGCGCACCAGCTGCAGCTGATGCAGTTTCAGCGCATGGATCGGCAGCGCCGAAAGCTGGCGCGCGCCGTCCAGCATGCTGGCGTGGGATTCGCCCGGCAGACCGAGCATGACGTGGGCGGTGACTTCCAGTCCGCGCGCCGCCGCCCGCTGGATCGCATCGACGCTGGCGGCAAAATCGTGGCCGCGATTGACCCGCACCAGCGCCGCGTCGTTGCAGGACTCGACACCGATTTCAAGTTCAACGATGGCGTGACCCGCGAGCTCGGCAAGGTAGTCCAGCACCACATCGGGCAGGCAGTCGGGGCGGGTGCCGATGGTCAGCCCGCAGATTTGCGGATGGGCCAGCGCCTCGGCGTAGCAGGCGCGCAGCCGCTCGAATTCGCCGTAGGTGTTGCTGTAACTCTGAAAATAAGCGATGTAGCGCTGCGTGCCGGGATAGCGCCGGTGCAAGAATTCCAGCCCGGCGTCGATCTGTTCGGTGATGCTCTGGCGCCGGTGCAGGTAGCCCGGCGTAAAGCTGGCGTTGTTGCAAAACGTGCAACCCCCGGTGCCGACCAGACCGTCGCGATTCGGGCAGGTGAAGCCCGCCAGTACCGACACTTTCTGCACCCGCCCGCCATGACGCGCCTTCACATGGTCGTTCCAGGCGTTGTAGCGACGTTCGCCAAAAGGTGAGCTGGCGGCTGGATTCATCCGGTGCGCCGTGACCGCGCGGCGCCAGAAAGACACGGCGAAAGGCGGGGAGTTGAGGGCGCCATGACGTTGTGGGAGTAGACAATGAAGCGTTGAGCGGGCCATTGTAAGTAGCGACTCCGCATCCAGCGCGTTGACCTGCAGCAGGCTGGACGCCAGCTAAACTGCCCTACGCCATGCCGCACGGCCTAGACCGAGTTCGCCTCAGCGACAGAAAGGAAAACAACAGTGACAGCGCCTGCACCCGCGACCGCGACTGCTGCCCCTTGGGATACGCTCAGCGGGCAGTACCAACTGTGCCCGGGCACGCCGCGCAGCATTGTCGGCCAGCGCCCGGTGCTGGGCGCCGGGCAACTCGGGCGTTTGCTGCGCGGCCAGCGCGGCGAGCAGGTCGGCCGCACGTTGAGCAGTGTGTTCACGCTGTGCGCCCATGCCCATCGCCGCAGCGCCGAACTGGCCTTGGCCGCCGCACAGGGCGAGGCAGGGGCCGCGCCGCCCAGTCCACCACCGCTGTTGCTGTGGGTCGAGACCGCGCGGGATCACCTGCGCAGCATCGCACTCGACTGGCCGCAGCGCCTGCCCAGCCTGTGGGCCGAGGGCCCGGCGCTGGACTGGCTGCGTGACTGTCCCCTGCCGCTGGCCACCGCCACGCGGCTGGATGCGGCGGCAGCGGGCGCGGCGCTGGACGCTTTGCGCATGTGGCTGGAGCAGCGCGTCTTGCAGCAACCGGTGTCAAGCTGGCTGAGCGCCCACCGTCACCCCGACGCCTTGGCGCACTGGTGCCAGGCGCAGGCGGCGCGCCTGCCGCCGGCCCGTTGCCTGGCCCATTGGCAGCCGGTGGCGCATTCATTGCGACCCGAGCTGCGCGGCCTGAATGTGCTCGATGCGGATGTGGTCCTTCAGAATTCCCAATTGCGTCAGTTGGCGCAAACCCTGGTCGATCAGCCTGACTTTGCGCAGCAGCCAACGTGGCTGGGCCAATGCTTTGAGAATGGTCCCTGGACGCGCTTGTGCCACCGGCAGACTCAAGCGACAGCGCCACACAGCGCCTGGACGCGCTTGAGCACGCGCTGGCTGGAACTGATCGACATCGCGGCTGCTTCTGCGCCAACCCAAAGTCTGGGCCGGGTCGCGCTGTTGGCCACCGGGGCCATGAAGCTGGGCCCCGGCCAGGCCCTGGCCTGGTGCGAAATGGCACGCGGCCTGCTGCTGCACTGGGTGCAACTCGATGCCCAAGGCGCGGTACAGGACTACCGGGTGGTGGCACCCACGGAGTGGAATTTCCATCCCGACGGGGCACTGGCGCGCGCCCTGGCGGCCTTGCCAGCCAGCGACACGCTAGCCGCCAGCACACTGGCGGCGGCCTTTGACCCTTGTGTGGTCTGCACAATCAAACAGGTATAAACCGCACAGCAGCGGGGCATGCGGGCTCAGCGGGTGGCGGGTTGGCGCTGACAGGATTCTGATCCATGGTAATCGCGTCGATGGCGCAATTCGCAGCGCATTTTCCGCAACCGCTACAGCGCTCGCTGTCGTGCAGCACGGAGGTTTTTTTCCACTCGTGTGTTTCGAAGGCGAACAGCCGGAGATGACAGGCGGCAATGCACCTTCCACATCCTGAACAACGTGCTGCATCAATCTTCGGAATTCGGATTGCCATGGCGAAGAATACCTTGTATTGCTTATTCAAGCAGCAGCGTATTTGTGGCATATTGCAGCCGGATCGATGGTGCGATGACTGAATGACCAGGAGAACCGGGATGCTCACACGACTTTTGATGTCCATGGTGTTATTCATGCTGGCTTGTTCCCCGGCGCTGCACGCCGCAGAGACGCCCAACGACCGCGAGGCGCTGGCCGGGTTGACGGCGGCCAAGGTCATCTTTGATGTACGGGTGCCAGACCTCGAAAAACTGGTTTTCAATCTGCAGCTTTTCAACGAGACTTTTGACGGCCTGGTCGCGCAAGGGGTCAAGCCGAACATGCTGCTCGCCTTCCGTGGCCCGGGCGTCAGACTGCTGACGGCCACCGCGCTTGATGACGATGCGCGTGAGCTGCTCGCGGAGTTGACACGAAAAGGTGTGCGCATTGAAGTCTGTGCGGTCGCCATGCGGGTCTACCGGGTCGATCCTGCGGGCTTGATCCCAGACGCCAGGCTGGTTGCCAATGTCCTCAACTCACTCATTGGCTACCAGAACCGGGGCTATGCCATGATCGCCATCAACTGAAATTGATAGCGCATCACGCATATTGCATAAGGGCTAGCGGCCCGTTTGTCATAAATTTTTTTTGCAGGTCGATCGCCGGCCGCGATTCGTTCGCGCGGCACCACAAAGCATGTCACGGCCGGCCGGCCCGGTATAGACTCTTGGCAGCGGGGGACTAACGATGCGTGAAACTGGAGATCACATGGCACTGAACGTGTTGTGGTTGCAAGCTGGCGGTTGCGGGGGCTGCAGCATGTCGCTGCTGTGCGCCGATACGACCGACTTCCCGGCCCTCTTGCGCAGCAATGGCATCTCACTACTGTGGCATCCCGCGCTGTCGCTGGCGGGCGAGCAGGACTTGATCCAACTGCTGGAGCGCTGCCTGGCAGGCCAGTTGCGGCTGGACGCACTGTGTATTGAAGGGGCGCTGCTGCGCGGCCCGCAGGGTACGGGGCGTTTCCATAGGCTGGCTGGCACCGGCGTCGCGATGACCGATTGGGTGCGCCGGCTCGCCGGCGTGGCCGCGCATGTGGTGGCGGTCGGTAGTTGCGCGGCCTGGGGCGGCATCACGACCGCGGGCAGCAACCCGACCGATGCCTGCGGGTTGCAGTATGAAGATGATCAACCAGGCGGCCTTCTGGGTGCCGACTTTCGGGCTGGAGCTGGGCTGCCGGTGATCAACATCGCGGGTTGCCCGACCCACCCCGGCTGGGTACTCGACACGCTGATGATGCTGGCCGCCGATCAATTGACCGAAGAGGACCTTGACCCCTTGGGGCGGCCGCGTTTTTATGCCGACCAACTGGTGCACCACGCCTGCACCCGCAACGAGTATTACGAATACAAGGCCAGTGCGGCCAAGCCCACCGACCTGGGTTGCCTGATGGAAAACATGGGTTGCAAGGGCACGCAGGCGCACGCCGACTGCAACACCCGGCTCTGGAACGGTGATGGTTCCTGCCTGCGCGGCGGCTTTGCCTGCATCAACTGCACCGCGCCGGGTTTTCAAAGCCCCGGTCATCCGTTTCACATCACCCCGAAGCTGGCGGGCATCCCGATCGGCCTGCCGGTGGACATGCCCAAGGCCTGGTTTGTGGCGCTGGCTTCCTTGTCCAAAAGCGCCACGCCCCGGCGCGTCAAGGTCAATTCGCACAGCGACCACGTGGTGCTGCCGCCAGTGGCTCGCAAGACGGGGCTGCGCTAAGCGCAGACCTGCCCATGACCCGCCTGATTCTTGGCCCTTTTAACCGCGTCGAGGGTGACCTCGAAGTCCAGCTAGAAGTCACCGATGGCCGGGTCACCGAGGCCCGCGTCAACGCCCCGATGTTCCGTGGTTTCGAGCTCATCCTGAATGGCCGTGACCCGATGGATGCTTTGAGCATCGCGCCGCGTATTTGCGGCATTTGCTCGGTCTCTCAGTCGGTGGCAGCAGCCAAGGCGCTGGCCGATGCGTCAGGCGTGGTAGTGCCGCCCAACGGCGTGCACGCCATCAACTTGATGCTGGCGTGCGAGAACTTTGCCGATCACCTGACGCATTTTTATCTGTTCTTCATGCCTGATTTCACGCGCGCGGTGTATGCCGCCCGGCCCTGGTTTCGGGAAGCCGAGCGGCGCTTCGCAGCGCTGGGTGGCAGCACCTCCAACGGCGGTCTGCGCAGCCGCGCGGCACTGGCGGCGCGCGCGCGCTGGTTTGAGCTGATCGGCACGCTGGGCGGCAAATGGCCGCACACCGGCGCCGTGCTGCCGGGGGGCACGTCACGCGCGATCGAGGCCACCGAGCGCATTCGCCTGCTGGCGCGGGTGCGCGAGATGCGCGCCTTTCTGGAGCAAACGCTGTTTGGCACAGCGCTGGAAGAAGTGGCAACGCTTGACAGCCTGGCCGCCTTGCAGCGCTGGCGCGCGCATGCTGCGGGCAGCGACATGGCGCTGTTTCTTGACTTGGCCGACGCGACCCAGTTGGCCAATTTGGGGCCGGGACCGGGCCGCTACCTCAGCTACGGCGCCTACGCCCGGTTTGAGGGTGGTCACGCCTTGGCGCGCGGGGTTTGGGACGCCGCCCTGCAGCAAGGCCTGCCACTCGACCCGACGCAGATCAGCGAAGACGCGCGCCACGCCTGGTACGCTGAAAACGCCAGCGCGCCAGCCCTGCACCCGATGGCGGGCCTGACCCAACCCGAGCCGGACAAGCCGGGCGCCTACAGCTGGAACAAGGCGCCGCGCTTGGGGGGCCAGGTGGTTGAGACCGGCGCCATTGCGCGGCAACTGGTGGACGGCCAGCCCTTGATCCGTGCCGCCGTGTTGGCGCATGGCGGCACGGTCTATACCCGGGTGCTGGCGCGCTTGCTGGAGATGGCCCGCATCGTGCCGCTGATGGAACAGTGGCTGCTGGCCTTGCAGCCACACGCGCCGTTTCATGCGGTGCAGGCGCTGCCCGAGCAGGCGCAAGGCCTCGGGCTGACCGAGGCGGCACGCGGTGCACTCGGGCATTGGCTGCGCATCGAGAACGGGCGTATTGCGCATTACCAGATCGTGGCACCCACCAGTTGGAACTTTTCGCCGCGCGATGCGGCGGGCACGCCGGGCGCACTGGAAGCCGCGCTGGTGGGCGCAGCGCTTGACGACGCCATTGAGGGCGCCGGTGGCCAGAGTGTGGCGGTGCAGCACATCGTGCGTTCGTTTGATCCGTGCATGGTCTGCACGGTGCATTGAGACCCATGCCTGTGCCACAACCGTCACCGCTGCACCATTTGCCCGTCGGTGCCCTCGAAGGCATGGACGAGGCGACCTGGCTGGACGTCATTCACAAGATGGACGAGGTCTATTCCAAGCTGGTAACCGATGAGATCGAGCTGGAGGAGAAGAACGCGCAGCTTGAACAGTCGCAGCAATTCATCTTCAGCCTGCTATCGGCCATGAGCGATGTGCTGATCGCCTGCAATCAGAACGGCATGATCGAGGAAACCAATGCAGCTTTGTGCGAGCTGGTGGGTCTGAGCGAGCAGGCGCTGCGCGGCACGCCGGTGCTCGACTTGCTGGCCGACGAACAAAGTGTGCAGCGCTGGCAGTTGGCGATGTACCAGTCGGCCTCGCGTGACGCTGCGGTGGTGGAGATCAATCTGCGCAGCGCCAACGGTGAGGTGGTCGCGGTGGACTTCAATTGCACCCCACGGCACAACAGCGCCGGTCGCCAGGTCGGCCGGGTGCTGGTGGGACGCCCCTTGGGAGAGCTCAAGCGCGCCTACCAGCAGTTGCGCCAGGCGCACGAGGCCTTGAAAAATGCGCAGGCGCAACTGCTGCATTCGGAAAAAATGGCCTCGCTGGGTCGGCTGGTGGCTGGCGTGGCACACGAGCTCAACAACCCGATCAGCTTCGTGCTGGGCAATGTGCATGTGCTGCAACGCTACGGCGCCCGCCTGAGCCGCTACCTGCAGGCGCTGCACCAGCTTGACCTGCCCGCGCCGGTGCAGGCGCTGCGCGCTGAGCTGCGTATCGACCACTTGGTGGACGACCTGCCTTCGCTGATGGCGGGCACGTTAGAGGGCGCCCAGCGCACCACCGACATCGTCAACGGCCTCAAGCGCTTTGCCACCGCGGCGCACGAGGACGTGACGCAGGTGGAACTCAACGCGGTGGTGGAGCGCGCCATGCTGTGGGTCAAAAAAGGCACGTCACCCCGGTTCGAGATGGTCTGGACGCGTGGCCCCGATTGTTTTGTCACCGGCAACGCCGGGCAGTTGCTGCAGGTGGTGATGAACCTGATCCAGAACGCTTCGGACGCCGCCAGCACAGACGACGCCACTGCGCCGCAATTGCGCATCAGCCTGCAGCAAGATGGCGGACAAGTGCGTCTGTGCTTTGCCGACAACGGCCCGGGCATTGCACCTGAACATTTGTCGCGCGTCTTTGATCCTTTTTTTACCACCAAGAGCGTGGGCAAAGGCACCGGTCTGGGTCTGTCGATCAGCTACGGCCTGGTTGAGCAACACGGCGGCCAGCTCAGCGCCGCCAACCGGCCACAAGGCGGTGCGGTGTTTACGCTGACATTGCCGATGCCAAAAGATACGCCAAAGTCAGGCGCGCAGTCATGATCGATTCCATGAGCCGCGCGCGCGCACGATGGGTCGCGATCAAATTCACTCAGCTGGCAAAGACGATTCACCCCCTCCAACGAAAGTGTGTGTTCCTACTGTTGGCGGCGGGACTCCGGTCGTTTTGGGCTCTGCTTCGTCGCCAATGACCGTGCTCTGGGAACGTGGTGCCGTGTCGTCGACTTCTGATGTCACGTCCTCGCTCGCTTCCTGATTCCGCGCAAATATTTTCAAAACCTTTTCGTTAAGTTTGCCGAGTTGAGCGAGGTCTGTGAAGGAGTCTTTGTTGGTGTTCATATTCGGCTCTCATCAACTGTACGATGTGACAATGAGCGCTGATTGGCATTTTGCTGCTCGCGGCAGGCAAGGTCTGTGCGGTATGGAACATAAAGCGCTCTGATACAAATTGATTCTCTTTAAGTCGATGTCATTCAATCTCGCGCACGGGTGGATGATGTTTTCCATAAGTCGCGTTCAACAAGACGACACTGTTTCAACAACAATTGGAACCCAAACACTGGTTGGGTGCTCAGAAGAACATGGAAAGAAAACCGTTTCACACTCCTGTTCCTGAAAGCTTTTCTGCCGCGTGTTCAGAATGCGGCGCTGTTTCCCATGGTCGCCTGTATTTGCGATCCGGCGACCATCACACCTGTGAGAATTGCCTGCTCGATTCCCGCAAACGTCTTGGCGGTTGGGGCGGACACCCGTATGAATTGTTCGTCGAAGCGATTGCCGAGGCGCTGGATTTAAGGGAAAAAGAGACTGGCCTGCATTCGAAACGTGTGGCGGCCCATACTCTTTTGCTGGCAAGACATCACTATCAAAGAGTTGAAGATCTTCAGGAGGTGTATTGGGGCAGCTTGCTCCATGACATCGGAAAAATCGGTGTACCTGATGCGGTGCTCTTGAAGCCCGGCAAATTGTCCGATGAGGAATGGCTGATCATGCAAGAGCATCCACGCAATGGGCACCTCATCTTGGAAAAACTCCCGTTCCTGTCGATGGCAGCAGATATTGTTCTGTGTCACGAGGAGCGGTTTGACGGATCAGGTTACCCTGCAGGACTTAAGGGTGAAACAATTCCTTTGGCGGCGAGGCTCTTTGCCGTCATCGACACCCTTGATGCGATGACCTTTGATCGCCCGTATCGTAAGGCACTTCCTTTCGAAACAGCACGGGCGGAAATCCTTCGCATGGCCGGAACCCAATTTGATCCGCGGGCGGTTGACACATTTCTTCTTGAGGAATCAGCACTGCGGGAGGTGTCTGAGATGGAGTTTCTCTCGGCACACGGGAAATAGCTGAATTGAGTTTTCAGGGCAGACCAGCGTGAAAGCAGGACCGTCGGCAATCGACGGCGGATTCAACCGGTCACGACCGACAGCGTCGGGCCGCCGCACTTACCAAAGTGCGCCCACCCCTGCAGACGATTGCTGGCTACCCCAGGAAAAAACGGAGCAAGTCAAAAGCAAATATTGTCAACGGCACTCAGTGGTCACCGAAATTTCCACAAATGTAACTTGGGCCCGAACCCAATGGTCAAATTTCATTTCCAAAAAAACTGATGGGCTACCTGTGGGCCTATGCCGCCGGTGCCTTCGAGGATACCCGGGCGGTGGTCTATGACTTTTGCGAAAGTCGTGCCGGGGAGAATGCCAAGGTCTTTTTGGGTGACTGGCGCGGTAGCCTGGTCTGTGACGACTTCAGTGGCTATAAGCAACTGATGGCCCAGGGTGTGACCGAAGTCGGATGCCTGGCCCATGCCCGGCGCAAGTTCTTTGACCTGCATGCCAGCAACAAGAGCCAGATTGCGCACAGTGCGCTGGAGCAACTCGCCAGGGTTTACGACATTGAGCGCGAAGTCAAAGAACTGCTTCCCGATGAACGAAGGCGAATACGCCAGGAGAAATCAAAACCACTGCTGGATGCTTTGCATCAGTGGATGATCCTGAATCGGCA
>NZ_JBAQMD010000054.1:0-9360 GCF_049302455.1 Rhodoferax ferrireducens | reverse complement strand
GGCCCGGTTGGCCAGTGCCACGGTATCGGGGAACTTCTTGAAGAACTCGGTGTTGTCCGGGTCCTTGAAGTTGAACGCGGTGGTCAGATCGCCGCAGACCGCGCGGCGCCAGGCGCTGATGTTGGGTTCGATCACGCCGAAACGTTGCTCAACGAAGCGGATCACCGACGTGTGGTCAAACACTTGCGAGTTGACCCAGCCGCCCTTCGACCAGGGTGAGATCACGTACATCGGCACCCGCGGGCCCAGACCGTACGGACGGTGCAGCGCCAGTGGTTCGGACGGATTGGTCTGGTACGGCAGGATGATTTCGTGGTACTCGCCGCTCGTATCGACGGTGGAGGCGCCGGCCCATGCCGCTTTTGCCGGATCGGGGTCATAGCTCGTGTAGCTGGGCGCCGCCGGCGGTGGCACGTGGTCGAAGAAACCATCGTTCTCATCAAAGTTGACAAACAATACGGTCTTGCTCCAGACACCGGGATTGGCGGTCAGTGCATCCAGCACCTTGGCCGTGTAGTCCGCGCCCTGGGCCGGGCTGGAGGGGCCGGGGTGTTCCGAGCCCTCAGCCGTCGCCACAATGAAACTGACTTGCGGCAACTTGTTGGCCAGAACGTCGGCCTTGAGCAGGTCCAGATCGCGCGTGCTGACACCGCGGTCCTTGAGCGATTGGGAATACCCGGGCCGCGCGTAAAACGCGTCACGGAACACCTTGAAACCGGCCAGCGGGTTGTCGGTGTAGTTGTCGTCCATGTTCTCGTACACCTGCCAGCTGACGCCGGCGCTTTCGAGCCGCTCGGGGTAGGTGGTCCAGGTATAGCCGCCGTTCTTTCCCGGGTCGGATTCGAACCAGTCGTAGTCGTTGTAAGTAGCCGGGCCATTGCTCTTGCCGAGCGGGTCGTTGGTGCCGGTCCAGTGAAACAGGCGGTTGGTGTTGGTGCCCCCCTGAAACGAGCAGTGGTAGGCGTCGCAAAGGGTGAACGCGTTGGCCATCGCGTACTGAAAGGGCATGTCTGCCTCGGTGAAGTAGCCCATCGAGTGGTTCTTTTTCCATGTCGGCCAGGCATTCATGCGGCCGTGATCCCAGGCGGCTTCGGCGTCAAGCCAGGCGTGGGGCGTGCCGCTCACGCGCATGTAGTCGAAAGTCTGGACCGTGTTCAGGCGAAACGGCGCAATCATGCGCGGGTTGGCGGGGTCTGTATCGTTGGCCTGGTACCACACGTTCTTACCCTTGTTGCCCAGTGCATCCATGACCGGAATCGGGAAACGGTCGCCAAAGCCGCGCACGCCGGCCAAAGTGCCGAAGTAGTGGTCGAACGAGCGATTTTCCTGCGTCAGGATGACGATGTGCTCAACATCCTTGATCGTGCCCGTCTGGTTGTTGGCCTGGATCGCCAGTGCCTTGCGGATAGCGGGCGGGAACATGGCGAACGCGGCGGCGGCGACGCCCGTGTTGGCGGTCATGCGCAGGAAATTACGGCGATCGATGCTCATAAGTTTTGTTCCTAATGGTGGAAAACGGAATGCGTTTTTGGGTCTGTGCGAGTCAGGGTGCGCAGCGAATGACTGGCGTCTTGGCGCTCAGCGCGGCCGGGTCGGCGGATGTTCCTCCTCCGCCGCAAGCGGCGAGGACTGCAATCAAGAAAAGCGAAAGGCTGAGGCGCAGTGCCCGGGTGGGTGATGACAAAGGCTGCATAAGTACTCCTGATTCAATGGCAAAGGTTGATGGGACGTGGCAAAGTGAGGCTGACAGGGGGAAACAGAGCAGAACAGTGGTCGAGCAGCCAGCTTGTGAGCTGCTCGTAACTGCCAAAACTCAAAACGTTGGGGAGCAGGTCGCCGGCATGTCCGGCGTAGCCCCCGAGGTGGGCGGCGAAGCGAACCTTGGACAGTTGGGCACAGCGAGCGTCCATGGCGGAGTCGCCGACAAACAAAGTCTCTTCGGGCGACACGTCCAGACGCTCCATGAGAAGCAGCAAAGGGTCCGCCGCGGGCTTCGGAAGTGGCGTATCACCGAGGCTGATGATGGCGTCAAACGAGTCAACGATGGCTGCCGACGCCAGCAGCGCCTCGGTCGAGGCACGGTCCCGATTGGTACAGACGCCAAGCTTGAGCCCACGCGACTTGCATGCCATCAATGCGCCCGACACACCGGCAAACAAGGGGGCTGTCAACAAGCCGTGCCGCAGGTACTGGGCCATGTACTCGTATTCCAGGCGGGTCGCGGTCTGCGCATCGACGGCAGCCGATTGCAATGCAATGGCTTTGTGAAACAGGGGCCGCAGGCCTTCATTGAGCGCTGACTGCAGCAGAGACATCGGAACTTCCTGCCAGCCGGCATGCACCAGCACTACGTTGGCAGCGCTTGAGAGCGAGGGCAAGGTATCAAACATGGTGCCATCAAGGTCAAAAATGACTGCTCGAATATGATCGCTATTGTTCATAAACGCGATATTACGAACATAATGTGTCACTTTAATGACCCATATCGCCACTGAACGAGTCTCTTGTTTGCTCTTTTTGTTCGTATCTGGTTTCTAATACATCTCGTGTTCATCCAGGGTGATTTCGCATGCTAAAAGCCGTTCGCCACAAAGAGATCCTCGCTCTGGTTCAGGGCGGGGGGGCCGTTGAAGTCAATGCATTGGCCGAGCGGTTTCAGACCTCGCCGATCACGATTCGGCGCGACCTTATTGAATTGCATGAACGCGGGCTGCTGGAACGCACGCGAGGTGGCGCCGTTTCCGGCGAGGTCATCGCCGAAGGCTGGGCGCGTTACGAGAGCATCAGCTACGCCGAACGGGAACGGGAGAACTTTCGGGAAAAGCGCGCGATTGCGGAGGTGGCCGCGCAACTGGTCTCCGATGGCGACTGCATTCTGGTGAATGGGGGTACGACCTCACGGCATCTGGCCGAGGCGCTTCGCGGTCACAACAACCTGCATGTGGTCACGAACGGACTGACGGTTGCGATGGAGTTCGCCCGAAGCCAGAACGCTTCGGTTTATTTGTTACCTGGCAGCATCGACTTCAAAAAGATGGCCTCGGTGAGCCGCCCCGCCCCTGGCGCCTTTGACGACATCTCGGTTCGCGCGGCTTTTCTGGGAGTTCACGGCATCTCGCCCGCCGGCGGCATCGGGATGCTGTCCCCCGAGGAAGCGGCCATGAACCGGGCCTTCATCGACGCAGCACAGACTGTCAACGTGATAGTGGACTCATCCAAATTCCGCTCTCAGGCCATCTTCCGTATCGCCAAGCTGGACAAGGTGACGCGCGTCATCACGGATGCGGGCATCGACCAGGGCGCACGTCACGAACTTGAGGATTTGGGAGTTGAGGTGCTTGTGGCGTCAGCGGAAGACGCTTCGCTTTGAGGAGATCAGCGGCCAGATCATCTGGCGCGATCAGGCGGGCGTCTTGTGCGGTGTCAGGACTTTGTGGGCGTCGATGTGCCTATCGATACCGCAAGCAATCGCTGCGCCAGTTTGGTGCGCCGCAGCCAGGGTCCCGCTCCGGCCGGCACGCCAGTAGAATGCCCGACAAACTATTAAAGCGAATCGAGCAGGAGACTTCACGGGCGTACCCGGCGCACAGACGTTGGAAAGCAACTGATCTGCCCGATTCATCCGTCGTTGGAATGCCGGCACGCGCGCCAAAGAGTGCGACTTGCCGGTCAAAGAGACTTGTCTTGTGCGCATCAATCTACCGGTTACGCAACGCGAATACCCCTTCCCATCCGGCCAGACGGTGGTCTCGACCACCGACCTGAAGGGGCGCATCACCCACTGCAACGAGGTCTTCATCGAACTCAGCGGCTTTAGCAAAGAAGAACTGCTGGGCCAGCCGCACAACCTGGTGCGCCACCCGGATGTGCCCGAGGAGGCTTTTCGTGACTTATGGGACACCCTTGGCCAGGGCATGCCCTGGACCGGGCTGGTGAAGAACCGCCGCAAAGACGGCGACCACTATTGGGTGGTCGCCAACGTCACGCCGGTGATGGACGGCGAACAGGCGGTGGCCTATCTGTCGGTGCGCACCGAGCCCACGCGGGAGCAAATACAGGCGTTCGAAGCCTTGTTTGCCACGATGCGCGCTGAACAACAAGCGGGCAAGTTGGTACACCGCCTGCGGCACGGCGCACTGCACAAACACAACTGGCGCGGGCAAATCGGTCGTTTGCTGTATCCCGGTGTCAATGCTCAGATCACCACCCTGGCCGTTCTGATCGGCGCCGTCGGTGTGGCCACCGGCATCCTGGCAGCGGGGAGTCTGCCCGCACTGTCGCTGACTGCTTTTGCCGGTGCTGCTGCTGTGGTGCTGAGCGTGAGCCTGCTCGCTGCCTGGCGATTGCGCGTCATGACGACCCAACCGCTGCAGCGCCTGCTGGGTTTTGCCAATCGCATGGCGGCCGGCGACCTCACGAAAAGCATGGACAGCCAGCACAGCGGGATGTTGGGCCGCATGGAGCGGGCCCTCAATCAGCTCAACGTCAACATCCGCTCCATCGTGAGTGACGCGCGCACCGAAGTGGATCGCATGGGCCGTGCGACAAGCAATATTGCCGTCGGCAGCCATGATTTATCGACGCGCACCACATCGCAGGCCGCCAGCCTGGAGGAGTCTGCGGCGTCGATGGAGCAGATCACCGGCAACGTAGCGCAGACCGCCGACGCCGCACGCCAGGCGGCGCAGCTCGCCGAACAGGCCGCGCAGGTCACCGAGCGCAGCGGTCAGGCCGTGCAGGCGGTGACGCAGACCATGCAGGCGATCAATGAGTCGTCGCACCGTATTGGCGAGATCATCCAGGTGATCGAAGGCATCGCGTTCCAGACCAACATCCTTGCCCTCAACGCGGCGGTGGAAGCGGCCCGCGCCGGTGAGCAGGGGCGCGGCTTTGCCGTGGTGGCGTCTGAAGTGCGCAGCCTGGCGGGACGCTCGGCCGCCGCCGCCAAGGAAATCAAGCAGCTGATTCAGGATTCGGCCACCAAGGTTGACGCGGGCACCCGCCTGACCGACAGCGCCCGCATCACCATGGAGGAAGCGGTGGGCACGGCACGTCAGGTGAGCGCGCTCATCGCCGAAATCCATATGGCCACCGCCGAGCAAAGCGGGGGCATCTCGCAGATCAATGAGGCACTGGCGCATATCGAGGGCCTGACCCAGCAGAACATCACGCTGGTGAACGATCTCTCCGACTCGGCGGCCGCGCTGGAACTGCAGTCCTGTGGCGTGGCCGATGCCATGCGCGTGATCCGCCTGAGCCGCAACGACGCCGTGGGCACGCAGGACGCGGTAGCGCTGCGCCGGGAGATGAAGCTGCAGCGCCCTGCGGTCCCCGCCCCCCTTGAAATATCGAACAGACCGCTGCGGCTGGCCGCCAGTCCGGCGCGACAAAGAATAAGTTGATTGATCGTGAGGGCTGCGCCCCGAAGCGGGCCGGCTTCTTGCTTGCAGTCGGGCATGGCCTCCACCCCGACACCATCAACCCCCTTGCCTGACCCGCAATGGCGCGCGCAGGAGCTGCTGCTGATGCGCGAAGTCATGCGCCTGATCGGCAAAAGCCTGGCGCCCGGCGTGGTGATGCGCGAGATGCTGCATTTGATGTCCGAGCTGCTGGGGCTGAATCGAGGCCGCATCGTGTTGGCCGAGCCGGGCCGCGCACCCCATGCACCTGAACACGGCGAGACCACCCCCGCGCGCATCTGCTTTGCCTACGGCTTGACCCAGGCCGAGATGGCGCGCGGCGTCTATGCCCAAGGCGTTGGCATTACCGGGCGCGTGCTGGCCACCGGCCAGCCGATTCTGGTGCAGGACATCGATGCCGAACCCCAGTTTCTGGCCCGGGCCGTGCCACGCGACCAACTGCCGCCCGAGACCGTCGCCTTCATGGCGCTGCCGATTGACGTGAACGGCCAGACCGTGGGTGTGCTGGCCTGCCACCGCATCCGCGGCCGCCGCCGCCACTTGAATGACGACATGGCGCTGCTGAAAATTCTGGCCACGCTGGCCGGGCAGATTCTGCAGCTGCAAGCCCTGGTGCAGGAAAAGACCCGGGCGCTGGAAACCCGCAACGCCCTGCTCACCCACGCACTGGACGCTGCCGCCGTGCGCTACGGCATCATCGGCAGCTCGTCCGCCCTGTTGCAGGCACTGAGCGAACTCGAACGCGTCTCGCAGGCGCAGGCCAGCGTGCTGCTGCTCGGTGAATCCGGCACCGGCAAGGAACTGTTTGCGCGCGCCCTGCACCTGTCGAGCCAGCGGCGGGACGCCCCCTTCATCAAGGTCAATTGCGCCGCCATTCCGGACACCCTGTTCGAGTCCGAGCTGTTTGGCTACGAGCGCGGCGCCTTCACCGGCGCGGCCAGCGCCCGGGTCGGCTGGTTCGAGCAAGCCGACCGCGGCACCATCTTTCTGGACGAAATCGGCGACATGCCGCTGGCGATGCAAACCAAACTCTTGCGCACCCTGCAGGAAGGCACCATCGTGCGGCTGGGCGGCAAACGCGAAATCAAGGTTGACGTGCGGCTGGTAGCCGCCACCCACCGCGATCTTGAAACCGAAGTGACCAACGGCACGTTCCGGCGCGACCTGTTTTACCGCCTCAACGTCATCCCGATCCGGCTGCCCTCGCTGCGTGAGCGGCGCGAAGACATCCACACGCTGGCGATCCATTTTGTGAACCGCGCCAACCAGGCCAACCAGCGCAACGTCCACCTGTCGAGCGCCGCGCTGGCGCGACTGGAAAGCCACCCCTGGCCCGGCAACATCCGCGAACTGGGCAACGTGATCGAGCGGCTGGTGCTGCTGGCCGACAGCCCGCTGGTATCGGTGGCCGAACTGGAGCGCTTTTTGCCAAGAGAGGCCGTCAACGTGCCCGACGCGTCAACCCCAACGGATTTCCCACGGCCCGGCCCGCTGGTGCGGGACTACTTGCCGGCGCATTCCCACACGATTGAAGAACTGCAACGCACCCTGGACCTGCACCGGGGCAACCAGTCACGCGCCGCCCAGGCACTGGGCCTGACGGTGCGGCAATTTGGCTACCGGTTGCGCAAGAGCAAACTGGGGGCGTGAAGCGGCGGCGCCGGCCGAGACCGCCCGGCGCAAACTTATTTGATCCCGAAGCCTTCACCCTGTGCCAGCGCAGGCATGTCTACACAATGTCGACACTGTGTAGACACAGCGGCACCATGCGCTGGCGATGGCTCGCCAGGCCAAAAGAACTGCTATTATTTTAATAGCTATAAACCCAGATAAGACGGGGGCTAACACCACGTTTCATATAAATTTATGGGTGCCTCGCCGTATGGCACGGGGTTTGCAATGAGTAGTTCAGGCATCTGCCTGCAACCGATCAAGAGGACACCATGACCACCGCTGAAACAACGGCCCCCGTGCAAACCGTCAAAGCCTACCTGCGCCCGATTGACGCCCAAGGCTTGGCTGCCTTTGCCGAAAAAGGCCGCAACAATCCCGCTTCGCGCGGCACCAACAAGGTCCACACTGTGATGGAGGGCCAGTACCGCTCGCTCAGCACGGTGGGCAACCATCAACCGGTGGTGGTGGACGAGCCGCTGCATCTGTTCGGCCAGGACACGGCACCGGCACCCGGCGAGATCGTGCTCTCGGGCCTGGGCGGCTGTCTGGCCGTGGGCATCACCGCCGTGGCCACCTGGAAGCAGGTCAAGCTGACCCAACTGGAGGTGTTTCTGGAAGGTGACATTGGCAACCCGGCGGCCTGGGGCGCGGGTGGCGCGCTGCAAAAGACACCGCCCGAGATGGGTTTCCAGGTGATCCGCGTGAAGGTGCTGCTCGAAGGCGATGCGCCGCGCGAAGTGCTCGACGAGATCGTGCAGCACGCGTCCATCTACTCGCCGGTGGCCAACTCCATTCGCAATCCGATTCCGTTCGAGATCAGCCTGGCTGAATGACACCCCACCCCTCTTAAGGACCCTGCCATGAACGCTGCCGACCTGCTCCGTGACGTCATTCGTGTACCGCCGTTGGCAGCCGATACCCTGCTGGCCGCCGTGCGCGCGGTGGCGCAGGGGCCGCTGCAGCAACAGGTGCAGGGGATCGACCAAGAAGGCCACTACCCGCGTGCCGTACTGCAACAGCTCGCACAGCTGGGTGCCATGAGCGCGCACCTGGACGCACCTGCCGGACCCGGCAGCTACGGCCTGGCGATTCAGGCCATGGCCGAAGTCTCACGCGTGTGCGGTGCCACCGGCTTCATGATGTGGTGCCAGGCGGTGTGCGGCCTGTACATGCAGCAGTCGGGCAATCCGGCGCTGATGCATGAGGCGCTGCTGCGGCACGTCAGCGGCGCCGGGCTGGGTGGCACCGCGCTGTCCAACCCGATGAAGAGCTACGCGCAGATTGAAAGCCTGCTGCTCAAGGCGACCCCGGTGGCAGGCGGCTACCTGGTCAACGGCACGCTGCCCTGGGTCAGCAACCTCGGGGCCGACCATTACTTCGGCGCGATTGCGGCGGTGATGGAAGGCGATGCACCTGCCGGCCGGGAAGTGATGTTCCTGCTGCGCTGCGATGCCCCCGGCGTGACGCTGCGCGAGTGCCCGAGCTTCTCGGCCATGGAAGGCACCGGCACCTATGGCGTGCGCCTGAAGAATCATTTCATTGGCACGGGCGAGATCATGGCCGATCCGGCCAAGCCCACCATCGCGCGCATCCGCGCCGCCTTCGTCATGCTGCAATGTGGCATGGCGGTGGGCATCACGCAGGGTGCGATCGATTCGATGTGGGCGGTGGAGCCGCAGCTCGGCCACGTCAACCAGTTTCTGGAAGACCGGCCCGACACCCTGCAGGCCGAACTGGACGAGCTGACGCGGCGCGTGATGCTACTGGCCGACACACCGTTCGATACCTCCACCGAGTTTTTCATTGACGTGCTCGATGCCCGTGCCCACGGCGCCGAGCTGTGCCTGCGCGCCGCCCAGTCCGCCCTCATGCACCAGGGCGCGCGCGGCTACCTGATGAGCTCGGAGGTGCAGCGGCGCGTGCGCGAGTCGCACTTTGTAGCGATCGTCACGCCCGCCATCAAGCACCTGCGCAAGGAAATAGCGCGGCTGAGCGCCGGGGAGTTGCCGGCATGAGCGCGCCGGTCACCGCACCGGCCCCCGCACCATGGCAGCAGTACATTTGCCGCGCCTGCGGCTACATCTACAACGAGGTCGACGGCGACCCCGACGGCGGCCTGGCGCCCGGCACCCGCTTCTGTGACATTCCCGACGACTGGGCCTGTGCGCTGTGCGGCGTGACCAAACTGGACTTTGACCTGTGCGCGGCGCCAGACCCGGCAGCGCGCAGCACCTGCAGCGGCGCGCCCACGCCGCGCAGCCAGCCG
>NZ_JBAQMD010000053.1:0-31899 GCF_049302455.1 Rhodoferax ferrireducens | reverse complement strand
CCCGCAGCACCCGCAGCACCCGCAGCGCCCGCAGCGCCCGTCGCCGCCGGTGAAACGCCCATGGCCGCCGCCTCGCCCGCCATTGCGGTGCCACCCATGGCCGCACCGCTGCTCACCCCGCCCGCCAGCGAGTCTTTGGCCAATCCTTACGGCATGCGCTCAGTGTGGCAACAAGGGGATCTGGTGGCCCGCACGACGCTGCTGCTGCTGGCGCTCATGTCCTTGCTCAGCTGGTACTTCATCATCGCCAAGCTGCTGGCGCAGGGCCGCTTGAGCGCGCAGGCGAAAGCGGCAAAGAAGGCCTTTGCCGGTGCGGACGCCTTGAACAGGCGCGTCGAAGGCCTGGACAAGGCCAGCCCGTTTCGCTTCATCGCCGAGTCGGCGCTGGAGGCTGCACGCCGCTACTACAGCCTGGCCGGCCAGGTTGACATGAACAGCTGGCTCAGTCAGGACATCGTGCGCTCGGTGGCGACACTGCAGATGCGCAGCCAGGAAGGGCTGTCGGTGCTGGCCACTATCGGGTCGACGGCGCCATTTGTTGGGCTGTTCGGCACCGTCTGGGGCATTTACAACGCGTTGGTGACGATCGGCGTTTCGGGCCAGGCATCGATCGAAAAAGTCGCCGGACCGGTGGGTGAGGCGCTCATCATGACGGCGCTGGGTTTGGCCGTGGCGGTGCCGGCGGTGCTGGGCTACAACTGGCTGGTGCGGCGCAACCGGGTCACGCTGCACGCGGTCAAGGGTTTTGGCTCCGAGTTGCACACCCTGCTGCTGGTTGAAATCGACAAAAGCCAGCGCGCCGGCGCTGCCAGCCAGGTGGCCTGAGTCATGGCGATCACCTACCGGGAGGAGGGCGAGGACGACGCCGTGCTGTCCGAGATCAACACCACGCCATTGGTGGATGTGATGCTGGTGCTGCTGATTATTTTTCTGATCACCATTCCGGTCATCAACACCTCGGTGGCCGTGCGCCTGCCCCGGGAGGCGAACCAGTTGCAGCAGCGCCAGCCGCAGACCGTGGTGATCTCGGTCGATGCCCGTGGCGGCACCTACTGGTTTGATGCCCGGTTGACTGACGCGCAAAGCCTGCAAGACAAGCTCACGCCAATTGCCCGGCAAACCCCGCAGCCCGAGGTGCACATTCGGGGCGACGCCCGCGCCGACTACGAGGCCGTGGCGCGGGTGCTGTATGCCTGCCAGCAGGCCGGCATCACGCGCATTGGCTTTGTGACGGAGCCGCCTCATGGCCATTGATTTTGACGAGGCGTCGGACCCGACAGAACTCGATGTCGCTTCGGGGATGAACATCACGCCGCTGATCGACGTGTTGCTGGTGCTGCTGGTGATGCTCATCATCACCATCCCGATCCAGTTGCACTCGGTCAATATGGAAATGCCGGCCGGCGCGCCCCTGTCCATGCCAACCGAACCGCTGGTGGTCAAGATCGAGGTCAACGCCCAGAACCAGCTGCTATGGAACGGTCAGCCTATGGCCGGCCGCGTCGAGCTGGACCAGCGCCTGCAGGCCGCAGCACAACTGAGCGAACAGCCCGAGATTCACATCCGGGCGCACCGTAGCGCCAAGTACGACGCCGTGGCCGCGGTGCTGACGGCCGCGCAGCAGATGGGCCTGCAAAAAATAGGGGTGGTGGGTCTGGACGAGTACGCCCGTTGAAGCCTGCGCGGCAGGGATCAGCCGGGCGTAAACAGCCCGTCCGCAGCGAGCCGCAGCACCCGGTCGGCGCGGGTGGCCGCCGCTTGCGAATGGGTGACCAGCACCAGTGAGGCGTGTTGTTGGCGGGCCTGCTTAATAAGGGCGTCCATCACCCTGACGGCGGTGCTCGGGTCCAGGTTGCCGGTGGGCTCGTCGGCCAGCAGTAATTTAGGCCGGTGCACCAGCGCGCGGGCAATGGCCACGCGCTGCAACTGGCCGCCACTGAGTTGCTGCGGCAGGCGCGCGCCCAGGCCGCCCAAGCCCACCGCCGCCAGCATGGCTTGCACCCGGGCATCATCGTGCTGGCCGAGCAGCATCAAGGGCAGCGCCACGTTTTGCGCCACATCCAGGTGCGGCAGCACGTGAAAGGCCTGGAATACAAAACCGATTTTTTCCCGCCGCAGGCGCGCCAGCTGGTCGTCGTTCAACTGCCCCAGATCAAGACCATCGAGAACGACCGAGCCGCTGTCCCACTGGTCCAGCCCGGCCAGACAGTTGAGCAGGGTGGACTTGCCAACGCCGGACTCCCCCACGATCGCCACAAACTCGCCGTCGGGCACGCTCAAGGACACGTTGGCAAACACCGGCACCGCGCCGTAGTGCTTGCTTAAATTGGAGACCACCAGACTCATGGTTGACCTTGCAGCTTGTTCCTGGCATTCACAAACTCGCGCGCCAGCGCCAGCACCTGATCCAGCGCATCGGGCGCGTCACAGGCCACCACGTGGCGCTCTTGCATGGAGCGCAGCCAGGTCAGTTGGCGCTTGGCGAGCTGGCGCGTGGCACAGATGCCCTTGTCGCGCAGCTCGCTCATCGGCCACAGACCATCGAGCGCCTGCCAGGCTTGCCGGTAACCGACGCAGCGCATGGCGGGTAAATCGGCCTGCAGATCGCCGCGTGCGCGCAGGGCTCGCACCTCGTCCACAAAACCGGCCACCAGCATGGCATCAAAGCGATCGGCAATGCGCTGGTGCAGCCAGGCGCGGTTTTGCGGTTCGAGTGAAATCAGGCACCTGTCATTTTCAGGAAAATTTAAACATTTTTGGCCTCCAGCCCCCGTCGCATCTTCGTTTGTTGCTATTAATTTAGTAGTCTGAAAGGACGACAGCGGCTGCCCCGACAGCCGGTAAACCTCCAGCGCCCGGGCAATGCGTTGGGAGTCCGCCGGGTGCAGGCGCTTGGCGCTCACCGGGTCCACCTCGGCCAGCGCGGCGTGCAACGCGGGCCAGCCTTGCTCGGCTGCCTCTGTGGCGATCAGCGCGCGCGTGGCCGGGTCGGCTTTGGGCATGGGGTCGAGCCCTTCCAGCAGCGCCTTGAAGTACAGCATGGTGCCGCCCACCAGCAGCGGCAGTCTGCCGCGTGCCGTGATGTCGGCGATGAGAGTCTGGGCGTCGGCCACAAACTCGGCGGCGCTGTAGGCCTGCAGCGGGTCGCGGATATTGATCAGGTGGTGCGGCACCGCGGCCAGCTCGTGGGCGCTGGGCTTGGCCGTGCCGATGTCCATGCCGCGGTACACCAGTGCCGAGTCGACGCTGATGATCTCGACCTCATGCACACGCGCGATGGCCAGTGCGGCAGCGGTTTTGCCGGAGGCGGTGGGGCCCGCCAGCGCCAGGTAACGAGGCGGGTGCGGCGGGTGAAGAGGGCGCGCCGGGCGCTCAGTGTTCATCATGTTGGCCTTGTCGTTGCACCAGCGTCCATGCCGCCAACGCGATCAATACGCTCCAGAACCATACGCCCAGCGCCAGCGGCAGCACCGTGCCATCCATGTGGGTGCCGAGCCAGCCGCCCATGGCAAAGGCGGCGATCATCATCAAGAAACCGTTCAAGGCGGATGCGGCGCCGGCGGCCTGCGGGAACGGCCCCACCGCGCCGCTCTGGCTGCACGGCTGGTGCACGCCGTGGCCAAGCATGAACAGGTACTGCGGCAGCATGAGGGCCCAGCCGTTGTGCAGCCCGGCCAGCGCCATCACGCCCATCAGGCTGCCCCCGCTGAGCGACAGGCCGCCCGCGAGCGCCACGGCACGGCGCACGCCAAAACGCGTCAGCCAGTAACGGCACAAAAAAGTGCCCAGCAGATACGCCAGCGAATTGCTGAACATCAGCAGTCCGTAGGCGCTGGTGCGCCAGCCCAGCACCTGGATAAAGACAAAGGAGGACGCCGCCAAAAACGTGAACAAGCCGCCGTACGATGCCGCAGACAGCGCTGAAAACGCCACAAAGGTCGGGTTGCGCACAATCGCCAGCCAGGTACGCCCCAATGCGGCGGGTCGCAATGCTTTCAGATTCTTTTGCGCCAGAGTCTCGGTAAAGCGCCAGGCAATCAGCGCCAGGCAGACGGCACCAAAAACGGCAAGCGCCAACAGCGCCACGCGCCAGCTGAACCAGCCTGCCAGCAGCCCGCCCAGTGGTGCACTCAGGCAGGCAATGACGCCCAAGCCGCTCAAGCCCTTGGACATCACGCGCGCACCCTGCAGCGGCGTGTACAGGTCGCGCACGATGGCGCGCGCGCACATCACGCCCGCGCCCATGGCGGCGCCTTGCACCGTGCGCCAGACAATCAGCATGGCCATGCTGGGTGCGAGTGTGCTGGCAATCGACGCCAGCACATAGGCCGCCATGCCCCACAGCAGAATCGGGCGCCGGCCAAAGCGGTCCGACAGCGGCCCCCAGACCAGTTGTGACAGACCAAAGGCCAGCAGCAAAGCGCTCAGCGTGAGCTGTGCCTGCGCCATCGGCGCGCCAAAACCGGCGGTCAAAGCCGGCAGTGCGGGCAGGTACAAATCGGTGGTGATGGGCTGCAGCCCCAGCAGCAAAGAGAGCAGCAAAATGACCAGGCCGGGCGGCATGGCGGTAACGGCAGGGGCGGCGAGTTGGGCAGGCATTCGGCTGAGCGTATCAGATCAGCCTTGCCGTGATCGACCGCTGCCGCGGGGACGATGGGGCAGCCATGAATTGCCGTGCTGGCGTCAACGCCAGCACGGCGAACGACGCGGCAATCAGGGGAACAAGGGCGCCGAAAGAAGACAGGCCACGAGAAAACGTGGCCTGTTCCCCCATTCTTTTATTGGACGGTCAGTTTCTTGGCTTCCGTGGTCGCCTTTTTGGGCAGATCCAGGGACAACACGCCGTCTTCGTACTTGGCGACGGCCTTGCTTTCGTCCACGTCTTGCGCCAACGTGAAGCTGCGGGAGACGGAGCCGTAGTAGCGCTCGCTGCGCAGCACTTTGCCGCCCTCGCCCTTGAATTCTTTTTCGCCCTTGGTCTCGGCGTCGATTTGCACCAGGTTGCCGTCGATGCGGACATTGATGTCTTCTTTTTTCACGCCGGGCAGGTCGGCGCGGACCTTGTACATGCCTTCTTTCTCGACCACATCGACCCGAATATCCAGATCGTCAAGCGTTCTGTCGGTGCGCATGGGCGCCGCAAAGCGCCTGAACATGGTGTCAAAGGGATCGGTGAGGGTGGGGTCAAACAAACGTAAGCTGGCCATGATGGTTCCTTTCATTGGAGAGTTGGCACAGGTGATGTGCGTCGCGCTCGCTCCGGTGTGCCTGCGTGACCGCAACAAATCAAGGTTAGTCACAACATGGGCTGGTGATTTGATAACTCGCAAGCCAGTGGAAATTAGTGCACAGCCCCGCAGCCGGGTCGTTTAAGCTATGCCCGGTTGCATGTAGTAACTTTTAAGTATTTCGTGTTCATTGAGATAATTCCCATGGCTATGACCTTGAAGCAGCATGATCGTCGTCCACCCCATCTATCCTGACTGAAGCCGCGCATGGAGACGCCTCTTTCTGAAGACACCGCGCGCAAGCTCGATATTGGCTATCGGCTGCTGTTTGAGAGAAGTCCGCTGCCGATGTGGGTTTATGACGTGCAAACACTGGGCATGCTGGCCGTCAACGACGCCGCCCTGGCGCAGTATGGGTACAGCAAGCAGGCGTTTGTCGGCTTGACCGTGCTTGACCTCCATCCGCCAGACGAAGCGGCACAAGCGCAGCAACACCTGCAACTGGCGTGTGGCGAGCCCGTAACCCAGACGCTGTGGCGGCACCGGCTCGCCAATGGCGACCTGATTGACGTCGAGGTGGTGACCGAATACGTCGAACTTGACGGCATCCAGGCGCGCCTTGCGCTGGTGCGCGATCTGACGGCGCAGCAGCGTGCCAAGCAGCAACTGCAAGAGGAGCACCGGACACTGACTGCCGTGCTTGACTCGACAACCGATGCCATCATCAGCATGACTGTTGAGGGCGTGATCAAAGTGTTCAACCCTGGCGCCGAGCGCATCTTTGGCTACAGTCGGGAGCGTATGCTGGGTCAAAACATGGCGCTGCTGTTGCCTGAGCGCTACCGGGCCGTGCATCCGCAGCAGTTGCGCTCATTTGCCGACTCTGGGGCGATCAGCCACATGATGGGCATGGGCGTTGTCAAGGGCTTGCGTGCCGATGGCCAGGAAATGGATCTGGAAGGCACACTCTCACAGGTGATCGTCCACCAGGAGCGGCGGCTGATTGCCTGCCTGCGCGATGTCACGGAACGCGCCCGTTCGCAAGCCAAATTCCGGCAGTCCAGGGCGCAACTCTCGGAGCTGACGCAACGGCTCATGACGCAGGAAAAAACGTTGGTCAAGCAACTGGCCAAGACCTTGCATGACCAACTGGGCCAGACACTGGCCGCGGTTCGCATGGCGCATGAAACGATTCAGGCCGTGCAGCCCAAAGATACCCCGGCGGCCGTACAGCGGCAGCAGGCGCAACTGGGCAAGCTCGTTGGCCATGCGATCCAACAGGTCAGGCAAGTGCTGGTTGATTTGCGCCCCCCCTTGCTGGAGGACCAGGGGCTCGTCGCCGCGCTCGACAATGAGTTGCGCAACCGTTCGCTGACCCAACCCCAGATCGACTTCTCGATTGACGTGCCGCCCGAGATTGAGCCGATGCGCTGGCCCGGTGAGGTTGAATATGCGGCCTTCATGGTGGCCCGAGAGGCGCTTGAAAACGCCTTGCGCCACGCGAACGCGTCGGCCATCGCGGTGCGCCTGGTGGGCACGCAGCAGTCGTTGCAGTTGCAGGTGTTTGATAACGGGGTCGGCATCCCGGCCGGGGCCGCGGTTCCAAGTGGTCACTTGGGGGTCTTCGGCATGCACGAACGGGCGCAGGCGATTGGTGCGACGGTGACGGTGGGCGCCGGTGAAGACAGGGGTACGTGTGTGAGTTTCTATTGGCAGCCTGAGCCTGAGCATGATTCTGAATGGGGTGCCCTATGACCGGCGTTTACCTGGTTGATGATCACCAGATCATGCGCGAAGGCTTGCGCGCCCTGCTGGAGGCCAAGGGTCACAAGGTGGTGGGTGAGTCAGCCGACCCGACCGAAGCCCTGGCAGATTTGCTGCGCATGCGCCCCGAGGTGCTGCTGCTCGACCTGAATCTGGGTGAGCGCTCGGGTTTCGAGTTGCTCGCTGAGCTGCAGCGGCGCCACCTGCCGACGCGCTGCGTGGTGTTGACCATGTCGGCGCAGCCGCGCCAGGTGGCCGAGGCCCTGCGCATGGGGGCCAGCGGCTATGTGCTCAAGGGCTCAGCGGTCAGCGATCTGCTGAGCGCGGTTGACGCGGCGGTGCGTGGCAAGAAACATCTGGGTGCCGAAGTGGCCGACCTCGCGCTGCAGGTGTTTACGCTCAAGGACGAAGATCCGTTAAGCACGCTGTCCCCGCGTGAGCAACAAATCATCATCATGGTGGTCAAGGGCGCTTCCAGCTCCCAAATTGGCACTCAACTGCATTTGTCGCCCAAAACGGTCGCCACCTACCGCAGTCGCCTGATGGCCAAGCTCGGTGTGCGCGACGTCCCGGGCCTGGTGCGACTGGCCGTGCGCCATAAGCTGATCGACGCCGACGAGTCAACCAACCGTAGCCGCCGCGCCACGGACGGGGCCATGGGAAAAGTGGAACAGCAGTGAATTTGGTGCTCGTGTTGCCTTAATTGTCCACGGCTGCCCGCGCAAGGCGTCTATATCTCCCTACAGACGAGACGCAAGGGGACCCTTACAGTTTGTTGCAGGGATTGGCTTAGGCGCCCACCGGGTGCGGCCTCCAGCAAGAGAGCAACAACATGATGAATGTTCAGACATTACCGAGCACAGCTCGCTGGGATAACTCTTTCCATCAACCTGCGCTCAAACTCGAAAGCGACGAGCGCTGGTCGGACTTCCCTGAGGTGCTGAGCCTGTTGCGCTTTGATGGTCATTTGCACGGGCTCAATGACACCAGTCTGTTCCGGCGGCGGCGCCTCAAGGCGGGCCAGACCGCCTTGAGCATGGGTCAGGTGTTTGACGGGCTTTATGTGGTTCGCCTGGGCGCGCTAAAAACAACGATGACCCACGTGGATGGCGCCGAGCATGTGCTGGCCTTCCCCATGAAGGGCGACCTGCTGGGTTTTGATGGTGTCTGCAAGAACAAGTACCTGAGCGAGGTGACGGCCTTGACCGACTGCGACCTGATCAAGATTCCCTCCAGTGAGCTGTTTTCACCCGGGCGCAGCTGCAACGACATCGAGCGCATGGCCTATTGGGCCATCAGCCGCGAGATTGTTCAGGAGCAGTCGGCCTATTCCTCCTACCATTCAACCAAGTCTGAAGCGCGCGTGGCGCGGTTTTTACGCATCCAGTCAGAACGCTTCAACACCATGGGCTACTCGCCCAATCGCTTCACTTTGCCCATGACGCGGCGCGACATCGGCAACCACCTCAATGTGACGCTGGAGACGGTGAGCCGAGCCTTTTCGGCACTCGATCATCTGGGCATCATTGCCGTGGAACGGCGTGAAATCAAAATCCTCTCGCTGGAAGCGCTGCGCAAATTTGAGCATTAGAGATCATGGCTGTCAGCAATGTGGTGACGTTGCCAAGGGACAGTCCCAAAGTCGAATCCATTCTGGTTCCGACCGATGGCTCGGCCCTGTCGATGGCGGCGGCGCTCAAGGCGGTGGAGTTTGCACAGCGCCTGCAGGCGAGCATTGTTGCCTTCAATTCGATACCGGTTTACCAGTACCCGGTATATGTCGGTGGTATTCCGTTTGAGTACCCTTCGGAGGCAGATTACGAGACGCAGTGCCGAGCCGTCGCAGAAAGGTATCTGGCCTTGGTGGCCGATGTGGGCGCCAAGCAGGGCGTGCCAGTGGCGACGCGAATTGAATTCAATGGCAATACGGCACAAGCCATTGTGGAGCTCGCCCAACGCGAGCACTGCAGCATGATCTTTATGGGTTCGCACGGGCGGGGCGGTTTGTCCCGCGCTTTTTTGGGCAGTGTCGCACTCAAGACTTTGACCCAGGCCCATGTGCCCGTCATGGTGGACCATCCGACGGACGAAGAAATAGCCCGCGCGGAAGAATTGATGCGTCAAAACGCCATCGAACCCTGATCTGTCGGCTGTCAAGATGTGGTGCCGGTTAGCATCGGTCCACCCGCCATCACCAGGAAAACATCTTGAGCAGAAGTGACAGAGAAGAAAACAAGTCAGTCGCGCTTTATTGGGACTTCGAGAACCTGCACGCCAGCCTGTGCGAGGCGCGCTTCGGTGAGGGGGCTTACAACAAGCCCGATGGGCGCTTCAAGGCGCAGGAGCCATTGGTGGACGTGCAGGCGATTGTGGAGCTGGCGGCGTCTTTCGGCCCGATTGCCATCAACCGCGCCTACTGCAACTGGCAATATTTTGGCCGTTACCGCGATGCCCTGCTGCAGGGCGCGGTGGAACTGATTCAGTTGTTTTCACCCGGTGCGTCGGCCAAAAACGGCGCCGACATCAAGCTCTGCCTGGACGCGGTGGAGGACATCAGCCGCTTTGGCCATATCGGCACCATCGTGATCGTGGGCGGCGACAGCGACTTCATGCCGGTGTCGCAAAAGATCAAGGCGGCCGGGCGCACGCTGATTGGTGTGGGTGCGCGCAAATCGACCAACCGGCATTGGGCCAAGAGCTGCCATGAGTTCCGTTACTACGAAAACCTGGTGGAAACGCCCGCCGCCGCCATGGATGGCTTGCCCTCGGATGCGCTGGTGCCAGGTGGGCTGCCCGAGCCGGTGAATGCCGCCGCCGAGATCTTCAAGCGCGCTATTCGCCTGCTGGCCGAAACCCAGGGTGATGCCTGGGTCAACAAGGGGTCGATCTGGCCCATGATCAAACGGCTGGACCCCACTTTTGACACCAAAGACCATGGCTACGCCAGCTTCTCCGCCATGGTGAAGGCGCTGGAGGCGCTGGTCGAGATTCGCAAAGGCGATTTTGACCAGGTGATCCGTCTGCGCTGAAGGCGCGCTCGCGCCGGTGTTGCGCTGCTCTGTCGATCAACCAAAGAAATAGCAGGAACTGAGTGAGAAACCCATGAAATTGAAGATGCCCGAAAACTCGCTGTTTGCGATCCTGCTGCGCGCGCCGTGGTGGGTCAGCCTGCTGGTGGTGGCCGTGATTGTGTTGGCGTCTGGCGCACTGTTGCCTGCCGCCTATGTGCCGTTTGGCATGATGGGTGCGCTGCCGTTTTTTGGCATCGCACTGTTGGCGGCCTGGCGCCAGCGGCACGCGCCCAACCCGGCGCGCGTGGCCGAGCTGCTTGGGCAAGCTGCCGCGATGTCGTGGCGCGACTTCTCTGCGCTGATCGAGGCGGCTTTTCAGCGCCAGGGTTATGTCGTCACGCGGCTCAGCCACCCGGGGGCTGATCTTCAGTTGCTCAAGGACGCACGCATCACGCTGCTCAGCTGCAAGCGCTGGAAGGCGGCCAACACCGGCGTGCAGCCTTTGCAGGAGCTGGCGTCAGCCCAGGCGACGCTGGGCGCCAGCGCCAGCACCTTTATCAGTCTGGCACCCGTGAGCGACAGCGCGCAGCGCTTTGCCAAAGCGCAGGGCATCCATTTGATGACCCTCACTGAACTGGCGCAGTTGCTCATGCCATAGGGAGCAGCTTGATGTTTGAATCGGCAGAAATCGGGCACAAGATTGGCAAAGCCGCCTACCGCGAGGCGGTGCCGTTGTTGCGCGCGGCCTTGCTCGAAGCGCAGGTGGATTTGTACGCGGGCAAAAAGATTCCGGTGCTGGTGCTGATCAGCGGCCAGGACGGCGCCGGCAAAGGTGAAACCATCAATGTGCTGTATGAGTGGATGGACCCGCGCTTCATGGCCACGCTGGCATTTTCCGAGCCCACCGATGAGGAGCGCGAACGCCCGCCGATGTGGCGTTACTGGCGCCAGTTGCCGCCCAAGGGCCGCATCGGCATCTTTGCCGGTTCCTGGTATTCGGACCCGATTCGCGAACGCATTCAGGGTGACATCTCCCTCAAGGAACTGGATGCCCGGGCCGAACAGATCAACCGTTTTGAGGCCATGCTGGTCAATGAAGGCGCGCTGGTGCTCAAGTTCTGGTTTCACTTGACCAAGCAGGGGCAGAAAGACCGGCTCAAGGCGCTGGAGGCCGACCCCAAAACCGCCTGGCGCGTGACGCAATGGAACTGGGACCGTCTCAAAACCTACGATAAGTTGCAAGACGTGGCGGGCCATTTGCTGCGCATCACCAACACGCCGTGGGCGCCCTGGGTGGTGGTGGAGGGGGCTGATGATCGCTACCGCTCGCTCACCGTAGGCCAGGTCTTGTTGGCCGCGTTGAAAAGTCGCCTGGCTGACACTGAGCCTCAAGAGTCACCGGTGGCGCCGATGGTGCGGGTCGATACCGACGGCCGCAATGTGCTCTCGCAGCTTGATCTGGGCCTGCAGCTGGCCGACAAGCCTTATGAGCGCGAGCTGGCGCGCTGGCAGGGGCGCCTAGCCGAGCTGATGCGCGATGCGCGCTTCAAGGGCCGCTCGCTGGTCTGCGCGTTTGAGGGCGCGGACGCCGCTGGCAAAGGCGGTGCCATCCGGCGCATTGCAGGCGCCCTGGACGCGCGGCAATTCCAGGTGATTGCGGTGGCGGCGCCGACCGATGAAGAGCGGGCACAACCGCATCTGTGGCGCTTTTGGCGCCACCTGCCGCGCCACGGCCATGCGACTATTTTTGACCGCACCTGGTACGGCCGGGTGCTGGTGGAGCGGGTGGAGGGCCTTTGCGCGGAACACGACTGGCTGCGCGCTTACACCGAGATCAATGACTTTGAGCATGAGATGGCCGAGGCCGGGGTGGTGGTGGTCAAGTTCTGGCTGCAGATCAGTCAGGCGGAGCAACTTGAACGCTTCAAGGCGCGCGAGCAGGTTGAATTCAAGCGCTTCAAGATCACCGAGGAAGACTGGCGCAACCGCGACAAATGGGACGCCTACCAGCAGGCGATTTGCGACATGGTGGAGCGCACCAGCACCGGCAACGCGCCCTGGACCCTGGTGGAGGCGAATGACAAAAACTATGCGCGCATCAAAATCTTGCGCACGCTGTGTGAACGCCTGCAGGCCGAATTTGACAACGCGCCGCAAGTGGACGCCGCAGCCGGTCGCCAGAAGGCGGACAAACCCGCCAAGCACAAGAACGCCGGCAAAAAGTCGGCCAAGTGAGTTTGATCAGGCTTCTGATTCACGGCCCGCATGACGTCTCTTGCGCTCGAATAATTTATATAAAACTGGCCTCTAGCCCCCGTTGAATAACGGTGAGTAGCTATCACAATAATAGCTATCCGCCAGCGTGAGCGCACTGGCGGGCAGGACGCCGGCTTACTGCCTGGCGCCCAAGGCCAGCGCCGCCGCGCGTGACGCTGCCAGCTGGGGTGCATCCGGTGCGGCCTGCGTTGGCCAGCCCGCCAGGTGCTGCTGCGTGATCTCACACAGTGCGGTGATCCACTCCGGGTCGTCGTTCAGGCAGGGGATGAAATGAAACTCTTTGCCGCCGGCCTGCAGGAAGGCGGCGCGGCCTTCCATGTTGATTTCTTCCAGTGTTTCCAGGCAGTCGCTGGTGAAGGCCGGGCACACCACGTCGACGCGTTTGACGCCTGCTTTGCCCATGGCGATCAGGCTCGGTTCGGTGTAGGGCTGCAACCACCTGGCGCGGCCCAGACGCGATTGATACGTGACCTTGAACTGCTCTTGGCTCAAGCCCAGTTGTTCGGCCAGCAGGCGCGCGGTCTTGCGGCACTCACAGTGGTAGGGGTCGCCCAGTTGCAGGGTCCGTTCGGGCACGCCGTGAAAACTCATCACCAGTTGATCCGGGCGGCCATGGCTTTTCCAGTGACGCTGAATGCTCATGGCCAGCGCGGCAATGTAGCGGGCGTCGTCGTGGTAATGGTTGACAAAGCGCAGCTCGGGGATGGCGCGTACCTGGCCGGCCCAGGCGTAGACCGCGTCAAACAGGCTGGCCGTGGTGGTGGCGGAGTATTGCGGGTAGGCCGGCAGAATCAGTACCCGGGTGGTACCTGCGGCCTTGAGCGCATCGAGTTGTTCGGCGATCGACGTGCTGCCATAACGCATGGCGTAGCGCACCTGCACCTGGTGGCCGCGCTGGGCCAGCCAGCCTTGCAGCAGCTTGGCCTGCTTTTCGGTCCAGACCTTGAGTGGCGAGCCCTCGGGCAGCCAGACGCTGGCGTACTTGGCGGCCGATTTGGCCGGGCGCACACGCAGGATGATGGCGTGCAGGATCAGCAGCCAGAGCAGGCGCGGTATCTCGACCACGCGCGGGTCGCTCAAAAACTCGCTTAAAAAACGCCGTACATCTGGTGTGGTGGGGGTGTCGGGTGTGCCGAGGTTGCAGTACAGCACGGCGGTGCGTGGCGCCTGGCCGTGGCTGAACGGGGGCTCGGGGGCGAAGGGGGAGAGTTTGAGCAAAGACATCAAGCTATTCTCGCGTACTTTTTTTTTGTGATTGACTGGCCACCTGTAAGCCGCGGCTCAGGTTGGTGACATTCGCGGGCAGGGTTTGATCCACCGCAAAAGAGGCCGTGCATTGTGGGCGCCCCCTTCATTGGCAGCGAAACAGGGCTGATAATCCCTGCCACTCGCCTGAGCTTGGCGATGGATGCCGCGAGAGCGGCAGTGTGAGAGTTAGTTTTACAACCTGGAGTAACTGAAATGCGTAATAAGTATGTGTTGTGCGCCCTGAGCGCTGGTATGGCCATGACCGCCGCCTTGATGCCTGCAACGTCATTGGCCCAGCAGAAATTTGTCACCATCGGCACCGGTGGTGTGACAGGCGTTTATTACGCCGTCGGCGGCGCCATTTGCCGCCTGGTCAACAAAGACCGGGCCAAAACCAATTTGCGTTGCTCGGTCGAGTCCACCGGCGGCTCCGGCTACAACGTCAACACCATCAAGGTTGGCGAGCTCGATTTCGGGATGGCCCAGTCTGACGTGCAATACCAGGGCTACAAGGGCGTGGGTGCCTTCAAGGAACCCTATGCCGACATGCGCGCGGTGTTCTCGGTTCACCCTGAACCCTTCACCCTGGTGGCGCGCAAGGACGCGAACGTGAAGAACTTCACCGACTTCAAAGGTAAGCGCCTGAATGTCGGCAATCCCGGCTCCGGCACCCGCGCTGCAGTGGATGACTTGCTGGTCGCCACGAACATGAAGGTGTCCGACTTTTCCCTGGCTTCCGAACTCAAGGCCGACGAACATGGCGCGGCCCTGTGCGACAACAAGATCGACGGTTTCATCTATGGTGTGGGCCATCCTTCGGCCAATATCCAGGACCCGACGACCGCCTGCGGCGCTCAATTGGTGCCAATCACCGGCCCGGCGATTGACGCCCTGATCAAGAAAAACGCCTATTTGGCCTACGCCACCATCCCCGGCGGCATGTACTCCAACAACCCGCAACCCACCAAGACCTATGGCGTGCTGGCGACCCTGGTCACCTCCTCCAAGGTGCCTGCGGACACGGTGTACACCATCACCAAGGCGGTGTTCGACAACTTCGACGAATTCAAGAAGCTGCACCCCGCGTTTGCCAACCTCGACCCCAAGCACATGGTTGTGGACGGCCTGAGCGCGCCGCTGCATGAAGGTGCTGCCCGTTATTACCGTGAAAAGGGCTGGATCAAGTAAACAGCGCCAGCCTTCATTCTTTCTACCAAGCACTATCCCGTGAGAACCCCATGACAGCACCAACCTCAACTCATCCACCTGTGGACCTGCAACAACTCGTTCAAGAAGCTGATCTAGGTGGCCGAAAGCCAGTCGGTGCGGTCCAGGTTCTCCTTTTTGTCGTCTGCATCGGATGGTCGCTATTGCAGCTTTGGTATGCCTCACCGCTGCCCTTTGCGCTGCGCATATTTGTGCTCAACGACACCGAGATGCGCGCGCTGCATCTGGCGTTGGCACTGTTCCTGGCCTTTCTGGCCTATCCGTTTGGCAAGCGTTCATCACGCACCGTGGTGCCGGCGGCAGACTGGGTGCTGGCTGCGGTGGCGGCCTTCTGCGCCGCCTACATTTTTTTGTTTTATCGTGAACTGTCCACGCGTCCGGGCCAACCGACCCTGGTCGATATGGTGGTGGCCGTAGCGGGTGTGCTGCTGTTGCTGGAAGCGACGCGACGCGTCGTCGGCCCGCCCATGGCCATCATTGCGGTACTGATGCTGAGCTTTGCTTTTGCCGGCCCCTACATGCCCGATGCCGTGGCGCACAAGGGGGTTTCGCTGTCCAAGGCCGTCTCGCACTATTGGCTGACGACCGAAGGCGTATTTGGTGTCGCGCTCGGGGTGTCGTCGAGCTATATCTTCTTGTTCGTTCTGTTTGGCGGCTTGCTGGAAAAAGCCGGCGCCGGCAGTTATTTCATCAAAGTGGCCTACGCCCTGCTGGGCCACATGCGCGGCGGTCCCGCCAAAGCGGCCGTGGTGTCGTCGGGCCTGATGGGCATGATCTCCGGCTCCTCGGTGGCCAACGTGGTGACCTGTGGCACCTTCACCATTCCGCTGATGAAGCGGGTGGGCTATCCGGCGCACAAGGCCGGCGCGATCGAAACCGCCGCCGGTGTCGACGGCCAGATCATGCCGCCGGTCATGGGTGCAGCGGCCTTCTTGATGGCGGAATATGTCGGCGTGCCGTACTCCGAGATTGTCAGAAACGCCATCCTGCCCGCCGCCATTTCCTACATTGCCCTGTTCTATATTGCGCACCTGGAAGCCCTCAAGATGGGCATCCACGGCATGCCGCGCGCCAAGGGTTCAACCCGCATGGGGCGCCTGGTTGGTTTTGGCATCACGATCTGCAGCGCAGTCTTGCTGGCCAATGCCGTGTACTACGGCTTGGGCTGGATCAAAACCTTGCTCGGCAGCGCTGCCCTCTGGGTCATCGTGCCCGCCATCGTCGTGGCTTATGTCGCGATCGTGCGGCAAGTGTCCAAAGAGCCCGACCTGACCATTGATGACCCCGACGCCGAGATGCTGGAATTGCCCCCCGTCAAGGAAACCTTTTTGGCCGGTCTGCATTACCTGCTGCCGGTGGTGCTGCTGATCTGGTCGCTGCTGGTGGAGGAGCTGTCACCGGGGTTGTCGGCGTTTTACGCGTCCCTTTCGCTGGTGGTGATTTTGTTGACGCAAAAATCCCTGCTGGCCTACTTTCGGGGCCAGGCCAAGCCCTTGTCGCGGGTCAAGGACGGCTGGAAAGACCTCATTGAGGGTCTGCAACTCGGCGCGCGCAACATGATCGGCATCGGTATTGCCACCGCTTGCGCCGGCATCATCGTCGGTACCGTGTCGGTGACCGGGCTGGGTCTGGTCATGACTGATCTGGTGGAAGTCATTTCAGCCGGCAGCCTGATCGGCATGCTGGCGCTGGTGGCGGTGGTCTGCCTGATTCTCGGCATGGGCATGCCCACCACCGCGAGCTACATCATTGTGTCAACCCTGATGGCGCCGGTGATCGTTGAACTCGGCTCGCAAAACGGCCTGGTGGTGCCCCTGGTGGCGGCGCACATGTTTGTCTTTTACTTTGGCTTGATGGCCGATGTGACGCCACCGGTCGGCCTGGCCTCGTTCGCGGCCGCCGCGATTGCCAAGGCCGACCCGATCCAGACCGGCATCACGGCGTTCTTCTACAGCATCCGCACGGGCATCCTGCCCTTCATGTTCATCTTCAATACCGACTTGCTGCTGATCGGCATCCAATCCTGGTGGGGCCTGGTGCTGACGGTATGCACGGCGATCATCGCGATGCTGGTTTTTGCGGCTGCCACGCAGGGCTGGTTCATCCGGCGCAACCGCTGGTACGAGTCAGCCGTGATGTTGCTGGTGACTTTCACCTTGCTGCGCCCCGGTTTCTGGCTGGACCAGGTGACAGAAAAATACCGTGTTGAAGATGGCAGCCGGCTCGTCGAGTTAGCTGGCGCCGGTACCCCTGGCTTGGGGCTGCGGGTGCGCATCGAGGGGACAACCCTGGAAGGCAAGGAAGTCAAAAAGACGGTTCTGCTGCCCTTGAGTGCGGAAGGCGACGGCATGCAGCGCATCAGGAACGCCGGCATGACCGTGATGAGCACGCCCACGGGTGTCGAGATCATGTCCGTGAACCTCAAGAGTGGTGCTGACAAGGCTGGATTTGAGCAAGGATTCAAGGTCAGTGGCGTGGAATTGCCAGCCGATCGCATAGACAAGCGTTGGTTGTATCTGCCGGCCATGCTGCTCGTGGCGGCGGTCTACTTCGTCCAGCGCAGGCGCCCCGAGCCACCCATTTTGCGGGCTCACGCCGCAGTGAGCTGAGGCATGAACGCCACGGTGGCGAATCGCCCACGGATCGCGTTGATTCATGCGCTCGCGCTGTCAGTCGAGCCCATCAATGAGGTCATGGCCCGCGACTGGCCCGATGCCACTCGCATGAACTTGCTCGACGACAGCCTGTCCGCAGACTTGGCGGCGAGCGGGCGCGGCCTGGATGCCGCCATGCATATGCGCTTTCAATGCCTGGCCCAATATGCGCTGGACTGTGGCAGTGATGCGATCCTGTTCACTTGTTCGGCCTTCGGACCGTGCATTGAAGAGATAGCACGCCTGCATCCATCGGTGCCGGTGCTCAAACCCAACGAAGCGATGATCCAGGGTGCCTCAGCATTGGGCCGGCGCGTGGGCTTGGTTGCCACTTTCGCCCCGACCCTCGAGTCGATGCCAGCTGAGTTTCCGCCTGATGTCACGCTCGAATGCCTGCTGGCAGAGGGCGCACTTGCGGCCTTGAACGATGGCAATGGCGAACGGCACGATCAGTTGATCGCAGCGGCTGCCCTCAAGCTGGCGGCCCGTGGTTGCGAGGTGATTGCACTCGCCCAGTTCAGCATGGCGCGAGCGAAGTCGCTGGTGGAACGCAGTACCGGCTTGCCGGTGCTGAGCACGGTCGACAGTGCCGTGGCCGAGTTGAAGCGCCGCTTGAACGGATTCGCGCCCAGCCCGTGACCATTGACCCCGGGTTTTTTTGACCTGGCGTCAGGCGGGCACGGCGGCTTTGATCGCCTGGGCAAGGCGCTCGACGATGAGCGCGAGTTCGTCCTCGCTCGTTATAAACGCAGGCGCCAGCAGAATGTGGTCGCCGCAACGACCATCGACCGTCCCACCCATCGGGTACACCATCAGGCCCAGCGCCATTGCCTCACGCTTGATGCGGGCGTGCAGCTTGAGCGCCGGGTCAAACCACTGTTTGCTGGACCGATCCGCCACCAGCTCCAGCCCCCAGAACAAGCCCCGACCCCGAATATCGCCCACATGGGGGTGCGCGGCAAACGCCTGTTGCAGCAGGCCCTGCAGCGTCTGACCGCGCGCCTGGACCTGCGCGACCAGGCCGTCGCGCTGGATCACCCGCTGCACGGCCAGCGCGGCCGCGCAGGCGACGGCGTGACCCAGGTAGGTGTGGCCGTGCTGGAACAGGCCGCTGCCGTTTTTGAAAACATCCACCAGCTTCTTCTGGGCCAGTACCGCGCCAATCGGCTGGTAGCCGCCACCCAGGCCCTTGGCAATCGCCAGCAAATCCGGCACCACGCCTTCCTGCTCGCAGGCGTGCAGGGTGCCGGTGCGGCCCATGCCACACATGACTTCATCCAGGATGAGCAAAATGCCGTGGCGGTCACACAGTTCACGAATCGCCTTGAAATAGCCCGGCACCGATGTGAGCACACCCGCGGTGGCGCCGCCTACCGTTTCGGCCACAAAGGCCATGACGTTTTCCGGTCCGAGCCGCTCGAAGGTCTGCGCCAGCTCAGCCACCAGCCGCTGGCCGTAGGCTTCGGGCGTCTCGTTGGGCGCCCGGTCGCGGTACTCGTAACAGGGGGCGACGTGGGCGACATCCATCAACAAGGGCTGAAACTGGGCCCGGCGCCATTCGTTGCCACCCACGGCCAGCGCGCCCAGGGTGTTGCCGTGGTAACTCTGACGGCGGGCCACGAAATGGCGGCGCTGCGGCTGGCCGATCTCGACGAAATACTGGCGCGCCATCTTGAGCGCGGCTTCCATGGCCTCCGAGCCACCGCTGACGAAGTAGACGTGGCTCATGCCAGCCGGTGCCGATTCGATCAGCACGTCGGCCAGCTCCTCGGCCACTTCGGTGGTAAAGAAGCTGGTATGGGCGTAGGCCAGCCGGTCGATCTGGGCGTGCATGGCCGCCAGCACATCCGGGTGGCCGTGACCGAGGCAGGACACGGCGGCACCACCACAGGCATCCAGGTAAGTTTTGCCGCTGGCATCAAGCAGGGTGATGCCTTTGCCCGACACCGCCACCGGCAGATTGTGGTGCAACTGGCGGTGAAACACATGGGTGGTGTCGGGGTTGAATGCGCTTGGGCGGGTGGCTTTGTCAGGCGTGTTCATGGTGTTGTTCCGGTTGAAAATGTGAATAAAAAAACGAGGCTTTCATACCTGCCGGGGTGGCTTTTTTTCCCAATAGGCGCGCGCTGCCTGCAGCCCCTGCTGGCGCTGTGCCAGCCGCTGCACCACGGCGGTGCCGCCCTGCTCGGCGACGCAGTCCATGAGCGTCTCGGCCAGGGCCTGGGCACCGATCATTGAATGAAAGAACGAGGGTGATGCCGTGTCAAACAGCACGGTCTGCTGCGCCAGCCGCGCCAGTGGCGACAGGCTGCTGTCGGTCAGCGCCAGCACCGGCACGCCACGGGCATGGGCCTGCTGGGCAGCCTCCACGATCTGGCGCGTGTAGGGGGCCTGGCTCACCACCACCAGCAGGTCGCCCGGCGCCAGTGCCAGTACCTGGTCGGCCCAGGCACCGCCCGCATCGGTGGCGAGCCGGGTGTTGGGGCGCAGCCAGTCGCAGGTGTAATGCAGGTGGTAGGCGATGCAGAAGCTGGCGCGCAAGCCCAAAAAAAGCACCTCTCGCGCATCCAGAATGGCCTGGGCCGCCGCGTGCAACTGCTGCGCGCTGTTGCGGCTGCGCACCGACTTCAAATTGCCCGCTTGCGCCTGCGCCAACTGGTCGACAGCCTCTGTGGCCGAGTCGGGACGTGCGGCGCTGGCGGGGTGGGCCGTGCGCGCGACGGACTCGGCAAACGCCACCATCGACGGCCGTCGCATGGCCTCAAAGCCGTCCAGCCCCAAGGCACGGGCCAGGCGCGTCATGGTGGCAGGCGCCACACCCGCCGCCAGCGCGGATTGACGCATGGATTGCAGGCCCAATTCGGCTGGGTGCGCCTGCAGCCACCGGGCGGCCCGCTGCAACTCAGGGCTCAGGCTGTCAAAACTGCTGTCCAGCAATTGGGTCAGGTGGCGGTAAGGCAAAATCAGACTCTTGAAACAATTAAACTATTTAAGTAGTATAGAAACAATTGTTTCACGTCCGGCATAAATTTTTTTACTTAGGACGCCACCCATGGATAATTCAATCATGAACACTCTACCCCCCCTGCCTTGTTACCTCAACGGCGAGTTCACCGAACTCCCCAATGCCAAAATCAGCGTCATGGACCGTGGCTTCATTTTTGGCGACGGCGTCTATGAAGTGGTGCCGGTGTATGGCGGCCAGTTGTTCCGCTTTGCCCAGCACATGGCACGGCTCGACCGCAGCCTGGCCGAGTTGCGTATTGCCAATCCGTTGACACCTGCCCAGTGGGCTGAAATTGCTCATAAATTAATAGCTACTCATGCCAATTCCACGGGGGCTAGCGTCCAAAACATTGATCAACTGATCTACATCCAGATCACCCGCGGTGTCGCCATGCGCGACCATGTCATGCCGACCGACATCACGCCCACCGTGTTCGTCATGATCAATGCCATGAAGCTCCCCAGCGATGCGATGCGCAGCCAGGGCGTGGCCTGCGTGACGGCGGATGATTTCCGCTGGGAAAAAGCCCACATCAAAAGCACCAGCCTGCTGGGCTCGGTGTTGGCGCGCCAGATCAGCTTTGACGCCGACGCGACGGAGACCATCATGTTCCGCGACGGCTTTTTGAGCGAAGCGGCGGCCAGCAACGTCTGGGTTGTCAAAGACGGCAAGGTGCTGGGCACGCCCAAAGACAACCTGGTGCTCGAAGGCATTCGTTACCGCTTGATTGAAGACATCTGCCGTGCCCGCGGTATTCCTTTTGAGCTGCGTCGCGTGAGCCGTGAAGAAGTGAGGAACGCCGACGAACTGCTGCTGTCGTCTGCGACCAAGGAGGTGTTGCCGGTGACAACGCTGGACGGCAAGCCAGTGGGCCAGGGCAAGCCCGGTCCCGTCTATGCGCAACTGTACGCGGGTTACAGCGAAGCCAAGGCGCAGTCGCGGCAGACGCCCACCGCCTGATTGCGCGGCGTCTGGCCATCGCTGAACGAGGGTTCGGGTGCGAAGATGGGCCGGCTTGTTTCAGGTCGAATTCAATTGCTGATTGCTGATTGCTGATTGCTGATTGCTGATTGCTGATTTGGGGACGGCTGGGCTTTTGCGGCTTTGTTTGTCAAAGTTATTTTTTCCCCGCTCACTCCCCCAACCCCTTGTATGCTGATAACAGGGAGGTTGGAGCAAGTTAATGAAATTTGTTTTGGGGAGTTATTCACAGCCTGTTGCCCCTCTGAGTTCGCAATTCGTGGGAGAGCTTTTGGCGTGGATAGCTTGCCACTTGTGTAAGACCGAACAGTTGCTGGTTGGCCATATTTTGGACCTCGAATTTGCAAGGATGGACTATATGAGTGCTTCTTCTGAACAGATTTTTATAGGCATTGATGTCTCCAAAGCTACGCTGGACGTGGCGCTTCGAGGCAGTACCAAGGCTGAGCAATTTGCCAATAGCGAGCCGGGCGTAAAGGCATTGCTGGCGTGGCTGGCAAAGATCCGGGACCGGGTGGCGGTAGTCTTGCTGGAGGCCACCGGTGGTTTGGAACGCCATGCGGCCTTGCAGCTTTGCCTGGACGGCTATGCGGTGATGGTGGTCAACCCCAGGCAGGCCCACGACTTTGCCAAGTCGCTGGGCTATCTGAGCAAGACCGACAAGAGTGATGCGCAGGCGCTGGCACACTTTGCGTACACCCTGTCCAACAGCGACAAGCGAGACAAATTGCTGTTGAAAGTACCCAGCGCGGAGCAAGACACACTGCATGCGTTGGTGACACGGCGCTCGCAACTCATTGCCATGCGCGTGGCCGAGGGCAACCGACTGGCCAGTGCGCACCGCTCGCAGCGCAAAAGCATTGAGTCGGTGCTCAAGGTGATCAATGCGCAACTCAAGAAAATTGACGATGACATCGAAGGCAACCTGGACGAGCACTTTCGAGCCAAGCTTGATTTGCTCAAGGGCCTCAAAGGCGTTGGTGTTGCCACGCAAGCGACACTGATGGCTGCGCTGCCCGAGCTGGGCCAGCTCAGCAGCCGTGAGATTGGCAAGCTCGTGGGGGTGGCGCCCTTGAATCGCGATAGTGGCAAGATGCGCGGCAAACGCACGACCTGGGGTGGGCGAGCTGACGTGCGTGCTGCCTTGTACATGGCCAGCCTCAGCGCGGTGCGCTACAACCCGGTGGTCAAGGTGTTTTATCAACGCCTGCGCAGCGCGGGAAAGCTGCCCAAAGTTGCGCTGGTGGCCTGTATGCATAAGCTGCTCACGATCATCAATGCCATCATTAAATCCGGCCAGCCTTGGCAGGCTGACTATGGTTATCCACGATCTGTCCAGGCATAAAAACGTTTAAAAATGCTTGACTTGAAACACAGTTGCTCTCCCGCCCCGCCGGGCGAAAGAGGGGAGCCTCATTTGGCCGCGTCTATTAAGGTGGGAAATAAGCGCTTTACTGCGCGCTGGCCTCGAAGTGGCTGCAAGCTATGAACAGACCGCTCAAGTGAACAAAAACGTTGCCAAACACCAGATTAATGAATCAAGCCGTGTGCACTACGCCCGCAAGGCCTGCTTCAACTCCTGCCCCAGCTCCGGCTTGAGCGCAAAGGGATCGGTGGGGTTGCGCCCCAGCATGATGTCTTCCAGCCGGGTCTGCACCGAGGCCAGTGCTTTGGGGTGGCTGTAGATGTAGAACTGCCGGGTGGCCACGGCGTCGAACACTTTTTGAGCCACATCGGCAGCACTGACCTTGCCCGAACCCACCGCCTTGTCGCTCATGGCCTGCCCGATCAGCTGGCTGCGCGTCGGTTTGACGGTGGGTGCGTCCGTCGGGCGGTTGCGATGGCTCTGGCTGATGCCGGTCGGCACGAAAAACGGGCACAACACCGAGGCGCTGATTTGATCCGTGACCAGGGCCAGGTCCTGGTACAACGTCTCGCTCATGCTCACCACGGCGTGCTTGCTGGCGTTGTAGACACCCATATTGGGTGCATTGAGCAAACCGGCCATGCTGGCGGTGTTGACAATATGACCGCGGTAGGTCGGGTCTTGTTTGGCGGCGTCGAGCATCATCGGCGTGAACACGCGCAAACCGTGGGCGACGCCCATCAGGTTGACGCCCAGCACCCATTCCCAGTCGGCCGCGCTGTTCTCCCAGATCAGCCCACCGGCGCCGACACCGGCGTTGTTAAAAACCAGATGCGGCGCACCAAAACGCGCTTGCACCGCCCGGCCCAAGGCTTCGACCTGGGCTGCTTTGGCAACGTCAAGTTGAAATGCCAGCACCGGCGCGCCCAGTGCCTGCATCTCGGCGCTGGCTCGGTCAAGGGCATCCTGCTGCACATCGGCCAGCACCAGGTTCATGCCCAGCCGGGCGCCGATGCGGGCGCATTCCAGACCAAAGCCGGAACCAGCGCCGCTCAAAACGGCGGTTTTGTTTTTGAAATCAGTGATCACAAAGCATCTCCAAGATAGGGGTCGGGTCAATCAGCATCAAGATGAAATCAGGGCGTTCGCAGCATTTCCAGATGCGCGATGCCGTCTTCGATATAAGGCCGGCCCTGGTCGACAAAACCATGGCCCGCGTAAAAACCGGCCAGTTGCGCCTGGGCGCCAATGCGGATCGGCTGCGCGCCCCACTGCATGCAGAGCGCTGTGACAGCCCGGTCCATCAGCGCGTGCCCAAGCCCGCTGCCGCGAACGCCCGGGGCCGTCAGCACGCGGCCAATGCTGGCCTCGGCAAACTTGACACCCGGGGGAAAGCAGCGCGCATAGGCCAGCAGCGCCGGCTGCGGCTGGGCAACGGACCCGGCGCTGGACTGGGCCGCAAAGCCGAGCAAGTGCATGGCTTGTGCGTCAGCCCCGTCCAGGTCCTGAAAGACACAGTTTTGTTCCACCACGAACACCGCGCTGCGCAGTTGCAGCAGCTCGTACAAGTCGGTGCCGCTCAGGTCGGCAAAACTCGACCATTGCCAGTGCAGCGCGGCCTGTTGGCTCATGCGGGCAAAACCGCCTTGAGCACATAGCCAATGCGCGGAAAGTGCACCTGCACCGTGCCCGCGCGTGCATCAACCCGGCGCAGGCTGTAGTGGGTGCGGGTGGCGGCGATCAGCTCGCCCTCGGTGACATCGGTGCCAAAGCTTTCCGCCGCCACCGTGACACGGCTGCCCAGAGGAATGCCGTGTTCATCCTCAAACATGGAGTCTTTTAGGGCTGTAGCCCCCGTCGATGCTGAACATAACGCTATTGATTCTGCAGCAGAAAACTTTTCCATACGGCCGTGCCCGAGCGCCGCCATTCGGTCCATCCAGGCCAGCACGACGGGTGTGGCGTCCAGAATGCCCGCCATCACCGGCACCACCTTGCGCGTGAACCACAAGGGGTGGTAGGCGGCAAAGTCGGCCACGCAGGGCGCGTTGCCGAGCAAAAAATCCTGACCATGGAGCATGTTCGCGATGCGCCGCAAGTAGGACTTGTAGGCGGCGCTGGCGTCACCCGGGCGCAGGCGGGTCATGCCCGCGCTCATGGCGGCCCGGTCCGCGCCAAAGGCCTTGGCCGCCTCGGGCGGCACGCCTTCAAACAGAGCCGCCGCCCCCTTGGGTTGCAGCGTGTAAGCCATCGCCGCCCAGAACAGGGTGCTGTCAGCCCATTGCGCCAGCACCCGCGCCAGCCCCTTGTGCGGCGCCGGGTACAGGGTGGGCTCAGGCTGGCGGTGTTCGAGCACGTCGCAGATCAGGGCGGTATCGCAGTAGACGTCGGAGCCGATCTGCAGGAACGGTGTCTTGCGATAGCCGCCGGTGAGCGCCAGCACATCGGGCTTCGGGCTGACGGACGGGATGATGACCGACTTCCAGGCCAGTTGTTTGTAGCTCAGCACGAGCCGGATTTTTTCTGAAAACGGCGAGGTGGGATAGTGGTGAAGAATGATGTCTGTCATGGTGGAAGCTCCGGTTGATCGGTCGGGGACAGAGCTTGCCCGCTGCGGGCGGCTACGGTCTGTCCGGCAAGATCTCAGGCTAATTTGACCAGTTGCTTGCCAAAATTTTTGCCTTTGAGCAAGCCCAAAAACGCCTCGGGAGCCGCTTCAAGGCCTTGCGCAATCGACTCTCTGGGTTTGAGCTTGCCGGTGGCCACCAGCGTGCCCAGCTCTTTGAGCGCCTCGGGCCAGACCTCCATGTGTTCGCTAACGATGAAGCCTTGTACCTTGAGCCGGTTGGTCAGAATCAGTGCCGGATAGCTCAAAGGCAGTGGCGCGCCGTCGTAGCCGGCAATCATGCCGCAGACCGCGATGCGGCCAAAGGCATTCATGCGGGTGATCACGGCGTCAAGCACCATGCCGCCGACGTTTTCAAAATAGCCATCCACACCATCCGGGCAGGCGTCCTTGAGGGCTTTGGACAGCGAGGCCGCATCCTGGTGCAGTTTGTAGTCGATACAGGCGTCAAAGCCCAGTTCGTCAAGCGCGTACCTGCATTTTTCGGGGCCACCCGCAATGCCGACGGTGCGGCAGCCGCGTGCTTTGCTCAAGGCCGCAAACGCACTGCCTACGGCGCCCGTGGCGGCGCTCACCACCATGGTTTCGCCCGCTTTCGGCTCGATAATTTTGACCAGGCCATACCAGGCCGTCACGCCCGGCATGCCGACCGCGCCCAGGTAGGCGCTCAGCGGAATAAGGGTGGTATCGACCTTGCGCAGCGCGCCCAACTGGTTGGCGTCGACCACGCTGTACTGCTGCCAGCCGCCCATGCCCACCACCTTGTCGCCGACGACAAATTTCGGGTTTTTGGACTCCACCACCTCGCCCACCGTGCCGCCGCCCATCACTTCATTCAAGGCTTGCGGCGCGGTGTAGCTTTTCGCGTCGTTCATGCGGCCACGCATATAGGGGTCCAGACTCAGGAAGTGATGACGCACCAGCACCTGGCCATCCTGCAGCGCGGGGGTCTCGCTGACGATCAGCTTGAAGTTGCTGGCAAGCGCCTCGCCGCTGGGGCGGCTGACGAGATGGATTTGCTGGTTCGTTGGCATACGCTGCTCCTGCTGAAATTACTATTAATTATGTAGCTGCTTACGCAGCATCTACGGGGGCTAGAGCCCAATTTGTTATAAATTTGAGACGAGATATCAATCGGTGGCAATGACGCCGACGGGAGCATTCAACCCCTGCGCGCTCTTCGGCCCGGTGGGCAGGCGGCGCACAAACTTGAACGTGCCAGTGGCATGAGCGCACGCCCTGCCCTGTTCGTCAAACACCGTGCCTTCGGTGAAAGCCATGGTGGCGGTGCGGTGCATCAAGTGACCTTTGGCCGTGAGCGCCCCAACCGCCGGTTGCATGAAGCTGGTTTTCATCTCGATGGTGACGGCGCCCATGTCCTGCTGCACACTGCGCGCCGCCACCGCCATGGTCACATCCAGCAAGGTCATGAGGGCGCCGCCGTGGGTGACGTTGAACGAATTCAAGTGCTCCGGACGCGGCGTGTAGCGCAGCTCGGACAAGCCTCCCTCATACAGCCGCAGCTCAAAGCCCAGGTGCTCGACAAAGGGGATGCTGACGCCGAAATCCATGCTCAGCCGCCGATCACCACGCTGACACCGCCGTCCACCGCCAGCCACTGGCCGGTAATGTGCTTGCCGGCATCGCTGGCAAACAGCAGGCACAAGCCTTTCAAGTCTTCATCGTCGCCCAGGCGTTTCAAAGGCGCACCGGCCGCCAGTTTTTCCTCACCCAGGGCTGCCAGGGTGCCGGCGGTCATCTTGCTCGGGAAAAACCCCGGGCAGATGGCGTTGACGTTGATGTTGTATTTGCCCCATTCGGCCGCCAGCGCCCGCGTGAAATTGATGACCGCCCCTTTTGAGGTGTTGTAGGCAATGGTGGTCATCTCGGGCGGATTGCCGCCCAGCCCGGCGATCGAGGCCACGTTGATGATGCGTCCCGAGCGGCGCGCAATCATGCTCTTTTTAGCGATCACCTGGCTCAAGATAAAGTAGCCGCGCACGTTGAGGTTCATCACCTTGTCCCAGGCCTCAATCGGATGATCTTCGGCGGGTGCGCCCCACGCCGCGCCCGCGTTGTTGACCAAAATGTCAACGTCACCCATGCGCTGCAGCGTCTCGTCCGCCAAACGGTGAATATCGGCCTCTTTGGCGCAATCGGCCGCGACCCAGCGAGCGTCAATACCCGCAGCCTGCAACTCGGCGGTGGCCTGCTCCAGCTCATCGGCCTTGCGCGCGCTGAGCATGATGCGCGCGCCGGCTTCGCCCAGCGCATGCGCCATCTGCAGCCCCAAGCCGCGAGAGCCGCCAGTGACCAGGGCGGTCTTGCCTTTGATGTCGAAAAGTTGTTGGATGGTACGGGTCATGTGGGTCTCCTGTTTATTGTCATTGAGTCGCATCGCGCTGGGCCGACGCACGCTAAAAAGCTATTTTGCAGGAATTTACCCCGTTGCCCCATGAATGCTGTCGCTCGGGCGATAGCATGGCTTGCTGCGACGCCTCTGTGCAATGATAGGGGCCGTTGCCTGTCTCTGTGCCTGTGAGGATACCGCCATGACCCCCTTGAAAAATCTGCCAAGCCACGGCCGCTCCCGAACGCCACGCCTAGTGTTTCTTGGGCTGATGGCTGCCGCTGCGCTGGCTCCGGCAGCCGCCATGGCGCAGGGGCAAAAAGTGTTTCGCATTGGCGTGACCCAAATCGTGTCGCATGCCGCGCTGGATGCCGACGAAAAAGGCTTCGAAGTGGGCCTGGCCACTTCCGGTTTCAAGGAAGGGGTGAACGTGATCTACATCCGCCGCAACGCCGAGGGCGATCTGGCCGCCGCCGACACCATTGCGCGCGAGTTTGTGTCAGAGAAAGTGGACCTGATCCATGCCATTGCCACGCCGACAACCCAGGCGGTGATGCGCACTGGCACCCGCATTCCGGTGGTCTTTTCATCCGTCACGGACCCGGTGCTGGCAGAGATTGTGCCGAGCGACAGTGCAGCGGGCCAAAAAACAGGTACGCACGTCACTGGCGTGAGCGACCTGTGGCCGGTGCGGCTGCAGTTTGAGACCTACGCGAGGGCTGTTCCGCAGGCCAAAACCTGGGGCACGCTCTACAACCCCAAGGAAAGCAATTCACTGTCTCACATCCGGGCCATGAGAGAGGCCGCCAATAATCTGGGTCTCACCCTGGTGGAGGCGACCGTGGACAACAGCGAGGAAGTCGGGCAGGCGGCGGCCTGGCTGGCAGGCAGGGTTCAAGCCATCACACTGACCTCGGACAACACCACGGCGGCCAAGCTGGACGCCATTGCCCGTGTGTGCGATCAGCACAAGATTGCCCTTTTTGCAGGCGATGTCGACAGTGTCGTGCGTGGCGCCGTCATGGCCTATGGCCTCGACTATTTTCTGGTCGGCTACTCGGCCGGAAGAAAGGCGGCGCTGGTCCTCAAAGGCATCAGGCCCGGCGACGTGCCATGGGGCCCGGTGGAAGTATTCAGCCTGGTCATCAACACCCGCGCGGCCAGAGCCCAGGGTGTCACGATACCGCCCGAGTTGATGGCCAGGGCTGACAAGGTCCTCAACTGACCCCCCCCGAGACAAGCATGCGTTTTCTCGGCAGCCTCCACATTGCGGTGGCCATTTTGTTGCTCACCATCGGGGTCGGGCTCTACGCTGACATCAGGAACGAGCAGATGCACGAGCAGAACCTGCGGATACAGACCGGACTGGAGCGCATGGTCCGACTGAACCAGTCGCTGACCAGTGTGATGTCCACGGCTGTGATCGAGAAAAACAGCCTGCGTGCGGCCAGCTACAACTCGCTGCACACCAAGCTGGAGGCCACCATGCAGGAGGTCCAGGCGCTCACACAGCACATGACACTGGCGGGTGAAATCCTGGCACTGCGTGACGAGCAGCGCGCCTTGCGTGCACAAGAGAGCCAGGTTTTTGTGCACATGCGGGACGAGCAGTGGGATACCGCCTACAAGGCCTTGCTGGGCGGAGATTACGTCATGGCGCTGAAGATTTATGAAATCAACAGTGAATCGGCCGTCGGCGCCCTGACCATTGAGCTTGCCAACATCGCCCGGCAGCAAGCCCAGCTTCGCCAGGTCACGCTGCTGTTGCGACTGGCGGCTGTCGTGCTGCTGCTGTGGGCGGGTTGGCGCTATTCCCGCCGTCTGCAGGCCGAATTGGCCGAGCAGGTGCGCTTGCGTGGGGAGGTCACTGCGGCCAATGAGGCGTTGGAAGAGAAGGTCCGACTGCGCACCGCCGAGTTGCAGGCCGCCAACAGCCAGTTGGAAACCCTGAGCACCACCGATGGGCTGACCGGCCTGGCCAACCGCCGCCGTTTTGACAAGTATTGGGCCGAGGAATGGCAGCGCGCACTGCGCCAGGCGACGCCGCTGGCGGTGATCATGATGGACGTGGACCACTTCAAGACCTATAACGACCACTATGGGCACCAGCAGGGAGATGATTGCCTGCGGCGCGTGGGCGAGGTGCTGCGGGCCACGGTCAGACGCGCTGGTGAACTGGCGGCCCGTTATGGCGGTGAGGAATTTGTGGTGGTCATGCCAGGTGCTTCGTTGACGCAGGCGCAAGAAACAGCTGAGTCGATCCTGGCCGCCATTCGCGCCGAGCAGATGCCCCATGCCAGTTCACCAGTCGCCAGCGTGGTGACGATCAGCCTGGGCGTGGCAGCAGGCACCCCCAGCCCTGCAGGTGACCGTGCGCACATGCTGAACGAAGCCGATGTGGCTCTGTATGACGCCAAGCACCAGGGCCGCAACCGCGTGGTTCTATCTTGCCAGGGCTGACCCAGCCGGATCTCAGTGCTGCAAGAGCCCGTTCGTCAGACGTTGCTTGAGTGAATTAGGGGGCGGACCCGATTGCAGGCGCCCTCTTCCTGTTACAGTTTGATACGAACCCTGCGAGGCGTGTCGTGTCTCACACAATCAGGAGGAAACCAATGAGCGCATTTGAGTATGGGATGGCAGATTTTCACTTCATTGCCGCAGGCGCCGCGGTGCTTGCCAGCGGTGGCGGTGGCAGCTACCAGGATGCCCTCGCGATTCTTCAACAGTTGGCGGACAGCGGCTGGCGTGGTACGGGGGCACTTTGGGTGGTGAACGGTGACGGCGCCGGGCGTGCAGTGCCCAACACCATCGCGCCCGATTCGATCTGCTATTACTCGGAAAGCACGGGGCAGGGCTTCTCCAACGCCCGTGACGATCTGACGGCGTATTTCGATGCAGCTACCGGCAAAAGCACCGGCAACACGGTCAGCATCATCCAGGTGACTGCCGCTCCCCAGCTGTATCAGTCGCCGGGCGTCGTGGCGTCGTTTGCCGGACTGCTACGCAATATGGGCTACGCTGGCGCGATGCCCTCGGCCTGACCCACACCATGGGCGAAGCGGACCTCAACAAGGAACGGCTGGAGCTGGCACTGGAGGCCGCCGGTCTGGACCTGTGGGAGAACAATCTGCTGACCGGTGAGGTGACACGAAAGGCCATGAAAACCCTGTCGGAGCTGGGCTACAGCGAGCACGAAATGGCCGCTTACGTGGACGAGATCTTTCAGCTCTTTCATCCGGACGATGTCATGACGGTCAAGAACGCCGTGGATGACCACCTGTCGGGCCGGACACCCCAATACTGTTGCGAATTCAGGCTGCGCGCCAAAAACGGTACGTGGATCTGGTATGCCAACTACGGCAAAGTCATGGACGGTGACAGCGATACCCCAGGCAGGCGATTTATTGGCGTGACCTTCAATATCGACGACAGAAAACGCAAGGAAGACGAGATCGCGCAGATCAACCACCAACTGGCCGAGCAAAACGCCTTGCTCCAGAATTGCAACGCCGCACTGGAGTTACTCGCCGCCTGCGATTCCCTCACCGGGTTGGCCAATCGGCGCACGTTGATGGAACTGGGGGACAAGGAATGCAAGCGGGCCGAGCGCTTTAGTCATTCACTTTCACTATTGATGGTGGATATTGATTTGTTCAAAAGCGTCAACGACGCCTGGGGCCATCTGATCGGCGACCGCGTGATCTGTGCCGTGGCCGACGCATGCCGTACCCGCACCCGAAGTGGCCTGGACACCGCCGCCCGCGTCGGCGGGGAAGAGTTTGTCATCGTGTTGCCCGAAACCAATCACGCCAGTGCCCGCGTTCTGGCCGAGTCGCTGTGCCACACGGTGGCTGCACAGCATGTGCTTGCGAACGATGAAGGTGCCCATGTCACGTTTACCGTCAGCATCGGCGTGGCCACCCTGGAGGGCACCGCCCTGTCCTTCGAGCAACTGATGAATAACGCCGACAACGCGCTTTACAAAGCCAAGCAGGCCGGAAGAAACAACGTGCAGGGTTTTAACGGGAATTAGTTAGTGCCTGACCGGAAACCCCATTTTTTCAAAAAATGGCCTGCCTAAACTTCAAGCACAGATCATTTTTTGCCTAAACCTATCTGCCGCTCGGACTCGTCGCCTCCTTTTTCCTGCAAAGCCAACA
>NZ_JBAQMD010000052.1:0-96663 GCF_049302455.1 Rhodoferax ferrireducens | reverse complement strand
CCGCCCTGCCCGCGCCCCGGTTAAAGCCACAGCCAGCGCCCCGTTTTCAGAACATCAAAGCCGTCGACATCCACTGTGAAAAACGGTGCGGGTAGGGTAAAGGCCCGGGCCTCATACGCTTCGCTTTTTGAAATCGGCCCAAACCTTTACCCTGCCCACACCTTCCTGTGATGGTGACTGATACGTCCTATGTCAAACCTGTGCGGTCTGAGTCTCGGCCTTCTCCGACACGCCGGCCGACTCAAAACTGGCCATCTCGCGCAGCATGGCGCAGGCCGACTGCAACAGCGGCCAGGCCAGTGCCGCGCCCGAGCCTTCACCCAGGCGCAAGCCCAGATCCAGCAGCGCCTGCACGCCCAGGTACTGCAGCATGAACTCATGGCCACGCTCGCCCGAGCGGTGCGCAAACACACAAGCCTGCAGCACCAGCGGCTGCAAGGCGTGGGCGACCAGCACGGCGCTGGAGGCAATGAAGCCATCCACCACAATCACGCGGCGCTCTGTGGCGGCCTGCAGCACAGCACCCACCATGGTCGCAATCTCGAAACCGCCAAAGGCTGCCAGCGCATCCAGCGGCGTTGTTGCACCCGGGTGGCGTGCCAGCACTTCCCGCAGCACCTTGGTTTTACGCTGCACGGCGCTCGCGTCCAGCCCGGTGCCCGCGCCGGTGCAAACCTCAATCTCCAGGCCGGCCAGGCGCGACAGCAAGAGCGATGCCGCCGAGGTGTTGCCAATGCCCATTTCGCCCAGCAGCAGCGCGTTGCCGGGCAAGGCCTTGACCAGGGCCATGCCATTTTGAATCGCTTGCTGACACTGCAGCGCGGTCATGGCGGCCTGCGCGCTGGAGTCTGCCGTGCCTTGTTCGCCACCCGGCACCTTGCGCACCTGCAGACCCGGGCGCTGGCTGCCGGCGGGCAAACCGGCCAAGAAATCATGGTTAACACCGCAGTCCACCACCGTGAGTGCGATGTTATGCAGGCGTGAGAACACGCTGACGGCGGCGCCACCGGCCAGAAAGTTTTCCACCATCTGCCAGCTCACGTCACTCGGAAACGCCGACACACCGCGTGCGGCCAGGCCGTGATCCCCGGCGAACACCAGCAGCTGCGGATCCTGCAGGGCGGGAGCGTCCGTGCCCAAAATCTCCCCTAGCTGCAAGGCCAAGGACTCCAGCCGCCCGAGCGAACCCAGCGGTTTGGTCTTGTTGTCAATCTTGTGCTGCAGCGAGTGGGTCAAAGCCGGGCTGCGAATGTCGGTGAGGGTTGGAAGCGTGAATGTCATAAATTTCCTTGGTTAATAGATCAAATCGGTTCTGTCCGTTGGCAGGTCCATCAGGCCAACAAGCCCGGCAAAACGCCCGGCTGAAAATGCAGCTCGATAAAGTCGGCCAGGCGGTCAAACACCACGTCCAGCGTGGGCACCGGGCCATTCAACTGGGCGCCAAACAGCGCCTGCAGCGCGCCGGGGTCTTCAAACAAACCGTGCAGGTACAAGCCCAGCACATTGCCTGCGGCGTTCTGCCAGGCCAGACCACCCGGCAAGACGGCACGCGCCACCTCACCCGCTGTAGCCGGGGTGGACTGCGGCTGGGTGATGCCTTGGTGGATTTCGTAGCCCGACACGGTCACCCCGGCCAAGGCTTGCCAAGGTGCTGCGATGCCGTCGGCAAACGTGGCTTGCGTGTGGCGCACGGTCTTGTCCAGTTCAAACACCGTCACCAGCGGTAGCAGCCCGAGGCCCGGCGCGTTGCCGCCTCCTCCCTGCGGGTCAATCAGCGCCTGGCCCAGCATCTGCAGACCGCCGCAGATACCCAGCACGGCCCCGCCGCGGCCTGCGTGCGCAGCCACCGCCGCATCCAGCCCCTGCGCGCGCAACCAGGCCAGGTCGCTGCTGGTGGCTTTGGAGCCGGGCAGAATGACCCAGTCGCTGGCACTCAAGCCAACCAGTTCAGCCGGGCTGCGCACCCACATCAGGCGCAGTCCGGGAATATTTTTAAGCGGCTGAAACTCGTCCAGATTGCTGATGCGCGGGTAGGCGATGACGGCCACCGTCTGCTTGACGGCCCCGGATGCTGTGCTCCTGTCATCAAACACGCCGTCTTCCTCCGGCAGACCATGCTGCCACCACATCGGCAAAGTCGCCACGGTCGCAATATGGGTCAGGTCTTGCAGCATCTGGGGCGCCGGGGCCAGCAGCGCGGCATCACCGCGAAACTTGTTTAAAACAAAACCTTTGATCAAGGCGCGCTCGCCCTCGGGCAGCAGCGCCCAGGTGCCATAGAGATGGGCAAAGGCACCGCCCCGGTCAATGTCGGTCACCAGCAGGCAAGCCGCATTGCAGTGGCCCGCCACGCGCATATTGACAATGTCGCTGCCCGACAAATTGATCTCGGCGGGTGAGCCTGCGCCCTCGATCACCACCACGTCGTTCTCAGCGCGCAGTTCGTCCAGTGCGGCGGTGATGTGCGGCCACACATGGTTGCTGCGACTGCGCCAGGGCATGGCGGTGAGCGCGCTACTGACCTGCCCCATCAGCACCACCTGGCTGTGGGTGTCGGCCTCGGGCTTGAGCAAGAGCGGGTTCATGCGCACGTCGGGCACGGCGCGCGCGGCCAGCGCCTGAAAGTATTGGGCACTGCCGATTTCGCCCGTGCCCTTGTCGCTGGCGACCACCCGCGCGTTGTTGCTCATGTTCTGCGCCTTGAAGGGCGCCACCTTGAGGCCTTGGCGGGCGTAATGACGGCACAGCGCGGTCGTCAGCCAGCTTTTGCCGGCGCCGCTGGTGGTGCCCAGCACCATGATGCATTTGGCGGTCATGAAAGTAAGCGCATCGGAGGCAGCGCTAGCCGTCGATCTCTGCCCAGCAATTGGGCGTTTCATACAGGGTGACCTTGGTCAGCGACAGGTGTCTGCCGTAGCGGTCGTGGTAGACCTCCTTCAAAATATCGAAGGCAATCTTGGCCAGATTTTCGACCGTGGGCACGCGATCAATAACCACCGTTTTGTGGTTCGGCATGCTGTCCAGAAAATCACGCACCACGGTGTCGTGCGCGTAGACGATGAAGGCGTGGTCCCAGAGCTTGACCAGGTGCTGGTTGGCCAGCGCCTTGATGTCGCCAAAATCCATGATCATGCCGTTGTCGGATTCGCCCTCTTGTTGCACCACATCACCGGTCAGGGTGATGAGCAGGGTGTAACGGTGGCCATGCATGTTTCGGCACTGGCTCTTGTGGTCGGGAATGCGATGACCGGCATCGAATTCCATTTTTCGGGTGATGGTAAGCATGGTGTGGCGTGAGGCAAGCGTGTTCGGCGAAATTAAGGGATTTGAAGCAGTTTATGGGTCTGCAGGCTGAGCTTCCACTGCGGATGGGCTTTGCAGTAGTCAATGGCCATGCGCAGGTTCTCTTTTTGAAGTGGGCCGTCCATGGCTTGCACAAAATAATGGTCAAAGGCTAGCGAGGCATAGTCGTCCAGCACTTGGCCCGCCTGCGGGATGACCACTTTGATCTCATTGCCGGCGCGTACCACCAGCGTGGCGCCCATCTTGGGACTGACACACACCCAGTCCACTCCTTCGGGAACCGGCAAGGTGCCGTTGGTTTCAATGGCGACCTCGAAACCGACGCGGTGCATGGCGTCAATGAGCGCGACATCGAGTTGCAGCAGCGGCTCGCCGCCGGTGAACACCACATATTTGCTGGCCGGGTAAGACGCGGGCCACAATTGGTTGATGGCAGCAGCCAGGGTTTCAGCGTCCCTGAACTTGCCACCGCCTTCGCCATCGGTGCCGACAAAATCGGTGTCGCAAAACTGGCAGACGGCGCTGGCCCGGCTGTCCTCGCTGCCGCTCCACAAATTGCAGCCGGCAAAGCGGCAGAAAACAGCGGGGCGCCCGGCATGGTGGCCTTCGCCCTGCAAGGTGTAGAAAATTTCTTTGACGCTGTAGGTCATACTTGGCCTTTGTTTACCGTTGTTTGAAGCGCCGCGCTCAGCGCGTCTTGCGCTTGCGGGGACTGTACGCTCAGGCGCACCGGTGGCTCACCAAAGTAGCGGTCAATGAGCAAGGCCAGCAGCAAAGCAGCAGCCATCAGGTGCACGTTCACAGCGTCATGCCTTCAAGTCAGCCAGGGCCCGCTGCACCCAGCCAAAGCCGATGCGCTCCTGCTCCAGCCGAACACCGACGCGCAATTTGTTATCACGCAAATCGTTGAACAGCGCAGTCTCGTCAGGCGTCAGGCGCGGCAGATCACGCAGCAGGGGTTGCGGCTCCTGGCCCCATTGGGTTTGGTGTGCCATCAAGGTAGCGTGGTCCATCAACAAGGATTGCACATGGGAGAACTGAGCGCGTAGCTGGTCCAGAATGGCAAAGCCGTGGGTGTCGATATCGCCCCAATAATACAAGTCGCACTGGTGTAACCAGGCCACACCCGCAAACGCCTCAAAGCCGTAACCTGCGCCAAAAATGACCAGGCTGCCCGGCACGGCAGGAAAAGCCAAAAAGTTGATCTCGTTCTCAGTCATGAAGACGCGGCGCAACGGCAAATCAAGCTGTTCAAAAGCCGCCTGCGTGAGGCTGATGTCCTGCTCACACCCGTTGGGTAACAAGGCCACACGCGCGTCCAGCAGCCGAAAGCGGATGCGCAGCGGTTTGTCCTTGAAGCCGTAGCGGCGGCAAAACTGGTTGGCCCCGGTGGCGCTGGCGTCGATAGCATCCAGGGGCAAGGCCAGATCCAGCAGTTCCGAGAGCACGCCGCGGTTGGCCTCGATGAACTTGCTGTCCACCCCGGCCAAGTCCACCTGCCGCAGATAAATGCCGGGGTGCGGATGCGATTGCAGCCAGGAGACGACGTTCAACAGACGCTGCCAGGCGTCAGCCAAGGCCAGCGCATTCAGGGGCCGTTTTTCCAGCCACGGCAGCAAGACCGGGTGTTGTTCGCGCGTCAGTTGCACCAGACTGGCAAAACGCCTGGCGTCTTTTTGTTTGCCGATCAGGGCCAGCGCGTGATCCAGCGTATCAAGCCAGACCTCGTCCGGCACGGCGTTGACGCCCAGCACACGGTGGCGGAACTCACGCATGACGATGCGATAGCGCGGCGCACTGTGCGGGGGCGCGTTGCACCCCAAATCCTTCATCCACACCCGCACCTCGTCGAAACGTTCTGTCAATTCGGCCGAGGTCGGCCCGATGAGCCGCAAGCGCCGGGGCAGCATCACCGCGCCCTGCACACACGGGCGCAGCAAGTCACCCTTGTCCCACAGTTTTTGCACCTGCGCGCGCAGGTCGGCGGGGGTGGTCCAGGTCATGCGAACTTATCTCGCGAGTCCCAATTCAACATTGCACTCATCCGCCCCTGGAAGTTGTTCGGGGAAACCGAACAACTCAAAGCACTGTTTGGCATTAAGAAGGCTTGCAGGCGTTGATAAATCAAGATTGCCCAGTAATGGCTTTTAGCTTGCCGATGAACTGATGAACATCCTCGTGAATTTCATCTGCCGCCATGCACATAGCCACCCGTTCACGAAGTAGCAGCATCGGTGTTTCTGCATTTCTGAGCTGCTGGAAAAGGGAGTCATCGTTCTCAAACAGAATACGCTTGCCATCCACCACACTGAACACGTTGGCACTGACATTGCGCCAGGTTTTCCCAGGCGGCAAAGTCAGGTTCTCCCCAACAAAAAATTCATCAATGAATTTCCGAATCGGTTCCGAAAACAATTCATCTTCCGCGTATCCAAGTTGCTGGAACGCTGCCCGTTTCCAAGCATCAGGTACTAACAAATAATTTTCAATATTCTTGCGTTTCCACTCGGCAAGAGATGGATTATTGGGCTGCGGATGAAACGCGTCCTTTGCATCGTCAAAATCGAACAACATGAGTCTTGATACACCGGGAACAATTTGCTGAAGAGCGGCAAAGTGCTGGTCTGCTCTTTCTTTCATGTTTTTCTTGCCGCCACCGTCCATGGTCTTGAAATAGACACGATCCATCGCAGCTTGCGCACCACACTGCGTAGCCCAAGCCCGCAAAATTCGCTCGTCGCTTTCCCCTTCCACATAGAGGACGAACGGGTACGACATGGCTTTGGTAATCTCTTCGTTGGACACCTCAGACATGGCGCGCAGGATCTCTGGTGTGGACTGAATACGCTTTGGCTTTTGCGCCAACAAGGAAACGATCTGGCTCGCATCCACACCACGCACAAACTCCTCTGCATGCGTGGCAATAAGAAATTGCGTGCCTAACTCCATGGACTTTTGCTTGAAGTAGTCCAGAATTTCCCGTTGCAGATTGACGTGCAAATGGGCATCAGGCTCATCCAGCAAGATCGTAGTCGGCTTGTAGCCGTGAAGAAACCCCAGCAAGGTCAATGTCTGGTGAAACCCGCTGCCACCGGCAATGATGTCAAAGTATTTTTCACCTTGGCGGTATTGCACTTTGATCTGAGTATCCACGCCCTTGTGGTACTCAGGTAGCCACAAATCAACCCCGAACCAGCGCCTTACAACATCGGTGATTTCACTCCACTCCTTAGGTGGCTGCATGATTTTGTAGGTTGTACGCTGTAAGTCTTGTCCAGGAGCATCCTCTAAAGCGGGACAAACGCGATAAAGCAAATTGCGAAGCACGCTCCCAGGTTGCGCCTTTCCTACCTGCTTTCGCAGCGGCCCATCATCACGCCACTCCTCGGAAGGTTCCAGGCCAGAAAACGGGGGCACATAGGCAATGCGCGGTAGTCGTGATCCTTGGTCAAACTCTCGGAATGCAGCCCAACCATCGGATGGAATCGCGTAAATGGCCTGCGGCGAGTGATACCTAAGCGCCACGCCAAAAGACGAACTGTTACCGTCAGGTCCACTCCAATCTACGATGATTTCGATCAGGATGTACTCCTGCTTTTTACTACTGCTTTTGCTCGGTGAATGGCGTATGTCCCTGTTCTTCCAAAGTAGATTGAACTCGGGTACAGGCAGCGCAGTGAAGTTGGGAAGCACAACCTGAATGCCCTTTGCGCCACCGCGCGTTGAGCGATGAAACTCATCCACACAAAACTGCCAAATAGCCAACGCTTGGAGCACGGTGCTCTTGCCACTGTTGTTTCGTCCAACCAGCAAATCGAACTGAGTGAACTCGTAGACTTGCTCACCAACGCTCTTGAAGTTGCGCAGGGTCAGTTTGGTAATCATTCTTGTGCTCCGTTTTGACTGGCTATTGTCGCCAATGTCGATGCCACGTTCATGCCATTGCCAGACTTGTCATGTGCCTCCACCCGCCCCTTCTCCTCCCGATACGCCTCAATACTCAAATTGCGCAACCGCGAGTCGCGTCCTTCAAAGTTGTGGACGAAGCCGACGCTGGCAACAAAGGGTTCGATGATGTGGATTTTTTGCAGCGGGGTGACGATGAGTAATTGCAGGTTGAGCTTCTCGAACAGTTGCAGGCCGTATTGCGCGGACTCGTCCGAGCCACGGCCAAAGGCTTCGTCAATGACGACGAAGCGGAAGCTCTTGGAGCGCGTTTCGCCCCAGGCCAGGCCGAACTGGTAGGCCAGGCTGGCCGCCAGAATGGTGTAGGCCAGCTTCTCTTTTTGACCGCCGGACTTGCCGCCCGAATCCGAGTAATGCTCGTGCTCGCGATTGTCCTCGCGCCAGCGCTCGCTGGCGGCAAAGACGAACCAGTTGCGCACGTCGGTGACCTTAGCGGTCCAGCGCCGGTCTTGCTCGGTCTGGCCTTCGCGGCCGCGCAGGCGCTCGATGATGTGTTTCACCTGCAAGAACTTGGCTTCGGAATACTGGCTGTCTTGCCCTGCGCCCGCATCGCCACCCAGTGCACCATCCAGGCAGGTGCGCAGCTCGGTCTGAAAGTCGCGCACTTCCGCATCGGTGGCGGTCTGAAACTCCAGGGTGATGAAGCGTCCGGGGTTGTAGTCAATTTGCGTGAGCGACTGGTTGATGCGGGCAATGCGCTCCTTGATGGTCTCGCGCTCCTTGCTCAGTTGCGAGCTGAAATTGGCCACCTCGCGAATCGTGTTCTCGTTGAGCGAGCGTTTGAAGTCGGCCTCAAAACGCGGCAAATCGTCTGCCACCAAGCGCTGCAACAGGCTGCCGTATTCACCGGCCGAATCTACCGACACGTCCACCTCTTGGGTTTCCACGGGGAAGCGGTTGCTAAAAGATCGCATGGCATCAATCACCTTTTCCAGCACGCGCTTGGTGCGGCCATCCTCGGCATCAATGGTTTTTTGCAGGCCGTCGCGCATCTCGCGTTCACGGACGTCGCACGACTCCACGGTCAATACCTGCGTGCCCTGCATCTCTTGCTGCAAGGTTTCCAGACGCGGCACCTGCCCGGCAAAGCCTTCGGGCGCCTGCGCCATCAGGCTTTCAGCCTCGCGGCGCAAGGTTTGTGCATCGGTGATTTTTTGCTCGGTCTTGGAGCGTTTGTCGCGCTGCTCGATGAGTTGAACCTCCGTTCTCTTCAGCTCATCTTCCAGCGTTTTCAATTGCTGCGTCAGTGTGGCCAACACGTCAGAGGCGGCCTCCAGCGCGGCCCGCTCGTCGTTCAGCCGGGCGATTTCACGGGCGTTGGCGGGCCAGTCCAGGTCGCTGAAGTCCTGAAACTCCACCAGTTTGGCCAGACTTTCCAGCCGCTCGCGGATGGTGGCTTGCTCTTGTTGCAGGATGGCAATCTTTCCGCCCACGTCCCCCAGCCTGGCCTCCAGCACGCGCACCTTGCCTTCCAGCACCGCCAGCTTGGCGGCATTGCTCCAGCCCAGCACGTAGCGGCTGCGGTCGTCCAGGCGGTGGCGGTCGTCTTTTTCGTGGCGCTCGCCCCCGGCCTTGATTTGCCCGGCGCGGGTGATGGCTTTGGGCTCGGCACGAAACTGCTCTTGCGTGGTGCAGCAGGCATAGTCAAAGCGGCGCGCGACTTCGTTCTCCAGCCAGGCATAGAACGGGGAATCCGGTTTGACCGCGATCTTGCGCACCAATGACTGCGCGTGCAGTTGCGGCCGATCCATGCGGCCGCCCTCTCGCACCCGAAAGTACACCAGGCGCCCTTTGAGGTGGGTGTCATCCACCCACTGGGCGACCCGGGCGTAGTGCGCATCGGGCACCAGCAAGGAGAGCGCAAAGTTGTGCAGCACGCGCTCGGCCGCCCCCTCCCAGTCGCGTGCGTCGTCATGCACCTGCAGCAGCTCGCCGGCAAACGGCATGCTGTCCTCGCGCAGGCCCAAGGCCTGGCACAGCGCGGCGCGCATGGCGATTTGCTGGGCATCGATGTTGCTGCGCCTGGCGCGCAGGCTCTTGACCTCGTCCACCAAGTCCTTGTGTTCAGAGCGCCCTTGGGCCATCTCAACACCACGTTCGGTCAGTTCGTTTTGCAGTGCCACCTCGCGCTCGGTGTCTGCGGCGCGGCGCTCGGCACAGCCCTGTTGCTGGGTCTGCAGCTCTTCCCGATTGGCCACCTGCAACAGGCCCAGGCTGCGGCGCAACTGGTCGTAACGTTTGGCATTTTTCAGGCGCTTGTCCTGCTCGGTTTGTTGGCGTTTTATTTCCGCCTCAATCTGCGCGATGCGGTCGCCACCACTCTGGGCGATGGTCAGGCGCAATTCGCGCTCTTTAGATTGCTGCTCCAACTTCTGACCTTCTAAACGCTCGACCTTGGCTGACTCACTGGCCAGATTGATGCCTAGGTTTTCCAGTCGCTGGTCCAGCAGCTCCCGTTTGCGGCCCGCGAACCACGGTTTGAGCGCTTCACGGCACAGGCGCAACTCCGCGACGCTTTCCACCAGGGCAGCGTGTTTGTCGCAGTCCGCCACCAAGGGAGTTAGCAAGTCCACCTGCTCTTTGGCCTTGAGCACGGCGGCGTGGGCGCGGCTCAAGTCATCAAAATGCGCCAGCAAACCCGCAATGCGCGGTGCCACGTCAAACGGCTCCAGCATGTGGTGGCGCACAAAGTCGGTCAGGTTGCCCACCGATTTCATCGACACGGTTTGGTGGAACAGCTCCAGCGCCTGCTCGCCCATGTTGCCAAAGCGGCGGCGAAAGTACGCGCCATAGGTCGGGAAGCTGTCAAACAAGGCAACACCGCTTTTGCGCAAGCGCGCGCGCAGGGCCGGTACGGCGGTGCCAAAGTCAGAAAAGTCCGCGGTGAGCGACAGCGCCTTGTCCGCCACGGCATAAAAACGCTCGGGCTGGCCAAACGTGTCTTTCATCCAGAAGACCTGGGCCAATGTCACCGTCTGGTCAAACCCGGCGTTGTGGAACACGCCCAGAATCACCGCGTAGTCGCTGGCCGAGCGCAGCGCCACCGGCTTGGCGTTGCCACTGGTTTCATTGCGCTCGGACTTGTAATGCCCCAGCACATAGGAGCGCAGCGAGCGCTCCCGCGCATCGGCTCCCGCTGCCTTGTTGTAGGCGACGCGCTGAGGCGGCACCAGGAGCGTGGTGAGCGCGTCCACCAGCGTGGACTTGCCCGAGCCGATGTCGCCGGTCAGCAAGCCGTTGCGGCCATTAAGCTCCAGCGTCCACACCCGCTTGTCGAAGGTGCCCCAGTTGATGACTTCCAGACGCGCCAGACGAAAGCCCGTCAGGGTCTTGGCGGCACGTGGGTCTTGCTCCGACACGCTGACGGGCCCTTCGACAAGCTCAGGACGAACGGAAGCAAACAGGTCTGCTGTGGGCGTGCCGTCACTCATCATCAGACTCCGTGGGATTTGGCGTGGCAAGTTGCGCCAGATAAGCAACCAGGCGTTGGTCAAAATCGGCAAGCCATTGGGCATCGACAAAGGCCTTGAGAATGCGGCGCACTTCAAACACCGGCTCTTGGGCGGAGCGCGCCGATGCGCTGTCCGCCTGGGGCTTGAGGCGGCGCACAAAACCCAGTTCAATGACCTTGTTCAGTTGGGTCTCAATCTGGTCGATCAGGCGCGACTCATTGGAGCCTGCGGGCAGGAAAACGCGTACCAGTTCCACCACCGCGCCGCGGGTCAAGATCAAGCGCGTGTCGCCACCACTGGCATCAAATTCGGCCAGCTTTTTGCGCAGGAGCGCCAGCAGCAGACTGACCTGAAAACTCAAAGGCTGGCGGCGCACCAGGCGCGGCAGCTTGGGCGCGCTGTCGTCGCTTGGCGGCTGGGAGCGCAAAAAGGCATATCCCTCGGCCTCGTCTACCACCAGTTCCAGCGCCAGCACGGCCACGTAGTCACGCACACGGGCCTGCAATTGCAACAAGGCCGCCCACTGGGCGGCATCGTCCTCGCGGTACAGCACACCCTTCAACAAGGGGACGACCAGACTGGTCAGGTCATGTTGCGGTGCAGAAACACTGGCTGTAATGGCATCAGGGCCGGGCTCCTGCGGATTCACATCAAGGCCTTGCATGCTCAACTCCTGACAAAAATAACGCGCGGCAGGGTCGCACGGCGCATGGTGGGCGCGGCCTGCATGGGCTGCGAATCATCTGACACCTGCCACGCCACGGTGTCTTGGGTAGTCTCGATCACCACGGACGCGGGCGATTCACTGGCCAGTTGCAGGTAGGCCACCAACTCGCCCAGACCCTGCTGCAGGGGTCTACTTTGGAGCAGCTCCGCCAAAGTGACCTGTGCCTGGGTCTGCAGGGACTTGGCGATGTGCGCGGACAGCGCCGCCTTGTCCACCCGCACCTGGGAAAACAGGGCGGCTGCATCCACGTCCTCATCACCCGCCTGCAAGGCCACGCTGGTCAGCACGGTGTGCAGTGGCGGCTGGTACAGCGGGCGCTCCAGCGGCAGCTCCACGCCCGCGCCAATCTCGTCAATCTGCATGAAATCCGGGTTGCGCAAGACAGTGGGAGCCACATCGCGCAGTGCCAAGGCCTTGCCTTCGATGCCGCGCAGAATGTCCATGATGCGGCGGTTTTCCAGCCAGGCCTTGTCGTCCAGAAAGCGGCGCAACTGCTGCGACAGCTGGGCCACGGTGCGCTGGGCGTATTCACCGGCTTCCAGCCAGTCGTAATGCACACGCTTGAGGCGCTTATCCGGCGCCAACGCAGACACCGGGGGCAGCTCCAGCACCCGTTCCAGCAACTGCGTGAACTCCTCCTGGCGCGACTGCGACATCAAAAAGTCCCAAAACGCGCGAAAGCTCTTGCCCTGGTCGGAGTCCGAAATGGCATCGCGCTCGCCCATGATCTCTTGCAGCAGCGCGCCTTTGGCACCGTCCCACAAAGCAATGCGTTCGCGCACCTTGCGGTCCAGCGCACGAAAGTTGTGCTCCACCTCCCGAAAGTCCGCCAGCAATTCACGCGCCAGGCCGGTGAACTGTTGAAAGCGGTCTTTCAGTGCGGTGTCGTCCAGCAGGGCCATGTCACCCTCGACCACACGGGCAATTTCAGCATCTATGGCATCGCGCTTTTTGTGCAGCTCGGCGATGCGGGTCTGGGGGTTGGTCTCACTGCCTTCGCTCATTTGCTTCAATAAACCAAACAAGGTGAGCAAGCGCGACTCGGTGCCAACAAAGCTGCGGTCTGACAGGCTGCCGAGCCACGCCAAAGCGCGCTCGGTGGGCGGGGTCAGGTCGAAATGGGGCTCATCTGAGCCCGCCGGGTAAAACTTGCGCAGCCAGCCCTTGTCATTGGCCGCCCAGTCGTTCAAATATTCTTGCGCCGACTTTGGAAACACCTGAGCACCCAACTGCTCGCGCAGGCCATACAGCGTGTCTTCCAGCGACTCCACCAGGTTGGACTGCGCCATCACCCGCACATTGGGCACGACAAAAACCCGGTGCAAAAAACTGGCCACCAGCGGCGCGGAGTCAGCGGCCAGCAAACGCCAGGCCGGGTGCTGGCGGCGCTGCATCTCCAGGGTGGTGTAGTCGAGGTTCATGGCGCTTCCCCGGCAGTCACGGTTCTTGCGCCATTTTTTGCAAGGTCACCACCGGCAAGTACAAACACAGCGGGTCGTCCACGGTCGCAGTAAAGCCCAACGCCGCATAAAACTTGCAGGCCTGTTCATGCTTGGCATCTACCACGATCGCATAAAGACCCACATGCTGAGAAAAATCCAGCGCCATCTGCAAAGCAAATGACATCAGTCTCTGCCCGATGCCTTGGCCATGCTGCTTCTGGTCAACTGCCAGCCTGCCAATGCGCAATATCGGTGCCGGATAGCGGGGTAACTTGAGCTTGGGGGGCAGTTGTGTGGTTTGGGCTTGTCCAACGCTGATCGAGACAAACCCCAACACGACAACTCCGTCGTCGGCCACGGCTACATAGGTTTTGCAGAAGTTTTTTCGGGCCAGTTGGCCCGCTTGCTGGCTCAGGAATTGATTGAGCTCTGGATTGCCACAATCAAACCCGCCACGCTGGTGGTGGGCGGCCAACCGCTCAATTCGCAGCGTCATTCAGCGCAAGGCCATGAGTTTGCGCAGTGCATCGGTGGGCTCAGGCGGGTTTTCGCAGGTGGCGACAAAGGCTTCAAACGCTTGCTGAGACAGCATGAGGGTGTCTTCGTCCGCCACGATGCGGCGGGCCGCCTCATACGCGTTTTGCAGCATGAAGCTGGACACGGTGGAGCCCATGATGGCCGCAGCCCGCTCAATCAGCGCTTTGGCCTCCGGGCTGGTGCGCAGGTTGATGCGAGCGGAATCGCTTGATGTGGTAACAGCAGGCATGGCGGTTCTCCTAAAAACAAAATTGTACGTCAATTTGACACACAAGTAACTCCAAACAATGCATCTTGCGCCTGCGGCGGCAGCACCCCCAAGCGCACCCAGCCGGGCAGCCCAAACGAGGTGGCATCGCGCAGCTTGATGCCCTGGGTGCGCAGCTGTGCGCACAGCGCAACAGCATCCACACCCAGCAAAGGCTGGGCGCAGAAAAACGGGGTGTCGCTGGGTTGCACGTTCCAGCCCAAGGCTTGCAGACCCTGCACCTGGCGCTGCTTCCAGCCGCGCAGCGTCTGCAGGCTGCTGTGCAACCAGGCTTGTGTGTCCGCCTGCGTCCACGCCAACAGCAGGGCCACGCCGTGTGCGCCCAGCACCCAGGATGGGGCCAGGGCGTCCAGCTGCGCGGCGGCTTGTTGCGCATCGGCGGGGGCAATGGCATAGGCAGCGCGCACACCGGTCAGGCCCAGGGCCTTGTTGGGGGAAAACAATGGCCACACCTTGGCGCGCTGCGCGTCGCTCAGGCTGGGCGTGCCACCCAGGCGCAACGGCGCGTAGGCGCTGTCGAGAACCACGGTGTTGCACAACGGCTCGGGTGCGGCGGGGCTGTTGTGCGGTGCGCCGTCTGCGGCACGGTGCACCCACGCGGGCCACGCGGTATGGGCCTGCCCCAAGGGGCTGGACGGCTCGCAGGCCCAGACCAAATCCGCTGCATCAGGCTTCGCCGTTGGCTGCAGACCCCACGCCTGCGCGGCATGGGCGTAGTCGCCATAGGCATGGCGGGGCAGGCACACGGTGCGCGGTGCCTGCTGGGTGCCCTGCCCTTTGACCCACGCCGTGATGCGAAAAATGAATTCGCTGGCGCTGCCCGCCAGCACCACGCGCCACGGTGGCACGCCGTGAAAGTGTGCCAGCGCTGCCCGCAAATCGGTATAGGCAGCGTCGGGGTAGCGGGTGGCATCGGCGGCCTGCACGGCGGCCAGGACTTGGGGGCACGGGCCACAGGCGTTGCTGTTGCTGGAGAAGTCGTACCGCGGCGCGCCCTGTGCGTCCGGTCCGCCGTGGATACGTGCCAAGGGCTTCATGGCCACACCCCATTTGCTACAAATATAATAGCTGCTTGCGCAATGACGACGAGGGCTAGAAGTGTATTTGATGCATAAACCAGGGCTTGCGCGGTATCCGGCGCAAGCGCTGCACGCCCCGCTGGGTTGAGCACATACACACCGGGTTTGCGCAAGCCCACATCCAGACCCAAGGCCATCGCCGCCATGGGCCAGCCGCTGTTGGGCGACGGGGTTTTGGCAGCCTCGGCGCGCAAACGGCCTGCCAGCGCCAAGCCTCGCACCCCTGTCGCCAGCAGCAAGAGCAGCGCGGTGATGCGCGCGGGCAGCCAGCTCAAGCCATCGTCTACGCGCGCCGCCCACTTGCCCGCCCAAGCCCAGTTCTGGCCCTTGTAGATGCCGGGGTAGCCCCACATCGCATCGGCCGTGTTGGCAAAGCGGTACAGCGCGGCGCCGGGCAGGCCCAGCAGCACAAACCAGAAAATGGGCGCGACGACCGAATCGTTCAGGTTTTCGGCCAGCGTCTCGATGGCGCTCTCGCGCACTTGCGTGTCGGTCAGCGCCGTAACATCGCGGCTCACCAGCCAGCTCAAGCGCTCCCGGCCAGCCTCAAGCGATTCAGCCAAGGCCGCTTCCACCGCCAGCACCTCGCTCTTCAGCATCGTCCAGGCCAGCAGCGGCTTGAGCAGCAGGCCCAGCAGCACGCCAGTTGCCCACCAGGGCAAGCTGCCAAGCGCCGCCTGCAAACCCCAAGCAACTCCTGAAACACTAGCTGCACCCGCACACCACACGAGGGCTGCAAGCCAAAAAGCCTTGAAGTCCGGCCGCTGCAGGCTCTGCTGGGCACGGCGCTGCACCCACGCCCCCACCCAACCCAAATAGTTGCCCATCCAAACCACCGGGTGCAAGCGCACACGCGGCTCGCCGAAGTAGCGGTCTACCGCCAGCGCCACGAGCAAAGCCAGAGCGAATGCCATCATCTTTTTTGACCCCTCAGGGCTTTGGCACCGGCTGGCCCAGGGCCTGGCCCCAGGTGTCTTCAAACAGCAAATCATCCAGGGCGCAGCGCTTGACCCAGCGCTCTTTCTGGAGCATGGGCTCCTCGTAAAAAGCATGTACCGGCCCGATGCACAGCAATGCGATCGGCTCGGCCCCGGCGGGCATCCGCAGCAAGTCTGCCACGGCAATGGGGTCGAACAGCGACACCCAGCCCACGCCCAGCCCTTCGGCACGCGCGGCCAGCCACAGGTTCTGAATGGCGCAGGCGGCCGAGGCCAGGTCCATCTGCGGCAGGGTGCGCCGGCCAAAGATATGCTTGTCACGCCCATCGGCCAGCGCCACCACCCACAGCTCGGCAGCCTCCCGCAGCCCTTCCACCTTGAGCCGCATGAAGGCTTCTTCCCGCTCGCCCAGCGCCTGGGCGGTCACCTTCCGCTCCTGCTCCACCAACTCATGCAGCCGGGTGCGCAGGGCGCTTGATGCCACACGCAAAAAACGCCAGGGCTGCATGAAACCGACGCTGGGGGCGTGGTGTGCGGCGGTGAGCAGGCGCCGCATGGCGTCGGGCGCAACCGTGCCACCGGCGAAGTGCCGCATGTCGCGGCGCTCGAAGATGGCACGGTAGACCGCACTGCGCTCGGCGGCGGAAAAGGCCATGTCGCTTGCCGGTGCCGATGCGTCTGCTTGGGCTGGTGGAGAAGTCGTCATGGGCGGGGCTCAGTCCTCAATGCCGCGCTGGGCCGGGATGCCGGCCTGGAACGCGTGCTTGACCATCTGCATCTCGGTCACGGTGTCGGCCAGTTCGATGATCTCGCTCGGGCAACGCCGCCCCGTCAACACCACATGCACATGGCTGGGGCGGGCTTTCAAAGTGTCAAGCACCTCAATCAGCGGCAGCCAGCCGTAGATCAGCGGGTAGGTGATCTCATCGAGCGTCACCATGAAGTAGTCACCGCTCAAAATGGCGGTCTTGGCCTTTTGCCAGCCCTCCCGCGCCAGTTGGGCGGAGTGCGCCAGGTCCTGGCTCTTCCAGCTGAAACCGTCGCCCAAGCCCTCGATAGGAATGCCCAGTTGCTCAAACATGCGGTGTTCGCCAAAACGGGCGCTGGGCACTTTCATGAACTGAAAAATCTTGACCGCCTTGCCACGACCATGGGCGCGCAGCGCCAGCCCAAAAGCCGCCGTGCTCTTGCCCTTGCCGTCACCGGTGTTGACAATGACCAGCCCACGCCGCTCGCCCTCGGGTTTGTCATAAGGTTTGTCTGTGGGAGGTGTTTCAACTTGCATGGGTTTGCCTTTAACTGGGGTCAGATTCCAATTGTTTTGTTTTGAAAAAATTCGAACTTAATTTGGCAGCGCCACCCACTGGTTGGCCAGCGGGTGAATGGTGATGCGCTTGTCAAACACGGCTTCCAGCGCGCGGTGCGTGGCGACATCCGAACAAGTGCCTTGGTGGGTGATGCGGCCGGCAGCCATGATGACCAGTTCATCGGCATGCAGCGCCATGGACAGTTCATGCAACACGCTGACCACCGTGTTGCCCTTGCTGACCAACGCGCGCACCACGGCCAGCCAGTCGGCCTGGTGTGGCGGGTCCAGGTTGGCCAGCGGCTCGTCCATCAGCAACACCTGCGCCTGCACCGCCAGCGCACGGGCCAGCAACACACGCTGGCGCTCGCCGCCCGAGAGTTGGCCCAGCGTGCGGCCGCGCCAGTCCCAGGCCTGGGTGGCTCTGAGCGCCTGCTCAACGGCGACCCGATCTGCTTCACTGGGAGCGGCCAGCCAGGCCTGATGCGGCAGGCGCCCCAGCATGGCCACGTCCCATACCGTCAAGTCATCGGCGGTGGATTCGTTTTGCCCGAGCCACGCCAGGCGCTGCGCCCGCTTTTTCGGGCGAATACTGTCCAAGGGCTGGCCCAGCAATTCAACGCTGCCCTGGTGCGGCAACAGTCCGGCCAGCACCTTGAGCAAGGTCGATTTACCGGCGCCGTTCGGGCCCACGATGCTGGTCCAGCGGCCAGCGGGCAGGGCCAGCGACACACCATGCAATATCTCGACATTTCCGAGTCTGGCCCTCACAGCGCGGGCGTCAACAGCTATTGAATTCATAGCGATATACCGCCACCCCGTGTGCCACGGTGCATCAGCCACAGCAGGTAGCCGCCGCCCAGCACGGCAGTGAGCACCCCCACGGGCAGCTCTTGCGGCGCAATCAGCCCCCTGGCCAGCGTGTCGGCGGCCATCAGCAACACGCCACCCATCAGGCTGGAGAGCAGGATCAACCGGCCGTGTGTGGTTTTGACCACCGAGCGCACCAGGTGGGGTGCTGCCAGGCCCACAAATGCAATCAGCCCGGTTTGCGCCACCGCCGCCCCAGTGGCCAGCGCCAGCACCGCCACCAGCGCGAAGCGCATGGAGGTGAGCGGCAACCCCAGGCTGTGCGCGGTGGCTTCGCCCAGGCTCAGGCCGTCGAGCAGGCGCGCCAACAGAGCACCCGCTGCGCTGGCCAGCAGCCACACCCCGGCCATCACCGCACACGCCGTCCAGCCGACAAACGCGGTAGAGCCCAACATGAAGGCCTGCATGGCCTGCATCGACTCGGGCGACCACAGCAACACCATGTGCGTCATGGCGCCCAGCACCACGCCCACCACCACCCCGGCCAGCAGCAGGCGCAAGGTATGTTGCACGCCGCGGGACAGCGCCAGCGTGAGCAGCACCGCCAGCACCGCACCGCCGAAAGCCGCACCAGTGAGCCCCAGGCGCACCAGCCACCCCGTGCCAAACACCGAGAACGCCGTGCCGTCGCTCATCATCGCGCCGCCCATGGTGCCCGCGCCACCGCCCATGGCGGCCAGCACCAGCGCCACGCCCAATGAGGCACCCGAAGCGCTGCCGAGCAAAAACGGATCAGCCAGCGGGTTTCGGAACAAGCCCTGTGCCAAGGCGCCTGCCAGGCCCAGCAAGGCACCGGCGGCCCACGCGCCCAGGGTGCGCGGCAAGCGGATGTCCCACACAATCTGGTGCGCCATGGCATATTGCTCAGGGTCGCGCAAAGGGTTGAGCAAAGGCCCGAGCAGGTTCTCAAACCCGGCGCTGCCCACACACACACCCAATGCGGCCAGCAACAGTGCCAGGCCCAGCAAGGCCCAGCCGATGGTAGAGGCGCGGCGCAGGTTCACGGTTTGGCGGGTCCGGTTTTGAGCCAGGGCGCGGTCGTTGTGCCAGTCCCCGCTTTGTCAGCCAGGCACTGCGCCATCAGCCGCGCACCCTCACTCATGCGTGGACCGGGGCGCACCAGCACGTCTGACTGAATGGTGCTGAACACACACAAGCGATGTTCACGCAAGGCCCGCAAACTCTGCCAGCCCGGGCGCTGTGCCATGCTGTCCGCGCTGCGCTGGCCAATCATGATCACATCCGGGTTGGCGCGCACCACAAATTCAGGGTTGAGCTTGGGGAAGGGCCCCAGCTTGGGCCCAATGATGTTTTTGACCCCCAGCCGGGTGAGCGTCTCGCCGATGAAGGACGACTCGCCCGCGCCGTAGGGACCGGGGTTCACCTCAAAATAGACCCGCGTTGAGGCAACGCTTTTGGGCAAGGACTGCGCTGCGGCCGAGATGGCGGCGTCAATGGTGCGCCAGATGCCTTGCGCGTCGGTCACAGCCAAAACCTGGCCGATTTTTTCGAGCACACGCTTCACATCGGCATGGGTTTTAGGCTCCAGCGCCACCACTTTGATGCCCAGCGACTGCAGCCGTTCACCCACACGCGACGAGGTGGCCATCAGCACCACATCCGGCTTGAGCGCCACAATGGCCTCAATATTGGGGTCCAGCCCGCCGCCGACTTGGGGCAGGTTTTTGACACTTTCCGGGTAATTGGAATAGCGGTCCACACCGACCAGCCTGGCGCATTGCCCCAGTGCGCAAACGGTTTCAGTCAGTGACGGCAGCAGGCTGACGATGCGCTGGGGAGCTTGGGCAAAGGTAACGCTGACACCTCTGTCATCAACCACCTGAAAGGCTTGAGCTGCATGCGAGACAAGCAGCATCAACAGTAGTAAAACGCTCTTCATGGCACCGCTTTCAAGGTCAAAGGCAAACCCGCTGCCATCAAGGTCACACGTTGGCAAACCTGGGCCACGCTTTGGTTCAACAGACCCAGCGCATCGACAAAGGCGCGCACCTCGCGACCCATCGGAATCACGCCCAGGCCGATCTCGTTGCCGACCAGCACAAGCGGGCCGGGGGCGCCGGCAATTGCTTCCAAAAGAATAGCTACATGCGCTTGATGGACGGTGGCTAGAGGCCTATTTGTTATAAATTTTTCTGCAGCGTTGTGGCGGCGCGGGTCCTCGGTCACCGTGCTCGCATCGATGGGCATCAGGCAATTGGTCAACCACAGGGTGAGGCAGTCGACCACGATCAGGGTGTCGGGGCGGCTATGCGCGCCAATCGCCTCGGCCAGCTTGAACGATTCTTCCACCGTGCCCATGCCCGGCACGCGCTGCGCCCGGTCTGCCTGATGGCGCGCAATACGCTGGCGCATCTCTTCGTCCCCGGCTTGAGCGGTGGCGATCAACAGCGCGTGGTGTTTGTCAGACTGCTTCAGCCAGCTTTGCGCCAGCGCCTCTGCCCGGCGCGACTTGCCGCTTTTCTGGCCCCCCAGAATCAACTCACTGCGTGCAACACTTAAGGTTGTCATGCCAATTTCTCCGCTCCACCACCCTGGCGACTCCAATCCATCACGATGCGGTGCAATTGCGCCACACCATCGGTCAACGCCGCTGGGCCGGGCTGCAGGATATCGGCCGACTTGATCTCAAACAATTGCCCGGTTTTGACTGCGTTCACCTCGCCCCAACCCGCACGCGCCGCCACGTTCTCAGGGCGAAACTTCTTGCCGCACCACGAGCCGATGATGATGTCGGGGTTACGCCTGACGATCTCTGCACCGTCCGCAATGATGCGGTTCTTGCCCATGGACTGGGCGGCCAATTCAGGAAAACAGTCATCCCCGCCCGCAATACCGATCAGCTCGGACACCCACTGAATGGCGCTGATGTGCGGCACATCCCATTCTTCAAAATAGATTTTTGGGCGGCGTGGCAAGGCGGCAGCGGCATCCGCCATCACGCTCAGTTGACGCTGCATTTCAGCAATTAAAGCCAGGCCCTGTTCACCCTGCCCGACCATCGCCGCCACTTGGTAGAGCACCGAAAAAATCTCAAGCACGCTGCGCTGATTAAAGATGGTGACCTGCACGCCTGCGCGAATCAGGCTACTTGCAATGTCGGCCTGCATGTCGGAAAAACCCAGCACGCAGTCCGGCTGCAAGGCCAGAATTTTGTCCATCTTGGCGCTGGTGAACGCACTGACCCGGGGTTTCTCGTCGCGCGCCCGCCGCGGCCGCACGGTGTAGCCCGAAATCCCCACAATGCGATGTTCCTGCCCCAGCAAGTACAACCACTCGGTGGTTTCTTCGGTCATGCAGACGATGCGCTGCGGGCCTGCGGGTTGGCACGCCCAACTGGGGTTTTGAGCCGATGCGCTTGTTACCTGATTCATGGCGCAGTTCCTGGCGGCGGCACGTCAACGGGCGGCGAAAACAGCGCAACCACCGCCGCCGGGCAGGAGGCAAACCAGGCATGAAAATAACTGGCCTGAATCGACCCCACCCGGTACAGCGCCTCGCCTGCTTCGGGCGCGGGCTCACAGCCGGGCCGCGCGGTGCGCCAACGCGCTTGCAGCGGGGTCGCACAGGTCGAATAGTGAAAAGTGTGGCCGCGCAGCGTGCCAGCTTCCAGCACCAGTTGCTGCGGCCCCAAGGCGGCCAGCCGCTTTTGCATGGTCACGGTGCCGGGCAGCAGGCCCCACTGCGCCTGCATGCCCCCTTCCAGCGTGACCAGGATGTCAAACAACACCATCATGCCGCCGCACTCGGCCCACACCGGTTTGTGTTGCGCCACATGCGCGGCCAGACTGTCACACAGCGTCTTGTTCGCGGCCAGTTGCGCCGCGTGCAATTCAGGATAGCCGCCGGGCAGCCAGACCGCATCACAAGGCGGCAAAGCAGCGTCATTCAAAGGCGAGAAAAATACCACGTCAGCGCCCAGATCGCGCAAGCAGTCCAGATTGGCGGCGTAGATAAAGCAAAACGCCGCATCAAGCGCCACCGCCACGGTGCGCCCTGCCAGCGGCAAACCAATAGAAACGGGCGTTTCTGAAGAGGTGGGCGCAGGAGAAAACGTCACATTCCAGCGCTTCAGGTCAGCCAGCGACATCTGCCCCAAGGGCGTGGCCGCCAGGGCATCGGCTGCGGCATCCAGCCTTGCGAGGGCATCGGTCACTTCACCAGCCACCGTCAAGCCCAAATGCCGCTCGGGCAAAACCATGGCCGGGTTGCGCATCAGCGCCCCCAGCCACCGCTCTGGCTCGCGCACACTGGCCTGGAGCATGCCGGCGTGCGAGGTGCTGGCGACCCGGTTGGCCAGCACCCCGGCCCACGGCATCTCAGGGCGGTAATGCTGCAAGCCAAACGCCAGCGCGCCAAAGGTGCCGGCCATGGCGCTCGCGTCAATCACTGCCAGCACCGGCAGGCCAAAGCGTTGCGCCAGGTCGGCGGCGCTGGGCTTGCCGTCAAACAAACCCATAACACCCTCGACGAGGATCAAATCCGCCTCCCGCGCCGCTGCCGCCAGCCGCGCGAGGCAGTCGGCCTCGCCATTGATCCACAAGTCCAGCTGGTACACCGGTGCGCCGCAGGCAAGTGCGTGCCAATGCGGGTCCAGAAAATCAGGCCCGCACTTGAACACGCGCACTTTGGCACCTTGTCGCGTGTGCAGCCGCGCCAGGGCTGACACCACGGTGGTTTTGCCCTGGCCGGAGGCCGGGGCGGCGATGAGGATGGCGGGACAGGACAACATGGACATGGATGAACCTTTCAAGGCCGCTGACTCACTGCAGCGCCCATTTCAGACCGAGGTACAGGGTACGCCCCTCTGTGGCATAGGTGCGTGCCGTCTGGTAATCCTTGTCTGCCAGGTTGTCGACTCGCGCCAACAGGGTCACGTCATGCGCGATGCGGGTGCTGGCAGAAAGATTGACCACGGTATAGCCTCCCAGCTCAGTTGTATTGGCCAGGTCATCAAAGCGTTTGCCCGATGCCTGCAGCTCAGCCCCCAGATGCCAGCTGGCGGCTTGTGTGTCGGCCCCCAATGTGAGGTGACGACGGGCACGGCGCGCCAGCTCTTTGCCAGTGTCGAGGTCTTTGGGGTTCTGAAAGTCGACCGAGGCGCGCAGGTTGACACCGGCCAACGCGTACGTTCCTGACAGCGTGATGCCTTCGTAGCGGGCACGGGCCACACTGTCGTAACACCCCCAGGGCGATACACAAGCACCGGGGCCGTTGACATAGGTAATCAGGTTGCTGACGTCATTTTGGTAAACCACCGCGCCCAGGCTGCTGGTGCCATCCACGTAGTGGAAACCTGCTTCGATATTGCGGCTGGTTTCGGGCTGCAGGCTGCTGACACCGTAGTCGCTGAAACGCTGGTACAGGGTTGGTGCACGAAAGGCCGTTCCTGCCGATGCAGTCAACCGCAATTTTGGCGAAACCGCATAGCCGTAAGCCGCGCTGCCGGTGCTCTCGCCACCAAAACCGCTGTCGTCGTCGTGCCTGAGGTTGAGCTGAAGCGTGTGGCTGGCCTGGGCGAAACCATAACCCAGCGCGACAGCGTTTTGAGTGCGGTTGCGGGTGGGGCCGACCGAGGTGTTTTCCAGCTCGTCTTGCCTGCGCTCCAGCGTGGCCGTAGCCAGATGCGGGCCAACACGCCATTCGTTTTGAAACAGGTAGCCGCGCAATTTTGTCTTGGTCAGGTAGCTTGAGGGGGTGGTTTCGTAATCTTCGCTGCTGTCGGTCAGGCTCAGCTTGGTACTGTAGGCATCGGTCCACTGGGCGTTCCAGTTCAGGCCCAAAGTGCGCAATTGATGGCGACTGAGGTCATCCACCGGACTCGCAGGGGTGTAAACAAAAGCATCGTATTGGGCTTGCAGGTCGCTGGCCAGCAAAGTGGCCTCCAGACGATGGGCACGGTTCACCTGAAGACCCAAACGCGCATTGGCAGACGTGCTGTCGTAACCATCCTGATCCGGGTTGCGTACGCCGTCAGCCGGTTTGCGCAAACGCAGTGGCTGCACATCAAAACCATTGCTTGTTTCATGCGCCAGGCCCAGCGAATAGTCGAACGCATCGCCAATGCCAGCTGCACCGCTGATGCCCGCCTCCAGTTTGCGCAACCCATGGCTCCCCAAGCCAACACCAGCGTAAGGTGCCGCCGGGCCTTCACCACGTCGGGTGAAGAGCTGAATCACGCCATTGATCGCATCCGAGCCATAAACGGCACCCGCAGGGCCGCGCAACACTTCGATGCGATCAATCTGAGCCAATGGAATGCTCTCCCAAGCCACACCGCCGCTGCCAGATTGTGCGTCCAGACGCACGCCATCCAGGTACACCGCCGTGTGTTGCGAATTGCCGCCGCGCAGGTAGACGCTGGTCGTGCCGCCAACACCACCGCTGCGACTTATCTCCAAGCCGGGCTGGCGGGCCAACACATCAGCCACACCGGCGGCACCGCTTCGCTCGATCATGGCGCGGTCAATGATCGACACATCGGCAAGCACATCAGTCAGGGGGATCGCCATACGCGTGGCAGTCACCACCACCTCTTTAAGCACCACCTCGGACTGGCCCTGTGCCAGCACCGAAAAAGCAGGAAAAGCCGCAAAAACAGCCAAAACAGACACGCCCAGGCGCACGGGTGCGCGACCGCGTTTGGGAAATACAGAAGTCTTCATAGTTGAGAAATGGAACCATCAAAAAGCCCTCACCGTCGTCCCCGACAGTGCCTGAGCGTCACGGTTTCACGCCAGGCGTGCAACCACCGTGTTGGCCGGTATCCGGGCTGGTGGAATCAACCTCCATCGCCTTCCCAAGCGCGTGTTCAGAACGCTCAGTGGCTGTGATGGAAGCGGAATTTTGCAATTCGTCCACTTACCGTTGCGGGGGCAGCGCAGGTTAGCCAGACCATTCGGCACTTCGACAAGCTCAGTGCGAACGGCGTGACCTCCTGCTTCCCGTTGAACTGCGGCGTGTGAACCACACCGCGAGCACCAACGCGGTGGATTCTACCGCCGACGGCTTTTCCAAACCCTACAATAACGGTCTATGTCGAACCCCCCTCAAATCGACCAAGTCGCCGAACGTGTCGAGCGTTTGCTTGTCCGTTACGAAGAACTGCAACGCACCAACACCTTGCTCAGCGAGCAGGTCCATGCTCTTTCCCAGGAACGCGACTCCCTGAAATCCCGACTGAGTGCCGCCCGCGCCCGGGTCGACGCGCTGCTGCAACGGTTGCCAGAGGCGACACCAAACCAAGCGCACAAAGGGACGGAATGAAACAGCTCGAAGTTCAAATCATGGGGCAAGCGTACCTGCTGGGTTGTCCCGATGGGGGCGAGTCCCGCCTGCTGGAGGCCGTGGAAAAGGTTGACACGGCCATGTGCAGGATTCGCGACGGCGGCAAAGTCCGGGCGCGTGATCGCATCGCTGTGCTGGCCGCGCTCAACTTGGCCTTTGATCTGGCCGACAAAGGCTCAGACGCTGTTCATGCGCCTGTCCACGCGGCTTCATTCGGCACGGGGGACAACCCGGCACAAGGCGTTCAAACGCCGGACGACAGACTGCTGCTGGCCTCGCTGCTGGAGCGACTTGACGTCGCGCTGGGCACAGATGGTCGCCTGCTTTGATCCGTTAATTTTTTACCCGTAACTGCGATTCAAGCTCTACAATAATCTCGTCTGCAGTGTTCGCCGGGCTTTATAGTTCCTTGAACCAATGCTCTTAGAGCCCGGGCTTGGAACATCACTGGTCAAGCGTGATCGTCTCGCGTTAGATGAACCCAATGACCAGTTGACCTCGCCCACCTGAACCCCGGTTCAGGATGCCGGTCCGGTGACTCTGCAGACACCTTTTCTACTCTCTCCCCTCCCCCTTGCATGAATTTTGAACCAGCCCTGATCCTTGAACTCGTGCTCTTAGGGCTGGGCACAGGTTTTTTGGCGGGCTTGCTGGGCATTGGCGGGGGCATGATGATGGTGCCCTTTATCACCATCATTCTGTCCGGGCGCGGGGTGAGCCCCAACCTGGCGGTCAAGATGGCAATCGCCACGTCCATGGCCACCATCCTCTTCACCTCGGTTTCGAGCGTGCGCGCCCACCACAAACGCGGCGCCGTGCGCTGGGATCTGGTCAGGGGCCTGGCGCCGGGCATCCTGTTGGGCGGCGCCGTGGCCAGCCTGGGCGTTTTTGCCCTGCTCAAAGGCTCCTGGTTAGCGCTGTTTTTTGCCGCCTTTGTGAGCTTTTCCGCGACCCAGATGTTTCTGGACAAAAAACCCGCACCCACACGACAGGTGCCGGGTACTGCTGGCCTGATTGGCGCCGGTGGCGTCATCGGCTTTCTATCGGGACTGGTCGGTGCCGGTGGCGGCTTTGTGAGTGTGCCCTTCATGACCTGGTGCAATGTCGCCATCCACAACGCAGTGGCTACTTCTGCGGCATTGGGCTTTCCAATCGCCTTGGCGAACGTGGTGGGCTACGTCATCGGCGGCCAGGAGGTGCAAAACCTGCCCCCGTATTCATTCGGCTACATCTGGTTGCCGGCGCTGGGGGTAATCGCATCTTGCAGCGTCCTCACCGCGCCGTTGGGTGCACGGGCCGCCCATACTTTGCCAGTGAAACAACTCAAACGCGTATTTGCCAGCATCCTGTACCTGCTGGCGGCTTACATGCTGTACCGGGGGCTGTCCAGCCTGTAACGCCAGTGCCGCGCGCGGCGGGCTAATCGCGCGGAAATGACGCCATCAGTCGCTCAAACTCCTCGGCAGGCAGTCCGGGGGAACACAGAAAACCTTGAAAAGATTCGCAATTGAGCCCCGCCAGGTAGTCTCGTTGCGCGATGGTTTCGACCCCCTCTGCGACCACTTTTAATTTGAGTCCGCGCGCCATGCCAATAGTCGCACTCACGATGGCGCGGTCACCTTCGTCGTCAGGCAGGCCCATGACAAAAGAGCGATCAATCTTGAGCTTGGAGATGGGGAATTTTTTCAGGTAAGCCAAGCTCGAATAGCCGGTGCCAAAGTCATCAATCGACAGGGCGACTCCGAGGGCCGCCAGTGCATGCAAACGGTTCAAGGTCTCATTGGCATCCCTGACCAAAATGGTCTCTGTCAATTCGAGTTCCAGAAGATACGGTGCCAATCCGGAATCCTTCAGCACGCTCGCCACAATCTCCACAAAATCGGTTTGCTGAAACTGCAGTGCCGACACGTTGACCGACACCGTCACCGGCGTGCCAGCGTTCTGCCAGAGCACCGCTTGCCGCACGGCCTCTTTAAGCACCCAGGTGCCAATCGTGATGATGAAGCCGGATTCCTCTGCCAAGGGAATGAACAACACGGGCGACACATTGCCCAGTTCGCCATCCAGCCAGCGAATCAGCGCCTCCACGCCCACCAACTGGCCGTTGGCCAGGGAAATTTGCGGCTGGTAGTGCAGCCGGAACATACCCTGCTCCATGGCCCGGCGCATGGCATGATCCATCTTCATGCGCGACAGCAAATCAACATTCATCTGCGGTTGATAAAAACGGAAACTGCCGCGACCGCGCTCCTTGACCAGATACATCGCCGTGTCAGCGCACTTGATCAACTCATCGAGCGAGCGGCCATCGGCCGGATACAGGGCGATACCCATACTGCACCCAACCGAAAAGCTGGTTTCCTCGATCAGAAAAGCCTGCGCCATCAGGTCCAGAATGCGGTGTGCCAACACTTCAGCGCCGCGGGCATCAATTTCCTGGACAAAAATGACAAAGTCGTCGCCACCGAGCCGACACAAGGTGTCGGCGTCACGCAAACAACGTTTGATACGCTCCGCCACCTCGATCAGAACCCGGTCGCCAAACACATGCCCCATCGAGTCATTGATATTCTTGAAGTGATCCAGATCCAGAAAGAAAACACCAAACTGCGAGCCGTGGCGCTCGGCCATGCGCAAGGCAAAGCCGACTCGCTGTGACAACAATAATTTATTGGGCAGACCGGTCAGGGCGTCGCTGTACGCCAGTTGCTCAATGCGTTTTTGGGCCGCCAATTCTTCGGTCAGGTCCTTGAAGAAGCAAATGGTGTGCAAGACAGCGCCGTCCTCTTCACGCAACAAGACCCACGACAGATGAACGGCACAAGCGGCACGACCGGCACGGTCAAGCCAGACCTGCCCGCGCCAGAAGCCCTCATCGCGCAGCACTTGTTCCACACGAACCATCAGTTCAGGGTCACGCGGATCCTGAAATAAACTCCTGGCGGATTCCCCCAGCAATTGAGCTTGAGAAGTGTCTGTCAAACGCTCACAAACCGGATTGACTGCCAGGATCTTCAGGTCCGGAGCCGTGATGAAAATGGCATCCACGCTCGACTCAAACACTTTGGCCGCCAGACGCAGTCTGGACTGGGCATCAACACTTTGCGTGATGTCCCGAAACGAGAACACCCGACCGGTCGCTTGACCTCTGCTGAATTGCGGCCGTGACACCCGCTCCAGTAAACGCCCAGTGATCAGGATCAACACATCGGTGGTTTCCAGCAAGGGACTCTCAGCAATCACCCGCAGGCGCGTCTCGTATGCCGCAGCGTCGAGCACCCGCGAGGCCAGATGGCCGTGCAAGGCCCGGTCATTGGGATTCAAAAGCAGCTCTTCGGGCACATCCCACATGGCGGCAAAATGCCGGTTGTAGTTGCGGATGTCGCCACTGCGATCAATGACCAGAATGCCATCGGCAGTTGATTCGAGTGTGGCCCGCAGCTCTGCCACCAAGCTTTCAAGTTCATCTTCGGTGCGGCGCTGCTGACGCAGATCGCGAATGCCCACCACATACACCGCGCGCCCCGCTTCGGGCCAAACCCGGCTGACGCGGCGTTCCACCGGAACGGCCATGCCATCGGCACCACGCAACAGGGTCTCCGAGTGAATGCCATCAACCAAACCAGCGGCGATGTCCTCCCAAAAGAACTGGTCTTCTGGCGTGACAGTCAACTCAATAGCGGGCTTGCCCACCAAATCCTCTGCCTCCAAACCCAACAAGTCGGCCGCTGCGCGATTGACCGCGAGGATGCGCAAACTCACCGGATCAACCAGCCAGACGGCCTCGATCAAACCCTCAATCAAGAGGCCCCAGGCCGCGGGCTTCACAGCCCCACCTCGTCTGACGGTGACCCAATTGCTTTTTCGAAAAAATAACAAATTCGCTGCCGCGGCGATAGGTAATCCATGGCCTCCCGAGGCAAACTCGCCGGCTTGAGACTGCGCCGAATGCCCAGGGCGGGTGATTGCTCCAAGTCCAGAATCAGTGCCTCATGCTTGGGAACACGAGGTTCATGCACGATCACCTGGGGCCTAAGGGGCCGGGTGGAATTAACCGATACCACCAGGGCAAATCGTTCATCAGCCAATTGCACCACCGAGCCCGGCGGATAAACCCCCATCATGCGGATAAAGGCACCCAGTATCACGCTATCGAAACGGGATTTCAGTTGAGCAAAGATGAGTGCCAGGGCTTCATGCGGGGTGACGGCAGTCGAAGGCCGGCTCGGATTACACAAGTTGTCATACTGGTTCACCAGTGACAAAATTTTGCTTGGCACGGACAAGCTGTCACCCTTCAGCCTGGCTGGGAAACCGCTTCCGTCCATCGCCTCGTGATGCTGGACGATGGCTTGCAAGGCGCCCGCTGTCAAGTCCATGTGCCGACCCAGAGGGACACCTTGGGCAACATGCTCCTGGTACAAGTTGTATTCAGCTTTTGAAAAATTTTCATCTGGCCAGCGCACCCGATCCGGCAGACGGGATTTGCCGATGTCATGCAAGAACGCCGCCATGCCCAGATCAAGCATGTCCGGCTGCGACAAGCCCAGAGACCGGCCGAGCAGCAGAGAAAGAATGGTCACATTGACCGGATGCATGGATGCTTTGTCCCCCATCCCCTCAGACAACAGGCGAATGGCCAACTCGCCCTCCTGCAGCATATCGCCAACAAACCCGCCGACCACGCCAAGACACTGTTGCTTGGCCGCGCCAGGGAAGGCACTGATTTGCTCTACCGCCAGCTTGTAGTGTTGAATGGCGTCAACAAAGCGGCGTTCACAGACGATCAGACTGTTATGTTGGGCGCTCAGCAAATCACTGCGTTGTCGCCGAAGACGATGCTCATCAGTTGACGCCAGCGTGCTCTCCGGCTTGGCTTGTTCGCCCGGGTTGTCGCCCGCCAGGACCTTGGCGCCATCGGCATTTGCCAATCCTGGCAACAGATCGCTTTTGCCACGAAAATAACGAACACGTTTTAGACCCAGGCCGCGAATCACCTCAAGCTGTTTCTCAGAGGAAATTTTGAAGCTTCTGGTGGGAAACGGATGGGACATCCAGCCGAGCTCAAGCTCGATGAACATGCCGGGTCGCAACTGATGGATTTCAATCAATTCGAACTGGGCTTCGTCCATATGTAATTCAGTTTGGCGGCCCTGTTTTTTACGAGCACAGCAATATTTGACACAAAAATCTTCATCTGACGGATGAACACTTCCTCCGTATGCTTTCGAGAATATCATGCCAAAAGCAAAGAAAAAGGAATCCCGATGATTGATTTGTATTACTGGCCCACGCCCAACGGCTGGAAAATCTCCATCATGCTGGAAGAATGCAAGCTGCCGTACCAGTTGATCCCGGTGAACATTGGCAAGGGTGAGCAGTTTGCACCCGCATTTTTGGCGATCAGTCCCAACAACCGCATGCCCGCCATCGTGGACCATGATCCCGCCGGGGGTGGCGATCCGATCGCGGTGTTTGAGAGTGGTGCCATTCTGATTTACCTCGCTGAGAAAACCGGGCTCTTCATGCCGGGCGATGTACGCGGCAAGACCCAGGTCTTGCAGTGGTTGATGTGGCAAATGGGGGGGCTCGGCCCGATGGCGGGGCAGAACGGTCATTTTTTGCTCTATGCGCCCGAAAAAGTACCCTACGCCATCGATCGCTATGGCAAAGAGGTGAACCGACTGTATGGCGTGCTCAACACCCAACTGGGGAAAACCGGCGCGTTTGTGGCCGGGCCCGACTACTCCATTGCCGACATGGCAATTTTCCCCTGGATCCGGACCCATCAGGCGCAGCAGGTGTCTCTCGACGAATTCCCCCACATCAAGCGCTGGTACGACACGCTGTTCCTGCGCCCGGCCGTCCTGCGCGGGCTTGATCTGCTCAAAGACTTGCGCGCCGGCACGATGAGCGAAGAGGCGCGCAAGGCATTGTTTGGACAAACGGCGCAAAGCGTGCGGACCGGTGATCACAAACTCATTTGAAAGATGCCCCCCATGATTGAATTTTTCTTTGATTGTTCCAGCCCCTGGACCTATCTGGCTTTTCACAACCTGCAGCCCCTGGCCGCCGAATTGGATGAGCCGGTGCACTGGCGACCTGTACTGGTGGGCGGTATTTTTAACGCCGTCAACCCCAGCGTCTACGCCATGCGCGACAACCCGGTGCCCGCCAAATGGACTTACATGCTCAAAGACCTGCAGGACTGGGCACGCGAGGCGGGTCTGAAGATTGTCTTCCCGCCCCGGGTCTTTCCAGTCAACAGTGTCAAAGCCATGCGTGGCTGTCTCTGGCTGGAGCCGCAGGGCAAGCTGCTGCCTTTTGCCACGGCCGTGTTTGAGGCCTACTGGGCGCGCGAGGAAGACATTTCGCAAGACGCCGTGCTGCTAAAAATATGCAATCAGGTCGGTATCGATGGTGACGCGTTTTTGGCTGGCATCGCGCAGCCCGCCATCAAGGCGCAACTCAAAGCCAACACCGAAGAAGTGATTGCGCGTGGCGGCTTCGGTTCGCCCACGCTCTACCTCGGCGACGACATGTACTTTGGCAACGACCGCTTGCCACTGCTCAAGGCCGCCATCCTGCGCAAACGCGCCGCGTCGTTGTAATGGCGGACACCCAGGTCGATGCATCGGCGTTTGATTCGCCTTTCGTTTTTTCGGCTGACGGCCACAAATCCCTGTATTTCACCCTCGACCAATTGCAAAGCCGCATGTGCAGCGCGCATCCCGACCAACTGGAGGTGGACTACACGCGCACGATGATGGGTTTCTTGCTGTTTAACAGCCGCCCGGCACGCATCGCCATGATTGGGCTCGGAGGTGGCTCGCTGCTGAAGTTTTGCTACCGTCACCTGCCCAATTCACAACTCACGATGGTCGAGATCAACCCCAAGGTGATTGCGCTGCGCCACGAGTTTGAGGTGCCGGAAGATGCTCAGCGCATCGAGCTTGTTTGCGCTGACGGGGCCGACTTTGTCCGTGACGCGGCGGCCAACAACCCCATCGGCTATGACGTGCTGCTGGTAGACGGCTTTGACAGCGAGGGGCTGGCGCCCAGCCTGTGTTCACAACGTTTTTACAACGACTGCTATCAGGCACTTTCACCGCAAGGTGTCATGGTCGCCAACCTGCACCATGACGATCCCAAACACGCCCTCTTCACAGCACGCATCCGGCTTGCTTTCGATGGCAATTTGCTTGAAGTTGCCTCACAGGAAAAAAGCAACAGCATTCTTTTTGCGCGCAAAGGCAGCCCCATTTCAATCGACGACATACGGCAAAGCAACCCGCTGAAGAACTTTGACCCCGAAGTACGCACTCAACTGCAACGCGAATTTGCGCGCATTTCCTGGGCGGCGACGCAGGTCGCCTAGTGCACCGTTTAATGCAGTTGCACGCCGGTCTTGGCCTGCAGCTCTTCGATCGTCACACCGGGCGCCATCTCCACCACTTTCAGACCATGCGGCGTCACATCCAGCACCGCCAGGTCGGTGATGATGCGATCGACCACGCCGACACCCGTCAGTGGCAGTGTGCAGTTGGGCAAGATTTTCAAATCAATGCTGCCATCCTTCTTTTTGGCCACGTGTTCCATCAGCACGACCACGCTCTTGACGCCGCCCACCAAGTCCATCGCACCACCCATGCCTTTGACCATCTTGCCGGGGATCATCCAGTTGGCCAGATCGCCTTTCTCGCTCACTTGCATGGCACCCAGAATGCTCAGATTGATCTTGCCGCCGCGAATCATGGCAAAGCTGTCGTGGCTGCCGAAGATGGACGAGCCAGGGATCGTGGTCACGGTCTGTTTGCCGGCGTTGATCAGGTCAGCATCCACTTCATCTTCGGTGGGAAACGGGCCGATGCCCAGCATGCCGTTTTCACTTTGCAGCCAGACCTCGATGTCGGGTGACACAAAGTTCGCCACCAGGGTTGGCAAGCCAATCCCGAGGTTGACGTAGAAGCCGTCTTGTAATTCTTCTGCCGCTTTGGCAGCCATCTGTTCGCGTGTCCAGGCCATGATCAGACTCCTGCTTTCTTGGTCGATGTTTCTGTGATCGTTCTTTGCTCAATTCGCTTCTCGGGATGAGCATTAAGCACAATCCGGTGCACGTAGATTCCCGCCAAGTGAACCGAATCGGGGTCGAAGGTGCCAACCTCGACGATTTCCTCGACCTCAGCCACCGTGATCTTGCCCGCCATGGCCACCGCCGGGTTGAAATTGCGCGCCGTGCGCCTGAACAGCAGATTGCCGCTCTTGTCGGCCTTCCATGCCTTGACCAAGGACACCTCTGGCACGAGGGCGCGCTCCATGATGTAGACATGACCGTCAAACTCGCGCGTCTCCTTGCCTTCGGCCACCAGCGTGCCCACCCCTGTGCGGACGTAAAAGGCCGGAATACCGGCACCACCGGCGCGCAGTTTTTCTGCCAGTGTGCCTTGCGGCGTGAACTCCAACTGCAACTCGCCTGCCAGGTATTGACGTTCAAACTCCTTGTTCTCGCCGACATAGCTGGAGATCATCTTGCTAATCTGGCGCGTACCCAGCAGCTTGCCCAGGCCAAAACCATCGACACCTGCGTTGTTGGAGATGACGGTCAGGTCTTTGACACCGCTGGCGCACAGGGCGTCAATCAGGGCCTCGGGAATACCGCACAGGCCAAAGCCACCAACGGCCAGTAACTGGCCATCTTTGACAATGCCTTCCAGTGCTTTGGCCGCGTTGGGGTAAATTTTGTTCACTGCGCAATCTCCTTTAAAGAAATAATGACCTTACGATACTACTTAACTTCATACGTAGTTTTTCGTAAAGTACAAACCCTAAGTCCTGGTCACCCACAACGCATGGATATTGATTACCGTCTTGCTTTCGATCTGGCGCCAGTCGGCCTCGCCCTCTCAAGCAACCGCAGCATGCTGGACTGCAACCGCCACCTGTGCGAGATGTTTGGCGCCTCGCGTGAATTATTGGTGGGTCAGTCATTTCAGGTGCTGTACCCCAGCGCCATTGAATTTGAGCGCACCGGATCGCGCATTGCGCCGATTCTGAACCGCAACGGCACCTACGCCGACGACCGCATCATGAAGCGCGCCAACGGCGAAACCTTCTGGTGCCACGTGACCGGCCGCGCGCTGAACCCGAGCGCGCCGCATGAGACGGGCATCTGGACCTTTGAAGACTTGAGTTCGCGTCGCCCGGTCAAGGCAGAGTTGACGGCACGTGAACGCGAGGTCGCGGCACACCTGATGGGCGGATTGACCAGCAAGGAAATAGGCAAGACGCTGGCGATCAGCCACCGCACGGTGGAAATCTACCGTGCCCGTCTGATGCGCAAGTACACAGCCTCCAACACCGGGGACCTGGTGCACAAGCTGATGGCGGGTTGAGGTAACCACACAAGTCAGCCGCTAACGGCCAATAATATCCATCAAATTGGCCTGTATCCCCCGTAAAATAAGCGTATAGTGCTATTTCTTTTATAGCATTTTTCAAGCGAACGGCAGCTGGACCGGGCTCGACGCAGTTGCCGCCACCTGGACCCGGTTGCGGCCATTTTCTTTAGCCAGGTACATGGCTGCATCGGCGCTTTTGAGCAAATTATTTTCGTTTTGACCATGCTCGGGGAAAATGGCAATGCCGATGCTCGATGAAATATGGATCCGGTGCTCGCCGATTTCAAAGACCAGGTTCAATGCGGCAAGAATTTTTTCAGCGACCAGCGTGGTCGCCTGCACCGTTTCGAGATCCGGCAACATCACGACAAATTCGTCACCGCCGATCCGCGCCACGGTGTCGGATTCGCGCCGCACGCAGTCCAGCAAACGCCGTGCCACTTCCTGGAGCAGCAAGTCGCCCACCTGATGGCCGAGCTGGTCATTGACCGGTTTGAATCTGTCAAGATCCATGAACATCAAGGCCAGCTGCGTTTTGTCGCGCCTGGCCTTGGCGATAGCCTGGCGCAAGCGGTCTGAGAACAAGGCGCGATTGGGCAAATTGGTGAGGACGTCGAAATGCGCCAGGTGCTGCATGCGCGCCTCGCTCGCCTTGCGTTCGGAAATGTCAGAGAACACCGCCACATAGTGGGTGGGCACGCCTTGCTCATCGCGCACTTGCTTGATGGAAAGCCATTCAATGAAAAGATTGCCGCTTTTGCGGCGGTTGCAGATTTCGCCATGCCAGTTACCGGTGGTGGTGAGCTTTGCCCACATGTCCTGGTAGAACTTCGCGGAATGCGTGCCGGACGCCAGGAGTTTGGGGTTTCTGCCAATGACCTCACTGGCGAAGTAGCCCGTAATCACGGTGAACGCCGGATTGACCGAGATGATTTCATTGCGCATGTTGGTCACGGTCACGGCCTCGTCCATGGTCAGGATGACGGTAGAGGCCAGGCGCAAGGCTTCCTCACGCTCATGACGCTCGGTGATGTCCGTGTGCGTACCAATCATGCGCAAGGGCCGGCCTTGCGCATCGCGCGCCACCACCATGCCGCGCGAGAGTATCCATTTCCAGCTGCCATCCCTGCATTGCATGCGCCGCTCGTTGGCGTAGCTTGGCTTTTCTCCGGCGAAATAAGTCGCCCGGTCGGCTTCTATCCGGGCCAGGTCATCAGGGTGGACACGCGCGTCCCAAGCCTCGGTGTTATTTTCCAGCTCATCGGCGGTAAAGCCATAGATTTCCTTGTAGCGCTTGGAGAACACGACTTCACCGGTCTGCAAGTTGCGGTCCCATACGCCGTCGCCAGCGCCTTCAAGAGCAAACTTCCAGCGCTCCTCACTCAAAGCCAGTGCGTGCTGGGCTCTTTTGCGTTCCTGATTCTGCTCAATGATTTGATCCTGAGCCTTTTTGACAATGATGAACACCACCAGGTAAAGCAGCGTCAACAGCGCGATCACAGCGGCGACCAGAACCCACTGCCGCTGACCGACCTCCGCCAGGACCGAGGTGGCATCGCGGTAGATTTCGAACACGCCGCTGACTTGACCCGTCACGGGGTCGTAGCGCGGAATATAGCTCTCGATGACGTCACGGTCTTGTAATTCGCCCTCAAATGAGCTGATCTGATTTTGATGCACGAGTTCGGAACTGTTCAAACCGCGCAAGCCATTGATCACACCCGCGTTATCGCTCTTGTCCTCGCCAATCTGATTGAGTTCGGTTGAATAAACCGTCCTGCCCCGCAAGTCATACACCTTGATTTTGTAAATCCTGGTGCCATTGAGAAGCTTCAGCACTTCTTGGTGCAGCGCGGGAATCTGTGGCGCTGTCGGCAGCTGCGCGCTGGGCCGGTCAACCACCGACAGGACCAAGGGGCCAAAGTGCTCCTCCCACATCTCATTGGCAATGATCCTGGCATGGTTGATGTGTTCACTCTGGTAGCCGTTGATCAGGGCATCCACCGACAGCGTGCGAAAGACGTAACCCAGCAACACCGCAACCACCACAAAGGCGACCAGACTGGCAGTGGCGAAATAACGCAACAATCTGAAGTCGGATTTGCCGCCCACGGCTGAGCCGACGGCGTCATTGGATTCGGCTGTCACGGAAACCTTCAGTGTTGGAATTTGCTTTGTCACGCAAAGTGATGAAAAGGATCTTGATCGAGAATCATTGTAGTTAACAGCACCGGCTAACCCGGCCCACATCCGGATGCGCCGATTGAATCGGTCCATCTGTTAAAAGACTAAATATCCATTTATTTTCGAATGACCAAGCTGATGCTCAATTCACCTCACCCTGTCGCTACCGAACCTGTCACCAGCCCACCCCCGGTGATCCGCTGGCTTGAAGCGGGCCAGGAGTGTTCCGCACGTTGGCGTTCAGAACGTGGCGCACCGCCGCCCAAGCGGGTTGTTCTGGCGGATGACACCACAACCGCCGATGTCGCCTACCGACTGGCCTGCGAAGGCACGGCCCTGCTCTGGCGTGGCGACTTTCACAACGCACGGCAATTGCTGCAGGCGCTGGCGCGGCGCGCCGACCAGGTTCCAACCCGCAAGCGCAAAAAAGCCGCCCAGGAAGTACCGGTGGTGGACGCATTTCACCGCCACCGCCTGGCCCAGTCGCAGCGAGCCCGCATGCTGGGCATGCTGCTGATCCCGTTCAATGCCGACTACAGCATTCCCTTGCGCCGTGCCCCGGACGTCACAATGGCCTGCACCGAGGCCTGGGGCCCGGCCGATGCGACGGCAGGCGCTTGCGTGGCGTCCCTGCGTGAACTGTCCGGCATCACCAGCGCACACGAGTGGCGCAGAAAAGGCGTTGAAATTGCAGCGCTCGGCGAGCCCCCCCACAACCGTATTCATCCGCACTACGGCGTGTTCTCCCCGGTGCGGGGTGAATACATCCATCTGGTCGCCACGGCGCACTTGCCCAAAGCCCCGACCGGGCAGACCACGCTGACGGCCTTCGATATCGGCACCGGCACCGGTGTGCTGTCAGCCGTGCTGGCACGGCGCGGCGTCAACAGAATCGTGGCCACCGATCAAGATCCGCGCGCGCTGGCCTGCGCGCGGGACAATATTGCGCGCTTGAACGTGGAAGACAAAGTTCAATTGGTCCAGACTGATCTGTTTCCCGAGGGTCAAGCCTCGCTCGTGGTGTGCAACCCGCCCTGGCTGCCGGCGCGGCCCAGCTCGCCGATTGAACGCGCGGTGTATGACGAGGGTGGACGCATGCTGGCAGGATTTCTGAAGGGTCTGACCGCGCACCTGGCACCCAAAGGTGAAGGCTGGCTGATCCTGTCCAACCTGGCCGAACACCTGGGTCTGCGCACGCGCGCTGAACTGCTTGAGGCTTTCGAGCGCAACGGCTTGCGGGTGGTGAGCCGCATCGACGCCAAACCGCAACATCCCAAGGCGACGGATGCCAGTGATCCGCTGGCAAATGCGAGATCGCGCGAAGTGACCTCACTCTGGCGCTTGGCGGCCATTTAGCCATCACATGAAGGGGCCCTGGGTAACATGGTCGACGCCGGCGCCAGTCCCTTCTTCAAGCAGATGCCCCCAAAAATTGCTTTTGATCGAAGAGGTTGAGCCAAAAACTATAATTGCTGCATAGATTCAGGATCACCCTGCTGGTCCACGTCGATGAAATATTGCTTTTTGTGGGCAAGCAAACCATACTGCGCCAGCACACCTTGAGTAGCAGACGACATGACCAACAGCAAAGACAGTGGATTTCCAGAACTCATCCACAACGAAGCGGATCAGGCCACGCGGCCCATGCCGCTGCATGAACTACCGCGGCAATTCCAGATTGACCAAGAGATGGCAGTCATCCGCCAGCATCACGCGCGCATCGCCAGCGCCATCGACATGTTTTGGGGTCACAAGGATTGCGTCGAATACTTGCGTCAACTGATCCTCAGCGGCGGTGACGGCGTCGGCAGAACAAGAGTTGGATTCAAGCACGAGGTCCTGGCAGCCTTCATGCACCTCATCAGGCTGCACGACACGCCAGAAATTTGACCCACTGTCCGGTCAAAGCACCCCTGTCACCCCTCAAACAGGCCCACTGATGGAACGACTTCGAATTGACAAATGGCTGTGGGCCGCCCGTTTTTACAAAACGCGCAGCCTGGCCAGCGACGAAATTGACAAAGGCCGGGTCCAGGTCAACGGCGTGGCGGTCAAGCCCGCGCGCGAAGTGAAAGCCGGCGACACGGTGCAACTGCGCAGTGGCGCCATCCTTCGCAGCGTGGTGGTGCAAGGCGTGAGCGACAAGCGGGGCCCGGCACCGGTGGCGGCGCTGCTATTCCAGGAAACCGCTGATTCCATCGCCAGCCGCGCGGCCGCCGCCGAGCAACGCCGCCTGGCGCCTGAACCGGCCCTGAGCCTGACGCAAGGCCGACCGACCAAGCGCGACCGCCGCGACACCGAAAAAGCACGCAGCGGCCAAGTCCACGAATGGGACCAGCGCTGGAGCGCCTCTATCGACACCTGAACCTGCCAAGCAGGATCGGCACACGCAAGGCATTGACAGCAGCCTCAGGCAACGCGTGTGATCGTGGCGGGCTTGAAGCCCAGATCGGCCACCTTGCCTTTGCGCCCGCGCAGCGCCCGGGCGTTGTTGAGGCTGCGGATTTCCAGCGTTTCATCGCGCGGCTTGCCGCCTCGGCCCAAACCTTCAATCTTGACGCTGCGGGTATAGGCGCAAGCACCGGCCAGCGCGTCCTTGTCTTCCAGATCGATCAGCATCAGCCCGCGCCCGCCGGTGGCCATGGTCTTGAGCTGGCTGATCTCGAAGGTCAAAATGCGCCCGCCCACCGAGGCACAGGCCACATGCGTGGCAGCCGGCCAGGGCGCTGCTCCCGAGCCTCCCGCCACCGGCGACGGCCGGCACAAAATTTCACCCGCATTGCAAGTGACAAAGGCTTTGCCCGCTTTCAGACGCGATGTCATGTTTTCCACCGAAGCCAGAAAACCGTAGCCGCTCGAGCTGCTGAGCAGCAGCGTCGCCGTGGCCGGGCCGGCAAAGTAGTACAGCAGCTGGGTGCCCGCCTCGAGTTCCAGCAGGCTGGTCATCGGCTGGCCATCACCACGGGCGCCTGGCAACAAGGACACCGCCACTGAATAGACCCGCCCGTTGCTGCCAAAGGCCAGCAGCGTGTCCACCGTGCGGCACTCGAAGGTGTCGTAGAGCGCGTCGCCGGCCTTGAAGTTGTATTCCGCTTGCGCACCGCCGTTGGCGGCACGTTCGCTGGCCCAGCCTTTTTGGGCACGCACCCAGCCTTTTTGACTCACCACCACGGTCACGGCCTCATCGACCACCTTGACTTCGAGCACCGCTTTTTTCTCGGCCTGGATCAATGTCCGGCGCGGGTCGGCAAAGGTTTTGGCATCCGCCTCGATCTCCTTGATCATCAGGCGGCGCAGCGCACTCGGGCTGCCCAGAATTTCCTCCAGCTTCTGCTGTTCGCCGCGCAGTCCGGCCAACTCCTGCTCGATCTTGATGGCCTCCAGACGGGCCAATTGGCGTAAGCGGATTTCCAGAATATCTTCAGCCTGCCGATCCGACAGATGGAACCTGGCGATCAGCGCCGCCTTGGGCTCGTCGGCCTGGCGAATGATGGCAATCACTTCGTCAATGTTGAGCAGCACCAGCGCGCGCCCTTCCAGAATGTGAATGCGATCGAGCACCTTGCTCAAGCGATGTTGTGAGCGCCGCTCGATGGTTTTCTGGCGGAATGCTATCCACTCGGTGAGCATTTGTCGCAGCGATTTTTGCGTCGGGCGGCCGTCGAGCCCGATCATGGTGAGATTGATCGGCGACGAGGTCTCCAGGCTGGTGTGCGCCAGCAGCGTGGTGATCAGCTCCTGCTGGCTGATGCGACTGGTCTTGGGCTCGCACACCAGACGCACGGCGGCGTCTTTGCTGGATTCGTCGCGCACCCCGTCGAGCACCGACAGCAGCGTCGCCTTGAGCTGGTTTTGCTCCAGCGAGAGCGCTTTTTTGCCAGCCTTGACTTTGGGGTTGCTCAGCTCTTCAATCTCTTCCAGCACCCGTTGCGTGCTGACCCCCGGCGGCAACTCGGTCAGCACCAGACGCCACTGGCCGCGCGCCAGGTCTTCAATCTTCCAGCGCGCCCGGCATTTGAGTGAACCCCGCCCGCTGCGATAAGCCTCGGCGATGTCCTCGGCACTGCTGATGATCTGGCCGCCACCTGGATAGTCAGGACCGGGAATCAAGGCGAACAAATCCGACTCGCTGAGCTGGGGCGACTTGATCAGTGCGATGCAGGCATCGGCCACCTCGCGCAGGTTGTGGCTCGGGATTTCAGTGGCCAGCCCGACCGCAATGCCGCTGGCGCCATTGAGCAGATTGAACGGCAAGCGCGCGGGCAACTGGCTCGGCTCCTGCGTCGAGCCGTCGTAGTTGGGAATGAAATCAACCGTACCCTCATCGATTTCATCGAGCAGCAGGCCGGTGATTTTGGCCAGTCGCGCCTCGGTGTAACGCATGGCCGCGGCGCCGTCGCCGTCACGCGAGCCAAAGTTGCCGTGACCGTCAATCAGCGGGTAGCGCTGTGAAAAGTCCTGCGCCATGCGCACCGCAGCGTCATACACCGATGAGTCCCCATGCGGGTGAAAGCGCCCCAGCACGTCACCGACTATGCGAGCAGATTTGACCGGCTTGGCCCCAGTATTACCGTTGGGCCCGCCAAAGCCCAGCCCCATGCGCGACATGGAATACAAAATGCGCCGCTGCACCGGTTTCTGGCCGTCGCAGACATCGGGCAAGGCGCGGCCCTTGACCACGCTCAGGGCGTATTCAAGATAAGCACGCTGCGCGTAGGTGGCCAGGTTCAGGGCGTCATCGTCGGCGCCAGCGCCCGCATCCGGGCCAGCGGGAAAATCCAGGGTGGTTTGATCACTCATGACAACAATTCAGTCTCGGTTGGGAGGGCTCGGTTGAGCTTGCCATCGCTATATAAAAAGTAGCTAATCAGGCAGGCAGGACGGGGGCTAGAGCCCTAAAAGTCTTAAATATCAATCTCCACCGCATCACCATGCAATTCCATCAACTCACGTCGGGCAGCAGCCTCACCCTTGCCCATCAGTTGGGTGAACAGACCTTGCGTCTGCAAAAAGTCGATGCTGCCCAGGTGCACCGGCAACAAGCGCCGGGTATCGGGGTTCAGGGTGGTGTCCCACAGCTGCTCGGCATTCATTTCACCCAGGCCCTTGAAGCGGCTGATGCTCCAGGCGCCCTCGCGCACGCCTTCCTTGCGCAGTTTGTCCAGAATGGCGGTCAGTTCGCCCTCATCGAGCGCGTAGGCCTTGGAAGCTTGCTTCTTGCCACGCGCGGGCGCATCGACACGAAACAAAGGCGGCCGGGCCACAAAAATACGGCCGGTCTCGATCAGCTTGGGGAAATGTTTGAAAAACAGCGTCAGCAGCAGTACCTGGATGTGTGAACCGTCCACATCGGCATCCGACAAGATGCAGACCTTGCCGTAACGCAGCCCGCTCAGGTCGGGCGTGTCATTGGGGCCATGCGGATCGATGCCAATCGCCACCGAAATATCGTGGATTTCATTATTGGCAAACAGGCGGTCGCGCTCCACTTCCCAGGTGTTGAGCACCTTGCCCCGCAGCGGCAAAATCGCCTGGTTCTCTTTGTCGCGCCCCATCTTGGCGCTGCCGCCGGCCGAGTCGCCTTCGACCAGAAACACCTCGTTGTAGGCCAGGTCGCGGCTTTCGCAATCGGTCAGCTTGCCCGGCAGCACGGCCACACCCGAACCCTTGCGTTTCTCGACCTTCTGACCGGCTTTCTGACGCGTCTGCGCCGCCTTGATCGCCAGCTCCGCCAGCTTCTTGCCGTACTCCACATGCTGGTTCAGCCACAGCTCCAGCGCCGGGCGCACATAGTTTGAGACCAGCCGCACCGCATCGCGCGAGTTCAGCCGCTCCTTGATCTGGCCCTGAAACTGCGGGTCCAGCACCTTGGCCGACAACACGTAGCTGGCGCGGGCAAACACATCTTCGGGCATCAATTTCACACCCTTGGGCAAGAGCGAATGCAGCTCGATAAAGCTCTTGACCGCCGTGAACAGACCGTCGCGCAAGCCGGCCTCGTGCGTGCCGCCAGCCGTGGTGGGGATCAGGTTGACATAACTTTCACGCACCAAAGGACCGTCCTCGGTGAAGGCGACGCACCAGGAGGCGCCCTCGCCTTCGGCAAAATTGTCATGCTGGGCATCGGCAAACCCATCGCCCTCGAACACCGGAATCACCAGCTCGCCGGCCAGGGTTTGCATCAGGTAGTCCAGCAGACCGCCCTTGAACAGCCAGTTTTGCGTCTCTTTGGTTTTCTCGTTGACCAGCGTCACGGTGACACCCGGCATCAGCACCGCCTTGCTGCGCAGCAGATGCACCAGTTGCGCCATCGGCAGCGCCAGTGTTTCAAAATATTTGGCGTCCGGCCAGACCCGCACGGTGGTGCCGGACTTGCGCTCACCCTGGGCTTGTTCCCGCACTCTCAAAGGCTCAATCACGTCACCACCCGCAAACACCAGACTGGCGACCTTGCCCTCCCGGTAGGTGGTGGCCTCCAGCCGCGTCGCCAGCGCGTTGGTGACACTCACCCCCACGCCATGCAAGCCGCCCGAGAAGCTGTAGGCGCCGCCCTTGCCCTTGTCAAACTTGCCGCCGGCGTGCAGTTGTGTGAACACCAGCTCGATCACTGGCGCATTTTCCGTCGGGTGCAGGCCGAATGGAATGCCGCGGCCGTCGTCCTCGATGCTGACCGAGCCGTCAAGGTGCAGTACCACCCTGATCTTCTTGCCATGCCCGGCCAGCGCCTCGTCAGCGGCGTTGTCGAGCGCTTCCTGGATCACATGCAGCGGCGTGTCGGTGGTGGTGTACATGCCCGGGCGCTGCTTGACGGGCTCCAGCCCTTTCAGCACACGGATCGAGGCTTCAGAGTATTCGTTGGTGGGTTTGAGTGCCATAGGGGCCGAATTGTAATCGGCTGTATGAAACTACAGCCCTTATCCCCTTGACCGCCGCCGCACCAAGTCTGAACCCGGTAGCGGCTACAAGCCCAAGGTGGTGGCCGGAAATCCGGGCGTGCTGTCACGGATTTTTTCGTCCAGCAGCTGGCGCAGCAACACGCTGCGCTCGGGATCGAAGCCCCAGACGCCGACACTGCGCAGCGGATCAAGCCGCTGCATGAACCAGGACCGGCTCCAGATCGCGCTCGGGCAATCGGCGAGTGCCGCATCCCGGCAGACGTGGCAATCGATGATGTGGCCCCAGGTCTGGCGCCAGGCCACGAAACGCGGCTGCTGGCGCACCACCTCATCAAAACGCGTCGCCAGCAGCGTCATGTGTCGCCCCGCCTTGGACCAGGCCTGCAAGGATTCAACCACCGAGCGCTCGCGCAAGGGCCAGTCCTCAAACGTGGCATCGCTCAAGACAATCTCTGGCCAGCCCTCACGCGCGGCACAGGCGAGCGCGTCACGCACGCCTTGCGCGAAGTCGATGCGACCGGAAAAACGGCCGCTGGGCAAGGGTGCAGGCGTCTCAGCGTTCATGCAACCACCCCGCTTCCAGCCAATCTTGCAGCAGACACCGGGCCTCAAGACTGACACGGCCCAAGTCTTGCGCACTGAGATAGCGCTGGTCTGCCAGGCGCCGCATCAGGGTCGCATCGCGCCCACCGGAGCGAAAGCTCTCCCCGTTGATGAAAATGTGTTTGGCATCAAACATCATCTTGCTGCGCCGATCCAGCTGGATTTGCCCGCCCTGCCCGGCCAACGCCTGATCCGCCGGATGCGTGATCGGCTCGGTGGCATCGAACCACACATTGGCCTTGGGCTCGGTCATATACTCCCCCAGGGCGCGCCCCAGCGCGGCCGGGTCTTTGAGTGCGTCCTGCAAGGCGTCACGCGCAAATTCGACCAATTGCGCCGGGATTTCGCCCGGTTGCGTCACCGCCGTCTGCTTGGGGTCACGGTACACCGACACACCGACCGCGTCTTCTGCATCTTCTGCCAGGCGCTGCAACAGCTCGCGCGCCAGTTCTGCCCGGCTCGGTGACCTGAAGCCAATCGAATAAGTCATGCATTCGCCCAGGGCAATGCCGTCATGGGCATGCAACAGCGGCAGGTACAGCATGTCGCCGGGCTCCAGCACAAATTCTTCTTCCGGCTCAAAGTGGGCCAGAATTTTCAAGGGCACATCCGGCTGCAAGGTTCGGTCCGGTTGGCGCCCGATGCGCCAGCGCCGGCGCCCCTGTGCCTGCAGCAGAAACACGTCGTAGCTGTCGAAGTGCGGTCCCACACCGCCGCCATCAGTGGCGTAGCTGATCATCAAGTCATCGAGCCGGGCGTCCGGCACAAAGCGAAATTGCTTCATCAGCGCATGCACGGCGTCATGCTGCAAATCGACCCCCTGCACCAGCACGGTCCAACCCGGGCGGCTCAAAGCTGGCAAGGCACGGCGCGCGAAAGGTCCGAGCTTGAGTTGCCAGCCGGGCGTCTGGCCGGGCTGCTGCACCACTAGACGTGCCTGACCGTCCTCGTGCCCGGCCAGTTCAAACAACGCCGCCCGGTCCAGCAAGGGCTTGAAGTCGGGAATGGCCTGGCGGATCAGCAAGGGCTTTTTTTGCCAGTGCCGTTTCATGAATAATTGCGGGCTTAAACCACCCAGCAAGGGCAAGGGCTTCGAGATATCCATTTGTTTCTCCGGTCACTTCTGGGTTCAACCACTGACACATTTCAAACTGCGACAATTCTCCTATGGAAATCAATCAACAATGCGTGGTCGCGCTGACCTGGACCTTAAAAGACACCTTGGGTGAAGAACTTGACGTGCTGACCGAGCCGGTCGAATTTCTGGTCGGGGGCGACGATCTGTTTCAAGCCATCGAAGACGCGCTGCAAGGCCATGCAGCGGGCGCCAAGCTGGAACTGCAAATCGAACCCGAACAAGGCTTTGGCGACTTCAACGACCAACTCGTGTTTCTGGAATCGCGCCAACTGTTCCCGCCTGAGCTGGAAGAAGGCATGACTTTCGAGGGCACCTCACTGCCCGCCGGCTGCAATCCAGACGCACCCCAGGACGCCTGGTACACCGTGACCGAAATCTACCCGGACCATGTGGTGCTGGATGGCAACCACCCCTTGGCCGGTATCGCCTTGCGCTTGAGCCTGAAGGTCGAAGCAGTGCGGGAAGCGACTGAAGAAGAGATTGGCCGCGGATCGGCCGGGACCGGCTTTTTCAGGATTCAGGCCGTGCATGCCAACGTCTTGGGCAATGACACGCTGCATTGAAATTTGCTTCAAATTCAATAGCTGACTACGCAGTGGCCGCAAGGTCTAGAAGCCTAAAACACTGATAACGTCCAGCCACTGGAGCCAGCCTCACCCCTTGCCGGTGGAGCCGTAGCCGCCCTCCCCGCGCGCGCTGGCCGGGAATTCGCTCACCACATTGAACTGTGCCTGCAGCACCGGCACGATCACCAGTTGCGCAATGCGCTCCATCGGCTCGATCGTGAACGCCACATCGCTGCGGTTCCAGGCGCTCACCATCAGTTGCCCCTGGTAGTCGCTGTCGATCAGGCCGACCAGATTGCCCAGCACGATGCCGTGCTTGTGACCCAGGCCGGAGCGCGGCAGGATCATGGCGGCAAACTTCGGATCTTTCAGATAAATGGCGATGCCAGTCGGCACCAACTGCCAGGCATTGGGCAGCAGCGTGAGCGGCGCGTCCAGGCAGGCGCGCAAATCCAGTCCGGCGCTGCCCGGCGTGGCGTAAGCGGGCAACTGCTCCGCCATGCGGGGGTCGATAATCTTGACGTCAATTTTGATCATTCTGGCCTCTAGCCCTCGTCTTTGTTGATATATGCGCTATTAATTTACGAGCAATATTGATTTTTGAATCACGCGCCAGTTCTTGCACCCCCGACGCCTCCACCAGCAGCAAGGCGTTGTCATCTTGCCCAAAGGTGGCCGGGCCGATGTTGCCAACCAGCAGCGGCACGCCTTTGCGCAAGCGCTTGGCCTGGGCGTTGGCCAGCAGGTCCTGGCTCTCAGCCGCAAAGCCGACGCAAAACAAGTCACCCGATTGCGCCCGGAGCGACTGCGCCAGGGTGGCCAGAATGTCCGGGTTTTCCACAAAGCTCAGGGTTGGCACCACGCCCGAGCCGTCCTTTTTGATTTTTTGCTCGGCAGCCGATGCGGGTCGCCAGTCGGCCACTGCCGCTGTCGCTACAAAAATAGTAGCTGTCTGCGCATAGTCCACGGTGGCTGCCAGCATATTTTGTGCTGACGTCACGTTGATGCGATGGACGCCGCGCGGCGTTGGCAGGTGCACCGGCCCGGCCACCAGCGTGACAGCCGCCCCGGCTTCATGGGCGGCACGGGCGATGGCAAAACCCATTTTCCCGCTGGATAAATTGGTGACGCCTCGCACTGGATCAATCGCCTCGTAAGTCGGTCCGGCGGTCACCAGCACCTGCTGGCCCAGCAGCAATTTGGGCTGGAAGAAGGAAATGACATCTTCCAGCAACTCGTGCGGCTCCAGCATGCGGCCGTCGCCTGTTTCGCCACAGGCTTGATCACCGCAGCCGACGTCAAACACAGTGGCCCCGTCCGCCTTCAACTGCACCACGTTGCGTTGGGTAGCGGGATGGGCCCACATCTCACGGTTCATGGCCGGCGCCAGCAGCAGCGGCACCTGATCAAGCGGGCGCGCCAGGCACATCAGGCTGAGCAGATCATCGGCCTGACCATGTAACAGTTTGGCCATGAAATCAGCGCTGCAAGGCGCAATCAAAATGGCATCGGCCTCGCGGCTCAGGTTGATGTGCGCCATGTTATTGGGCGCGCGTGAATCCCACTGCGAGTCATAGACCGGGCGCTGGCTCAGCGCCTGCATGGTCACCGGCGTGATGAACTGCTGCGCCGCTGCCGTCATCACCACCTGCACGGTGGCACCCTCCTTGATCAAGGCGCGGCACAACTCGGCCGCCTTGTAGCAGGCAATGCCGCCCGTGAGCCCCAAAACGATGTGTTTTCCAGCAAGATCATTCATGCGCCGCAATGTAACAGAGCCTCAAGTTGGTTGCGTCGCGTGCTCTCAAGCCTCAACCCGACATCTATAATCTGCCTTTCCCACCTCCCCGAGCTATCAAGCTCCCTCTGACATGACCAAATTTGTCTTCGTCACCGGCGGTGTGGTGTCTTCCCTGGGTAAGGGAATCGCCTCAGCCTCCTTAGCCGCGATCCTGGAGTCGCGAGGCCTCAAAGTCACTTTAATCAAGCTCGATCCCTACCTCAACGTTGACCCCGGCACGATGTCGCCGTTTCAGCATGGCGAGGTTTTTGTCACCAACGACGGCGCAGAAACCGATCTTGATTTGGGCCACTACGAGCGCTTTGTGGAAACCCGCATGCGCAAGGCCAACAACTTCACCACCGGCCAGATCTACAAAAGTGTGCTGGAAAAAGAGCGCCGCGGCGACTATCTGGGCAAGACGGTGCAGGTGATTCCCCACGTCACCAATGAAATCCAGGATTTCGTCAAACGGGGTGCCGGTTGGGGAACTCCCGACGCGGTGGATGTTGCCATCGTCGAAATCGGCGGCACCGTGGGCGACATTGAATCGCTGCCGTTTCTGGAAGCTGTGCGCCAGATGAGCCTGAAGCTGGGGCCCAACAACAGCGCCTTTGTACACTTGAGCTACGTTCCCTGGATCGCTGCAGCCGGCGAACTCAAAACCAAGCCGACGCAGCACACGGCCAAGCAGTTGCGTGAAATCGGCATCCAGGCCGATGCCCTGTTGTGCCGGGCCGACCGGCCGATCCCCAAAGAAGAACGGGAAAAAATCTCCCTCTTTTCCAACGTGCCGGACTGGGCTGTGATCTCGATGTGGGACGTGGACACCATCTACAAAGTGCCGCGCATGCTGCACGAACAGGGCCTGGACGGGCTGATTTGCGACAAACTGCGCCTGAACACACCACCCGCCAACCTGAAACGCTGGGACGATCTGGTGTATGAAACCGCGCACCCGCAAGGCGAGGTCAACATCGTCATGGTCGGCAAGTATGTGGAGCTCAGTGACAGCTACAAATCGCTCAATGAAGCCATTCGCCACGCTGGCATGAAAAACCATGTGCGCGTCAAGATCGACTACATCGACTCGGAAACCATCACCCCCGACAACGTGACCCAGCTTGCGAAGTTTGATGCGATCCTGGTGCCAGGCGGCTTTGGTATCCGCGGCGTGGAGGGCAAAATTTGCGCCGCCCGTTTTGCGCGTGAAAACAAGGTGCCGTATCTGGGCATTTGTCTCGGCATGCAGGTCGCCACGATCGAATTCGCGCGCCACGTGGCCGGCTTGAAAGACGCCAACAGCACCGAATTTGACCCCAGCAGCCCGAACCCGGTGATCGCCCTGATCACAGAATGGAAGGATGCAGACGGCAGCATCAAGACCCGTGATGAAAACTCGGACCTCGGCGGCACCATGCGCCTGGGCGCCCAAAGTTCTGACGTGGTCAAAGGCACCCTGGCCCACAAAATCTATGGCGACGTGGTGACCGAGCGGCATCGCCACCGCTATGAGGCCAATGTGCATTTTCTGGACACGCTGCGCAAAGCGGGCCTGGTCATTTCAGCCTTCACCCAGCGCGAGCATTTGACCGAGATTGTGGAACTGCCGCAGAGCGTGCACCCCTGGTTCATGGGCGTGCAATTTCACCCCGAGTTCAACTCGACACCGTGGGCCGGGCACCCGCTGTTCATTGCCTTCATCAAGGCGGCGCTGGACCATCAGGCCGCAGGCAAAGCGCTGAAAGCGGTGGCCTGACATGAAGTTGTGTGGGTTTGAGGTGGGCCTGAACCACCCCCTGTTCCTGATCGCTGGCCCCTGTGTCATTGAATCCGAACAACTGCAGATGGACACTGCGGGTACGTTGAAGGAAATCACGGCCTCGCTGGGCATTCCGTTCATCTTCAAGAGCAGCTTTGACAAGGCCAACCGCTCCAGCGGCAGTACCTTTCGCGGCCCCGGTATCGAGCGGGGCCTGGAAATTCTGGCCAAAGTCAAGCGCGAACTCGGCGTACCCATCCTGACCGACATTCATTCGGAAGACCAGATCGCCCAGGTCGCCTCGGTGGTGGACGTGTTGCAGACGCCCGCATTTTTGTGCCGGCAAACCGACTTCATTCGCGCCGTGGCGCAGTCGGGCTTGCCGGTGAACATCAAAAAAGGCCAATTTCTGGCGCCGGGTGACATGAAAAACGTGATCGACAAGGCACGTGCGGCAGCGCGCGAAAAAGGCTTGAACGAAGACAACTTCATGGCCTGCGAACGCGGTGTCAGTTTTGGTTACAACAACCTCGTGAGCGACATGCGTTCGCTGGCCATCATGCGCGACACGGGCGCACCGGTGGTGTTCGATGCCACCCACTCGGTGCAATTGCCAGGGGGCCAGGGCACCAGTAGCGGCGGTCAGCGCGAAATGGTGCCGGTGCTGGCCCGTGCCGCCGTGGCCGTGGGTGTGGCCGGATTGTTCATGGAAACCCATCCCGACCCGTCCAAAGCATTGAGTGATGGCCCCAATGCGGTGCCACTCAAACACATGCGCGCCCTGTTGGAAACCTTGGTGGCACTCGATGCGGTGACCAAAAAAAATGGTTTTCTTGAAAACAGTTTTGCTGCCTGAGTGCGCCACCAGACAGTCAAGCTAAAGTTTTGGTTTTAATATTCCTCTTATTTAATGAAAGAACTCAATGAGTGCAATTGTTGACATCGTCGGGCGCGAAATTCTGGATTCGCGCGGCAACCCCACCGTGGAATGTGATGTGTTACTCGAATCCGGCACCATGGGCCGCGCCGCCGTGCCGTCGGGGGCCTCCACCGGCAGCCGTGAAGCGATTGAACTGCGTGACGGCGACAAGACCCGTTACCTGGGCAAGGGCGTACTCAAGGCGGTGGAACACATCAACACTGAAATCTCCGAAGCCGTGCTCGGGCTGGATGCCTCCGAGCAAGCTTTTCTGGACAAAACCCTGATTGACCTGGACGGCACCGACAACAAGTCACGTCTGGGTGCCAACGCGATGCTGGCGGTCTCCATGGCGGTGGCGCGTGCCGCCGCTGAAGAGTCTGGCCTGCCGCTGTACCGCTATTTTGGCGGCATGGGGGCCGTGCAGATGCCGGTGCCCATGATGAACGTGGTCAACGGTGGCGCGCATGCCAACAACAGCCTGGACATTCAGGAGTTCATGATCATTCCGCTGGGCGCCCCCAGTTTTCGTGAGGCCCTGCGTTACGGTGCCGAGGTGTTTCATGCCCTCAAGAAGATCATCCATGACAAGGGCATGAGCACCGCCGTGGGTGACGAAGGCGGCTTCACTCCCAGCGTGGCCAGCCACGAAGAGGCGATTCAGTTGATTCTGCAGGCTATCGATTCAGCCGGCTACACCGCGGGCGAACAGATTGCCATCGGCCTGGACTGTGCTGCCAGCGAGTTCTACAAGGACGGCAAATACCAGCTTGGGGCTGAAGGCCTGAGCTTGAACGCGCAGGAATGGACCGACATGCTGGCCACCTGGGTCGACAAATACCCCATCATCAGCATCGAAGACGGCATGGCCGAAAACGACTGGGACGGCTGGAAGATTTTGACCGACCGTTTGGGCCAACAAGTGCAAATCGTGGGTGACGACTTGTTTGTCACCAACACCAAAATCTTCAAGGAAGGCATCGACAAGGGCATTGCCAACTCGATTCTGATCAAGATCAACCAGATCGGCACCTTGACCGAGACCTTTGCCTGCATCGAGATGGCCAAGCGGGCTGGCTACACTGCCGTCATCAGCCATCGCTCGGGCGAGACCGAAGACTCCACCATTGCCGACATTGCGGTGGGCACCAATGCCGGTCAGATCAAGACCGGCAGCCTGAGCCGTTCCGACCGCATGGCCAAGTACAACCAGTTGCTGCGTATTGAAGAAGACTTGGGGGAGATTGCGTTCTACCCAGGTCGTGCGGCCTTTTACAACCTGCGCTAGTGCGCTAGCCGGATCATGGGCCATCGCGTTGTCCCGGCCGCCCTGATCGCGCTGCTCGTGATTCTTCACGCGCAGCTGTGGTTGGGCCGCGGCAGCCTGCCCAACGTGGCCCATTTGACGCAACAGCTCAGTTCACAAAAAGAGCTGAACCAGCAGGCACAGCTTGCCAACGACCGGCTCGCCGCCGAGGTGCGGGACCTGCAGGAAGGCCTGGAAATGGTCGAAGAAAAAGCCCGCATGGAGCTCGGCATGGTCAAGCCCAATGAGATCTACGTGCAGATCGCGGACCCTTCCGCGCCCCGAAACGCACGCTGAACCCCAAAAAACGCCCTTTACTGCACCGTCTCGCTCGAAGGCGGCAGATCGCCGGGCACCCTGAATAGCCGGGCCACGTCAATCGGGTCAAACCGGTAGTGCGCGCCACAAAAATCACATCCGACCTCAATTTCACCCCGTTCGCTGATGATGCTTTGCGCCTCGTCAGCACCCAGCCCCAGGATCATGCGGCTGACACGTTCCCGACTGCAGGTGCAGGAAAAATGCGGCGCGCTGTCCCCCGCCAAAGGCGCGAAGCGCAACAGCTTCTCTTCCCAGAACAGACGCCGCAGAATGGTGTCGGCATCCAGCGTCAACAGCTCTTCGCGCTTCAGGGTCGACGCCAGCAGGGCGATGCGCTTGTAATGCTCGTTGCTGCCGATTTCATCTTCATGGGCCAGACTCACCCGACTGCCAGCCAGATTGCCAACGCCTTCAAGCGGCAGGCGTTGAATCAACAGCCCGGTGGCGACTTTGTCGTCCGCCGCCAATACCAGCGTGGTGTCGAGCTGTTCACTTTGCAGCATGTAGTGTTCCAGCACGTCGCTGAACTTTTCCAGCTTTTCCCGCGCGTCACCCACCAAGGGCACCACCCCCTGGTAGGGCTGTTGACCCGGAAAACGGGTTTGAGGGTCCAGCGTGATGGCACATTTGCCCTGGTTGTTGACGTTGATCATCTGGCTCAGGCTGGCCTCAAGCGGCACATCCCCCGTGACCGTGGCCGTGGCACGCAAACCGAAATCAGCTTGCACCTCGACCACCGCCAGTTTGACCGGGCCGTCGCCAAGCACCTGCAAGATGAGTGAACCATTGAACTTGATGTTGGACTGCATCAAGGTGGCCGCCGCCACCATCTCACCCAGCATGTTTTGTACCGGCAGCGGGTAGCTGCCCGTTGCACTGTTGGCAGCGCGGCGCCGCAAAATCTCAGTCCAGGCACCGCCCAAGCGCACCAGCACACCACGCACCGGCAGACCCTCAAATAAAAATTTATGAATTTCAGACACGCAATTCTTCCCGATCCATTTCAAGTCATTTCGAACACTGAAGGGTCCGCGCAGGCCCCTCAGCTTGTGCTCAACCCGTTTTTTTCAACCCAAGCCGAAAGCGACGCGCATTGGCCACGTAATGCTGCGCACTCAGGCGCAAACCTTCCAACTCTTCGCTCCCGAGTTGGCGCACGACCTTGGCCGGGCGGCCCAAAATCATGCTGCCATCGGGAAACTCTTTGCCTTCGGTCACCAGCGCGCCGGCCCCCACCAGGCAGCCTTTGCCAATTTTTGCCCCGTTGAGCACCACCGCACCCATACCAACCATGGAGTCATCGCCCACCGTGCAACCATGCAGCGTCACCTGGTGCCCCACGGTCACGCCCTCGCCTACCGTCAGGGGTTTGCCCACATCGGCATGCAAAACGCTCGCGTCCTGAATATTGCTGCCCCGGCCAATGCGAATGCTTGCCGTATCGCCGCGGATCACCACGCCAAACCAGACGCTGACGTCGTCAAGCAGGTCCACGTCACCGATGACATGGGCACTGTCAGCAACCCAGGTCGAGTCTGCAATGCGGGGGGCAACACCATCGAGTTCGTAAATAGCCATCGTTCATCCTGTTGTTGAATTGACCGGGAATTGTAGGGATGCCGCACCTGAAGCGGACTAGCCGCGCGGATGGTGCTGCGCATGCAACACTTTGAGCCGCTCGCGCGCCACATGGGTATAAATGGTCGTGGTTGAGATATCCACGTGCCCGAGCAGCATCTGCACGGCACGCAAATCGGCCCCATGGTTGAGCAAATGCGTGGCAAAAGCATGGCGCAAGGTGTGCGGTGACAGGGGCGCCGTGATGCCCGCACTGAGCGCATACTTTTTCACGATCATCCAGAACATGACGCGGCTCATGGCCGTGCCGGGCGTGGCGCCGCGGTGCGTCACAAACAGGTCTTCGGTCTGCTTGCCCGCCAGCAACTCCGGGCGGGCCTGCGCCAGATAACGCTTGATCCAGAGACTGGCCACCTCGCCAAACGGCACCAGCCGTTCCTTGTTGCCTTTGCCAAAAACACGCAGCACATTGTCCGACAAGCTGACGTTGAACACCTTGAGCGTCACCAGTTCACTCACCCGCAGACCACTGGCATACATCAACTCCAGCATGGTGCGGTCACGCACGCCCAGCGGCGTCTGCTCATCGGGCGCCGCCAGCAGCGCTTCAACCTGGAACTCGGTCAACGTCTTGGGTACGCGCAGCGCCTGCTTGGCGGCCTGCAATTTCAGCGTCGGGTCGGCGCGGATCAGGTGCTCGCGCAACGCCCAGCGGAAATAACGCTTGAACACCGTCAGCCGCCGATTCGCGGTGCTGGCCTTGGTGGCACTGTGTTGCGCCGCAAAGTAGCCATTCAAATCATGTTCAAGCGTAGCCGACAACGCCTTGTGCTGCGGCTGCAGCCACGCGGCATACAGCGTCAGATCACGCCGGTAAGCCGCAAGCGTGTTCTTTGACAAACCTTCCTCCAGCCACAGCGCATCAATGAAGGCGTCGATGCTGGCATCGCCCGGGGTTGTCAAAGCGCTGTCTTGCATGATGAGTGGGTGCGTCAAGTACTTGTTGGAATGAAAAGTCAAGGCGCATGGTAACTGCCGCCCTGTTTAAAACTGGAGCCTCCTGCCACGAGCCAAACTGCAGGGCGACTGTATTTGACTGTTATTCTCCAAGCGTGAATTACGCCCAACTTCTATTTCCCGATTTTTCCCTGATTCTGTGCGGCTATCTGGTGTGCCGCTACACCGCGCTCAACCGCACCGTGTGGGCCCAGGTTGAAACCCTGGTGTATTTTTTCTTCTTTCCGGTGCTGCTGTTTCACTCGATCATCAAGAGCCCGCTCAACATCGGTTCTGCCGCCAGCTTCATTGGCGCGGGCTGGGCCTTGGGGCTGGCTGGCATTGCGCTGGCCTATTCAGTGCCCTATTGGCCGGGGCTGGGGCGCCATATTCCGGCGCGTCAGCATGTCGCCAGCGCCCAGGTGGCTTTTCGCTTCAATTCATTCATCGGCCTGGCGCTGGCCGACCGGCTGGCCGGGGCGCAGGGATTGCTGTTGATCGCCTTGCTGATTGGCGTGTCGGTGCCGCTGATGAATGTGGGCGCCGTGTGGCCGATGGTGCGCCATGCCGAGCGCGGGCTGCTGGGCGAACTGCTACGCAACCCGCTCATCATCGGCACGGCGTTGGGGCTGGCGGGCAATTTGCTGGGTCTGTCGCTGCCGGTCTGGCTGGAGCCGACCGTCAGCCGTATCGGGGCAGCGTCCCTGGCACTGGGCTTGATGGCAGCCGGTGCCGGGATGCAACTGAGCGCCCTCAATCGGGCCAAAGTCCTGGCGCTGGCGGTGCTGACAATTCGGCATTTGTTGATGCCACTGGTAGCCTGGGGCTTGGCACGTCTGTTTCAGCTTGACCCGGTTCAAACCACCATCCTGCTGGCATTTTCTGCGCTGCCCACCGCATCCAGTTGCTACGTGCTGGCGGCCCGCATGGGCTATGACGGTCCCTATGTGGCAGGACTGGTGACCGTATCAACCGTGCTGGGCGTGCTCAGTTTGTCGTTTGCGCTGGGGGTGTTGCAGGCCTTATAGACGTTGTAGGCGTCTGCAATAGGGACAGTTTGAGCTGCCCTCACCCCCGTATGAGATCACGGTTTGAGCAAGACCTTCAGCACATTCTGCAGTCGGCGCGCCACGCCAGCCTCAAACTGACTGGCCAACACAGCGGCAGTGTCCTGGCCCCAGGTTTGCGCTGGTGCCGGATCGTTGCGTTTGGTCAGCAGTTGCAATTGCAGCAGGCGCCGGGCGCTCAGGTGTTCAGCGGGGGTAGGCACCTCTGCGGCCATTTCAAGTCGCAGCAAGGCCGTGCTGGCGTCTCCAGCGGGTGCCTGCGCCAACGCCTTGGCCCAGTTGCTGCGGCCAGCAGCGGTGACGCGGCTACCCAGTTCCTGGAGCGAGGGCATTTGTTCGGCAGAGCGCTGCTCCCACGCGGCTAGCAGTTGCGTCAAGGCTTCGCCGTGCGCCTGCGCCGCGAGTTTGCGCAAGGCCAGCTGGGCATGCTCCAGCGCGTCACGCTGGGCCCGAAACGCCGTGTCGCCCAAACGGGGCGCTTCTTGCCAGGGACCGGCGGCAAAAGGACGCGCCTCACGTGCATCGCGACGTGGTGCCCGATCATCCGGACGACCGGCAAAACTGGCATCACGCGGGCCACGGCCGGCGTCCCTGGCAGCATCGCGGCCACCTTCTTTGCGGTCGCCGAACTTGCCGCCACGCATCATGGGGGCAGGCTCGGTCTTTTTCATGCCAGGACGGTCATCACCACGCACCGCCACCACCGGACGGGGTGCCGCTTTGGGCGGCGCCGGCGGCTCAAGGGGCGCAGCCGGTTCAACCGACTCGACCGGGGTAGGCGCCTCAGCCGACTCAGGCGTCACCTGCGCTTCCTGGCCAAGCAGCGCCTCGGACGGTTCAATTTTTGCTACTTTATTTATAGCTACTTGCGCAGTATCTACGGGGGCTAGAGCCTTATTTGATTCGTTTTCTTCAGACGTTGGCAGCGCGGCCTGCGCCGCTTTGGCCTGGGCCTGACCACGCAAGGCGGCCTCCAGCGCACTCATGGCACTGCGAATCAGCTGCGCGTCACCGGCCGCATTGGCCGCTTCCAGCGCTTTGGCGGCATCAAGTACCACGCGGTCACGTTCCCCCAGCGCCGCGTCGGCCTTTTCACGCTCTGCAGTCTTGCGGTTAAAAGCTTCATCAATCGGCTTGCGAAAGGCGTCCCACAGTTTTTGTTCCTGGCGGCGCTCCAGCGGCACCACATGGGTCTCAGCCTGCCAGCGCTGCTGCAAGGCCTTGACGGCATCAATGCGCAGCACGGGCTCGGCCCCCAGCGCCCGCGCTTCATCAATCAGGGCGTGGCGCGCGGCCAGACTCTGCTTTTGCAGCGCCTCCAGCGGCGCTGCCGCCTTGTCGATGGCCGCCTTCCAGAGCGGCTGCAGTTCGGCAAACATCTTCTCGCCCACGTGGCCGCCTTCACGCCAACGGTCGCCAAACTGGTGCAGCAGGCGGTTGAAGCCTTTCCAGTCGTTGTCCAGCGCCACCGGATTGGCAGCAGCCCAGGCATTGACCTCTTCAATCAGCGCCAGGCGCTGCGCCCGATGCTCGGCCGACTCGGCCTTGACTTTTTCCAGCCAGGCCTCGACCACCTTGTAGGCTTCGTTGCAGGCATCGTCAAACCGCTTCCACAAACCGTGGTTGGGCACACCCCCCTGGTCGGTCTGCTTCCACTGATCACGCAGCGTGCGCAGGCTCTCCTGCATCTTGCGCCCACCGATGGCCTGCCCTTCAGGGCGCTTGAGCAAGTCTTCGGCCTTGGCTACCAGTTCCTCGCGCAGTTGGTCAGCACGCCAACGCTGCCACCCCTCCAACTCACCCGCTGCCGCCAGCGCCGCATGGGCCTGGTTCTCCAGCTTGTCGTCGATGATTTTGCCGAATTCCTTGAGCGCATTGCGCAAGGCGCCAGCGGCACCGGCACTCGCCTTGCCATGTCCTTCGGCAACTTCTTGCTCTAATTTAAGTAGCGCTTCACGCACTATTGACAAGGCCTGCGCCTTGATCTCAGGATCAACTTTGGCTTTTTGTGGTTTGGCCACCGCTTCCAGGGGCACACCGCGCGCCACGCGCAATTCGTCGGCCCACACCGGCACCGGCGGCAGGGCCGCTGCGGGGTCGCTGGCGGCAGCCACGGCTTGCGTCAAAGCGCTCTTGAACGCGTCCCACACCAGGAGCAGTTGCGCGCGCGAAGCGTCCAGCAGCGGCGGGAACTTGGACTCGACGCTGGGCCAGTTGGCGTCACCGGACAAGGCCACAGCCTGCGCTTGCCAATGGTCCACATCAGCATGCAAGGCCTCAAGCACGGCCTGCGCGTCGCGCCACGGCTTGGTGGACAGGACCTCAATGCGCTGGGCCAGCAACACCGCTGCTTCGCGCTGCACCTGCACCCGATGCTGCAGGTCTTCAATGACCTTGACCCGGTCACTAAGCTGTCCTTTGAGGGTCGCCAGCGGCTCCTTGCTCAATGGCGCGCCCGCTTTGGCGGCATCACGCTGCCAGGCCATGGCATCGGCAATGTTGAGTTTGGCCAAGGCCAGCAAGGCCTGCGCCTTGTCAGCCCATTCTTGCGCAATCGACTCCTGGCTCTTGCTGCGCTTGATCTCTTCAAGTTTTTCACGCAGTAGTTTGGCCGCGCCTTTGTCTTTACCACTGAGCTCCTTGAACACCGCCTGCATGTGCTCTGCACTGGGCGCTGTTGCCAGCCAGTCACGAATGCGCGTCGTGCGCTCGCCCGAGGTATGGGCCGAAAAGGCCCCGCCGGTCATCGCGTCCAGCGGATGGGGCTCGTTAGTTTTGACTGAAGCTGGCGTCACTTCGGGAGCTTGGACAGTTTTGTTGAGGGCAGAAAAAGGAAACATGAATCGCACAAGCAAAGAATATAGGAGGATCCCCACCGGTTCTCGGAACAGGGCTGAACCGCTATTTTCGCCGCTATTTCCCGGCCGTAGCAAAAAGTCTGGCAATCGGTCACAAATTGCGAAAAATCAAGCTTTTCATCGACCGAAGCATTACCGTGCCATAAGACTCAATTTCAGCCTCCAATCACTTTATAAGCTAAAATTGGAATAAAGACTCAACTTTATATTGTTGACTTGATATATAAAGTACACCTAGAATCCGCCGTCCCCGCATCAATGCAGGGATAACCCGAACCCGCTGCCGAACCCGGCATAGTCAAATCTCTGCACAACACCTATGAAACACATCGCAGGATATTGATAGCGTACCAACCTAAACGAGGTGCCCCCGGTGCTGAACTGCCTGCAGTGCAAACCCCAAGCCCCCGCGAACGAAGGAAAAGCTATGACAGCGTCTGAAAAATTCACCTTGGGCCTACGGTCTTTTGCTACCGTCATCACCAAAGGCGTTTTTGAAATCACCCACAGCAGTTTTGCCCTCATTGGGCTGGCTGTTATCTTTGGCATCATCACCTTGACCGCGCGCCCCGAGCTGCGCCAGCTCGGAGAAGTCAAATTGTTTAGCTGGCTGCAAACGCGCCAGATCGTGGAGACTGGCTTCGAGAGCCAACTTGATGCGATTGATCGCGCCACGGCCAGCAACCCGCAGGATTTGCCCAAGCAACAAGCCGCGGTTGCTTTCTGGCTCAGTAAAAAATACCGCGTGGCACCGGAGCCCCTGAGTGCCCTGGTGGCTGAGGCCTACAAGATCAGCCAGCACAGCAAGCTCGATCCCACGCTGATCCTGGCCGTCATGGCGGTTGAATCCGGCTTTAACCCCTTTGCCCAGAGCCCGGTGGGCGCGCAAGGCCTGATGCAGGTCATGACCCATGTCCACAAAGACAAGTACGAGAACTTTGGTGGCCAGTTTGCCGCTTTTGACCCGGTTACCAACCTGCGCGTCGGGGTCAAGGTGCTGCAAGAATGCATCCAGCGTGCCGGCTCCATGGAAGGTGGTCTGCGTTATTACGTGGGAGCTGCCAATATAGAAGATGATGGTGGCTACGCTGGCAAGGTCATGGCCGAGCACACGCGTCTGCAAATGGTGGCAAAAGGCCGCGCCGTGCCAATTTTCCGACCCCAGGTCGCGCCTGCACCAGCACCGCGCGCGCCTGAGAGCGAGACAGTGGCCGCGGTGTTCAACTCCTGATACACGTGGCTGGCTTGACCAGATGATGCGTCACGTCAGTTAAACTCGGGCGGCACGCGACTGGCGATAGGCTCTCAACCCGGCATGGGCGTGAGACGCTGAAGTGGGAACACCACGGGGGAGCGTGCCGCATTGCCAATGTGGCAACTGTGATTAGCCGTTCGCCTGGGCAGCCCTGGGATCAAATGCATGACCCCCAGGCCCATTGTCTTCAAGGACTGCCATGTACAACCGTAACATCCTCATCGAACAGACCGACCCCGAAATTTTTGCCGCTATTGCAGCGGAAAACGCCCGCCAGGAACAGCACATTGAGCTGATCGCCAGCGAAAACTACGCCTCCCCCGCCGTCATGGCCGCGCAAGGCACGCAACTGACCAATAAGTATGCCGAAGGCTACCCCGGCAAACGCTACTACGGCGGTTGCGAGTTTGTGGACATTGCCGAGCAACTGGCCATTGACCGCGTCAAGCAAATCTTTGGCGCCGAGGCCGCCAACGTGCAACCCCATTGCGGCGCGTCCGCCAACGAGGCGGTGTTTCTGGCCTTTTTGAAACCCGGCGACACCATCATGGGCATGAGCCTGGCTGAAGGCGGCCACCTGACGCACGGCATGGCACTGAACATGAGTGGCAAGTGGTTCAACGTCGTCAGCTACGGCCTGAACGACAAGGAAGAGATTGACTACGACGCCATGGAGCGAAAAGCCCATGAGTCCAAACCGAAACTGATCATCGCCGGTGCCTCCGCCTACAGCCTGCGCATCGACTTTGCTCGCTTTGCCAAGGTCGCCAAAGACGTGGGCGCCATCTTTATGGTGGACATGGCGCACTACGCCGGCCTGATTGCCGCCGGCATCTACCCCAACCCCGTGCCACACGCTGACGTGGTGACCAGCACCACCCACAAAAGCCTGCGCGGCCCGCGAGGCGGCATCATTTTGATGAAAGCGCAGCATGAGAAAGCCGTCAACAGCGCCATCTTCCCCGGCCTGCAAGGTGGCCCGCTGATGCATGTGATTGCGGCCAAGGCGGTGGCGTTCAAAGAAGCACTACAGCCCGAGTTCAAGGTCTATCAGCAACAAGTGTTGACCAATGCCCGCATCGTGGCTGAAACGCTGGTGTCGCGCGGCCTGCGCATTGTGAGTGGCCGCACTGAAAGCCACGTCATGCTGGTCGATCTGCGCTCCAAAAGCATCACTGGCAAAGAGGCTGAAGCGGTACTGGGCAGCGCCCACATGACCATCAACAAAAATGCCATCCCCAATGACCCTGAAAAACCCATGGTCACCAGCGGCGTGCGCATCGGTACCCCGGCCATGACGACCCGCGGCTTCAAGGACGAAGAAGCCCGCATTACTGCAAATTTGATAGCAGACGTGCTAGATAATCCGAGGGATAGCGCCAATATTGATGCAGTACGCGCCAAGGTGCATGCCCTGACGGCACGGTTCCCGGTTTACGGTTAATCACCCATGAAATGCCCCTTCTGCAGTCACTCGGAAACCCAGGTGGTGGAAACCCGGATTTCTGAAGATGGGGACTCCATCCGGCGCAGACGCCAATGCGCCTCGTGTCAAAAACGCTTTACCACTTATGAGCGTCCCGACGTTGCCTTTCCGGCCATTGTCAAAAAAGATGGCCGGCGCATTGAATACGAGCGCGCCAAACTACTCGCTTCCATGAAACTGGCGCTACGCAAGCGCCCGGTGAGCACCGAGCAGGTGGATGGCGCCGTGGAGCGCATTGAAGAAAAGCTACTCATGCAAGGGGTGCGCGAGTTGCCCTCAGCCCGCCTGGGCGAACTCGTGATGCGCGAGCTCAAGAAGCTCGACAAAGTGGCTTATGTGCGCTTTGCCAGTGTGTACCGCAGCTTTGAGGATATTGACGAGTTCAAGACGCTGGTGGATGAGGTGCGGCGGTAGGCGCAAACAGCCAAGGTGATGACTGGTGAAAGGAGGGAAACTGGCCCAACTGGCACCAGGCACCTGACAAAACCGACAGCCGGTTGATGTTGCCTGACATGCGGCATGCACGCACATTGAAGTTCAAACCAAAGCTTTTTACACTTTGGGCATGGATACCCAAACCACCTGTCCTTGTGCAACACCCATTCGCCGCCCTGCACCCAATCGAGCGCAGGGCGGTTTTTCCATTGTTGAGGTGCTGGTTGCCATCATTATTCTGAGTGTGGGCATGCTGGGCGCGGTCGGCATGCAGGCAACAGCCATGCAATCCAACAAGGAAGCCCGCAATCAAGCGGCAGCCACTACTTTTGCCCGTGAACTTGCCGAGAAGATGCGGGGCAACCACACAGTCGCCATCAAGACTGATCCCGATGAGAATCCCTACGTTTTTGATGAAACCCTGAACATCAACGACACCATCCCGACCCCAACCGTCAACTGCTTCAAAGACGGGTGCCCAACCGTCAAAGACGCCGCAACCTGGGATGTTGCGGACTGGCAGGGACGCGTCCAGGTCACACTCCCCACCCCCAGAGTCAAGGTTTGTTTTGACCAGACTCCTTTTGACAGCGCAGGAAAGCCCCAGTGGGACTGCACAGACGACGGAGATATTGCCGTGCTGAAAATGAGTTGGACAAGAAAAAACACGGCAGGAACGCTCGAATTTGCCGGAAGTACCGGTATACCGGTCGTCGTTGTGCCACTGACCGCAGGAAGCTCCGAATGATGCAACGCCGCCTTCCCCATACAGGCCGCAAGCAGCGCGGCTTGACGCTGGTTGAGTTGCTGGTCGCCCTCGGTCTGGGTCTGCTGGTCGTGGTCATCGCAGCAACGGCTCTTTTGCTGGGCCAGCAAGGCTACCGCAGCGTCGACACCACCACCCAGCTGCGGGACCGGGAACGTTTTGCCGCTGACCTGCTGGCACGCGTCATCATTCAAACGGGTTATCAGGATCTGGGGGCTGGCAGTGTTTCCCTGCGCTCAACAGCCAAACTTCTTGGCAATGACCCAGAGCCCGATATTTTCGGCTGGAACAACGCGGTTTACAAAAATCCTGACGACCTGGTCCTGAGTACCAGTACCAAGATCGCTAACGGCAACAGACCGACATCAAGCTTGTGCACTGCCAATGACACTTCCTGCAAGAACGGCAGCGACGTTCTGGTGGTGCGCTACCAAGGCGTGAACTCGCCAACCGATGCCACCAAGCCCGACAACACCATGATCAATTGCATGGGATTTGGGGAGGCCGGCTTAACCAACGGGAACCTCAACGATCGTGCGGCCAGTGTTTTCCATGTCACACGAGGCACCAATGGCGAACCGTCCCTCTCCTGCTCTTTCTACAAATTTGCGACCGGTGTCTGGGCCGCATCCCAACCCATGATTGAGGGCGTTGAGTCTTTCCAGGTGCTGTTTGGCACCGACGGCGTCACCCCCTTGACCGCGGCCAGCGCTGCCGTCACGCAAGACACCGTCGCGGAGCGCTGGCTGCGCGCCGACCAGTTGACTGTCGCCGGCAACACCGCAGCCACACGCGAGAACTGGCGCCGGGTGCGAGCGGTGCGCGTCGGCCTGGTGCTACGGGGGCCCGTGGGCTCGGCCGAGCAGGCGTATGCAGACCCTTTCACGCCGCTGGGCCCCATGTATGCCAGCCCCGATGACACCGGCTCCAATCTGTCGGTGACGGCGGACCGCCGCCTGCGGCTGCAAAGTACTTTTACCGTGCATTTACGCAACGACCTGACGCTCCGATGAAGTACCAACCTCCAGCATTCTTGCGCAGCGCGGCTGTGCGCGTGCGCAGCAAGCAGCGCGGATTTTCCCTCATCACCACGCTGATACTGCTCATCGTGGTCACGGTGCTGGGCATCGGCGCGAGCCAGATGGTGTTGCTGTCCGAGCGTGCGACCCGGTTTGACCGCGACACGCAAATCGCTTTTCAGGCGGCAGAAGCCGCACTGATTGACGCGGAATTCGACATCCGCGGCCCCAACACATCGGCCACCCAGCGCATGGCCTCATTTTCAGCCAGCAGCGGGCTCGGCTTTATAGACGGTTGCGGCACCGGTGCCTCGCTGGGCTTGTGTTTGCCTGTGGCCGAGGGTCAAAAGCCGATCTGGTATGCCGTGGATTTCACCGACGACACCAGCAGCGCCAAAACCGTGAAATTTGGCGACTTCACTGGCCGAACCTTTGCAACCGGCACCAGCGGCATTCGCCCCGAGATGCCCCCGCGCTACATCATTGAAGTGCTGCCTGACAAAACCCCGGGACGAAGCGCCAGCGCGCAAAAGACCCTGTTCCGCGTCACCGCCATGGGCTTCGGGCCACGCAAGGAAACCCAGGCAGTGGTGCAAATGATATTTAGAAAAGAGTGATCGTCATGAATTTCCGAATTTTGTTTTCAAGCTCATCCGGCAAGTCATCGAAAAAAAAGTGGGGCGTCCGGCTGGCCCTGCTGGCAGCCTTCTCAGCCATAACGGTCGGGGTTGTGATCAGTGCAGTTACTCTGCCGCCCTTGGTGGTGCTGCCGGCCGAACCGCTCTACATGAACGGTGCCAAGACCAAAGGCAACCTCACACTGGCACTGTCTGTTGAATTCCCGACGGTGGGGCAAACCTACCGGGACACTTTTGACATAACCAAGGAGTATGTGGGCTATTTTGACCCCAAGAGCTGTTACGGCCAAGTGCCTGGGGGCAACTATTTTGACTGGCACAACGCGCCCAACGCCAGCGGCAGCTGCGGGGGCGGTGGATTCAGCGGTAACTTCATGAACTGGGCGACATCTTCGGCCATAGACATCATGCGCTACGGGCTGACCGGCGGCAATCGCGTCACAGATAACGCCACCGGGAATGCCGAGACCATTGTCGAGCGCGCTTGGCTGCCTAACTCGTTTTACAAGAGTCCCGCCTATTTCAGCGAAAAGTGGGTTTCACAGGCGGCTGCGGCAAGTCTGGTCGAGACGTCGCTCTACAACAAGATTGGTGCTTCGGGTTTATGGATTTACAACTGCAAGAATCGAGTCTACTTCGCGGATGCGCAAGACACCATCGCCAGCAGCACTTGCGACGCTCCGTTTGGGACATCGGCCGATAGCAAAAGCCACCCGCACCTGATTGGATCAACGGCGGGCCAGAACTACTACGAAATCAGGAACAGGGTGTGCGACCCGGACAGTGCGCCCCACCGCCTGATGAACTACGACCCGGATACCAAGAAATGGTCGGGCCTGTGCTATCGCTACCCAAGCGGCAAGTACAAGCCGGTGGGGCAATTTCAGATGAATGCTGACAACCTGAGGGTCTCTGTTTTGGGTTACCTTCAAGACGACAATCTGTCACGCTACGGTGGGGTGCTGCGTGCGCCGCTCAAATACCTGGGGCCCAAAAACTACGACGTCAACTTCAATCTATTGACTGCCGCGAATGCCCGCGCGGAATGGGATGCCACAACAGGTGTGTTCATCGACAACCCCCAAAGTGGCGATTCAACGTATGGTGATCAGGGTTACCCCAAGAGCGGCGCCATCATGTACATCAACAAGTTCGGCACACTCAACCCTGACAGCATCGGTGTTTACAAAGATCATGATCCGCTCAGCGAGCTGTATTACGAGGCAATTCGTTATCTGCAGGGCAAGCAGCCCACAGCCCAAGCCATAACAAACGTGAGCGGTTCAACGTCTTCCAAAGCGCTTCAAGAAAACTTCCCGGTTTACAAAACCTGGACAGACCCGTTCGCAGGCTTCACGGATACCACGGACACCGGCAAAGGTTGTTTGAGAAACAGCATTCTGACCATTGCGGACGTTTTCACGCACAGTGACAGGTCCGTTCCAGGCAACGGCTTTACTAACTATGACGATTTTGTCCGTGCTGCAGAAACCTCACCTGCTCTTGATGTCCCATTTTGGACCAACGTGGTCGGCAGCTTCGAAAGCGGGGGCTCGGCCAGCTACACCGACAGCCAAGGGAACCCGCAAACGGCAACCAACCTTGCCTCCAACACCACATACAGTTGGCTAAGCGACGCTAGCACCCGAGTGACTGGCGCTGGAACGAACAAAGACGACCTGACCAAGCAGGGTGACAGCGGGGGCTCCTACCACATGGCCGGCTTGGCCTACTGGGCCAATACCCAGAGCTTTCGTACCGATTTGCCCAAAGGACGGATCAAAACTTATGCCATCGATGTCAACGAGAGACGTGAAAGCGACAACGTGGATTTCCGCCGGACGCGGCAGCTGTACCTCGGTGCCAAGTATGGTGGCTTTGACGACAGCGCGGCCGGCAACACCGGTAACCCTTATACGGGCGGCACCAACGTGCTTTGGCAGGGCACGGACGGAGAAGCCAAGAACTATTTTCTGGTCAGCGACGCGGCGAAGTTCCTGGACTCCCTGGCCGAGGTGTTCGCACGTGTCGTGGAAGAAACCGGCAGTATTGCCGGCGGCGCCATTTCGACTCAGCGTCTTACCGCAGGCCAGGCAGAGGCCGTGTTCCAGGCCCGGTTTAATCCGGTTGCCAACTTCTGGAGTGGGCGTCTGATCAAGTTCCCACTCACGCTGGATACGGCAGGCACTGGTCTGGTCATCGGCGGCACCCCCACTTGGGAGGCGGGCCAGGTCCTGACCGCTGCGACCCTGATCGACCACGGCGCTGCCAGAAACATCGTCATTGGCGCGCCAATTGGACTGCAGGCTACGGTCTTGCCTACCCCCTTCAAATGGGCTAATCTGGCCCAGGCCCACAAGGACGCCCTCAATATCAGTCCTTATGGCGTCCCTGCCCCAGTCGTTGACACGCTGGGCTCGGACCGGCTCGATTACCTGCGTGGCGACCGGAGCAAGGAAATCAAGCCCTCCACACCACTGGGCCCATTCCGGCCGCGTGACATCGTCATGGGCGATATCGTCAACAGCGGCCTGGTGTACATGGGCAAGCCATCGGGTAGCATCACAGGGACCGACTACAACACTTTCTACGCGGCTAACAAAAGTCGTTCACCCGTTATTTTTGCCAACGCAAACGACGGCATGCTGCACGCCTTCTACGACAGCACTGGCGCCGAGGCATTCGCTTACATCCCCGGATTCGTTGCGGGCAAACTCAACCAACTGCCCGATCAGGACTACAGCCACACCAGCATCAACGATGCAACACCCGCGGTATCAGAGGCTTATATCGGCGATCAGTGGCGCAGTGTTCTGGTCTCTGGTGTTGGCGGCGGTGGCCAGGGGCTGTATGCCCTGGATGTGACCAATCCAGCAACTTTCACCAAAGACAATGTGCTCTGGGAGTTTACGGACCGTGACCATGTGGCGATGGGCAATGTGCTGGGCGCCCCACAGATCGTCAAGCTTCGTACCACCAACTATGGCGTTACCCCCGTCGGCTACAAATGGTATGCAGTGGTCGCCAGTGGTATCAACAACTACGCGGCAGACGGTTACGCGCATGCCACCGGCAACCCTTCGATCTTCATCATCGACCTGTCCAGAAAGCCGAGCGCTTATCCGACCGAGCAGCCTTGGACCGAGGGCACCAACTTCTGGCGCATTGAGCTTCCCCAAGGCAGCACCGCTATCGCCAAAGGCCTGTTAGGGTTGACCACGGTGAAGAACTTCCAGACTGGCGCGGTAGATAGTCTGTATGCTGGGGATATGCAGGGCAACGTCTGGAAGCTTGACTTCACGCTGCTGGGCACCGGCAGCTTGACTACCGACGCCAGCGCCAACTTGACGGCATTCAACGCCAAAACCGGAACCAGCACTGCATTTTTCGTCGCCAAAGACAGCAACGAGGAACTGCAGCCCATCACCGGCGAGCCCGTTGTCATCAATGCTTTTTTCGACAGCAAACTGGTGTCCTTTGGTACCGGCAAATACCTGGAGATACCGGACACCACCGTGCCGATGACTGTGGGCGCTTCGTTTTATACGCTGCTAGACAACACGCAAGCCATTACCGGACGCTCGGTCTTGCAGCAAGGCAGTGTTTCGACCTCTGGCACCGTCACGATCCCAAGTTTTGTCTATGGAAAGCCCACAACAGCCGACCCCGCATTGAGAATGGGTTGGTATGTGGATTTTGACAAGAGCATTGGCGAGCGCCAGATCAGCGACATAACCGCCGATTTTGGTCAGCTGTTTTTTGGTTCCCTTTTCCCCACAAAGGGCTCATGCGGCGAGGGCGGGGGTCGGTTCTATGCTGTGAACTCACTCACGGGTAACGGGATGTCCGAGTTGTCGCAGGTTGGCATATTGGCCGCACCCCTGGTTTTAGAAGTCGGCAGCACGGGGCTTACCATGAGTGACACCAGTGGTCAGCGAACAGCAACCCGCAACGTGGCTATCATTACACAGGGATCCAAGGGTCTTAAGGTGGCTGCCACTGGACTCACCTACAACGACCAGGTAGGACGACTGAGCTGGCGCCAGATCAACAACTACCGGGAAAATAAGAATAACTAACCCAGGGGGTCGTCATGCGCTCCATCTATCAATCACCTTCCGTTCGACACCGCACCCAATCAGGCTTTACCCTGATTGAGCTCATGATCACCGTTGCGATCATTGGCATATTGGCAGCCCTGGCTTACCCGGCCTATACCGACTCAGTACGCAAAGGCAAGCGGGCTGAAGCGCGGGCGGCGCTCATGAACCTGTTGCAACAACAGGAGCGTTACTTGACCCAGATGAATACCTATGTCACCTTCGACGCAGGCGAGACGGGTACGGCGTTCAAAACGTACTCCTCGTCCGACGGCACATCAGCCCAAAGCAGTCATCTACTCGGTGCCCAAGAGTGTCAAAAAGTAGGTAGTGACACCCCGACCCTAAAGGATTGCATCGAAGTGTTTGCTGTGCCTCAAGCGGGAGTTTTTTCCGACCCACAGGTAGATTCAATGGCGATCGACACCCAGGGCAGGAGAACCTGCACGGGTACCAATATTGACCGCTGCTGGAAGTAAAGGCCCTGCCATGCCGTTCAACCACCGATCGAAACAGCGCCTGCAGGCGGATCCGTCAGGCCGTCAGATCGGCTTTACCCTGATTGAACTGCTGGTAACCATAGCCATTGCGACCGTCTTGATGCTGGTAGCCGTACCAAGTTTTGTAGAGTTCCAGCGAAATGCACAGCTATCAGATGCCGTCAGTAATTTCATTGCCGCCGCCAATGCCGCACGAGCCAATGCCATGAAGCTGGGGCTTAACACCTATATGGTGCCCAACAATACGGGGACAGGCTGGAGTTCAGGCTGGATGGTGTATGCCGATGCCAACTGGAATGAAGCGTATGACGCAGCCACAGAAGAAGTGATACTGCGCCATGAAGCCTTGAGTTCAGATGTCACCATCAATACTTCAACCGGCAGCCTTGCAGATGGTTATCTGATGTTCAACGGCAGTGGTTACCCGCGATTGAAAGTAACAAATGCCTTTGGCGGCGGTACGATTGTGATGAGCAACATATCGCGTAAAAGTTCGATCATCATTAACCCTGCTGGCCGCGTGCGGTCCTGCAAAACCGATTCAACAGGTTGCGACTAATTCAGTCTTTCATTTCAAACTCTTCCTCCTTCCTGACGTGACAACAAGCCTGCCGCAACCCATGCGCGACGCGCTCAACCTGGCCTGCGCGGCATTGCTCGTTGCCCCACCCAATCCGAGGGTAGGCTGCGTCATGACGGATTGCCGCGAAAACACGCTTGGGCAAGGCCACACCCAGCGCACTGGCGGTCCGCACGCTGAAATCGTTGCCCTGCGCGATGCTCAGGCTCGGGGTAATTCGGTTGCAGGCGCCACCGCCTACGTCACCCTGGAGCCCTGCTCCCACCACGGCCGCACCGGCCCATGCTGCGATGCGCTCATTGCAGCAGGCATCAAAAAAGTAGTGGCTTCCATCGCCGACCCCAATCCGCTGGTCTCAGGCCAAGGCTTCGAGCGCCTGCGCGCAGCGGGGGTGGAGGTCGAAGTGCTGCCTACCGACGACCCGCTGGCGATTGCGTCGCGTGAACTCAACATCGGCTTTTTCAGCCGGATGATCCGCAGGACACCCTGGGTGCGCCTGAAGATGGCGGCCTCGCTGGATGGCAAGTCTGCTCTGGAAAATGGCGCCAGCCAGTGGATTACATCGGAGGCTGCGCGCAGGGACGGTCATGCCTGGCGCGCCCGCGCCTGCGCCGTACTTACCGGCATCGGCACCGTACTCACGGACAACCCGCGCTTGGACGTGCGGCTGGTCGACACGCCACGCCAGCCTCATCTGGTGATCGTGGACAGCCGCCTTGAGACGCCACTGGATGCCGCACTTTTTACGCCGGGACGCGTCATCTACCTCTACGCTGCCGTCCAAAACGAAGCTAAAAAAGCAGCGTTGGAAGCGCGTGGCGCCACAGTCATTTACGCACCCGGACGCGAACCCGCAACGCGGAACAAGGTAGACCTCGCCGCCATGCTGCGTGACTTGGCGGCGCGTGAAATCAATGAGTTGCACGTGGAGGCTGGCCACAAGCTCACTGGCTCTTTCATTCGGGAAGGTTTGGTGGATGAATATTTGGTCTACCTCGCACCCATGCTGATTGGGCTTGGCAGTGGCATGGCCAACTTTGGCCCCATCACGCAGCTCAAAGATGCGGTGAAGCTGCGCTTTCACAGCATCGAGCCCGTCGGTGATGACCTGCGTATGCTTGCCAGAGCGCCCGGCCGCGAAACGTTTTGAATCGCCGACAGAACCCTTTTAGCTATCAATTATATAGCTATATAGTCAGATACGACGGGGGCTAGAGCCCTAAAAGGCTTAAACCATTGGGTTTGGCATGGATTGCCGCGCTGCGGTCGCCATGACGACTAAGGCAGCACAGCCACCGCAAACCCACCGTAAATGACAGAAGCCCTTTCAGAAATACAACTCTTTCCCTGCGAAAATACGCCTATGTTTACTGGAATCATCACCGGCGTGGGGCGCATCGCCGCCGTTCACGCCCTCGGCAGCTCTTCAAGCCACGGCAAGCGCCTCACCATCGAATGCCCGCCCGCTTTCCTCGACGATGTCGGTTTGGGCGACAGTATCGCGCTCAATGGCGCCTGCATGACGGTGACCGCGTTGGATGTTGCGGGGCAGCAGTTCTGCGTCGACATTTCAGCCGAGTCACTCGACAAGACCGCCGGACTGAACGCGATGGGCACCATCAACCTGGAGAAAGCCCTGCGTGCCAACGACCGCCTGGGTGGTCACATGGTGTCGGGCCATGTTGATGGCATCGGGACCGTGACGCATTTTTCCCAGGTGGGTGAAAGTTGGCAGTTGCGGGTTTTGGCCCCCAAAGCGCTGGCCAAATACCTCGCCTACAAAGGGTCGATCACGGTCAACGGCGTCAGCCTCACCGTCAACCACGTCCAGGATATTGAAGACGGCTGCGAGATGAACATTAACCTGATACCGCACACGGTTCAGAATACGGCGCTTAATACGCTGCAAACCGGCTCCCTGGTCAACCTTGAGATTGATTTGATCGCGCGCTATGTTGAACGCATGCTCAACGCGGACCCGCAGCAGACCAATCTGGCTGCGCCTTAACGCGTCAGCCACCCAGCTCCTACCCTCACATTTAGCCATCCATGAAAGACCGCCGCATGACCGCCCCCATCCCTGTAACCATTTCCCCGGTTGAAGACATCGTGGCCGACATGCGCGCTGGCCGCATGGTGATTCTGGTCGATGAAGAAGACCGCGAAAACGAAGGCGACCTGGTGCTGGCCGCTGACCACGTCAGCGCTGAGGCCATCAACTTCATGGCCCGATTTGGCCGCGGACTGATTTGCCTGACCCTCACCCGCGGCCTCTGTGATCGCCTGCAACTGCCGCCCATGACAGCGCGCAATGGCGACAAAAAAGGCACCGCCTTTACGGTATCGATTGAAGCCGCTGAAGGCGTCACCACGGGCATTTCGGCTGCCGACCGCGCCCGCACCGTGCAGGCGGCGGTGGCCAAAAATTCTCACCCCGACGACCTGGTGCAACCCGGCCATATCTTTCCCCTGCAAGCCGTTGAAGGCGGCGTTTTGATGCGCGCCGGCCACACTGAAGCCGGCTGCGACCTGGCCGACATGGCAGGCTGCACCCCCGCCGCCGTGATCTGCGAGATCATGAAAGACGATGGCACCATGGCCCGCCTGCCCGACCTGCAACTGTTTGCCGCCGAGCATGGCCTCAAGATTGGCACCATCGCTGACCTGATCGCGCACCGCAGCCGGGTCGAGTCGCTGGTCGAAAAATTGGGTTCCCGACCGATCAACACCGCTTTTGGCGAGTTCACCCTTCACGCTTTCAAAGACAAGACGGCCCACGCCGTCCATCTGGCGCTGGTCAAAGGTCAGTGGGCCGCAGACGACACGGTGTTGGTCCGCGTGCATGAACCGCTGTCGGTGCTGGACGCGCTGGAGGTCGGTCGCGCCATGCACTCCTGGAGTCTCGATGCCGCCCTGGCCCGCATCGCCTCGGAGGGCAGTGGCGTGGTGGTGCTGCTCAATTGCGGCGAAAGCGCCAAGCAATTGATGGCCCAGTTTGACGGCACCGCCCGCGCCAGCCATGGCCCGGAGCGCGGCCGCATGGACTTGCGCAGCTACGGCATCGGCGCCCAGATTCTGCGCGAATGCGGCGTGCACAAAATGCAGCTCATGGGCAACCCGCGCCGCATGCCCAGCATGACCGGCTATGGCCTGGAGATTGTTGGATATCTTGGAAAAACAAATGCTTGACGCGAACCAAGGAACACTGGCCGCCAGTGACAGCCGCTTGAACGGCAAAAAATTGCGCATTGGCATTGTTCAAGCGCGTTTCAACGAACCCATTACCAACACCCTGGCGCAGGCCTGCAAGGCCGAGCTGCTGGCGCTGGGCGTCGCTGAGAAGCACATTGACCTGGTTCAAGTGCCCGGCGCCCTGGAGGTGCCGGTGGCCTTGTTGGCGCTGGCCGAGAAACTGGAATACGACGCGCTGGTGGCCGTGGGCTGCATCATTCGCGGCGAAACCTATCATTTTGAGTTGGTCGCCAATGAATCCGGCGCCGGTGTGAGCCGGGTTGCACTTGATTACCAATTACCCATCGCCAATGCCATCCTGACGACCGAAAATCTGGCGCAGGCCATTGCCCGCCAAACCACCAAAGGGCGCGACGCCGCCCGCGTTGCCGTCGAAATGGCCAATCTACTAAGTGACAACATCTAATGACTGAGCAGCCCACCAAACCCACGGGAAGCCGCCCGCCCCGCCAGCCCCGCACCGGCCTGACCAGTACCGGCGCACGCAAGGCCGGCAGCAAGTCGGACCGTTCGCGCGCCCGCGAATTTGCCCTGCAGGCGCTGTACCAGAGCCTGGTCGGCAAAAACACGGTGAGCGACATCGACGCGTTCACCCGCGACCTGGCCGGGTTTTCCAAAGCCGACGCGCTGCACTTCGATACGCTGCTGCAAGGCTGCACCGCGCAGGCAGCGGCGTTGGACGCGCTGCTGTTGCCGCTGCTGGACCGCAAGTTTGCCGAGATTTCGCCAATTGAACACAGCATCATGTGGATTGGCGCCTATGAGCTCCAGCACTGTCTGGACGTGCCGTGGCGCGTCGTGCTCAATGAATGCGTTGAACTGGCCAAGGAATTTGGCGGTACCGACGGGCACAAGTACGTCAACGCCGTGCTCAACAGCCTGGCGCCAAGCCTGCGTGCGGCCGAAGTGAATGCCGACCGGGGAAAAACCCGCGCATGAGAATCTCTGATCGCGCGCAGCGCATCGAGCCCTTTTATGTGATGGAGGTCGCCAAAGCGGCGTCAGCACTGGCCTTCGACCTCGCGCACAGCGCCTCACCCATGATCTTTCTGAACATTGGCGAGCCCGACTTTACCGCGCCCCCTTTGGTGCAAGAAGCGGCTTGCCGGTGCGTGCGCGACGGCTTGACGCACTACACGCAGGCCACCGGCTTGGGGCCGTTGCGCGAGCGCATCAGCGACTGGTATCTCAGCCGCTTCAATGTCCAGGTGCCAGCCAGCCGCATTGTGATCACCGCCGGCGCCTCGGCGGCCTTGCAACTGGCCTGCCTGGCCCTGATCGAATCGGGTGACGAGATCCTCATGCCCGACCCCAGCTACCCCTGCAACCGGCACTTTGTGTCCGCCGCCGACGGCAGCGCCGTGCTGCTCCCCGCAACAAAGGCCGAGCGCTTTCAGCTCAGCGCCGACAAGGTGCAAGCCGCCTGGGGGCCAAAAACCCATGGCGTTTTGCTGGCCTCGCCTTCCAACCCCACCGGCACCTCCATTGCGCCTGATGAACTGCGCCGCATTCACCAGGTGGTGAGCAACAAGGGCGGCATCACGCTGGTCGATGAGATCTACCTCGGCCTGAGCTTTGACGCGCAGTATGGGCAAACGGCGCTGGCGCTCGATGACAACATCATCAGCATCAACAGTTTCAGCAAATACTTCAACATGACCGGCTGGCGGCTGGGCTGGCTGGTGGTGCCGCAGGCGCTGGTGCCGGTGATTGAGCGTCTGGCGCAAAACCTGTTCATCTGCCCCAGCACCATCTCCCAATACGCCGCCCTGGCCTGCTTTGAGTCAAGCAGTCTGCTTGAGTACGAGCGCCGCCGCGCCGAGTTCAAGGCCCGGCGTGATTACTTCATACCGGAGCTCAACGCCCTCGGGCTCACCGTGCCGGTCATGCCCGATGGCGCCTTTTACGCCTGGGCCGACTGCTCTGCCGCCTGTCGGGCCAAGGGCCTCAAAGACAGCTGGGACTTGTCGTTTGACCTCATGCAGCAGGCCCATGTCGCCGTCACACCGGGGCGCGACTTTGGTACGGCTGACGCCCACAATTTCATCCGCTTTTCTACGGCCAGTTCAATGGCGCAGCTGCATGAAGCCATCCAACGATTAAAAGCCTATCTGGAACCCCTGAAATGAACCAAGACCTGTCGATCCTGCGCCTGGTGCTCAATGCCAGCGTCGTTGTGCAACTGGTGATGCTGCTGCTGGTGGTGGTCTCCATGGCCAGCTGGGCCGCTATTTTTCGCAAGCTGTTTGCCCTGAAACGGGTGAAATTGCTCAACGATACCTTCGAGCGCGAGTTCTGGTCTGGCACCAGCCTTAATGATCTGTTCTCTGCCGCCGCCCAAAACGCCCGCGACTCCGGCCCGTTAGAGCGCATTTTTGCCAGCGGCATGCGTGAATACCAAAAACTGCGCGAGCGTCACATCACCGACGCCAGCACCCTGATGGACGGCGCCCGCCGCGCCATGCGCGCGAGCTACCAGCGCGAGCTCGATGTGGTGGAGGCCAACCTCTCGTTCCTGGCCTCGGTCGGCTCCGTGTCGCCCTATCTCGGCTTGTTTGGCACCGTCTGGGGCATCATGCACGCCTTCACCGGGCTGGCATCCATGCAAACGGTGACCCTCGCCACCGTGGCCCCGGGCATTGCCGAGGCACTGGTGGCCACTGCCATTGGCCTGTTTGCCGCCATTCCCGCCGTGGTGGCCTACAACCGCTTTGCCCACGACATTGACCGCATCGCGATCCGGCTGGAGACCTTCATTGAAGAGTTCTCCAACATCCTGCAGCGCAACGTCAGCGCCCAGTCGGCATCCGGCCACTGAAAGGAACCCCAGCATGGCCTCAGTCATCAGTCGCGGGCGCGGTCGGCGCACCATCAGCGAAATCAACATGGTGCCCTTCATCGACGTGATGCTGGTGCTGCTGATCATCTTCATGGTCACCGCGCCGCTGATCACGCCCAGCGTGATCGACCTGCCCAGCGTCGGCAAAGCCGCCCGTCAGCCCGACCAGGTGATTCAAATCATCATCGGCAAAGACGAAACACTGCAAATGAAAGTGCAAGAAAAATCCAGCCCGTTGGGGTTGAAAGACCTTGCCAGCGCAGTCAAACAAGCGCAAAGCGGGGTCACCAATTCGGCTGTGGTCATCAGCGCCGACAAAAGCATCAAATACGAATCAGTCGTCAAGGTCATGGACACCCTGCAACGCGCCGGTGTGCAGCGCGTGGGCTTGTCCGTGCAACTAGCCAACTGAGGTAGAGGCGTGCACGCGGCCACTGATCGTCTTGAGTTTGCGCCACCGCCCACGCCGGGCCTGCTGCACTCACTGGCCTTGGCTGTGCTGGCGCACGCGTTTTTGCTGGTCGCCCTGACCTGGGGCGTGCACTGGAAGCGCGACGCCATCAGCGTGACCGCCGAGGCTGAGTTGTGGTCGGCCGTGCCGCAAGCAGCGGCGCCGAAGCTGGTCGAAGTGCCTATAGAACCCACAGCCACACCAGTCACACCGAAAACACCGGTCGTCACGCCTGCACCCCCGACTCCGCCCCCTCCGGTGCCGCAGGTTCAACCCAGCCCGCCCGACCCCAACATCGCCCTTGAGCGCGAGAAATTGCGGGAAAAGAAGGAACTGGAACTCAAAAAGCAGCAAGCACTGGACAAACAGCGCCTGGAAAAGCAGCGCCTTGACCAACTGAAGCTGGAAGAACTGAAGCAAGAAAAGCTGCAGCTTGAGAAAAAGCGCTTGCAAGACAAACGCGAAAGCGACAAAAAAGCCGCTGAAGACAAGAAGAAAGCCGCCCAAGAGGCCCAGCGCAAGGAAACCCTCCAGGCGCAAGAGGACGCCAAAAAACTGGCGGCCCAGCGCAAAGCCAATATCGAACGCATGACCGGCCTGGCAGGCGCCAGCGGCGGGCCCACGGCCAGGGGCACGCAACTGCAATCCAGCGGCCCGTCCACCAGCTATGCCGGCCGCATTCGCGCCCGCATCAAACCCAACATCGTGTTCGCCGACGACATCGGCGGCAACCCCGCCGCGGAAGTTGAAGTTCGTACCTCACCGGACGGCACCATCATCAGCCGCAAGCTCACCAAATCCAGCGGCGTCAAATCATGGGATGAAGCCGTCCTGCGCGCCATCGACAAGACCGAGGTACTGCCGCGTGATGTGGACGGCCGCGTCATCAGCCCCTTGACCATCAGCTTCACCCCAAAAGACTGAAACAAAGCGTCAAGTACACTTACAAAACCTAAAAATCAGTTAAAACTTGTCAAGGGAGCGGCCCATTGCGCCGCCCTCAGCAACAGGGCCTTGCTTAGTGTCAATCGAACCATCATCAGCCACCAGTCCCGTACCGCAACATATTGCCATCATCATGGATGGCAATCGGCGTTGGGCCAAGCAGCACGGTTTACCCGTGGCGCTGGGCCATGCCAATGGCGCCCGCCAGGTGCGCAGAATCGGGCAGGCCTGCGCCGAACGTGGCGTGCGCTACCTCACCCTGTTTGCCTTCAGCACCGAAAACTGGCGTCGCCCGCAGGACGAAGTCTCCAGCCTGATGGGCTTGATGACGCTCTACCTGCAAAAAGAAGTCAGGAACATGAGCGCCAAAGGCGTGCGGCTGAAGATCGTGGGCGACGTCTCGGGCTTTAGTGCGCGCATTCAAGAGCTGATCCTTCAAGCGCAAGAAAAAACCGCCCACAACGACACCATCACCCTCACCATCGCCGCTAACTACGGCGGCCGCTGGGACATGGTCGAAGCCGTCAAGTCGTGGCAAACAGCGCACCCTGGCGAGTCTGTCAATGAGATCGATGAAGCCGCCCTGAGCGCGCACCTCGGTCTGTCCTATGCGCCCGACCCTGATTTACTCATTCGCACCGGCGGCGAGTCGCGCATCAGCAACTTCATGCTGTGGCAACTGGCCTACACCGAGCTCTTTTTCACCGACGCGTTGTGGCCCAGCTTCACCCCCGACGAACTTGACCGCGCCCTCACCTGGTACGGCACCCGCGAGCGCCGCTTTGGCGGTAGCACCAAAACTTAATCAGCTACACTGCCCCGCTTCGAGCGGCTGAGTCAACTAGCCAACACCTTCCAGAGAATCCAGTCAATGACGTTACATGAATTAGCTATTAGCTCGCACAAGAACGCCTTTAAATCACCCAAAACCGCGATCTGCGTCTTGATCGTTGCTAGTTTGTTCTCTGGCCTGAGCTCGGCGCAAGTTATGGTGCCTCCAGGTGAGACTGCGGGTAGCGCAGCTGGCTTCTCATCGGGCCCGTCGGTCGGTGCGCCCGCCGCCACAGGCTATCCGTCCTCTGCCCCATCAACCACACTCTCTCCTGCCGCCATGGCCGCGGCCCGCTCTGCGGGTCTCACTGACGCCGCAGGCAACCCGGTCGGCCCAGGCACCGACAAGACTGACCTGAGCGCCGACAAAGCCAACAGCGAAGGCTTTCGAGCCAAGCTCCCACCGCTGGGCACCAACGAGTTTGCCAAATTTGTCCGGGACACCACAGGCCGTACGCTGCCCCTGTATGGTTACAACCTGTTTAACGACAGCAGCTTTCCTGCCCTCACCAATGTGCCCGTGCCCGCCAACTATGTGCTGGGGCCAGGGGATGACATCAGCATCAAAATCTGGGGCGCTATTGACGTCAACCTTAACCTGCCGATAGACCGCAACGGCCAGGTCACCATCCCCAAAGTGGGTCCGGTCACCGTGGCGGGCACCCGTGCCGACCAGTTGGAGGCTTTGCTCAAGACCCACGTCGGCCGCGTGTACAACAACTTTGAGCTCAGCGCCACCTTGGGTCGCCTGCGCTCCATTCAGGTATTTGTGGTCGGCCAGGCGCGCCAACCCGGTGTGCACACGGTCTCCAGCCTGTCCACACTCATCAGCGTCTTATTCGAGAGCGGCGGCCCCTCCGCCACCGGGTCCATGCGCCAGATCCAGCTCACGCGCGCTGGCAAAACGGTCTCCACCATCGATCTCTACAAGTTCATCCACAGCGGCGACACCAGCGCAGACGCGCGCCTGCTGCCAGGTGACGTCATCGTCATCCCACCCTCCGGAGCACGCGTGGCCTTGTTGGGTGCGCTTGACAGCGCCGCGATCTACGAGCTCTCGGGCAAAGAAGAGACGCTGGCCAAGCTCTTGTCTTACAGCGGCGGTCAGCAAATTTTGACCGCCTCACACAAGGTCCTGGTTGAACGCATCAACCCGGCCCAAGGCCAGGCCCCCCGCGTCATCGAAGAACGCGCCCTCAACGCCGACGGCCTCAATTCCACGGTGCGAGACGGCGACGTTGTCACCCTGTTCAAGATCAGCCCCGAGTTTGCCAACGCCGTCACTTTGCGCGGCAACGTGGCTAAGCCTCTGCGCTACGCCTACCGCCCGGGCATGAAGGTGTCTGACCTGATCCCCGAAGTCAGTGCGCTGATTCAGGACGACTACTACAACCGAAAAAACATCCTGGTGCAGTACGAGTCGCCCAGACAGTCCCCGGCAGACCGTACGTCTGAAGGGTTTAGCTATGGTCGTGATGGCAACATGGTGCAAAACGGGTCGAATAAACAAGTCTCGGCAGAGCAAATCGTCACCGACGTAAAAAATCAGCTTAACGAAATTAATTGGGACTACGCCGCCATTGAGCGGCTCGATGCCAAGGAGCTGCGCACCACACTGATTCCCTTCAACCTCGGCAAAGCCATCAAAGACAAAGACCCTGTCAACGATCTCACGCTACAAGCTGGCGACGTGGTCACTATTTTTAGCGTCAACGACCTGCCGGTACCGGCCGAAAAACGCAGCCAGTTTGTGCGCGTCGGAGGCGAGGTAATGGTGCCCGGCATTTACCAGATTCAGCCCGGCGAAACCCTGCCAGGTCTCATCCAAAGAATCGGTGGCTTGAGCCAAAACGCCTTTGTCTACGGCACCGTCTTTACCCGTGAGTCCACCCGCGTCCAGCAACAGGAAAACATCAACAAGTCGATTCGCCGTATGGAATCAGACATCAGCGCGCAAACAGCCTTTGCAGTGCAAAACGCCAGTACCGCGGACAAAACAACTACCTTGCAAGTCCAGATTGAAAATCAAAAAAATATGCTAAGGCGCTTGCAGGGCCTCAAGGCCAACGGCCGCATTTCACTGGAGCTGGACCCCACCAACCCCGTAACACCCTCGATTGTGCTGGAAGACGGCGACCAGATCATTGTTCCGCACCGGCCCAGCTTTGTGGGTGTGTTTGGTGAAGTGTTTGCCGAAAGCTCATTCATCTTCAGGCCCGGTTTCACCGTCAGCAACTACATCGACAAGGCCGGTCTCACCCGCGATGCCGACGCCGACAACCTTCTGCTGATCCGCGCCGATGGCTCGGTCGAAGGCAACGCGCGCAACTCATCATTCTGGAGCAGCGGCGTAATGAACAAGACACTCAACCCCGGCGATTCCATTTTTGTGCCAGGATCCATTGACCGCCGCACCGCCTACACCCAGTTCATTGAAGGCGCCAAGGACTGGACCACCATCCTGTACCAGTTTGGCCTGGGCGCGGCCGCCCTAAAGACCATCCGCAATTAAGTCGGCCATGACTCAACGCAAAGGCATCATCCTGGCCGGTGGCTCCGGCACCCGGCTCTACCCGGTCACGCAAGCGGTCTCCAAGCAGCTCATGCCGGTGTATGACAAGCCCATGATTTACTACCCCCTGAGCACGCTGATGCTGGCGGGCATTCGGGATGTGCTGGTCATCTCCACCCCGCAAGACACGCCGCGCTTCTGTGAGCTGCTGGGTGACGGCAGCCAGTGGGGCATGAACATTCAATATGCGGTTCAGCCATCGCCCGATGGCTTGGCGCAGGCCTTCATCATTGGCCGCGAGTTTGTGGCCAACCAGCCCAGTGCCCTGGTGCTGGGCGACAACATTTTTTATGGCCACGATTTGGTCAAGCAGTTGGCCAACGCCAGCGCCCGCCCCACGGGCGCCAGCGTGTTTGCCTACCATGTGCATGACCCGGAGCGCTATGGCGTGGTTGAATTTGACGCCCAGCAGCGCGCCATCAGCATTGAAGAAAAGCCCAAGCAACCCAAGAGCCACTACGCGGTGACGGGCCTGTATTTTTATGACAAGCAGGTGTGTGACATTGCCGCCAACATTGCGCCCTCCCCGCGTGGCGAGCTGGAAATTACCGACGTGAACCGGGTTTATCTTGAGCAAGGCCAGTTGAACGTGGAGATCATGGGCCGGGGCTATGCCTGGCTGGACACCGGCACCCACGACAGTTTGCTGGAAGCCGCCAGCTTTATTGCCACGCTGCAAAAGCGCCAGGGCCTGCAGGTCAGCTGCCCGGAAGAGATTGCCTTTGCCCAGCATTGGATTGACGCCGCCCAGATTCAAAAACTGGCAACGCCACTGGCCAAGAATGGCTATGGACAGTACCTGCTCAATCTCATCAAACAAGCCTGATTGACCAATGCCTTACACCGTTACCCCCACCGCCCTGCCCGAAGTCCTGATTCTTGAGCCCCGCGTATTTGGCGACGCCCGTGGTTTCTTTTTTGAAAGCTTCAACCAGCGCGACTTTGCCCAGGCGACCGGGCTGGATGTAGAGTTTGTGCAAGACAACCACAGCCGCTCCGTCAAGGGTGTGTTGCGGGGTCTGCATTACCAGATTCAACATCCCCAGGGCAAGCTGGTGCGTGTGACGCAAGGTGAAGTGTTTGACGTCGTGGTTGATCTGCGCCGCAACTCGCCAAACTTTGGCAAATGGGACGGCGTGCTGCTATCTGCCGACAACAAACGCCAGTTGTGGGTTCCCCCTGGCTTTGCCCACGGCTTTGTGGTGACCAGTGACACGGCCGAATTTTTGTACAAAACCACCGACTACTGGTACCCCGAGCATGAAAGAAGCCTGCTCTGGAATGACCCGGCCGTGGGCGTGCGCTGGCCTCTGACGGCCGAACCCCAATTGGCGGCCAAGGATGCGGCGGCAAAGACGCTGGCTGAGGCAGAAGTTTTTGGCTGATGCACGGGTTGCTGACTGTTGGTGCCAACGGTCAATGCCGTTCGGTTGCGTGGTTTATGAAACTGCGACTCAGCGATAATTGCCCCCTTAAAGATTCATAAGACTGGGCTGCCCGCCTGGGAGCTGTCATGATTAACCGTTTTGCCGAGCCTTTTTTGGCCCTGCCCCGTCCAGCCAAGCGCTTGTTGGCGCTGGGAGTGGACGCGTTGCTGTGTGCGCTAACCGTGTGGCTGGCCTTGAGCCTGCGGGTCGAGAACTGGGTCGCCATCCACGGCAACCAGTGGCTGGCGATTGGTTTGTCGCTGGCGCTGGCGTTACCAGTGTTCATGGTGTTTGGCCTGTACCGGGCGATTTTCCGCTATGCCGGGTTAACCGCCTTGCTGGCGGTCACCAAGGCGGTCTTAGTTTACGGCGTGTTGTATGCCGGGCTACTGGCTGTTCTGGCCCTGCCTGGAATACCGCGCACGGTGGGACTGATACAACCCATCTTTTTGCTGCTGGCGGTAGGGGCTTGGCGGACATTTGCCCGCTTTTGGCTCAGTGGCGAGTATGTAAGCCGTCTCAATCGTGGCACTTTACCCAAGGTATTGATTTATGGGGCGGGCTCGGCCGGGCGGCAACTGGTGGGTGCCATGGCGAGCAGTCTGGAGATGCACGCCGTGGGCTTTCTGGATGACGATCCGCATTTGCATGGTCGTGAGCTCAATGGCCTGCGCATTTACAACCCGGCGCAGTTGCCCCAGTTGGTGACGCGCCTGCAGGTGAGCGACGTGTTGCTGGCCATGCCGTCTGCCAGCCGACAACGGCGCAAGGATATTCTGCAATTGACGCGTCAGGCCCATGTGGCAGTGCGTACCTTGCCAGGTTTGATGGACCTGGCCCAGGGCCATGTACTGGTCAGCGACCTGCGCGAGATTGACATTGAAGATCTTTTAGGCCGCGATTCCGTACCACCCGATGCGTCGCTGTTTGGCAAAAACATTGCTGGCAAGGTGGTCATGGTCACGGGCGCGGGCGGATCGATTGGCAGCGAGTTGTGCCATCAGATCATCAGGCTGGCGCCATCCAAACTATTGTTGGTGGAGCTGAGTGAGTGGGCCTTGTATACCGTGCACCAGAGGCTCCTGGAAATACTGCCTGAACAGAATATGCCCCATGTGCAGGTGCTGCCGCTGCTGGCCTCGGTGCGTGATGCGGACCGCATGGCCGAGATCATGCGCACCTGGCAACCGCACACCGTGTACCACGCAGCGGCCTACAAACACGTGCCCATGGTGGAGCACAACCCGGCCGAGGGCGTTAAAAACAACGTGCTGGGCACCTGGACGACCGCCCGGGCAGCGGCCACGCACAGGGTGAGCAATTTTGTACTGATCAGCACCGACAAGGCGGTGCGCCCGACCAACATCATGGGTGCCAGCAAACGCCTGGCCGAAATGGTGCTGCAAGCCCTGGCCAGCCAGACCAAGCCGGGCGGCACCTGCTTCAGCATGGTCCGGTTTGGCAACGTGCTGGGGTCGTCGGGCTCAGTGGTGCCCCGGTTTCGCAAGCAAATCAAGGACGGCGGGCCGATTACCCTGACGCACGCTGACATCACCCGCTATTTCATGAGCATTCCTGAGGCTGCGCAACTGGTCATTCAGGCCGGCGCCATGGCCCAAGGGGGCGATGTGTTTGTGCTGGACATGGGTGAGCCTGTGCGCATTATCGACCTGGCCCGCAGCATGGTGGAACTGTCGGGCCTGACGGTGCGTGATGTGGCCAACCCGGAGGGCGACGTCGAGGTCAAGATCACCGGCTTGCGCCCGGGCGAGAAGCTCTATGAAGAACTGTTGATTGGCGACAACCCCTTGCCCACCCAGCATCCGCGCATCATGAAGGCGCATGAGCAGTTTGTGCCGTGGCCCGAACTAAGCACCCGCCTCGATAGTTTGACTTCGGCGCTGAATGCCAATGATGTGCCGCTGATGCGCAGCTTGCTGAAACAGATGGTGCCCGGTTACCAGCCCGATGGCGAGGTGGTGGACTGGGTGCATTTGGCGCAGACGGCGTGTCTTTTACAGGCGGCATAGCGGGCATCGACTACGGTGTCTGGCTGTTGGTTCCGGGAACAGCTTGACCGGGGTTCTCGACGCGGTGAGCTTTGACTGGCGGGTTAAGCGAAGTGCCACCGCTGGTGTCGATAACCGCATCGTATGCGCCACCGATAGCAGGAACAGAACCTGAATCCAGGAAAAGCTGCCACGTCACGAGAAAGAGCAGGCTTGCAACAGCAAAGCCAAATAAAAATACCTGAATTACCAACCTCATCGGTTTACCCGCTTGCCTCTGCCGCACGAACTTAATTCCCACGGACTGACATTCCCGGCAGATGTACTCACCGTACCGATTCCTGTGACATTCTTTGCGCGCAACGACGGTGCCACAGGCTGAACATATTCTCGACATATCGGGATGGTCCGAACAGTGAGCGGATTTCCACACTTTTTAATGAAAAAGATATTCTCCAATTTCCAAGCTTCACCTTGTTGACACATCTCAATGGGCGAAGCCATTCATGCGGACCCATTTTTAGTTGGTGGTCTGAATGACCGGGTCCTCGGAGGCATCAGTGACGTTGGGAGCGTCGCGCGCGCCGCTTGAAAAATGATACGACTCAAGAGCCAGGAGTTGCGGCCACCTCGCCAGAATGGCTATGCAGATTATGGCGATGATCAACCATAAGACAGGTAGCCCCCGCCTCATAAAATGCTTCAGTTGCCCCCGTCGTGTAAACCTTGTCCCACCAGCCAGGCATTTGCGGCAAATGTACTCCCCATAGCGATTCTTATGACATTTTTTCCGTTCAACCGTAGCGTGACAGGCCGAACAGATTTTTGATGTTTCAAGCTGGTCCACACGATGTCGGATCGACGTCCATTCTTACAAACCAGTTTACATTTTCAATGTGCCCGTTTGTACGTTGTTGACGTTTCTCAAGGCTTGGAACGATGACCCCGGTTCATTGCTCCACTACGGACGTCATCGGCTTCATGACTGGGTAGTTGCCTGTGCCGTGGAGGGAAGCGGGTCCAGTTTCAATTCCAAAGACTGGAATAAAAAAAGGGTTTGCCACTACTTTCATAGCGGCAAACCCTTATGTACTGGCGGAGCGGACGGGATTCGAACCCGAGACCCCCGGCGTGACAGGCTGAAAATGCTAGAATTATAAAGTTCAATGTCCATGCGGTTTTCAAGACAATTTGACACAAATTAAATGCCATTTGGAGCCAAAGTGGGGACAGTGAGCTTTATTTATTGGAGCAACAAATGGCGAGTTTTTCACAGCGCTCAAACGGCAAATGGCAAGCAAAAATTCGCCGCCAGGGTTGGCCGGATCAGTCAAAAGCTTTTCAGACTCTGGAAGCTGCTCAACAATGGGCGCGCGCGACAGAACGCGAAATGGACATTGGCGCATTCATCAATCGCAACGATGCCGAAAAAACCACCTTTGCCGATGCCGCCAAACGCTACAAAACTGAAATCCTGCCGAGCAAGCGCGGCAAGGATCGGGATATTTACAAAATTGATCAACTTGTCGAGAAATTCGGCGCCTACTCTCTGGCGTCAATCAATCCGGCGATGCTTTCAGCTTTCAGGGACGAACGCCTTAAAGCGGTTGCTCCCCAAACGGTTGTCCATGAAATCAACATGTTGTCCAGAATTTTCAAAGCCTGCGCAATGGACTGGGGAATCGCCCTTCCCCAAGGAATCCCCACTGCACTTGTGCGCAAGCCACCAGTGGCGAATGCACGGGATCGGCGTTTGGAGTCTGGAGAGTGGGAGCTATTGAGAGCGGCCCTTGCTGATTGCAAGAGCCAGTTTCCGCTTGCCGCAGTTGAATTCGCCATTGCGACTGCTGCGCGGCAATCTGAGATTGCGTCACTCACTTGGCAAGACGTTGACCTCAGTCGTCAAACAGCGCGGCTTCGCGGAGTGAACGGCGCTGTAACAAAGAACGGTGACACCCATCGCGATGTTCCACTTTCTAGCAGCGCTGTCGCCATCTTGTCTGGACTGCCCAAAGCTATCAAGGGTAAGGTTTTTCGGGTTACCCAAAACGCCCTGAAGCTGTCTTGGCAACGATCTGTTGATCGGGCACGGCAAGCCCATATCCACGCCAAATTGCGTGAAGCCCTTGTGAAGTCGGGGCTTGACGATAGAGCTACGGCCGCTGAGATCAGAGCATTGATTTATCACAAGAAGGCACCCAGACCAGAAACCCTGGACTTGCTAGCGAAAATCGAAGCGTCCGACACGACCCTTGCCGATTTGCATTTTCACGATCTGCGGCATGAGGCCACATCACGCTTGGCCGAAAAGCTACAAATGCACGAGCTCATGAAAGTGACGGGCCATAAATCATCTTCAATGACCGCCAGGTACTATCACCCTCGGGCCACCGACTTGGCTCAAAAGCTCGGGTAAAACCCTTCACAGCGCTCTCTCTCAGCATCAGTGCGGGTCGGAGCAATGCATATTATTTAAATGGGACGACAGGTTGATCATCGACTAGGCAATAACGGTTACCGAAGGAGAAAAGCGGTACGACCAAGTTGACTGAACTCATCAAGCGCAGATTGAACCGCTGACGGGCTTTGGAGGCGGGAAAGTTCAGCGGCCACGGTCGGCTCCCTTGTGCTCTTCCCACCTGATGTTCCCCATGTCATCTGAGGTGCTCATCAACTTCTCCCTTTTGTAAACGTATGGCGTTCATGACGCCAGAAGACACATTAACACGGTGAGCGTTGGACGGATGACTAGGGCGCAGTCTATAGTCGATGCCACCATGCAGACCGACCTCACTGATGAGCAAATTGAACACTTGAAAACGACTCAAGCGGTTCTTTTACTGTTTGGTGGACCCCAGTGCGCCGTGTGCCAGGCCATCAAGCCCAAGCTTGAAAACCTGATGACACAACGACATCCCGAGATTGCTTTGGTCTATGTCGACTGTGTGACCAGTTCAGCCATTTGCGCCCAGCACGGCGTTTTCACGCTGCCAGTGGTGCAGTTTTATATCGAAGGGCGTTTGTACCTGGAGCGCGGCAGAAGTTTTAGTCTGGTCGAATTGAGCGACCAAATAGAGCGCCTAGTTCTTTTGTGGAAAGCTGCTGCGGGGTAGCTTTAAGACCCTGGCTGAAATCAACTTCTTGGATGCACCCCTGGCAAAAACTCAATGCCAGTTCTGCGCACCAACTCGTCATACCTGATGGGCGCACTCACCTTGCCGGTGTTGTTGGCTGGTTCGTCACCGTTTTATGCCTTTCTCGATTTTGCCGACTGGCAGTGGCTTCAAAGCGGCACAACCAGCGGCTTGACACCGGAGGCGTTGGTGGACGCGCTGTTTGACTACCTCTGCACCCAGCGCGGCCTGCCTGCCTTGACCGTGCAACAAGCGCTGCTGGCTGACTACGTTGCCAGTGGCGCGCGCGCCAGTCCGCAGGCGCTCAAAGGGCTATTGCCAGAACGCGAAGCGCCCCAATTGCTGGGCGCCAAAACGCTGGCGGAACGCCAAGTGCGCCACCTGGCGGTGCGGCAGACGGTGGACTGAACCTCCTTGTAGTTGAAAGGAGTTCAACTCTCCCGCCTTTTGGTTACCGTGACCAGTCTGATGAGCGGCTTTGCGGTAGGTAGTCCGAAGTTTCAAATCGACATCAAACTGGCAAGCGGCCACCCAAGGCTCCCGCATGTAGGACTCGTTAAGACAGAATAGCCGACTTCCACTGGAACCGCATGAAGCTCGGCGGAAAGTCGAAAGCTGACCTTCGATTTGGCCGGAACCGGCCGTTCGGCGCCGGTGCCAGAAACTCGGAAGCAGTCACCCAGCGACGAAAACCAGTTTTTCTGTTTTTAGGTCGGCAGCGCAGCGTAACCCGACAACCACGAACGGCAGGTTCTTGGCAGTCCAATTCGACGATTTCAGTTACGCCAGCAGTGGTGCTGATCCAAACCACGATCGCCAACATCCAAGCAGCATAGCCTAAATGAGAGGCTCTATACAGCAGTTGCCAAAAAAAACGATTGCTGGCGAGTCTTTGTGGGCTACATCAGCGGAAGAATTGCGGGACAAACCGTTCTACCGACCTCGCAGCCCGTGTTGAGATACTTCACTTGTCGAACAATGATTGGAATTTCGCTGCTGGCGTTGATCGCATCCATGGCCGCCTTGTTGGCGCCGCTCTTGTCCATGGTGACTTTCGCAGGAACACCGTTGGTTTGCATGGCTTTGTCAAAGAAGCGTATGGCTGCGGCCTTGTCGCGTTTAGCAGTCAGCAGGAAGTCGACTGTTTTGCCTTCCTTGTCCGCTGCGCGGTAGCGATACTTCCAGTCGCCTTTGACCTTGTTTTAGGTTTCGTCCATTCGCCAGCCCCCGCCAACCGGGCGTTTGTACTTGCGAAACATCTTTTCAAGCGACGGCTAAAACCGCATTGCCCAACGGTTGATCGAAGAGTGGTCGACAAACACGCCTCGCTCTTGCATCATTTCCTCGAGATGGCGGTAGCTCAGCGGATAGGCTGCGTACCAACGGATGCACACCAGAATTACGTCGAGCGGCAAGCGCATCACTTTGGTAGCCAACATCTCAATTTAAGCCATTTTTGTCAAAACACTCAGCATAGCCGAGTGGCCGACTTGACTGTCAACGCGACAGAGCCTGCTGCGTCGCACGATGGCGACCCGTCTGCAACGTGCTGGGATTTCGGTCAAAGAAATCGCCGATCTGCTGCGCCACGGCGATCTTGATACGGCAGCCTAACCGAAGCCTGCCTGCGAGGCAGCACACGCCGCCAATGCAGACATCAATTTTGGAGCATGGCCCTCCCACGGTTTGGTTCACTCTCATTGACACATGAACCATAACAACGCCAAACTGCTTCGTCGCCAAGCCACAAAATTTGAAAATATGGGGATGTGGCCGCTTTTACACGAATCTTAACGGCGGGCCTCCCACGGTTTGGTTCACTCTCCTTCGACGAGCAGTCACCTGAAAACTCCACAGTTTTTTACACTCCCCGTTAAGTGGCAAGCATCAGAGCCATCACTGGGAAAAGCCACATTGCCAAAAGACCAATCAACAAAATCACCAGCGACGGCACGGCAGCCTTTGTGATCGCACCCAATGATTCTGCGGGCAGAATGGACTTGATCGCAAACAGGTTCATGCCCACCGGTGGCGTGATCACCGATATTTCCATGTTGATCACCATGAATATTCCGAACCAAATCGGGTCGACACCAGCTGCTACCGCGATCGGAAAAAACACGGGGACCGTGATCAGAATGATCGAGATCACTTCAAGAAAAGAACCCATCACCAGCCAAATTAGAAAAAACATCAGCAAGACGCCCCATTGAGGTAATCCTGCGTTTTGAGTCGCGGACGACAGCATTTGAGGCAATCCAATCAACGTCAAGGCCGATCCGAACAATAATGCCCCCAGGATGATCGTCAATAACATGGCATTGCTTTTGAGCGACTCCTTGAGAATACTTGGCAAATCACGCAGCTTGATCGTGCGACGCACTACCATGGTCAGAAAAATCGCGTAGATGACGCCAACTGCAGCCGCCTCCGTCGGCGTATAGACGCCAAGATAAATGCCACCAAGCACCACAATTGGCAACATCAGATCAGGCAACGACTGAATCGTCTTCAGTAAAGCCAGTTTGAGACTGAACGGGTCATTGATTTGAGTACGCGGCGATTTCCAGGCGCACCAAACGACAAGAAGCAATGCGACAAAGAGCCCGGGCAAAACACCTGCCATGAATAACTTCCCAGGCGATGTGTCGGTGAGCGAAGCATAGATAATTAACGGAATACTCGGTGGAATTAGGATGCCCAGTGATCCCCCGACCGCGGTGAGTCCATAGGACAGTTTTTTGCTGTAGCCTCGTCTTTGCATCTCTGGAATTGCGATCTTCCCGATACTTAGAACCGAGGCCATGCTCGAGCCGACGATGGCTGCAAAAAAAGTGAACGCAAATACCGCAGCCATCCCGGTTCCGCCGCGTGTTCGTCCAAGCCACACATTAGCCATGTCAAAGAGTTGCTGCCCAACTTTGCCGCGGTAGAGAATTTCACCCATCAGGACGAACAGAGGCAGAGCGATAAGGATGACGTCCGAAAACGACTTGATGAGAGTGAGCGGCAGCTGGATAAGAAACTGCGGACCCTCGGTCCAAATCGCAGCAATGCCAGCCAAACCGAGCGCAAAGGCAACTGGAACCCCGAGTACCAGCAATAGCAGCAAGGTGCCAGCCAACACAGCAATTGTGATGAAATCCATAAGTGGGCTCTATTCCGCAGACGATGCAATGAAATTGACTGGACAGAGCAGAGAGCCCACTGCGCTAATGAGCAGCAGCACGCCACCAATTGGAATCAAGGAGTTTGGGATCCACAGCGGAACTGCCAATAAGGTTGCTGAAGTTTGGGATTGACTCCATGCATGGATAGTCAATTGCCATCCAAGCTTGATCACGAAAACCGCAAAGATAACGATCACGATCAGGCCGAACCGCTGCAATACGTAGCGACCATGTGACGAGATCCTATCAAGAAGCAGTGTTGATCGCACGTGGGCGCCTTCACTAACTAACACACCCATCGGCAGGAACACCAGCATTTGGAGGATATAAATGGAAACTTCGGTTGCCCAGATCGTGGGAGCGTTAAACAAATAGCGCGCAACGACGTCGTAAAATACAATTAGCGGCAGGATCGACAACGCAATCGCACCAATTGCTACGACGCCACGGTTTGTCCACATCACAACATTAGCTATAGATTTCATCATCGGTCCACCGCGTTTGACATCAGTGAGGAGAAAATTTCTTGTTTGATGCGTCGACAATTTCAAGCAACTGCGCCCCGTTTACCCCAGACTTGTTGCGGTATTCTTGATAAAGTTTTTGTGAGGCATCGACCCACTGCTGGCGCTCTGCCGCAGTCAGCAGAGGAGTGACAACCCCAACCTTGGTCAACTGCTCACGAGCGGTCCGGTCGTCGTCCTTGGCACGATTTCGTGCCGTAGTTTGGGCAATTCCGGATGCCTGTACTACTGCAGCGCGAGCGTCGTCCGGCAGGCCGGCCAGCCACTTGGCGTTGGCAGTCGCCATAAAGGAAAGAAAATAGACGCCAATCGCCGTACCATTTTTGGTTACTTCATATAGCTTGCGGGAATAGACCGAAGTTGGCCCCGTGATAAATCCATCGATAGTGCCACGTTGAACAGCCTGATACATCTCCTGCGAACTCAAACTGACGGGCGATCCGCCAAGATCTTTGATCAACATGCTGGTATCCACTCCGAAGGCGCGCAAACGCAAACCCTTCATATCAACCGGAAGTTTTATCGGTTTGCTGGCGTAAAACTCGACCGTTCCGTATTGAACCCAACCGAGCATGCGCATATCGAATTTCGAGAACTGCCGATCAAACGCTCCTTTGAAAACGGGATTGTCTTCTGTCGCCCACAACGCGTCCCAAGAGTTGTATAGAAAAGGCAAGCCCCAAATTCGAAGCGGCTCAACATCTGGGCCATTCATGAAACCGATGTTCATCTGACCGATTTCTAGTGCACCCGTACTGACCGCATCAGGCAGTTGTGTGTCGTTGTAAAGTTGCCCATTTGGAAAGGTACGCACTTTAATTTTGAGAGAGGTCTTGGCCGTCAGCTTTTCGATTTCTGCCGCCAGCGTTTCAAAGTACAAGCCGGTTGCGTGATCCTTTGGCAGGTTATAGGCAATGCGAATTGTGGCTTCCTTGGTCTGAGCCATCGCCGTTGTTCCAAGGCCGACCAGTAGGGTTCCAAACAGACCAATCGCGAGCAATGACCGACGCAGTTTAAATTTCATAGTAGTCTCCTGAGTGTTTATAAGTGAAGTCGCGAAATAAATACTAATTGAACGGGAATGCACGCAGCCACTGACCGGCCTGTATGCCGGCATGCGCTGCCAGTGCCTGAGCCAAACAATTCACGTGGTGCACTCGAAAGTGAAATGCGCGTTAGAACGAGCGCGGCATGCCCAGCATGTGCTCTGCGATGTACGAAAGCACCAGGTTAGTCGAGATCGGGGCAATCTGGAACAGACGCGTTTCGCGCCATTTGCGCTCGACGTCGTACTCGCGCGCATAACCGAAGCCGCCGTGGTTTTGCATACAGGCTTCCGCTGCGTGCCAAGCCGCCTCGGCCGCCAGCAGCTTGCCCATGTTCGCGTCGTCGCCGCAGGGCAGTCCAGCCGCGAAGCGCGCGGCAGCCCGCCGAAGAACAAGATCGGCTGCCTCAATTTCGGCATGAGCGCGCGCCACCGGGAACTGTACCCCCTGGTTCTGGCCGATCGGTCTGTCGAAGACGCGGCGTTCACTCACATAGGCTACCGATGTCTTGGTGAACCAGCGACCGTCGCCGATGGCTTCGGCTGACACCAAGATGCGTTCAGCGTTCATGCCATCTAGGATGTACTTTAAGCCTTTGCCTTCCTCGCCGATGAGGCAGTCGGCGGGAATCCGCAGGTCGTCGAAGAAGACTTCCGTAGTGTTGTGGTTGATCATCGCCTTCAACGGCTTGATGTCCAAGCCCTTGCTCAACGATTCACGGATGTCAAGCAGGAAGACCGAGAGTCCTTCGCTCTTTTTTTTCACTTGGTCGATTGGCGTTGTGCGCGCGAGTAGCAGCATCAGGTCCGAGTGAAGGGCACGTGAGGTCCAAACTTTCTGCCCGTTGATCACATAGCTGTCGCCGTCGCGCACGGCTCGGGTCTTGAGTTTGGTCGTGTCGGTACCTGTGGTGGGCTCGGTCACGGCAAACGCCTGTAGGCGCAATTTGCCACTGGCAATTTGCGGTAGGTACTGCAATTTTTGGGCGTCGCTGCCGTGACGTAGCACCGTGCCCATCGTGTACATCTGGGCGTGGCATGCTCCTGCGTTGCAGCCAGACGCATGGATCTCCTCGAGGATCACCGCCGCCGCACGCAACGCCATACCGCTGCCACCATAGGCCTCGGGAATCAACGCTCCCAGGTAGCCGGCATCGGTTAGCGCGTTCACGAATTCGGTCGGGTAGGCCTCCGCTTCTTCAAGCTTGCGCCAGTACGCGCCTGGAAAGTCGACGCAAACCCTGCGCACGCTTTCACGGATTTCCGGGTAGTCCTCGCCACCATCGAGGTTGAGAGTTGCTATCTTTTGTTCCATTTGATCTCCATAAGTAAAATTTATTGGACTGCCACGCGCTCTGCAGTGGTTACGTAGCCGCGCGGCAGACCAGCGCGAGCGAGCGCTCCTTGCATCGAAATATCGGGCAGAGCATTCGACACCAACTCGCGGACTTTGATGAGTGTTTGCAAGTCCACGCCCGTTTCATAGCCCATCGAATCGAGCATAAAACACAGGTCTTCCATGACCACATTGCCGCTGGCACCCGGCGCAAAGGGGCATCCACCCAAGCCCGCTAGCGATGCGTCGAACATCGTGATACCGCAATCGAGTGCAGCGCAGACGTTGGCCAGCCCGGTACCACGAGTGTCATGGAAGTGCGCGGCCACTGGCAGGCTGCCGACCTCGGCCAGTACGGCCTTGAACACGATACGCACCTGGTTTGGATCGGCATAGCCCACAGTGTCAGCGATCACTATTTCCTGTGCACCGGCCTCGGCCAGCTGCACTGCGTACTTCACGACCTGCGACACGGCGATGCGCCCTTCGTAGGAGCAACCCAATGCAGTCGACAAGCTGCCGCAGATCACGGGCCGTTTGGCTTCTGGATGGCTACGGATCAGAGCCGCGATGTCGCGAAAGTCGGCCGCCGACTCTTCTGGCGATCGCCGCACGTTCTTCATGTTGTGCGTTTGGCTGACCGACATCACGAAATTAAGCTTGTGCACGCCGAGTTCGAGGCCACGCTGCGCCCCGCGCAAGTTGGGAATTAACGCTGTCACTGTCAGACCGGGAATGCGTAGCGCGCCTTCGGTGACCGGCCCCGAATCCGCGAACTGTGGGATTAGTTTCGGTGGTACGTAGGACGTGACCTCGATTTCTGGAATGCCAGTGGCGGCCTCTGCCATGATCCAGGCCAGCTTGTCCCGCGTCTGCATGAACGTGGGGTGGATTTGTAGGCCATCGCGCAGGCCCACTTCTCGCAGGGTAATTTTTTGACGCATATTTCTTGCTTGGCTTGTTTCCTGGAGTCAGAGGCCCTTGAAGACCGGCTTGCGCTTTTCATTGAACGCCTTCACGCCTTCGATTCGGTCCTCGGTGTCGACCAGATGGTTGTAGGCCTCGACTTCGAATCTGTAGGCCGTGCGCAACTCCATCTGTCCCCCATAGCGAATGGACTTTTTGACCTGGTGCACCGACAGCGGCGCGTTTTCTGCAATCGTGGTAGCGGTCTCCAAGGCCCTGGCGAGGACGTCTGAAGGCTCGTTCACTTGGTTGACTAGCCCCCAGTCGTAGGCCTGCCCCGCATTGAAGGGGCGACCGGTCATGATAATTTCCTTGGCTCTTCGTTCGCCAATGGCGCGGGGTAGATTCTGCGTGCCACCGGCCCCCGGCATGATTCCCAAGGTCACTTCGGTAAGCGCGAAACGGGCGGCACTGCTGGCATAAATAAAATCGCAACACAACGCCATCTCGAGACCACCCGCGTAGGCGTGCCCGTTGACGGCGGCAATTACTGGCGTTGGTAAGTCGCCTAGCGTCCAGTATTGGCGCTCGAACAGCTCGTGCTGGCGCTGCCACTGTATCTTGGACATGCCGTTTCGCTCCTTCAAGTCGCCGCCGGCACAAAATATTTTTTCACCAGCGCCTGTCAGTACGATGCAACGGACCTCGCCCGGGTCTTCCGTGAGGCCGGTCCACAGATCTAGTGTTTAATTGCATTAATAGGCATATGTAATTATCATCCAGCTTGTTCAATACAAGCCGGAGGTGGTCATGGCGCGAGTCGCAGCGAGCGTAACGTGTAGCGATTCAGATCGCAAAGAGTTGGAGCGACTGAGCGCCAGTCGTACCGAGCAAGCCCGGTTGGTCGAACGAGCCAAAATCGTGCTCGGTTGCCTGGCGGGCGAGCGAAACGACCAAATTGCCACCCGCATGAAGTTGCAAGCCAATACGGTGGCGACATGGCGCAAACGATTTCTGCACGGCGGCATCAAAGCGCTTGGTGACCGGGCGCGCAGTGGCAAGCCGCCCACCTACGTGGCCCGCGACTTGCGCGAGCGAATACGCAAGAAGCTTGAGCTACCTCCTCCTGACGGACTTTCCAGTTGGGACGGAGGAACACTGGCACAGGCACTGGGAGTGTCAGATGACGCGATCTGGCGCATCCTTCGCAAGGAAGGCATCCAACTGCGGCGTATGCGCTCTTGGTGTGTGAGCACAGATCCCGAGTTCGCTGCCAAAGCTGCTGATGTGATCGGCTTGTATCTGGGGCCACCGACCAACGCACTGGTGCTCAGCGTTGACGAGAAACCATCGATTCAAGCCTTGGAGAGAAAGACCGGCTACGTCCATACCAGCAGTGGCAAAATTGTGCGTGGCATCAAAAGCACATACAAGCGCCACGGCACCATCAACCTGTTCGCCGCGCTGAACGTGGCCACCGGTGCGATCCACTCCAAGGTCACCACAGTCAAGAAGCGTCCGGACTTCCAAGCATTTCTCGATGATGTCGTGGCCGAGGTGCCCGTCAGTCAGGAGGTCCACGTCATCTTGGATAACTACGCCACCCACAAAAGAAACGATGACTGGTTAGCACTGCATCCTAATGTTCATTTCCATTTCACGCCTACATCAGCAAGCTGGCTCAATCAAGTCGAAATATGGTTCGGCATCTTCACCCGCAAGAGCCTGAGCGGAGCAAGCTTCCAAAGCACCGAGCAACTGACACAAGCCATTGAGGCGTTTGTAACCCGCTACAACGAAACAGCCGCCCCGTTTGTTTGGAGGAAACGTGAGGTTCGAGGTGCCCAACTCAGAAATACAATTGTTAATTTACGCAATTAAACACTAGTGCTTATTTTGGTTAGTGACGGCAAAGCGAGCGGCTATAGGCAAATCATCAGTGCCTTTGCCCTGAGCAAGGTGAGTTTGGGTCCGGCGATGTTGGTCTTCGGCTTCGCGCTGGTCAGTTTCGCAGGTATCACCGCATGGCTATTTTCTATCTACGCCAGCTTTCGCATTGCCGGCCCCTTGTACCGGATATCACGCAATCTGGAACTTCTAATCGATCATGGGCTGGTCGCACCGCTGCCAATTCGACATACCGACAGCCTGCAGCTGGAATGGGAAGATTTCGAAGCCAGCGTTTCGGCTCTGCGCGCGCAACACGAAGCATTGAAACAAGCACTCGGCGAGGTCGAGAATGCATTGGCGCCCATTAGCGAAGCCGAAGACTCAACAGCGTTAGCAACGGGGATTGCCCGCCTGAAAAAAGCAGAACAGCTTGTCAACTTATAAATGGTTCATCGCCGGTTTCGGCGTCGCTGCGTTGGGCATGGCAGCGTTGCTGCATGCGGATGTAGGCCGCGGGAACGGACATCCAGCCAGAACAGACTGTGGCGTCTGTCATCTTGCCGGACCCAATGTCGACCAGGACCAGGCGTCGAAGCTGGTCTCATCCCAAGAGCTACTTTGTGCAAGGTGCCACGCGCGGGCGATTGAGGTCAGCCACCCCAGTGGCTTTGCGCCAAAGAGAAGCCTGCCCGCTGAGTATCCGCTCGATTGGAAAGGGGATCTGACCTGCAGCACCTGCCATTTGCCACACGGCAGGGAGCCTGGCTTGTTGCGTGGCAAAAAACATGGCAAGGATTTCTGCTTGACCTGTCATGATCAAGCATTTTTCCGTAGCATGAAAGATGCAGGAACTTCAATGGTAATTGGTAGTGCAACATTCGTTCTGTAGTTTCCCGAACCAATGAAACTGGACTCCGTGAAAGGTGTTTCTGAATTCGGTTTTGGATATTTTTAAATCAGGCCCCTGCCAGGCCGCCGGAGGCCCCCC
>NZ_JBAQMD010000051.1:0-8561 GCF_049302455.1 Rhodoferax ferrireducens | reverse complement strand
GGTAACGTCCTGCCGGGTATTGACCCAGGCGGTGCAATAGCCAGGTTTAACCAGCCATCACGCCGCGCTCAGGGTGGGGGAATTTGAGGTGGCCACAAGTGGGGGAATTTGGGTGGCCATCAGGGGTCTGGGGTGAATTTGCTGAGATTAATTTCCAGAGCAGGAAGGCTGAGCCGCTCAAATTCCGCGGCTTTGACGAGGTCGCAAAATGATGAATAGGCGATTTCGATTGCCACCTGAACGCCATCGGTGGTCACCAGCAATATGTCTGGCCTGATAGAACCCATTGCAACCTCTTCATTGGCGGGTAGCAATGCTTGCAAGATGCTGGGTGACGATGTGTCCGTAAAACCAAAGTAATGGGCAACAGCTGGCGTCATGGGAGCCACCAGTCCCGATGCCTGCACAATCAATTGCTTTGCATAGCGGTGCAGAAGTGACTCGTGATTTGATTCACAGGGTTCGCGGTTAGAGGCGTGGGCAAAATGGTGTTCGCGCTTTTCGCCCTGGCGGGCGACTAGCGGCTCGTCACACGTCACGCAACGGCACTGGCAAGCCAGGCCCCGCGAGACCTCGTTGACATGCACCAGATAATTAGACTCATTGAAACCAAAAAACGATGACATTGAAATACTCCTTGAAAAACTAAGTTGAGGAGTACTCAGTGTTCCGGGTGGAGTGGGATCGAACCAGTCCCCAACCACCCACATACCGGTACAGGGAGGGTTATGAAAGCATTGGTTGAGTGCCTGATTGAATGGCTGCATGAGACGCCATCAGACTTGAACGTCTGGAAAATTCTGAAAATGATGGCAACGGCGACTCTTGCCAGAGCGGACAACGCGAATCAGCAGCTTCGTGAGATCGAGGTCTTGGACGTCGCGCAAACGTGTCAACCCGACCGCGTATGGGAATATGACGCGGCCAAGCAGTGGTTTAACCGAGCCAATCCCGCCAAATATTTGGATGGCCGCCGCGCCGACCTCGAAGCCTTCTTTTTAAAGCATGGTCATTCCCAAACGCTGAGGTTGGTGAAGCGTGACTCAACTGGCCATCACCGCGCACCCTGGTATTTTTCGATATATGAAATAGCGCCTGAAGGCAGCGCGGAATCCTACGGTGCACAAAATACGCAGGAAGACTTGGCGTCCAACGGTATGGCGGTGATTAAAGCAGACATCACCTATGAAGTGACCGCGCCGGGCGACATCAAACTAAGCTGGCTCGGTCGGTTTGTCATGGGCCAAGGTGCTTTTGTTACCCGATCAGGCCGCGGCCTGATGTGGGCAGCATGGATGCTGTCAACCATCGGTCTTTTTCTATTCTTCGGATATCTCATCTTTGAAATGCGGAACTTCAATAGACCGCTCCAAACAAGTGACCTCGTTCTGCTATTGTCTTTACCGACTTTTGGGTGGATTTCTTGGCAATTTCTCATTCGTCCTTGGGTGTGGCTGGTGGAGGATCGAATTTGTTTGACGGGTGACATGCTCGCGGCCTTAAAAGAAGATTCAGTCCAACTCGACATGGCAAAAGATGCAGCCCACCGCTATGTCCGACTGGTTCGCTATAGCGCCGTTTGCCCAATTTGCGCAGGAAATATTGAACTCAGGTACGGCTATGGCCCCAACTACCGACGCGTATTCGGGTGCTGCTCAGAAGTTCCGACCGAACATGTATTTACATTCGATCGGGTAACTCGAATGGGACAAAGGTATGCAGCATGATCTTCTTCCACCATGGCGCTCATGGGCCGCTCTGCCAATGGCCGGCTGGAGTGGAAGAGTCCGCAAGGCAAGACGCGGGATAAGGTGAAGCGGCAGTCTTTGACAGCGGCTAACTTTCAGTCGCTACCATTTTTATAGCTTCTTGCGTATATCGCACGGGGGCTAGAGGCCTAAATCGTATATAAAACTTCGTTTGGAATCGCCCTATTTCATTGCGCTACTCCAGAGAAACTTGCCGAAGTACACTTCACTCCATGCGCCCCTCTGAAGCCCTGTCCCTGCACCGCACACGCATCCGCGAGATTGCGCTGAGCCACCATGTCAGCGGCGTGCGGGTGTTTGGCTCGGCGCTTCACGGCGACGATGTTTCGGGCAGTGACCTCGATCTGCTGGTGGAGCCCACACCGCAGACAACGATGATGGATATTGGCGCGATTCGCTTTGAGTTGAAAAACCTGCTGGGGCTGGAAGTGGATGTACTCACACCCAACGGCCTGCCATCCAAGTTCCGGAATCAAGTGTTGCGCGAGGCCATGCCTGTATGAGTCGGGCGGACACGTTGCGCGTTGCAGACTACCTGCAGCACATTCTGGAAGCCATCGGCAACATTCAGGACTACACCGCTGGGATGGATTTGGCGGCATTCATGGCAGATCGGAAAACCCGTGATGCCGTGATCCGCAACCTGGAAGTGATTGGCGAGGCGTGCAACAACGTTGCAAAAAACAACCCAGTCTTTGCCACTGAGCACGCGGAGGTGCCTTGGGGCTTCGCCTACGAAATGCGCAACGCGCTTTCGCACGGGTACTTCACAGTGGACCATGCCATCGTTTGGCAGACCATCCAGCAAGACCTGCCAACGTTGAAAAGTCAAATCTTGGCTTTATCCTGACGATAAATCGCTATATTTTTTATAGCTACTTGAGCTTATTCCACGGTGGATAGAGGCCTAAATGACTATACAACGCCAGTCAAACTGCCGTCACTCCGCGAAGGGATGAGTGCACCACTGCTGCTCGCAGGGCACGCCGTCGTGGTTACCGTCCATCTCCATTCCCGGGCAGTTTTTCAGGAAGGCTTTGGCCTCTTTGCACGAGGTCATTTGCGAGCATTGCTTGCGGCCATCGCATTGAAACCCGGCAGGCGTTGAGAGTGCGGGTTCCTCCCGCGTGGCGGGTGCTGATGGGATCTTCATCCCGTAGTTGGCGTACTTGCTGTACGCAAACCAGCCCAGCGCCGCCAGGATAGCCAAGACAATCAATTTGCTGCCAAACCCTGTCTTGTGTTGGTTGCGTCCGGTTCGACTGACGCGGAAACTGCGGTTGGCGGTGTGGGCTCGCGCGGCCGGCACGGCACCCGCGCGACGCACCCGCACAGCGCGTTTCTTTCCGTCACGGTCCGGCTCCACCTCAAACGAAAGTCGCTCACCCACGGTGGGCAATTGGCCGTCGCGCGCAAAGGCGGAGATGTGGGCAAACAGCTCTTGCCCGCCATCGTCAGCCACGATGAATCCAAAGCCGCGCTCAGCATTCCATTTTTTCAGGCTTCCGTCATAACGCATGGTGACGCCCTGCCCAAAGGTTTGTGCAACAACGTGCTGCGGCTCTGAAGGCCATAAGTAGCACTCCCGTTTCACTTGCCCGTGGGCAAAGTGCTTTATTAATCTGTTGGCAGGATTCTAGAGAGCGAGGTTGAGGTCAACCGGATGCTACTATTTTTATAGCTACTCGCGCATATTCCACGGGGGCTAGAGGTGCAGTGCAAGCACTGGCAGGGCAAGGCGGTGGGGGTGAAAGAGATCCGCGAGTTCTTTGGCGTGATGGCCTCGCACCAGCTCAAGCGCGGCACCTATGCCACCACGTCCACCTACACGACGGACGCGCAGCAGTTCGCCAAAGACAACGGCATCAACGCCATGGACGGGCCTGCCCTGCTGGCACTGATTGCCAAGCGCACGCCGGAGCAACAGCAAGCGCTATTGGCGGTGGCGCATGAAGGCGAGTACTGGCGCCCCACCTGCGCGAGCTGTGGCATCAAGCTGCTGGAGCGCACACCAATCAAAGGCGGCGCGGCGTTTTGGGGTTGCAGCAACTACCCGCGCTGCAAGTCCCTCTTGCCGATGGTGGCTGCGATGCGATAAGCAGTTGCCACTATTTATATAGCTACTTATCCATATTCCACGGGGGCTAGAGGCCAATTTCACACTCATTTCATTGACAGCGTTAGACTTCCGTGCAACCTTTCCCGCACCGTACAGTCCAAGCTGAAACATGCCGCCAAACAGGCGACGCAAACAACCAGAGCCATGCTGAATCCACTCAAAAACCTGCTGACCCAATTCTTCATGCCTGACGACGGCCAGTCGACCTTCGATGAGGCGCACGGCCTGCAGTTGGCTACGGCCGTGCTGCTGGTCGAGGTGATGCGCTCTGACGCCGACGTCACCGCCATGGAGCGCACCGCCACCGTGACGGCACTGCGCAACAAGTTTGCCTTGAGCGACGATGAACTGGCCCGACTGCTGGCGCAAGCGGAACACACCGCCAAGAGCGCCAACGACTACTTTCGTTTTACCAGCGCGATGAACGACCAGTTCACGCAGGCCCAAAAAATCCAGGTCGTGGAATACATGTGGCAAGTCGCCTATGCAGACGGGCACCTGGATGCCAACGAAAACCACCTGATCAGCAAAATTGCCGGTTTGCTGCACGTCAGCCACGGTGACTACATCGCGGCCAAGCTGTACGCCAAGGAAGCTGCGCAACCGGGCAAGACAAACCCCGTTTAGGAATTCTCGGCGCGCCTTGGGTTAACCTTGCGGCCTTAGCCACAAAGGAACACCATGAAGAAACTCAACGTCACCATCAAACTGGAAATGTCAGTCCCGGATGACTGGGAACTGGTCGAAACGTCTGAAGGCGGGCATGTGTTGAAGCTCCCCAACAAGCAGTTTCTGGACCTTGCCATCGAGCCGCTGTTCGCCAGCAACCCCGAGGAAACCTGGAGCAGCACGGAGGACAACGATGTCCTGAACGACATCCTGGACATGGTGGAGAGCGAAGACGTGGCTTACGAGTTTGTCACCCACTGACTTGGCCGTGGCCGCACTCACACTCACCTTTGTCAACGCCGATGTGCGCAGCGTGCACCTGCCCGATGGATCACACGTGGGCAATCTCAAGCACATTGGCAGCGCCTGGAAATTCAAGGCCGTTGGTTATGACGCCGCGGGCAACGTGCTACCCGGTGGCGGACCGTTCACAGAACAGCACAACACCGTGTGCGCAGCGCCCGATGCCGCTGAACTCAGCGCCAAGCTGGGCTTGATGGCGTAGCAGGCTCAGGCGCGGTGAGCGCCTGAAGGGTGATTAATAACCCCGACCGCGGGGGTCTTTGCGAATCATCCGCTCCACGTCGTTGCGCAATTTCGTAAGTGCATTGCGCAGTTGACGGCGTTCCGGCGGGGTAACGACACCGTCACGCTTGAAGCGGGCCTCAAGGCGTGCAATGTCGCGCTCGCGGCTGTACAAGCGACGCGCTTCGCGCTGGCTGATGTGACCAGAGCGGACACCTTCGTCGATGCGCTCGCTGATATTGACCTGACGGCTGTCGATGCCCGGCGTGCTGCCGGACTGCCCGACCACGTCGCGGTTGCTGATCATGCGTTCAACGTCGGCGCTCAGGGCATCCACATCGGCGCGCAACTGCTGACGCTCCTGCGCAGTGGCCCGGCCATCCGACTTGAAGCGGCTTTCGCGAATTTCAATGTCGCGATCCCGGCGATAGAGCTCGCGCGCCTCGGACGGCGTGATGTGGCCGGACGCCAGGCCTTGCTGGATGCGCGCACTGATCGCTTGCTGCGCCTGGTCAATACGAGGCGTGTTGGTGCCTTGCGCCATGACCGGAGAAAGCCCCAGTCCGACGAACAAGGCTGATGCCAATAATGAAGCAGTGAAGAGTTTGGGTTTCATAGGGTTTCCCGACTTTGTAGATGAACTCAGAGAGTTCATTGTTGCCCTGCATCGGTTAACGCCGTGTAGGACAAGCAGAGACTTACCCGGTATTGACGGCGCGGCTGCAGGGCTCGCGGGAAGCTCACATGGCGCTAACCAACGTTAGCGTCAATCTTCATGTCGTCGGTCATGCCGGCCGTCGCCCCGGCCTTCTCGCTGGTAATAAACCCGTGACACCGGCGCATAGCTCCGGTCGTAATAGCCACCGCCGTAGCCCCCTGCCTGCACAAATCGCGGGCCATGGTGCTTGTTCCAGCCTTGGGGGCGACCGTAGTAGACCTGCGGTTGAACATAGATCGGTGCAGGCCTGACATACACGGGGCGCGGCTCATAATAAATCGGCTCTGGCTCAATATAGACGGTATAGACGGGCGCCGCCTGCATATACACCGGACCTGCATTGCCCACATTCACCGCCACCCCAGGCGCACCCACACCCACTGACCAGTACACGTTGTCTCTGGCCTGGGCAGAATCGGCAAAAACCAGGGCAGCAATTGCCAGTGTTGCCGTGGCACCCGCCAGAAAGACGGAACGGTTGACCATGATGGCTGTCTTCATAGATTTCTCCTTAACGAGGCACGAATTGCCTTTGTGCCTATTAAACGCAGTTCCCTGCGAACCGTCTACAGCATGCACGTGAAGAACGTAGCCAAACGTAACTCGCCTGCCATGGCGCTCACGGGCTTTCTCAGACCGCAGCCACCGGATAGTCGGTGTAGCCTTTGGCGCCCGGTGTGAAGAAGGTGTCGGCATCGGGCGCATTGAGTGGCAAACCCTTTTTGAAACGCGCCACCAGATCCGGGTTGGCCAGAAAGGCGCGGCCCATGCCGACCAGGTCCACCAAGCCATCGTGCACGGCCTGCTGGCCCGAAGCCTGCTCGAAACTGCCGCCGATGAAAAAGGTGCGCGGCCAGGCTTTGCGCAGGGCCTGCTTGAAAGCCAGCGGCACCGGCGGCGCGCCCATGGCGGCATGGTCCGCAATGTGGACGTAGACCAGGCCGGCATCGGCCAGCAGCGGCAACAGTTTCAAATAGGTTTCTTCCACCTCGGGGTAGGCGCCCATGCCCGCGTTGGTGCCATAGGGCGAGAGGCGAATGCCCAGCTTGTCGCCACCGATGGCGGCCGCTGTCTCGCGCGCCACTTCCAGCACAAAGCGCATGCGTTTTTCCACGCTGCCACCCCAGGCGTCGGTGCGCTGGTTGGTGTCGGGGCTGAGAAATTGCTCCAGCAAGTAGCCGTTGGCACCGTGCAGTTCGACGCCGTCAAACCCGGCGGCAATGGCGTTCCTGGCGGCTTGCACGATCTCGGCTTTGGCCTGGGCGATGTCGGCCTCCGTCATGGCTTGCGGCACCGGGTAGTCCTGCAGGCCCAGCGCGTCGGTGTACATCTGGCCGGCCAGGGCAATGGCGCTGGGCGCCACGATCTTCGTGCCTGCGGCCATGTTGGCCGGGTGGCTGACGCGCCCCGAGTGCATGAGCTGGGCAAAGATCACGCCCTGGGCGGCGTGCACGGCGCTGGTCACGGCCTTCCACGCCTGCACTTGCGCGCTGCTCCACAGGCCCGGTATGCGGGCGTAGCCCTTGCCGTTGGCGCTGGGGGCGATGCCCTCGGTAATGATCAAGCCGGCGCTGGCGCGCTGGGCGTAGTACTCGGCCATCAACGGGTTGGGCACGCCAGCGGCGTCGGCACGGCAACGAGTCATCGGGTTCATCACCAGACGATTACTCAGGGAGAGCTTGCCCAGATGGAACGTTTCAAACAGATTATGGTCAGTCATTTTTTTCCATTCATTGAGTTGGGGATGGCATCATGGTAGGCTGGTTTTCCACAAACTGCTTGCGCCGGGCATTCAGCATCGAACGGGGTATGCTACAGTTTATATAGCTTAATGTGCTTATTACACGGGGGCTACAGCCCACTTTCGTTAACAAACCCTGATCTCTACACTTACACCATGTCACAAGCCGACTTCAGCCCCGCGGCCGAGCGCAACCAGCAGCCCATCCTCGAAGTGCTTCGCCAGATGTTGCCCGAACGCGGCAGCGCGTTGGAGATTGCCTCGGGGACCGGCCAGCATGTCATCTGGTTTGCCGCCCATCTGCCGCGTTGGACCTGGCAGCCCACCGACGCCCAGCCCGGCGCTTTAAGCGTCATCGCCCAGCACGTGGCCCAGCAGGGCTTGACCCAGGTGCGCACGCCCTTGCTGCTGGACGTGATGGCGCCGCGCTGGCTGGCAGAGGACGCCCAGTTTGACCTGATCTACTGCGCCAACATGCTGCACATCTCGCCGTGGACGAGCTGCGCCGGGTTGATGCGCGGCAGTGCCCGGCACCTGGCGCCGGGCGGCCTGCTCGTCACCTACGGGCCGTATCTGGAAGACGAGGTGCCGACCGCCGCGGGCAACCTGGCGTTCGACCAAAGCCTGCGCGCGCAAAGTCCCGACTGGGGCATTCGCGGGCGTGAAGAGGTCGCGCAAGAAGCCACCCGCGCCGGCCTGCAGCTGACCGCCCGGCATGCCATGCCGGCCAATAACCTCCTGCTGGTGTGGACCCGCGCATCGGAGTCAGATCCCAAGTAATCCACCCACGGATAATCCTCCCCCATGAACCTTTCACTTTCTCTATTCCCCCTCGGCTGGCAGCACTATCTGCTGGGCGGGCTCATCATTGGCTCGGGTGCGGCGCTGCTGTTCGTGTTGACCGGGCGCATCGGCGGCATGAGCACGGTGTTTTCCAGCACTTGGTCCTTCGTGGTGCGCCGGCCGTTTTTCCAGCAGGCGCGTTTTATCGAGTCGCGCGGCTGGCGGCTGGTGTACGCG
>NZ_JBAQMD010000050.1:0-18409 GCF_049302455.1 Rhodoferax ferrireducens | reverse complement strand
AGCGGCAATGGCAGGCTCAGACGTTCAAACATTCGGCGACGGGAACTCAAGCCGCGCAAAAACACGGCCGAGGCACCCCCCACGAAAATCCCCAAAACGACAAACAGCAACACTTCCACGCCTGCCCCCGACGGAAATGCCGGCATCACATAGGGGGCCTGATAGCCAGGAAATTCGCGCATCGTGATGTTCGCAACCACGGACGCCACCATGATCGGCCCTAGGCTTTCCATGGCCATCGAGCCCAACACGACTTCAGCTACAAAAAAAGCCCCTGCAATCGGCGCGTTGTAGGCCGACGTGATCCCGGCGGCCGCACCGCACGCGACCAGCAAGCGAAGCCGATCGACCGGAAAATGCCGTAGCCGCCCAAGCAATGAAGCGCTGAGTGCCGCCAGTTGCACCATGGAGCCTTCACGCCCAATCGAGCCGCCGCTGGCAATGCTGATCAGCGAAGAGCCACTACGGATCAGGCTGAGCCGTACCGGAATGCAGCCGTCACCCAAGACCGTTGCTTCCATGTAGTCGCCTTTGGTCTTGGGCGCGGCCTGGCCGCGAGCCAGGGCCAACATCAGCAGTCCGCCCGCCAGCAGGCCGCCGACGGTGGGAACCAGCACCCGCAGCCAGGGCGGCAAATGGACCGCGATGGCCACCAGACTGCCACCTTGCCCCAAGACCAGTCGGTCCAGTCCGAACAGTGCCGAGCGGAACAGCTCAGTGGCCAATGCGCCCAGCAGACCGGCCGGGATCGACCACAATAGCATCACCTGCCAGTCAGAGATGCGGAAAACGTCCCGCAACCTCGTACGCAGGGCAAGCATCACGGAGGCCAAATGTTTCATAAAGACAAAGTTGCCAACCATCCGACGGCCATCAGACCGCCCAGCAACACCGGCTGGTGCAGCATGTAATAGCTCAGACTCCAACGCCCCAGCATCGCCAGCGGTTTGAACGCCGCGGGCAGGGGCCATGACAAAGCGGCGCCGCGGCGCGTTAACCAGGTCCCGGCCGCCACACCCCACCACATCACGCCCAGCCAGGGCAGCAGCGGCACGTAGTCTTCGGTAATGGGTTTGCGTGTGATCAAGCCCAGCCAGTTCAGTTGGGGGGAATTCAACATTTCAGCCAATTGGGCTGTAGCCCCCGTCTGAAGGGCGTAAGAAGCTATCAATTGAATAGCAATTGCGCCGCCACCCAGCCACCACAAACGCCCGCCCCAATGCGCGGTCAGGCGTGCAATGATCAGCATCAGCGCCATGCCGTGCAGGACACCAAAGTAGATATAACTTTGCGGGAACATCCACCAGGAGCCAACCGTGACCAGCAGCGCGCAGCCCAATATTTGCGCCCAGCGGCGCCAGAAGCGTGGCCAACGCTGTCCCTGCGCCACGGCAATGGCTTGCCCCAGTCCGGCACAAAACAAAAACAGGCTCACGATCACGGTCCGCTGCCAGGTCCACAGCGGGGCATGGTAAAAATCCTGCTTGATGTAGCCAAACTGGTTCAGGTCGAAACTGAAATGAAAGAGGGTCATCCAGACCATCGCCAAGCCGCGCAGGGCGTCCACGGCGTCAAATCGGAGGGACGATGAGGTGGCAGCACGGGTTAAGGGTTGATGCGTCATGGTGTAACGATAACTCATTGGTTCAAGACGCTTTAAACGCCATGGGGTCCGGGGATAATCGGGCCTATGTCACTGCTTGACCATCAACTCGAACTGTTAGCCCCGGCGCGTGACGCCGACATTGGCATCGAAGCCGTCAACCACGGTGCCGATGCCGTTTACATCGGGGGTCCGTCCTTTGGCGCGCGCGCCAATGCGGACAACAGCGTCACCGAGATCGCCCGGCTGACGCGCCATGCCCACCGCTTCAACAGCCGTGTCTTCGTCACGCTCAACACCGTTCTGCGCGATGACGAGCTGGAGCCATCGCGCAAGCTGGTTTGGCAACTGTATGACGCGGGAGTGGATGCCCTGATCATCCAGGACATGGGCTTGCTGCAGATCGACCTGCCGCCGATCCAGCTTCATGCCAGCACGCAGTGCGACATTCGCACACCAGAGAAAGCCCGTTTTTTGCAGGACGTGGGTCTGTCGCAAATTGTGCTGGCGCGCGAACTCTCCCTGCCGCAAATCCTGGCCATCCGTGCCGTGACCGACCCGGCGCGCTGCACGCTGGAGTTTTTTGTTCATGGCGCACTGTGCGTGGCCTACAGCGGCCAGTGCTACATCAGCGCCGCCCACACCGGGCGCAGTGCCAACCGGGGCGAATGCAACCAGGCCTGCCGCCTGCCCTATCAGGTGGTTGACGATAAAGGTCGTTTTGTGGCGCACGACAAACACGTGCTGTCCATGAAAGACAACAACCAGAGCGACAACCTGGCGGCCTTGGTGGACTCAGGGATTCGCAGCTTCAAGATTGAAGGCCGCTACAAGGACATGGGCTACGTGAAAAATATCACGGCCCATTACCGCAAGCTACTGGATGCCCTGATTGAAGAACGCCAGACCTCCAAGCAGCCTTTGGCGCGCGCCTCCAGCGGCAGCACCACATTCAGCTTCACACCGGACCCGAACCAGAACTTCAACCGCGAGTTCACCGATTATTTTGTGCAAGGCCGTCAGGCGGACATTGGCGCGTTTGACACGCCCAAGAATCCCGGCCAACCCATTGGTTTCGTGACCCAGGTCGGCCCCAACTGGGTGGAACTGGCTTTGAGCGATCCGGCGCAGGCCTTGCACAACGGCGACGGTCTTTGTTACTACGACTTGCAAAAAGAGCTGGTCGGCCTGGCCATCAACCGGGCTGAAAGCCTCAACGCTGCCAAGGGCCGCTGGCGCGTGTTTCCCAAAGACGCCTTGAGTGATCTGAAGGACCTGCGCAGAGGCGTGGAAGTCAACCGCAACCGCGATACCGAGTGGGTGCGCGGCCTGGAGAAGAAATCAAGCGACCGGCGCATTGGCGTTTGGCTACATCTGGCAGATACACCACAAGGCCTGGCCTTGAGCCTGACCGACGAAGACGGCGTGACGGCCACTGCCCACGCCACCCTGACCGGCACACTGGCCAAGGACAGGGAAGTCGCCAACGCGAGCCTGCGCGAGCACCTCAGCAAAATGGGCAGCAGCATTTTTACGGCGCTGACGGTGCAGGTGGAATTTTCACAAGCCTGGTTTGTGCCCCCGTCCGTCCTCAACCCATTGCGCCGGGACGCTTTGGAGGCACTGGAAACCGCACGCGCCAAAGCCTTCAGGCGACTGCCACGCGCCGCTGCCGTCGAGCCGCCAGCACCCTACCCTGAAGACACACTGAGCTATCTGGCCAATGTTTTCAACCAGGCATCCCATGCCTTTTACGCACGCCACGGCGTCAAGGTGGTTGCGCCCGCTTTTGAAGCAGCGCAAGAACTGGGTGAAGTCAGCCTGATGATCACCAAGCACTGCGTGCGTTTTTCGTTGAGCTTGTGCCCCAAACAGGCCAAGGGCGTGGTCGGCGTGCAGGGCACGGTGAAGGCCGAGCCATTACAGCTCATCAACGGACGCGAGAAACTCACCCTGCGCTTTGACTGCAAGCCGTGTGAAATGCATGTCATGGGCACGATCAAAAATTCGGTGTTGCAGCAAACCATCAAGTCCCTCGCGCCAGGGCTGGGTGAAGTGCCCATCAACTTCTTTCCCAAGCGACCCCTGAACAGCTCAGTCGGTTGATCCCAAGTTAAGGTGCCTTCCCTAGAGGAGCTGATGGATACTTGCCCTCGCAATGCCGCCATGCATTTAATTGGTGGCCGGTTTCATCACTGAACAAGGGGATTTTTCATGGCTTCGAAAACCACAAGCACTGCCAAAAAAACCGCAAAGACACTGGCAAACAAGACTGTCGCTGCCAAAGCGGCTGTCGTCAAAGCAGTCAGCAAACCAAGGTCGAAGGCCCCAGCGGCAAAAACCAGGGCGCATGCGCCAGCCAAGACCACCACCCTGAAACAGGTGGCCACGCAAGGTCGCAGAAAAGTGAGCTCGGTCGTGCACTTGACGCGGGATGCCTCACTCAAATTGATCGATTCGCAGCGCGCCATCTGGCTCGCGGGCCTGGGTGCACTGGCCAAGGTCACGACCTCGACCGGAACCAAAGGCGAGAAAGCCTTTGAGGCCTTGGTCAAGGCCGGTGAAAAAATGGAATCCCAGGCTCGCGGCACCATCGACAGCAACGCCGACATGCTCAAGCATCGCATCAATGACGCCAGCAAAGTGGTCGACGACAGTATCAACAGCGTCAGTGACGCGTTTGATGCGCGCGTGAAACAGGCGCTGGCCCGCTTGGGCTACCCCAAGAACAGCAAGATCACCAAGTAAATCCAAAGTGACTGAAATACTGCTGTGGGTGCTGGCGCTGGTCATGGCCGTCTGGGTCATCGGGGCCTTCTATTTGCAAGGCGCTGACCTGAGCGCTTTTGATCAGCCCGCCGGCCAGCGCCATCTGATCGACGCTGCGCCCAGTGAAGCGCACCAGGCGGTGGTGACCTCGCTCGGCGGCATTGCCACAACGCTCAAGAGCACGCCGCGCAGCCAGCATCTGGCCCTGCTGCGTAACTACATGGACAACCTGTTCGCTGACAGCGATCCGACGACCCAGGTCATCGCCGTCAACGCATCCGGCGTCCCTGCCGAATGGGTGCTGGCAGCCGGAGTTGATCATCGACGCCGCCTGCTCTACATCCATGGCGGGGCCTACACCATGGGCAGCCCCAAGAGCCACCGCCGACTGACGCGCAAATTTTCCGAAGTCGCCAATGCTGCCGTATTGGCCATCGACTATCGGCTGATGCCGGAACATCCACGCATGGCGGGCATCGAGGATTGCCGTACCGCCTACTGCTGGCTGCTCGACCATGGGCCCGCCGGTCCAGAGGCGGCCAGTGCCATTTTTGTGGCCGGAGATTCTGCCGGTGGCAACCTGACGCTGTCCCTGATCGCCTGGGTGCGCGACCAGGGCCTGCGTGCGCCCAATGCCGCCGTGGCCTTGTCGCCCGCCACCGATGCCACCCTGGGCAGCCCGAGCCTGAAAAACAATCTCGACACCGATCCCATGCTGGGGCCGCTGTTCAAGCCGCTGACCAGGATTCCCCGCACTGTGCTGCTGTGGGCCACCTGGCTGCAAAATCGCCTGCGTCCCAGTGACCCGGTTCTGTCACCGGTCTTTGGCGATCTGTCGGGACTGCCGCCCTTGCTGGTGCAGGCCAGCGAGTCCGAGATGCTATTCGACGACAGCCGACGCTACGTCAATAAGGCCATCGCGGCCGGTTCGCCCGTCACCTTTCAGACCTGGCGCCATATGGTCCATGTCTGGCAGATCTATCACCCGGATTTGCCGGAAGGTCAGGAAGCGTTTGGAGAGATCGGAAAGTTTCTTCAGGCCCATTCCTAGGTCGCTGGACGAAGCTGCGTCCCCGATCCTAAGCACCAAAAGACCCGCCAGCCTTTTTGAGGGGCTGGCGGTGGTGGCGAGGAACCCAGGTCAGCGTGTCAGGCTGACGCGTCTGGGGACGTCCTCATCCGTCTTGATGTTGAGCATCAAGACTCGGTTCAATTGCTTGAACCCCCCAGCATCGTACCCGGTTGGCACGCCTTCCGGCGTTCCTTGCGAAGTACCGTTTCAGTATAGTCAATCGCAGTCTGAATGGATTGAGAATTGTCAATGGGACTGACTGTTTGGGTACATGTAAGCGCGTGACCAAGGCGTTGGATTGAGCGCCTCGCTGGTGCCGGCCTTGCACGCCAGCACCTGGTAGATCGACACCCAATTTTGCGCAAAGGCATGCGCGCAACCCGCCAGGTAAATGCGCCAGACGCGGTACGTGGTCTCACTCACCTTGCTGCGAATCGCGTCACTTTGACTCTCAAAGTTGTCCGACCACAAGGCCAGCGTGCGGGCATAGTGGCGGCGCAGACATTCCACATCAAGCGCTTCGAGCCCGGCGCTTTGCATGTCCTTGAGCGCTTTGCTGACATGGGGCAATTCACCATTGGGAAACACGTATTTTTCAATGAAACTGGCCGCCCCCAAGGGGCATTCCCCGCTGTCCGGATCGGTCGAGGTAATGCCGTGGTTCAGCACCAGCCCGCCGTCCTTGAGCAGGGCGCTTATTTTGGCGAAATACGACGGCAGATGAAGGAGTCCGACGTGCTCGAACATACCCACCGAGGTGATCTTGTCAAACAGTCCATCGCGCTCGTCAATATCGCGGTAGTCCTGTAATCTGATCTCAACCTGGCCGGCCAAACCAGCCTGCTCGACGCGCTCACACGCCAGCGTGTATTGGTTTTTTGACAAGGTGACACCCACCACCTTCGCACCAAATTTTTGCGCGGCACGCATGGCCAAGGCGCCCCAGCCACAACCGATGTCAAGCAGCCGCTCGCCTGGCTGGAGCATGAGCTTGGTCAAAATGTGATCAAGCTTGGCCGTCTGTGCTGCGGCCAGTGTCTCGGTGCCACTCGGAAAATAGGCGCAGGAATAGACCATGGCCTCGTCCAGCCAGAGGCGATAAAAGTCGTTGGAAACATCGTAATGTTGCTCAATGGCGCGCGCATCCCGCGCTCGGTCGTGGCGCGCCGGATTGAACAAGCGCCCAAAGCGGCCGCGCATGGGCACGCCGGTTTCGGCCAGCCTGGACGCAACATCCACAATATCCTGCGCCCGGCCCAGCACATCAAACTGGCCGCTGACGTAGCCTTCGGCCAGATTGTCCAGGCTGGGGGGCAAAAAATGCCGCAAGGCGCGCGGCCCCGACAGCTGCACCGTCACCAGCGGATCAGTGCCCAGATCATGCTGCGCGCCGTTCCACAAGACCAGCCGCAGGGGAATGTCAAAGTGCGGTTGCAGGCGCGCCAGAAGGCGGGTCAGCAGGTCAAGCTCCGGTCTCACCGAAGCAGCCATCTGGTCCATCACCCCAACTCCAGTTGCAAAAAGAGGCGCTTGCCAGAGCGCACGGTCAACCGACTGCCCGGCGCCTGTGCCCGGGCCAGTGTCAGGCTTTGTGAATTTTGTGCCATGTCCTATCCCTCCTCAAGAGTCAACGCGACAGCAGAGCCGCAGACATGAATGCTATGAAGTCTGACAACAGCACACTTGAGATTTGTCATGGGCACGCCAAATACCGGGCGTAGTCTAACGGTTTCAACAAGCACGGTCTTGGGGGCCTGAATTGAACAAGAAAAATACCTGGAATGTGGGTTACTGGCTGATTGCGCTGATGCTGCTGGTGCTGCTGCAGAACTTCTGGCAAAGCGCCAGCCAGGTGCAGACCGTGCCCTACAGCGAGTTCGAAAAAGCGCTCACTGAAGAGCGCATCGCCGACGTCACGATTTCCGAGCGCACGGTGACCGGTCGGCTGAAAACACCGGAGGGCAACAAGACGACGCTGGCGGCGGTGCGGGTCGAGCCCGAATTGGCGGCGCGCCTGGAAAAATACAACGTGCCCTACAGCCGGGTTGTGGACAACACGTTTTTGCGCGACCTGCTCTCGTGGATCGTGCCGGCCCTGGTGTTCTTTGGGCTGTGGTTCTTTTTGTTTCGCAGCTTTGCCAACAAGCAGGGCATGGGCGGCTTTTTGTCAGTTGGCAAGAGTCGCGCCAAAATTTACATGCAGACCAACACCGGCATCACCTTTGCCGACGTCGCCGGGGTGGACGAGGCCCGCCACGAACTTGAAGAGGTGGTCGATTTCCTCAAACATCCGCAGGAGTATGGGCGCCTGGGCGCGCACATCCCCAAAGGCGTGTTGCTGGTGGGTCCGCCCGGCACCGGCAAGACCTTGTTGGCGAAGGCCGTGGCGGGCGAAGCGGGCGTGCCTTTCTTCTCGATCTCGGGCAGCGAATTTGTCGAGATGTTTGTCGGCGTGGGCGCGGCCCGGGTGCGCGATCTGTTTGAACAAGCGCGCGGCATGGCGCCGGCCATCATCTTCATCGACGAGCTTGATGCGCTGGGCCGCGCCCGTGGCGCCTTCCCCGGCCTGGGTGGCCATGACGAGAAAGAGCAGACCCTGAACCAGTTGCTCTCGGAAATGGATGGTTTTGACTCGTCCGTGGGCCTGATCATTCTGTCGGCCACCAACCGGCCCGAAATCCTGGACCCGGCGTTGCTGCGGGCCGGTCGGTTTGACCGCCAGGTGCTGGTCGACCGGCCCGACCGCAAAGGCCGCATTGACATCCTCAAGGTGCATGTGCGCAAGACCACACTCGACGCCGCATTGAAACTTGAAGACGTGGCGGCGCTGACCCCAGGCTTCACTGGGGCCGACCTGGCCAACCTGGTGAACGAGGCGACGCTGGTCGCCACCCGGCGCAAGGCGGATCAGGTGAGCTTGCCTGATTTCACAGCGGCGGTGGAGCGCATTGTGGCGGGCCTGGAGCGCCGCAGCCGCGTGCTCAACCCGAAAGAGCGCGAGGCGGTGGCCTTCCACGAGATGGGCCATGCCCTGGTCGCGCTGGCGCAAACCGGTACCGACCCGGTGCACAAGGTGTCGATCATCCCGCGCGGCATTGGCGCATTGGGCTACACCATTCAGCGCCCAACCGAAGACCGCTACCTGATGACGCGGCCCGAGCTGGAGCAAAAAGTCTCGGTGCTGCTGGCAGGGCGGGCCGCCGAGAAGCTGGTGTTCGGCGTGCTGTCCACCGGTGCGGCCGATGATCTGGCCAAGGCCAGCGACATCGCCCATGACATGGTCACCCGTTATGGCATGGATGAAGACCTGGGTTTTGTGGCCTTTGAGCCGCAGCGCCAGCAGCAAATGCTTGATCTGCCGCCCGGCCTCTTGCCGCAAGGCGCGCGCCTGTCGGAAGAAACTCAACGCCATATCGACGCGGCGATTCGCAGCATCGTGATGGACGGCTTTGAGCATGCCACGGTCATCCTGAGCGCCAACAGCGACGTGCTGGAACGCGGCGCGCGTGCGCTGCTTGAGAAAGAAACGCTGGAGGAGGACGCCATCCGCGCCCTGGCGCGGGACCTGCGGCGAGTCGACCCGGACGCACCTAGGGGGAGCGGGTCGTGAAGGGCTGCGGTGCTGCGTCGAGCTGCTCAAGCGCGAGGCGCTCGTATTCGGAAATCACCTGCGCGCCCAGCAACAGCAGCGTCGCCGCCAGCTCAAGACTCAGCAAAACCGCGATCGCGGTGGTCAGCGACCCGTAGACAGCGCCAATCTGGGACAGCGTCGTGAAATACCACACGAGTGCATGGCGTGAGACTTCCCACATCAAAGCCGCAGCAACCGCGCCCAGCAGTGCGTGCTGCAGCGACAGCCGGCCGACCGGCATCACCAGGTACACCGAGGTGAGCACAAAGATCTCCCCGGCGAGGCCAAGCAAGTACAGCAGCGCGCCGGACACGCCACCGAGTGACCAACTGCGCCACAAAAACTCCACCCGCTGCTGGCCGATCGCCTGCAGGCTGCCCGCCACCAGCGTCACCAGCAGCAGCCCAAGCCCGAGCGACAGGATGTACGCATAGGGAATCACGGCCGAGATCAGGAAGTGGCGCCGGCGTATCGCCACACGGTGATGAAAGATCACCGACATGGCGTTCTCCAGCACCGTGAAAGCGAGCGAACTGAAAAACAGCATGCTGGCCAGCAACACCCAGCTGAGAACATCGCGGTGCAGCAGGAAGTTCGCGAGTTCGGCAATGATCACCCCGGACTGTCCGGGCACCAGCCATTCAAGGTATCGGCCCAGGGACTGCAGCAGCGCCGCCTGATCGACAAAGTGCGATAGCGCTATCACCGTGAGGATGAGCATCGGCACAATCGACAGCAAGGCGTAATACGCGACCGCCCCGGCCAGCAGCAGGCCCTGATTGGCGCGAAATCCCTTCAGCGTGCGGATGGCGAATGCGCCGGGGTGCCTGAGAATTTGCGCAGCTTGTCGACCAATAAGTTCCATGGCTGCACCGTGTGGGATCAGGGTCGATATTCCCGGCTGACGATCAGTCCACCCACCTTCGGGCGTTGTGCCACAACTGCATCCACGGGCTCAAAGCCGACGGGTCACCGTTGGTCCAGCTCATCTGGATATTGCGAAACACGCGCTCCGGGTGCGGCATCATGGCGGTGAAGCGGCCATCAAGCGTGGTCACGGCCGTCAAACCGCCGGGGCTGCCGTTCGGGTTGAATGGGTAGGCCTCGGTCGCGGCACCATGGTTATCGGTAAAACGCAAGGCGGCAATGGCTCGTGCCGCGTTACCGCGGTACTTGAAGTTGGCAAAACCTTCGCCGTGCGCCACCGCAATCGGCAAACGGCTGCCCGCCATGCCTTTGAAGAACAGCGACGGGGATTCCAGCACTTCGACCATGCTCAGGCGCGCCTCGAAGCGCTCGCTCTGGTTGGTGGTGAAGCGCGGCCAATCTTGGGCGCCGGGAATGATGTCGGCCAGCTCGGCGAACATCTGGCAACCGTTGCACACGCCCAGGCCGAAGGTATCCAAACGGCCAAAAAAGGCCTTGAACTGCTCGGCCAGCACGGAGTTAAAGGTGATGGAGCGCGCCCAGCCAATACCGGCACCCAGCGTGTCGCCATAAGAGAAGCCACCGCAGGCGATGACACCCTTGAAGTCGGCCAGATTGGCGCGGCCACTCTGCAGGTCGGTCATGTGCACGTCAAAGGCTTCGAAACCGGCCTCGGTGAAGGCGTAGGCCATCTCGACGTGGGAATTCACGCCCTGCTCGCGCAACACGGCCACTTTGGGGCGCGTCAGCATGAGCGCGGGGCTTGCCATATTTGCTACTGATTTAGTAGCTACTTGCGCATATTCTACGGGGGCTAGAGCCTTATTTTCTATAAATTTGACGTGTAAACCCGGGTCCTGCGGGTCGCCGGCGCTAGCGTGCTCGGCTTCGGCGCAGGCCGGGTTGTCGCGTTGCTGGCAGATCTTCCAACTGGTGGCATCCCAGACCTGGTGCAGGTCCTGCAATTTGGCGCTGAACACCACTTTGGCGTCGCGCCAGACCTGCACCTCGCCGACGCCGTCCCGAATGGTCGAGTCGACCGGGCGGGTCTTGCCGATGACATGGCTGTATTTGCTCAAGCCATGGTCACGCAGGGTCTGCATGACCTCGTTGCGTTGCACGGTGCGGACCTGCAGCACGACACCCAGCTCTTCGCTGAACAGGGCTTTGAGCGTGAGCTCTTCGCGCCTGCCACTGACCTGGCCGGCCCAGTTTTTGGCGTCGCCGTAGTCCATGCGGCTGTCCGTGATGCCGTCGCCCTCCAACACCAGCATGTCCACGTTGAGCGCGACGCCGATGTGGCCGGCAAACGCCATCTCCACCACCGCAGCAAACAGGCCGCCGTCGCTGCGGTCGTGGTAGGCCAAAACCTGGCCTTGCGCACGCAAGGCGTTCACGGCGTTGACCAGGTTCACCAGGTCTTGCGGGTGATCCAGATCCGGCACTTCGTCGCCCACTTGCCCCAGCGTTTGCGCCAGTATGCTGCCACCCATGCGGTTTTGGCCCCGGCCCAGGTCGACCAGCAACAGCGTTGTGTCCTCTGTCGCGTTCAGTTGTGGCGTCAAGGTGCCGCGCACGTCAGGCAGGGTGGCAAAGGCGGTCACGATCAGGGACACGGGGGAGATCACTTTTTTGGCGCCCTCCTCGTCTGTCCACTGCGTGCGCATGGAAAGTGAATCTTTCCCGACGGGGATGGAAATACCCAAAGCGGGGCACAGTTCCAGTCCGACGGCTTTCACCGTCGCGTAAAGCGCGGCATCCTCGCCCGGCTCGCCACACGCAGCCATCCAGTTGGCCGACAGCTTGACGCGGGGCAGTTCAATCGGCGCCGCCAGCAAATTGGTGATGGCCTCGGCCACAGCCATGCGCCCGCTGGCTGGCGCGTTGACGCTCGCCAGCGGCGTGCGCTCGCCCATGCTCATGGCCTCACCGGCAAAGCCTTTGAAATCCGCCAGCGTCACGGCGCAATCGGCCACCGGCACCTGCCACGGTCCGACCATCTGGTCGCGGTGGCTCAAACCGCCCACGGTGCGGTCGCCGATGGTGATCAGAAAACGCTTGGACGCCACGGTCGCACTAGCCAGCACGTCGATGCAGGCTTTTTGCAGATCGACACCGGTCAGGTTGACGGGTGCAAAGGTGCGCGCCACGGTTTTGACGTCGCGGTGCATCTTGGGCGGCTTGCCCAGCAGCACGTTCATCGGCATATCTACCGGCATGTCCTCGGGTTCCGTTCGGGCTGAGCCTGGCCCGTCGTGAGCCCGACGAACGGGCGAAGCTAACCCTTCGACAAGCTCAGGGCGAACGGAGTTATCCGTCACGACCAATTGGCGCGCTTCAGTCGCGACGCCGACCACGGCAAACGGGCAGCGCTCGCGCTCGCACAGGGCGGTGAACAGCGCCAAAGACTCGGGCGCAATGGCCAGCACGTAGCGCTCCTGGCTCTCGTTGCACCAGATTTCTTTCGGCGCCAGGCCGGATTCTTCCAGTGGCACGGCGCGCAGGTCGAAGCGGGCACCGCGCCCGGCGTCGTTGGTAAGCTCCGGGAAGGCGTTGCTCAAACCACCCGCGCCCACGTCATGGATCGCCAGAATCGGGTTGCCTGGGACTGCGCCCTCCCCGTCTGCACTGCCATTGCCCAGCAGCCAGCACTGGTTGATGACCTCCTGAGCCCGGCGCTCGATCTCGGGGTTGCCGCGCTGCACCGAATCAAAGTCAAGTTGCGCCGCATTCGCGCCGGTCGCCATCGAACTGGCGGCGCTGCCGCCCATGCCAATGCGCATGCCGGGGCCACCGAGCTGGATCAGCAAACTGCCCGCCGGGAACTCAATCTTGTGCGTCTGCGTGGCGTCGATCACGCCCAGGCCGCCGGCGATCATGATCGGCTTGTGGTAGCCGCGCTGCTCTTGCTGCTGCGCTGCAAGGCCAGCGGCATCGACCACCGAGTAACTCAGACCCTGCTCGTACTCGCGGAAGTAACCCAGCAAATTGGGCCGGCCAAACTCGTTGTTGAAAGCCGCGCCACCCAGCGGGCCTTCGATCATGATCTGCAAGGGGCTGGCAATGTGGTCCGGTTTGCCATAAGCCGTGGACCGCTCGCCCTGAGCTTCTTTCATCCGTTCGGGCTGAGCTGGTCGAAGCCCTTCGACAGGCTCAGGGCGAACGGACGACAAAGAGCGAACGGCGGACGAAGAGCCAACGGGCAAAGCATCGGGCCAGAGTTTGGACACGGTAAAGCCGGTCAAGCCTGCCTTGGGTTTGGAGCCGCGCCCGGTGGCGCCTTCGTCGCGAATCTCGCCGCCGGCCCCGGTGGCGGCACCGGGGAATGGGGAGATGGCGGTCGGGTGGTTGTGGGTTTCCACCTTCATCAGGATGTGATGGGTGGCACTTTGCTTTTGATAGCTGCTCAGGCTTATTTCACGGGGGCTAGAGGCTGATTTGGCTATAAACCGCTCAACCTGGGAGCCTTCCATGACCGAGGCGTTGTCCGAGTACGCCACCAGCATATGCTGCGGATGGGTTTGATGCGTGTGGCGGATCATGCCGAACAGGCTCATGTCTTGCGCCACGCCATCGATCGTGAACCCGGCGTTGAAGATTTTGTGCCGGCAGTGCTCGCTGTTGGCCTGCGCAAACATCATCAGCTCCACGTCGGTCGGGTTGCGCTGCAATTGGGTAAAGGCCTGCACCAGGTAGTCGATCTCATCCGACGCCAGCGCCAGGCCAAACTGGCTGTTGGCAGCCATCAGCGCCTCTTTGCCGCCGTGCAGCACGTCCACATGCGCCATCGGTACGGGCGGCAGCTCGGCGAACAGACCGTAGGCACTGGCGCGGTCAAACATCACGCTCTCGGTCATGCGGTCGTGCAGCAGGGCGCCGATCTGCGCCAGTTGCGCTTCGGACAGAGTCGGTTTCTTGCCCAGCAAACCGCTTCTCAAAGTGACGAGGTACTCCACCACCCGCTCGACCCGGCGCACGGCCAGACCGCAGTTGTGCGCAATATCGGTCGCTTTCGAGGCCCAGGGCGACACGGTGCCAAATCGCGGCGTCACCACGATCAGGGCGCCATCGCTGGGCCCCCCATAGGGCTCACCGTAGGTCAGCAAAGCCGCTAACTTGTCTTTGAGCGCCGGAGCCGGCTCGCCGTCGGACGTGACCAGATGCACAAAGCGTGCGGCCACGCCGTTGATCTTGTCGTGAATCGCCTGCAAGCTGGGCAGAAGCTGTTGAACACGGAACGGGCTGAGGGCGCAGCCGCCCTCGAAGGGGGTGATGTGCGGGGTCACTTTTGGGGCCTGGATGAGGGACTTGACAGATTGAAATGGGCTCCAGCACACGCCGCGCGAGCGACGGATTCCAGAGCTCGCCAATTTTACCCGTCGCTCCCCGCGCGCCAGTCAAAAGGGCTATACACCCCGCGCCAGCGCCAACAAAAACACGATGGGATAATCTGGCCCCATGACTATTACTTACAAAGACGCCGAGGGCATTGCGGGCATGCGGGTCGCGGGCCGTCTGGCGGGCGAACTGCTGGACTACCTGACTCCGTTCATCAAACCCGGCGTGACCACCAATGAGATTGACCGGCTGGCTGAAGAGCACACCACGCAAGTGCTGGGGGCCATTTCCGCGCCGCTGAACTATGCTCCCGGCGGCCACAACCCCTACCCCAAATCGATTTGCACCTCGATCAATCACCAGGTCTGCCACGGCATTCCGAACGACAAGCCGCTCAAAAAAGGCGATATCGTCAACATTGACGTCACCGTCATCAAGGACGGCTGGCACGGCGACTCCAGCCGCATGTTCATGGTGGGTGACGTGTCGGTCGCCGCCAAACGGCTTTGCCATCTGACCTACGAGGCCATGTGGCGCGGCATTGTCAAGGTCAAGGCCGGGGCTTATCTGGGCGATATTGGCCACGCCATCCAGACTTTCGCCGAAGGCCAGGGCCTGAGCGTGGTGCGGGAGTTTTGTGGCCACGGCATCGGGCGCAACTTCCACGAAGAACCACAAATCCTGCACTACGGCCGACCCGGCACACTGGAGCAGCTCCAAGCCGGCATGACGATCACGATCGAGCCGATGCTGAACGTCGGGCGCAAGGACATCAAGGAGCTCGGCGACGGCTGGACCATTGTCACCAAAGACCACTCGCTGTCAGCACAGTGGGAACACACGGTGCTGGTCACGCAGACCGGCTACGAGGTCCTGACCCTGTCCGCCGGTGGCCCCGCCATTCCGTCATTTGTACCGGTGCCGGCTGATTTGTCAGTAACAAAGTGATCAGCCATCCCGTCGCCTGGAAACAAGCGACGGAGGCACTATGGGGCCCAGCATGACCGATCTTCAAGCGCTGCGCAGCCGTTATCGGGCGCAAAAATCCACCATCCTGGAAGCCATCGCCTCGCCCGGGACCACCACGCGCGGCGTTCGGGCCACGCTGGGCAAACTCTCTGCGCTGGCCGACGGCACGCTCAAAATATTGTGGCGGCAGGCCGGTTTTACCCGCCCGTTTGCCCTGATTGCCGTCGGTGGCTTTGGGCGCGGCGAGCTGTTTCCCTACTCCGATGTCGACGTGCTGGTGCTGTTGCCCAACGAGCATTCACCCGCCAACGACGCTCAACTCAAGACCCAGATCGAAGGTTTTATTGGCAGTTGCTGGGACGCCGGGCTGGAGATCGGATCGAGCGTGCGCACGGTCGCCGAATGCCTGGAGGAAGCCGCCCGCGACGTGACGGTGCAGACCTCGCTGCTCGAAGCCCGGTTGATCACGGGCAGCGCCGAGCTGTTTGCCGGATTTGAACGTCAGTTTTTTTCAGCGATCGACCCCGGCGCTTTTTTTATCGCCAAGACGCTGGAGATGCGCCAGCGCCACAGCAAATTTGAAGACACGCCCTACGCGCTGGAACCCAATTGCAAGGAGTCACCGGGCGGCCTGCGTGATTTGCAGGTCATTCTGTGGGTGGCCAAGGCGGCTGGCTATGGCAACGATTGGGACGCGCTGGCCAAAAGCGGCCTGGCCACCGCCTTTGAAGTCCAACAGATCAAACACAACGAAGCGGTTTTGCGGCTGATCCGGGCGCGCCTGCACTTGCTCGCGCGCCGGCGTGAAGACCGGCTGGTGTTTGATTTGCAAAACGCGATGGCCCAGTCTTTTGGCTTTGAGGCGCCCCCTGACAACACCGACAATCGGGCGTTCGTGCGCCCCAGCGAGGCGCTCATGAAGCGCTATTACTGGTCGGCCAAGGCCGTGACCCAGCTCAATCAGATTTTGTTGCTCAACATTGAGGAGCGGCTCAACCCGTCGACCCAAGCGCCGCAAGCCATCAATGCACGCTTTTATGACAAGGCGGGCTTGGTGGAAGTGGCCAGCGACGACTTGTACCAGCGCGAGCCGCACGCCATTCTGGAAACCTTCCTGATTTATCAGACCACGCCCGGCCTCAAAGGGCTGTCGGCACGCACCTTGCGCGCGCTCTACAACGCCCGCGACCTGATGAATGGCAAATTTCGCAACGACCCGGTCAATCGCGAAACCTTCAAACAAATAATGATGCAACGCAGCGGCATCACCCACGCCATGCGTCTGATGAACCAGACCTCGGTGCTGGGGCGCTACTTGTGGGCGTTTCGCAAAATTGTGGGGCAGATGCAGCATGACTTGTTTCATGTCTACACGGTCGACCAGCACATCTTGATGGTGCTTCGCAATGTGCGGCGCTTCTTTATCGTGGAACACGCCCACGAGTACCCGTTTTGCTCCCAACTCGCCGCGGGCTGGGACAAACCCTGGATCTTGTACACGGCGGCGCTGTTTCACGACATCGCCAAAGGCCGCGGCGGCGACCACTCGGAACAGGGCGCCGTCGAGGCACGCCGCTTTTGCAAGCAGCACGCTTTCTCAAAGGAAGACACCCAACTGATCGAGTTCATCGTGCACGAGCACCTGACGATGAGCCGGGTGGCGCAAAAGTCCGACCTGAGCGACCCCGACATCGTCGCCGCGTTTGCAAAACGCGTGGGCAACGAGCGTTATCTGACCGCTTTGTACCTGTTTACCGTGGCCGACATTCGCGGCACCTCGCCCAAAGTCTGGAATGCCTGGAAAGGCAAGCTGCTGGAAGACCTGTATCGCCTGACCTTGCGGGTTCTGGGTGGTCACGCCGCCGATCCACACGATGAAGTGGAAGCCCGCAAGCGCGATGCACTGATCATGCTGGCCCTGCACGCCCAGCCGTTTGAGGCCCACAAACGCCTGTGGGAGACGCTGGACGTGGGCTATTTTCTGCGCCACGATGCCGCCGACATTGCCTGGCACACGCGGCAACTCTCGCGCCACGTGGGCGCCGGCAAACCGATCGTGCGGGCGCGCAAATCACCGGTGGGTGAAGGACTGCAGGTGGTGGTCTACACACCGGACCAAGCCGACCTGTTTGCCCGCATCTGCGGCTACTTTGACCAGGGCGGCTTCAGCATTCTGGACGCACGCGTGCACACGGCCAACAACGGCTACGCCATGGATACGTTTCAGGTGGTCACCTCCGCCCTGCCCGACCACTATCGCGAGCTGACCAGCATGGTGGAGAGCGAGCTTAGTCGCGTCCTGGCAGAAGCGGGCCCCCTGCCGCCACCCAGTCGCGGACGGGTGTCACGCCGGGTGAAAAGCTTCCCGATCACGCCCCGCGTCACCCTGCGCCCGGACGAGAAAGGGCAACGCTGGCTGCTCAACATCTCCGCCAGTGACCGGGTTGGGCTGCTGTACTGCGTGGCACGGGTGCTGGCGCGGCACAAAATCAACCTGCAACTGGCAAAGATCAATACGCTGGGGGAACGGGTGGACGACACCTTCCTGATCGAGGGGCCGGAGCTGCAACACAACCGCGCGCAGATCGAAATCGAGACGGAGCTGATGGAAGCGCTGGCTTAACGCGAAATACCGTTCGTGGTGAGCTTGGCCTGTCCTGAGCTTGTCGAAGGATCGAACCACCCCCTTCGACCGGCTCAGGGCGAACGGCTTCATCATTCGGGACGGTCGCCGAGCCATGAGAGTTAGAGCGGCTACTTTTCGCCCAAGGTTTCACGCATTACGCTTCTTCCATTATTTTTCCTGATTAGCCCCCAACCTCAGCCGTACGAATGATGCGCTCTGGGTGGGCCGCGGTGAGCGATGCCGCTCGTAGCAGCCGAACCAAAATGACGGACAGGTCAAAGCGCCGGTTGAAGCGGTATTGAACCTCTGCGAGATAGCGATGACCATACTTGGCAAAGTCAAACGCATGATCCTATTTCCGGCAGTTGACGTCTCATAAACCGGCTGCAAGCTAGACTGGGAGCCAGTTTCAACGGATTTATCGAGGTCACCAAATGGGTGAAGCAAAAAGACGTCAAGTTGCTGTCCAAACAC
>NZ_JBAQMD010000049.1:0-9068 GCF_049302455.1 Rhodoferax ferrireducens | reverse complement strand
GGCGAGGTCTCGACGACGGCGGCCACCGTGGCGCCCGCGTCGAGCAGTTGGCAGGCGACCAGCAGCAGCAGGGGGCCGCCGCCCGCCAGCAGCACCGGGCCCGCTGGCACGGAGCCTGAACTTTTGAGCGCGATCTGCGCCGCGCCGGCGTTCATCACCCCTGGCAGCGTCCAGCCGGGGATGGGCGACGGGCGTTCCATGGCGCCGGTGGCGGCGATCAATTGTGGCGCGCGCACCTGGAGCGATTGGCCCTGCTGCAAGGTCGTCACGGTGAGGTCGCGTGCGACGTCCCACACCAGGGCACCGTAGCGCAACTCGACGCCCGAGCCCGCCAGGCGCCCGGCCAACGCGCGGCCGTAGGTGTAGTCCGGCCCGAGCAGGGTCGCCAGCTTGGGGTCGGCCGTCGTGACATTGCGGTAGATCTGGCCGCCAGCGCGCGGCTGCTCATCCAGCAGCACGGTTTTCAACCCCAGCGATGCGGCCGTCAGCGCGGCGGACATGCCGGCCGGGCCGGCGCCGATGATCACCAGATCGTGTCTCATGCGGCGTCCTCGACCCGGCGCGCGCCACTCTGCAGGCGCACCTGCATGCCCTCAGAGACTTCGACCATGCAGGACTGGACGTTTTGCCGCCCGTCGACTTCGACCAGGCAGTCAAAACACACGCCCATCAGGCACAAGGGCGCGCGGGGCTGGCCGGAGACCGGGGTCTGTCGAAACGGGACCACACCCGCGTTCAGCAGCGCGATGGCCAGCGTGTCGCCTTCGCGGGCAGTGATGGGGCGCCCCTGGACCTGCAACAACACCGTTTGGCGCGCGAGGGTGGGCTCGATCGGTCTAAACATGAAAACGCTCCGCTTTGAATCCGGTGATGTCGGCTGGTTCGGGTCCACCCCGGATCCAGTCCGCCAGGGGGCCCGCATGCTGGCTTGCCAGTGTGACGCCGCTGTGGCACGTGACGACGAAGGCGCCCGGGCAACTGGTGGAGGCCTGGTAAATGGGAAAGCCGTCCGGACTCATCACGCGCAGCGCGCCCCAGGTACGCACGACGTTGACGCTTTTGAGCAGCGGGAAGCAGCGTATGGCGCGGTCGGCGATGCGCGCGAGCTGCGCCAGCGTGGTGCCGTCGTCCAGGCCGACATCTTCTTTGGAGTCGCCCAGCTGCACGACGCCTTCGCCGGTTTGCCGCACATGCAATGACGGGTGGCGCAGAAAGGGCTGCACGCGCTCGGTGACCAGAATCTGGCCCCGCAGGGGCTGAACCGGAGCCTCCAGGCCCACCAGTGGGGCGAGGGCGCGGTTGCCCAGTCCGGCCGCCAGCACCAGTTTGCCGGCGACGTGTTCGGTCGCACCCGTGCGCACGCGGAACTCACCGTTGCGATGCTCGATGGCATCGACATGCACCCCGGGTAGCAACTCGCCGCCCAGGTTCGCAAAGCCTTGGAACAACGCGCGCAGCAGCCGCAGCGGACTGACATGGCCGTCGAGCGGGCAGAAAACGGCGCCGGAGACTTCCGGGCCGACAAACGGAGACAGCGCACGGAGCTGGGTCAGGTTGAGCACTTCATAAGGGTAGTGGCCCCCGATCTGCTGGCGGACCGCCTCAAGATTTCCGGCGCGTTTCGCGAGTTCGGCGTCACTCAGACACATGATGAGGCCGCCGATCTGGGACAGCTCGACGTCAATACCGGTTCGCTCGGCGAGTTCCCGGGCAAACGCTGGCCACTGCCGCGCGGCAGCCATGTTCCAGCGCGCATAAGCCGGATGGCCCAGACCCTTGCCCTGCACCCACACCAGGCCGAAGTTGCCCCGGGCGGCGCGAAAGGCGTCGTCGCCTTCGTCGAGCAGGCGCACCCGTTCGCCGGCGCGTGCCAGGCCATAGGCCACCGCCATGCCGACCACGCCGCCGCCAATCACCAGGGTGTCGAGTTCAGTGTGTTGCCTCATGTTTTGCCCGACAGAACGCGGTCCAGCCCGTAGAAGCGATCCAGCACGATCATCAGCACCAGGGTCAGCACAATCATCACGGTGGAGACTGATGCCAACAAGGGGTCGATGGTGTGAGCGATGTGGTTGTACATCTTGACCGGCAGCGTCTGGGTGCCGGCCGAGGCGACAAAAATCGACATCGTCAATTCGTCAAAGCTGTTGATGAAGGCGATCAGCCAGCCGCCCGCCACGCCGGGCACGATCAGGGGCAACTCGATGCGGCGAAAGACGGTCCAGCCGGATGCTCCCAAAGACTGCGCGGCCTGCGCAACGCTGCGATCGAAGCCCGTGGCCGCCGCCACCACCAGGCGCAGCACATAGGGCAGCACGATCACGGTGTGCGCCGCGGTCAGCCCCCAGTAACTGCCCGAGCCGCCAATCTGCGTCAGAAAACGCAGCAGGGCAATGCCCAGCACCACGTGCGGCACCATCAGCGGCGACAGCAGCAGTGCCAGGATGGTGTCGCGCCCGGCGAAGCGGTGCCATGCGATCGCCATGCCCGCCGGCACCGCCATCAGAGTCGCCAGCGTGGCGGCCGCAGCGGCCAGGCCCAGGCTGCGCCAGAAAGCGTCGATGAAGTCCGTCGCCTCCAGCATGGCGCGGTACCAGCGCAGCGAGGCGCCGTCAAAGGGCATGGCGATGTAGCCCTTGGCGGTGAACGACACCAGCACCACCATGGCCAGTGGCGCGAGCATGAATATCCCGAACAGCCAATGGAATACCAGCAGGGAGCGAGGCAACTTGCTCATACGAATACCTGCTTCCACCGGCTTTCGACCAGCCGGTTCACGCCCATGGAGACGGCCAGCACGATCAGCACCAGCACCACGGCCAGCGCCGCACCCAGCGGCCAGTTGAGATTGCCAAGGAACTCGTCGTAGATTGTGGTCGGCACCACTTTGAGCCGTCTGCCGCCGATGATGGCCGGCGTGGCGAAAGCGCTGGCAGCCAGCGCGAAAACAATCAGCCCGCCCGAGAGTACGCCCGGAATCACCTGCGGGAAAACAATGCGCCGCAACACCGTCGGCAGTCCGGCGCCCAGCGACTGCGCGGCCTGCTCGGTGGCGGGGTCGAGCTTTTGCAGCGAGGTCCACACCGCCAGCACCATGAAGGGCACCAGCACATGCACCATGGCGATGACCACGCCGGTGAACGTGAACATGATCTTGATCGGCTCACTTACCAGGCCGGTGGCCAGCAGCAGGTTGTTGATGACGCCCTCATTGCCCAGCAAGATGGCCCAGCCGAGTGTGCGGATCACCACGGAAATGAGCAGCGGCCCGAGCACGATCACCACCGACACCGCGCGCCAGCGCTGCGACAGCCGTGTCAGCACGTAGGCCTCGGGCACGCCGATGACAATGCACAGGAAGGTGACCAGAATCGCCATGCCGAAGGTGCGCGCAAAGATGGCGTGGAAGTAGTCGTCGCGAAAAATGTCGGCGTAGTTGGCGACGGTCATTTGCTCGCCGACGCCACCGCCGCTCACAAACGGGTACAGGCTGAGCGAGAAGATGAGCACCAGCGGCAGCGCCACGAAGGCCAGCGTGACCAACATGCCGGGCGCGGTGAGCCAATAGGGCAGCAAGTTGCGTTGCTCGTTCATGCCGTGGCTCCTGCGCCGGCCGGCACGACCCGGGCATGTTCGCCCGACCAGCAAAGCCCCACCTCGTCTCCCTCGCCCGCCTGGGGCAGGCCGGTGTTGGCGTGGGTGATCTGCATCGTTCCCAGCGGCGTGTCGACCTGGAACAGCCAGTGGTTACCCAGGAACACACGCGCACTGATGCGCCCGCGCACCAGCGCCGGCTCACGCGTGATCTCAACCTTCTCAGGGCGCACGATGTAGTCCACCACGCCCGCGGCCGTCCGGTCGGCGCAAGGCAAGCGGTGTCCGTTCACTTCCACCATGCCGCCAATGGCTTGACCGGTGAACACATTGGCCTTGCCCAGAAAGGTGGATGAAAAGCGCCCGTTGGGCTGCTCGTACATGTCGAACGGCCGGCCCACCTGCTCAATGCGCCCCTGGTTCATCAGCACCACGCGGTCGGCCAGTGTCATGGCCTCGGCCTGGTCGTGTGTGACCATGATGGTGGTGATGCCCACGCGGTGCTGCAGCGCGCGCAGCTCAATCTGCATCTCTTCGCGCAGCTTGGCGTCGAGCGCGCCCATCGGTTCGTCGAGCAGCAGGACCGGCGGCTGGATCACCAGCGCGCGCGCCATCGCCACGCGCTGGCGCTGGCCACCGGATAGCTCGCGCGGGTAACGGTCCGTCAGGGACTCCAGGTGCACCAGTTCCAGCGTTTCGCCTACGCGGCGCCTGCGCTCGGTGGCGGCCACGCCGCGCATCTCCAGACCGAAGGCCACGTTGTCTGCCACCGTCATGTGCGGAAACAGGGCGTAACTCTGGAACACGATGCCCAGGCCGCGTTTGTCGGGTTTCACCGAGGTGATGTCCTGACCGTCGAGCAGGATGCGCCCCTCGGTTGGCGGCACGAAGCCCGCCACCATCTGCAGCGTGGTGGTCTTGCCGCAGCCCGAAGGCCCCAGCAGGCACACGAACTCGCCTTTGGCGACGGACAGGCTGCACCCGCTCACGGCAGTGAAGTCGTCAAAGCGCTTGGACAGGCCCTGGAGTTCAAGAAAGCTCATCGTCGTCCTTGGGATGTGGGTAGCGTCATGTCTCAGCGCTCGACGGCGCGGTTCCAGCGGTTGGTCCACTCGGCGCGTTTGGCGTTGATGATGTCGTAGTTGGGCGAGATCAGGGCATTGACCTTGTCCGGACCGAACACCACTTTCCTGGCCACCTCAGGCGAGAGTTTTGTGGTCTTGTTGACCGGGCCGAAGCCGACCGCCTGGGCCATCAGTGCCTGCGACTCGGCCGACACCACGTGCTGCAGGAACTGCTGGCCGAGCTTCGCTTGCGGCGCACCTTCAACCACACAGCCGGCCACCATGATGACGACCGCGCCCTCCTTCGGGTAGACGAACTCGACCGGTGCGCCCTGGTCCGCCACGGACTGCACGCGGCCATTGCCCCAGACCACCAGCGCCGCCTCGCCGGTCTGCAGCATCTGCGCCATCTTGCCGGGCGAGGGTTCCCACACCAGCACGTTGGGCGCGACCTTTTTGATCATCGCGTCGAAGCCGGGCTCCATGTTGGCTTCGCCGCCGCCGTTCAGGCGCGCCATCATCATCAGCGTCAGCAGTCCATAACCGTTGGTGATGGGCGGAATCACGACTTTCTGTTTGTATTTCGGATCCGTCAGGTCCTGCCATGAGGTCGGCGCTTGCCAGCCGTGTTTGGCGAACTGGTCCTTGTTGTAGGCCAGGCCGGTGGCGATGAAGCCTATGCCCACCGATTTGTCGCCCACCATGCGCGCGGCCGGGTAGAGCTCTTTGACGGCGCTCGTGTCTTCGACCTTGCTGCACAGGCCCTGGCCGACGGCCTGGTACATGGGGCCGTCGTCAATGAGTGCGACCGAAATTTCCTGCTTGCCCTTTTGCGCCTGCAATTTGGCCAGGATGTCGGTCGAGTTCCCTGGCACGTAGACCACCTTGGCACCGGTTTTGGCTTCGAACGGCGGGATGATTTGCTCTTTGTACAGCTTTTCGGTCGAACCGCCAGAGCCGCCAACGTAAATGGTCTCGGCGGCCTGGGCGTTCAGGGATGCCGCCAGCGCGGCGGCACCCATGACAGTGAGGATTTTGCGCATAAAGATCTCCGGTTGATTCAGGTTCAGAGGAAAGGGCTGCTCCAGGCACAAGAAGAGTCTGGCGAATGCAGTTTATGCGCCGCCTCGGCCCTTGAAAAGGTAAACATCGACGGCTGTATATGCCAAAATGTTATGTATGAAACCTGTGCTCAATTTGCGTCAGATCGAGGCTTTCCGCGCCGTCATGCTGACCGGCAGCGTGGTCGGCGCGGCCCGCCTGATGAGCGTGACACAACCGGGCGTGAGCCGCACCATTGGCTTGATGGAGTTGCGCATAGGTTATTCGCTATTCGAGCGGCGGGGACGGCGCCTGGTGCCCACGCCCGAGGCCGAGGCGCTGTACCGTGAGATTGAAACTCTCTATGGCAGTATCGAGCGCATCTCGCAAGTGGCGCAGGACATCCGCTTCCAGCGCGCCGGTGCCTTGCGCGTGGCGACGCTACCGGCCCTGGCCCAGTGGCTGGTGCCGCGTGCCATCGCCCGGTTTTTGTCCTCACGCCCGAACGTGACGGTGTTTGTGCAGAGCCTGCCCTCGCGTCAGATCGCGGAGCTGGTGTCAACCCGGCAGTTCGACGTCGGCATCGTCGAGTTGCCCTTGTCCCGACCGGCCATCGAGATTGAGCCGCTGGAGCCTGTACCGTCGATGGCCGTGATGCCCGCCGGTCACCGTCTGGCTTCCAAGCGGCAGATTTCACTGAAGGACCTCGATGGCGAACGGATGGTGATGCTGTCGCAGCACAGCTTTGTGCGCTATCAGATGGACGAGGCTTTCTCCACGCTGGGCGTGGCGCCCAACGTGGTACTGGAGACGCCGAGTTCATCGATTGCCTGTGCGCTGGTCGCCGCGGGTGCGGGGATCACGCTGGTGTCGAAGTGGACAGCTGTGCCGTTTGCCGGGCCCGATCTGGTGGTGCGCCCGGTCAAGGAAGCGATTGCGTCGCGCCACGCCATCATTTTTCCGCAGGTCGCCAGCCGGATGCTGCTGTCGGACGCATTTGCAAAAGACCTGCGGGAGGAAATCCGGATATCCGATCAGGATTGAATTGGCGGCATGAATCCAGCGTCGGCGCACGTGTTGGGTGCTGCCTTGATTTCATGAATTGCGGATGGTTAAAACACAAGCGGCACCCGCAGGTGCCGCTTGATGCGCACTGCCCGCAGGCAGTTGGCTATTAAGCTACTTTAGTGGCTTTCTTGACTGCATCGGCGGTCTGGGTGGCGGCTGCGGTGAAGTTGGCTTGAGCCGTTGCAAGCGCTTTCTTGGCTTGAGCCTGAGCCGACTCGAACGCATTTTGACCGGAGGTCAAAGCGTTCTTGAAGGCGGCCACAGCGGTTTCGCTGCCAGCAGGCGCGTTCTTGGTCAGGTTTTCCAGCACGCTGTCGAATGCCTTTTGTGCTTCGGCCGTCTTGGCTTCAACAGCCTTGGTGAATTCAGCACCGCCGCCAGTCACAATGGTCTGAACATGCTGAACGTAGGCGGCAGACTTCTCGGTCAGAGGCTTGACCAGGCCAGATTGCAGAGCCAGCAACTGTTGGGCATCTTTGGCACCCAGCACAGCCTGGACATGGTTGAACGACTCGCCCAAGGCCGCCTTGGAGGCCGCCAGGTTGAGCTCGACCAGTTTCTCGATGCCGGCAAAAGCCTGGGTGGTGAAGCCTTGCAGTGCTTGCAGATTGGCTTTGTTTGATGCGATGAATTGTTCGGCGGTGGTGTTCATGTCGGTTTCCTTGATTGATGAGGCGAATCGGGTGCCTGCTCAGTGAAAGCCGCGTCCCGCTATTTATGTTGCAGTGCAACATGATGTGAATTATAGGGAGAATCCGAAGGCGTGGAGGATTTTTGTTGCACTGCAGCAATTATTAGGGGTGTCGGCCTAGTTCCACAGGAAAACATGGTGGCTGCGGGAACGCCTGTGAATGGCGAATGCAACCGTGATCATCTCAATGGAGCGGCATAGCCTGAGCAAATGAAAAGGTCGTACCCATGACAGGTACGACCTTCAATCAAGCTGCTCTTTGAACCTGAGCCATCAACACTTCAAGCCAGTGGCCACGGTTCACATCCAGCGGTTCTTGCGTTGCCAATGCAAGCCAGCCATTCAGGAGGCTGGCATGTCATCAGAACTTGTGGCGCAGGCCCATGGCGAACATGCTGCTGTGCTCATCATTAGCCAGTTCGTGCTTGGTGTTGACATAAGACGTGTACAGCGTGGTGCGCTTGCTCAGGTCGTACAGGGCTTCCAGGTCGTAGCCCGTGCTCTTGCCCAGGAAGTCACCCTTGGACTGCGCAACTTGAGCACGCAAGGTCAAAGCGTTCATGGGAACGGACACGCCAAAAGCGTATTCCTTTTGCTTGGGCGCATCGGTGACCTTGGCTTCGTTAAAGGCAGCAGACAGCTTGAACTTACCGAAGTTATATGCACCGCCAGCCAGAATGTTCTTCAGGCTGATAGAGCTGGGGTTCGTGGTCAAGACTTCGTCCTGGTATGCCAAAACTGCAGTGATAGGGCCATTTGCATACTGACCAGCCAACGAGGTGGTGTGGGTTGCACCAAACGCAGCAGTTGCGTCTTCACCCAGTGCGTAAAGGGCAGAAACCGTGAAACCGCTGAAGTTGGCGGAAGTGAACTTAATGCTGTTGTTGGCACGCGAGTTATAGCCGGTCCAGGCACCAACGTTCGAGGCAAATGACTTGAGCGCCTTGACATAGTCCGCATTCACCACACCGGCTCTCAATGCCACAGCACCTGCGGCATCCAGGCCAGGGCCATTCGTAGCAGCAAACACGTTGGTGCCCGAGGCCAGGATGCCACCAAACATGTCATCCCATGGGGTGTCGTGGCGACCGAAGGTCAGCGTGCCAACACTGTTGCTCAGACCCACGAAAGCGTGGCGACCGAACAGCAAACCACCTTGACCGCTGGCACCGGTGTCCACGGCGAAACCGTTTTGCAGATCAAACACAGCCTTCAAGCCGCCGCCCAGATCTTCAGAGCCCTTCAGACCCCAGCGGCTGCCGTTTTGGCCGCCGGACTCCAGCTTCGTCTGGGTCACGCCCGCCACGCCCGTTCCCGTGCTATCAACCGTAGCCCGCTTGGCCGATTGCACGTTCACATCGACGATGCCATAGAGGGTGACGGTTGCCTGGGCCATGGCGGCGCCGGATGCGGCGAGAACCGCCAAGGCGATCAAAGTTTTTTTCATTGAAATTTCTCCAAATATTGTTGTTGATGGCTTGTTTGCATAATGCAGAGAGTCTTTTGCCTGGCGGTCGCGGGCTAAAGAGCTGAATCAAAACTGGGGCGGCCGTTCCGCGAACGGTAGGCAAAAGATCCCGTTGGACTAAGCCGCCACTCGAGACGGTGGC
>NZ_JBAQMD010000048.1:0-56348 GCF_049302455.1 Rhodoferax ferrireducens | reverse complement strand
ACAAGCCATTGAGGCGTTTGTAACCCGCTACAACGAAACAGCCGCCCCGTTTGTTTGGAGGAAACGTGAGGTTCGAGGTGCCCAACTCAGAAATACAATTGTTAATTTACGCAATTAAACACTAGCTCGGAAAGTGAGGTTATCCCCGTATTACCAACGGGGAGCGCTTCGCGCGGAGCGAGTGCGGCTTCGCCGCACATACCGCTTACCCGCGCTACGCGACGAAGGCCCATAGAGGCCAGCCATTGAACATCGAGAAAATCGGCCACTTGACGCCATTGATTCGCGTTGCGCGAACTGGTGCCGTTTTGAAGAGCTTGCTGTTCCATTTGGAGTTCTCTGTTAAAGTGCGTTTTATCGATTAATCGAAATTCGGTTTTTCGAAATGTACAGCACAATTTCGATTTATCGAAATTTAAGGAGAAAAAAAATGGATGTAAAAACCCTAATTGACACAGCGACAAAAGTATGCTCACAAACACAAGCGCAATTAGCCGCTGAAATGGGAAAGTCACCAGCCCGAATTAGTGACTGGAGAAAAGGGCACTGGAAACCAGACGCAAGCGAAATAGCTTTCCTCGCCGACAAAGCGGGACTACCCGTAATCCCGACCGTTATCGAGCTTCAAGCCGAAATGAATCCCCGCTACGCTTCCATTTGGAAGAAAGCTGTAAGCGAGTTACGACAAAATCAGGGTTAATCCTTAGGTTTTTCTGATTTTCCTGATTTAACTCAATGCAAAGAAGCCACTATGTCCCTCGATAACGTTACTCCCGGCAAAAACTGTCCCGAAGCCTTCAATGTCATTATTGAAATTCCGATGAACGCCGACCCCGTGAAGTACGAGGTGGACCATGAAACCCATGCCATCTTTGTGGATCGTTTCATGAGCACGGCGATGCATTACCCGACCAACTACGGTTATGTGCCCCAAACTATCAGCGGTGACGGCGACCCAGTGGACGTGCTGGTCATCACGCCGGTGCCGCTGATCCCGGGCGTGGTAGTGACCTGCCGCGCTATTGGTATCCTGAAGATGGAAGATGAAGCCGGCCAGGACGGCAAAGTACTGGCGGTGCCGATCGACAAGATTCTGTCGCTCTACACGCGCTGGCAAAAGCCCGAAGACCTGAGCCCGGTGCGCCTGAAGACCATTGCGCACTTTTTTGAGCACTACAAAGACCTGGAAGCCAACAAATGGGTCAAGATTTTGGGTTGGGAGGGGCCGGAATCTGCCAAGCAGGAAATCATGGATGGCATTGCCAACTACAACAAGACACTTCCCTGATCTATATCTTTTTAGCCTCTAGCCCCCGTCGAATGGGCGTGAGTAGCTATAATAAATGAAGCGCCTGCCGGTGGTAACACGGCAGGCATTTTTTTTTGGGCACAGGCTCAGCGCGCCGGATTCGGGAAGATCAGCCCATGCAAACCGCCCTTGTGCGCGAACGGCTGCCACTTGCCTTCAGCTTGTGCGAGGCGGTCGGCTACGGCCCACCAGGCGCTGGGGTTGAGCCCAAGCCCGACGTGGCTGGCAATGACTTCGATGTTTTCAGTCAGCCGATTGATCTTGCAAGGCGCCTGGATGCTGGCAGGCCAGGCGACGATGCCGTCGGTGCGGGAAAAAATGGAGGTGGTTGGCACCGGGGGCGCCACCGGCAAATCAAACTGTTCAACTTCGCCGTGAATGTCGCGCCCGCTGACGAGTTGGTACAAGTGCCAGGCGTTGGTGCTTTCGTGTGAACCGGCAAACGGTGTGCCCAGCGTGATGACGTCACGCACACAGTCAGGCAGTTCTTTGGCCAGTTCACGGGCGTAAATGCCGCCCAGGCTCCAGCCCACCAGGCTGACTTTTTGGCCCGTGACCTGACAGGTGTCGATGACTTGCTGGCGCGCGGCCTGCAGCACACCGGCGCGCGGACCAAAGTTGGTGCCCTGGTTCCAGCCAGAAACATCGTGCCCCAGGTTTTCAAGAAAGCTGCGCATCGGCAGGGTGGACGCGTCACTGGCTGACAGGCCAGGAAACACAATCACGGAGTGACCGTCTCCGGTTGGCGCCTGGCGCAAAAAAGGCCAGGCCGGAATGACCGCCCCCAGTTCCCAAAAAGCCCGGAACTCCAGCGCCATGAGCCAGGCGCTCGGCGCAGGCGCGTTGGCGCTAGCAGAAGTGTCTTTTTTTTGCTTGGTTGCCATGGTTGAAGGCTAGCATTCTTTGGGATAAATAAACTAGACGGGTATCGATTTGGCGCGTGATTTCTTGTTTGGAGTCGCCTTCGTGACCTTTTCAATCGGCCTCAGCAGCTCTCGCCCCGCTTGAAACGCGTCTTGTAACGCGTTGGTCAATTCGTGCATCTGAGGCAGCGCCTGTTTGTCGGCAATCAGGCCAAAATCCACGGAGCCGGCGTAGGTCTGGATCGTGATGTTGAGCGCGACACCATGGACCACAATCGACATCGGATGAAAGGTGAGCATTTTGGCGCCCGCCATGTACAGGGGCACTTGCGGGCCGGGCACATTGCTGATGACCAGATTGGCCAGCATCGGCAAGCGGTGCGACAGACCGGTGGCACTGTAGGCTTTGAAAGCCGCTTTTGCAATGCCGCCAACGATCCAGGGCGCGAGCAAGGACGGGTAATCGGTGGGGAGAAGCCCTTTGAGGTCAAGCATCGCAGTTTTGACCTTGGTGGTGGAGCTCATGATGGTCTTGAGGCGCTTCATCGGGTTGGCATATTGCGTTCCGAGTTCCACCACCGTCATCGACGCCTGGGTATTGAGGTCTTGATTGCCATCTTCGCGCAGGCTGATCGGCATGGCGGCCAGCAATGATTTTTTCGGGATGCCGCCATGTTGACTCAAGTAAGTTCGCAGCGCTGTGGCACAAAGCCATAAAACAATGTCGTTGAACGACCCGCCGACTGCTTTGGCCATGGCGCGGCAGTCGGCAAAGGGCAGGCTGACAGTACCAAAGCTGCGTTCTCGTGTGACCGCCACGTTGAAATCAGTCATGGGGGCGAGGCGCAGCGGCGACTTGGGCCGCCTGTTCTGGCCTGTGCCACTGAACGACTGCTTGACCAGCGTGCTGCCCAAGGCGCGCGCCGTCTGGGGAATGGCCTTGATCAGCTTCATGTATTGCGCCAGCGAATTGGAAAACACCGCGCCAATCATGTCGCCCATCTTGAGTTCGTGCTGCGCGTCGTCGCTGCGTCCCTTGCCCGGCGGCGGCACGTCCCGTGGCGTGGCGCTGATGTCCATGATGGCATGGGTCAGCACGGTTCCCGCCTTGCCGTCCAGCGCGGCATGGTGGACTTTGGAGTACACGCCCGCGCACAGGCTGCCGTCCGGACGTTTGATGCGCTCAAACACATGGAATTCCCACAACGGGCGCTCGCGATCCATCAGCTGCATGTGCAGTTCAGCGCAGACCGCCTTAGCCTGGCGCAGCGTCAGGACTTTTCCCTTCACCGGTCGAATATGAAAGTCAAGGTCGAGCTCTTCAACCGCAACCCAGATCGGATGTCCCAGATCCAGTGGCATGAAGCCGAGCCTATGGTTAAAGATGCCGGCCAGATGCAGGCGCTGTGCAATATGCGTCTGGAGCGCTTTGCGCAGTGTTCCCTTGAAGTCTGCGGGCAGTTCATAAAGACAAAATGAACCCACGTGCATCGGCATTTCGGGTGTCTCAAGGTAAAGGAAAGAGGCGTCAAGGCCGCTGAGTGTCTTCATGGTTTATCTCTCTTTATCAGGATAACGCCGCCTGGGTAAGGCACTACCGGGGGCTTGTCTTGCGCGTGTATCATGCCCTACCGACCTATCCGACGCAAAGGAATTGAAGCCATGGAAATGATGCAAAAGAAAACTGCCAACACCTTTCAATCGGGCACGCCTGCTGCTCAAACCGTGGTCGATGGCGGTCAATACCTCACGCTGCGGCTCGGCGGCGAAGAATATGCGATCGATATTTTGCGCGTGCAGGAAATTCGCTCCTATGAAGAGCCCACCCGCATGGTCAATGCGCCCTCGTTCATCAAGGGGGTGATCAATCTGCGTGGTGTCATCGTGCCGATTGTGGATCTGCGTCTCAAGCTCAATATCGACAAGGTCGAGTACAACGAATTTACGGTGGTCATCATTTTGAATGTGCGTGGCACCGTCATTGGCGCCGTGGTGGATTCGGTGTCGGATGTGGTCACGCTGACTTCGCAGGCCATCAAGGCGGCGCCACAATTTGACACTGCCATCGACTCGCGCTTTATCACCGGTCTGGCCAATATTGGCGATCGCATGCTGATTGTGATGAACATGGAGGCCTTGATGAGCAATGCCGAGATGGGCATGCTGGCGGCAGTGTCCTGAGCAAGATTGCCTCATCGGGAATGATTTTTGGCATGCTACAATTCACGCTTTCGCGGCTGTAGCTCAGTTGGATAGAGTACTTGGCTACGAACCAAGGGGTCGTGGGTTCAATTCCTGCCAGCCGCACCAGTAAAGACAAGGGTTAGCACGTTATCGCGTGCTAACCCTTTTGTCATTGGCGCATCAATACCCGTTCGCATGGCGGGTTTTATTTGGATAATTGGCCACCAGCCCTTATTCCAGAAGCGCTGGTAGCTACCAAATTTATAGCACAAAGATTTTGCCCGGATTCATGATGTTCTTCGGATCCAGTGCTTTTTTGATGCAGCGCATCATGTCCACGGCGCCAGCGCCGGTCTCCGTCACCAGAAAATCCATTTTGTGCAGGCCCACGCCGTGCTCGCCACTGCAGGTGCCGTCCAGCGCCAGGGCGCGTGCCACCAGGGCGTGGTTCAACTTTTCGGCGATGTTGCGTTCTTCGGGTTGCTTGGGGTCGATCAGATAGCCAAAGTGGAAGTTGCCGTCGCCGACGTGGCCGACCAGAAAGTAGGGGATGCCACTGGCCTCGGCCTCGGCCACCGAGTCCAGCAGGCAGTCGGCCAGGCGGGAAATCGGCACGCAAGTGTCGGTTGAAATGGCGCGGCAACCGGGCTTGGATTGGATGGCGGCAAAGTAGGCATTGTGGCGGGCGGTCCACAGCCGGGTGCGCTCTTCGGGCGTGGTTGCCCATTCAAATGCGTGGCTGCCGAATTCGCTGGCAATCTCCTGCACCATTTCAGCCTGTTCTTTCACACTGGCGGGCGAGCCGTGAAACTCCATCAGCAGCAAGGGCTCTTCCCTCAGACCCAATTTGGCGTAGTTGTTGACCATGCGCACCGTGTTGGCGTCAATCAGTTCCACGCGCGCAATGGGAATGCCCATCTGGATGATCTGGATGGTGGTGCGTACCGCCGCCTCGATGCTCGGAAACGAGCAGATCGCCGCCGAGATCGCCTCGGGCAGGGGATAGAGCTTGACGGTGACCTCGGTGATCACGCCCAGCGTGCCTTCACTGCCCACCAGCAGGCGCGTCAGGTCATAGCCAGCCGCGGATTTCTTGGCGCGGGTGCCGGTGCGGATGATGTCGCCTTGCGCCGTGACGACTTCCAGCGCCAGCACGTTTTCGCGCATGGTGCCGTAGCGCACGGCGTTGGTGCCGCTGGCGCGGGTGGCACTCATGCCGCCCAGGGTGGCGTCAGCGCCGGGGTCAATCGGGAAAAACAGGCCGGTACTCTTGACTGCTTCATTGAGCTGCTTGCGCGTGACCCCCGCTTGCACCGTCACCGTCAGGTCTTCGGCGTTGATCGACAGCACCTGGTTCATGCGACCGACGTCAAGGCTGATGCCACCCTGTACAGCCAGCAAATGTCCTTCAAGCGACGTGCCGACGCCAAAGGGAATGACCGGAACGCCATGGTCGCTGGCCATTTTCACGGTGAACGCGACATCGGCCGTGCTTTCGGCAAACACCACGGCCGCTGGCGGCGGTGCTTCAAAAGACGACTCATCGCGCCCGTGCTGCTCGCGCACCACCAAAGCGGTCGTGCAGCGCTCGGCAAAGCGTTTCTTTAGCGCGTCGATGAGGGCGGCGGGCACCGCGCGTTGCTGGGTGTCTGGTCGCAGGGGTGAGCTCTTGGCGAGAGGGTTCATGGGTTCTTTCAATCAGTTAGGGGACAGAGCTTTGCTGCGGCCTGTTCCACAAGTTATCAATCTGTATTTTGCTGCAACAATAGCTCAACTTCAGGAGTCATTTTTATGGGACAAAGACTGACGCAAATTGCCACCCGCACCGGCGACAACGGCACCACCGGGCTGGGGGACAACACCCGCGTGTCAAAAGACAGCCTGCGTGTGCACGCCATGGGCGACGTGGATGAGCTCAACTCCAACATTGGTGTGTTGCTGTGCGAAGCCATGCCGCAGGGTGTGCGCACCCTGTTGGTGGAGATCCAGCACCAGCTGTTTAACCTGGGTGGCGAGCTCTCCATCCCCGGTTTTGAGCTGCTCAAGCCCGAGGCGGTGCTGGCGCTCGATGCCGCGCTGGCCGAGCACAACGAGGCACTGCCACGGCTGCAGGAGTTCATCCTGCCTGCGGGTACGCGCGCGGCCTCCTTGGCCCATGTGTGTCGCACGGTGGCGCGTCGCGCCGAGCGCGCTGTGGTGGCGCTGGAAGGGCAGGAGAGCCTGAAAGACACGCCGCGCCAGTACCTCAACCGCTTGAGCGACCTGATGTTTGTGCTGGCCCGCGTGCTCAACCGCTATCGCACCGATGGCAGCGTAGGCGATGACGTGTACTGGAAGAGCGAAAAGCTGGCGCGAGCGTCTGCCGATTGAATGGGGGCTTAAACCGATTCGCGCGTATTCTTCATCTTCAGATTCTTGAGCAGGAATAGCCATGACAAACTCAATCCGGCGTATTGCCGTCAACACCGGCGGCGGTGACGCCCCCGGCCTCAACGCCGTCATCCAGTCGGTGATGATTGCCGCTGCCAACCGGGGCTGGGAGTGCTACGGCATCCGTGATGGTTTTAATGGCATCTTGTTTCCAGAGCGCTACCCGCAAGGCGGCGTGGTTCGGCTGACACGCGACAAGGTGCGCGGCATCGGGCATCTGGGGGGCACCATCCTGGGCACCACCAACAAAGGCGACCCTCTGCATTTTCCGATCACGCTGCCCGACGGTAGTACGCGGGAGATTGACCGCTCGGACGAAATTCTGACCTACTTTGCCACCCACCAGATTGACGCGCTGGTGGCTATCGGCGGCGACGGCTCGCTCACCATTGCGAATGCCCTGCACCAGAAAGGCCTGCGTGTGGTGGGCGTGCCCAAGACCATCGACAACGACCTGGACAAGACCTTTACCACCTTCGGTTTTGACACGGCGGTGGGCTTTGCCACCGAGTGCCTGGACCGCCTGCACAGTACGGCCGAGAGCCACCAGCGCGTGATGGTGGTCGAAGTGATGGGGCGCTATGCCGGCTGGATCGCCCTGCACTCGGGCATTGCGGGCAATGCGCACGTCATTTTGATGCCCGAGATCAGCTTCGATCTGGAGCAGGTGGCGGCCAAGATTCGCGCGCGTGACGCCGAAGGGCGGCTGTATTCCATTGTGCTGGTGGCCGAAGGGGCGCAGCCGGGCGACGGTCACCGCGAGTTGGCGGCCCCGGCCGAGGCGGGCCATGCCGAGCGTCTGGGTGGTATTGGCGAGCGCGTCGGCCGCGCGCTGGCCGAGCGCACCGGCAAAGACACGCGTGTGGTGGTGCTGGGGCATTTGCTGCGCGGTGGCAGTCCGACCGCCTTCGACCGGCTGGCGGCCCTGCGTTTTGGTGCGGCAGCGGTGCGCGCGCTGGACGAAGGGCAGTCCGGCATCATGGTGTCTCTGGGCTTGACCGGCGTCGATTACGTCGCGCTGGAAGAAGTGGCGGGCCACATGAAGGCGGTGCCGCTGGACAGCGACACGCTGCAAACCGGACGTGATCTGGGGATTTGTTTTGGCGATTGAACCACGCGCGATGATGGGTTACCGCTGAAAAATCACACGATTCTGCTGGCGCTTGCGAACGTCATGAGCTATAAAATATATAGCTATATGTGCTTATTTGACGGGGGCTAGAGCGCTATTTTGTTTAAAAAAAGCAGCTACCGGGGTTCCTGTGATCATCTGAGTAAAGCGCGAGGCGAGCCCTCACGCAAGGCTTGTGGCGGCGCGACACGCTGACCGTCATCGGTGCCGAGCTTGAAAACAGCGACCACTTGCACCAGATCCTGCGCCTGGGTTCTGAGGCTGCTAGCCGCCGCCGCCATCTCTTCGACCAGTGCAGCATTTTGCTGTGTCACCTGATCCATTTGGTTCACCGCCTCGCCCACTTGCGACACGCCGGCACTCTGCTGATGGCTGGCTGCACTGATCTCGCTCATGATGTCGGTGACTCGCCGGATGGCGCTAACCACCTCGGTCATGGTGGCTCCGGCCTGGTCCACCAAAGTGGAGCCCTGTTCCACCCGCTCGACACTGGCATTGATCAAGGACTTGATCTCTTTGGCCGCATCGGCTGAACGCCCGGCCAGGCTGCGCACTTCGCTTGCCACCACGGCAAAACCGCGACCCTGCTCACCGGCGCGGGCGGCTTCCACGGCGGCGTTGAGCGCCAGGATGTTGGTTTGAAAGGCGATGCCGTCAATGACGCTGATGATGTCGGAGATTTTTTTCGACGCGTCGTTAATGCCTTTCATGGTCTGCACCACTTGCGCCACGACTTGACCCCCCGTGACCGCCACGGTAGAAGCATTCATGGCGAGCTGGTTGGCTTGGGCGGCGCTGTCGGCGTTGTGCTTGACGTTCGAGTTGAGCTCTTCCATCGAGGCGGTGGTTTCTTCCAGTGAACTGGCCTGGGATTCCGTGCGCGCTGACAGGTCATGGTTGCCCTGCGCAATCTCGGCGCTGGCGCTGGAGACGCTTTGGGCTCCCTGGAGCACCTTGCAGACAACTTGCACCAAGCCGGTTTGCATCTCCTTGAGCGCCTGCAGCAATTGTGAAATTTCGTTTTTGCCGCTGGCGTCAAACTGCATGCTCAGGTCGCCTGCTGCCACCCCGCGAGCGAGTTGCACCGCTTGCAGGATCGGACGGGTGATGGAGCGAATAATCCAGACCGCCAGCAAGATGCCCACCGCCAAAGCAATTACCAGCGTGGCACCAATTACCAGCGGCATGCTCGCTGCCGCCGTCTGTGTAGCGGCCGTGGACTGATCGAGCAGTGTGTTTTGGTACTTGAGCAAACCGTCGAGCGCTTCAAAATAAGCCTGTTGTGCCGGGCGTACTTTGTCAAGCAGCATGGCCTTGGCCTCAAACACCTGTCCGCCGGCGGCCAGGTCCATGGTCTCGGCCTCCAGCGGATCGTATTGACTGCGGGTCGCGGTCACTTTCGCCAGCACGGCCTTGCCTTGGGCCTCGGTAATCTGTGTGTCCAGCTGTTTGAGCCGCTCACCGATGCGCGCACGGGCGGCCGGGATACGGGCGCCTTCCTTGGTGATTTTTTCCGTGTCGCTCAGGATGATCATGTTGCGCAGCGCATCGGCGATCAAGGTGACATCGCCCTTGATGTCGTTGATCAAGACGATTTTTGGGATGCGTTCCGCAATGACCTGGGCAAACAGCTGGTTCATCACGCTGACCTTGAACTGCGCGACTGCGCCCATAAAGGCAATCAACAGACCCAATGTGCCAAACCCGAGAATGAGCCGAGTAGCAATCTTCATATTGTCGAGTTTCATTCTTCGTCTCCTGAAAAACCAACTGCTGTTGACGTGGCACCTTGATTGACGCTCACGGGTACAGCAAAAAAAAACGGGCAGCGGCCAGGCGCAAAGCCTGAACGTGCCCGCTGACACTCGACCAATCGTTCAAGTCAAGCTACATCATTCCCAGCATGCGTGGGAACCAGGTTGACAAGGGCGGCCAGTAGGTCACCAGCACCAGGAAGCCCAGCATCGCCAGCAGCCACGGCCAGACCGCCACCGTCAGCTCGGTAATTCCCATCTTGGTAATGCCGGAGGCCACATACAGGTTCAGGCCCACCGGCGGGTGGCACATGCCCACTTCCATGTTCACCACCATGATGATGCCAAAGTGCACCGGGTCAATGCCCAGCTTCATGGCCACCGGGAACAGGATCGGTGCAAAGATCAGCACAATGGAGGAAGGCTCCATGAAGTTGCCCGCCAGCAGCAGCATCACGTTCACGGCCAGCAAGAAGCTGATCATGCCAAGGCCGTTGCCCAGCATCCAGTCGGCCAGCGCCTGCGGAATGTTCTCATTGGTCATGATGAACGAGAACAGCACCGCGTTGGTGATGATGTAGAGCAGCATCGCCGACATATTGGCCGAATTCAGCAGCACCCGGGGCACGTCCTTGAGCTTCATGTCTTTGTAGACAAACACCGCCACCACAAACGCATAGACCGCGCTCATGGCCGCCGCTTCAGTGGGCGTGAACATGCCGGTATAAATGCCGCCCATCACGATCACGATCAGCAGCAAGCCCCAGGCTGAGGCCTTGAATGTTTTCAGGCGCTCAGGCCAGCTGGCCTTGGGCAAGCGCGGGTAGTTGAACTTGCGGGCGCGGTAAAAAGTAACCCCCCCCAACACGCAGGCCAGTGCGAGGCCCGGTATCACGCCGGCCATGAACAAGGCGCCGACCGAGGTGTTGGTGGCCACCGAATACATCACCATCACGATCGAAGGCGGAATCAAAATGCCCAGCGCGCCTGAGGTGGTGATGACCCCGGCGCCGAAGCTCTTGGGGAAACCGGCTTTGGTCATGGCTGGCAGCAAGATCGAGCCGATCGCCACCACGGTCGCGGGCGAGGAACCCGACACCGCCGCAAACAGGGCGCAGGCCACCACGCCGGCCAGTCCCAGGCCACCGTACCAGTGGCCGACCATGCTGGAGGCAAAGTTGATCATGCGCCGCGCCACACCGCCATGGGTCAAAAAGTTACCCGCCAGGATGAAGAACGGGATCGCCATGATCTCGAACTTCTCAATGCCGGTAAAAAGCTTCAGCGCCACCGACTCCAGCGGCACATGGGTAAAGCCAAACAGGAAGGTCAGAACGGTCAAGCCGAGTGAAATCGAGATCGGCATGCCGGTGAGCATGAGCACCAGCAAGAGGACAAAAATAATGGCGGCATTCATTTCGAATCCCCTTCTTTATTCTGCAAATCAGAAGGGTGCAGGTTGTCATCCATGGCAAGCGGGTTGAAGTCGACCGGGGGTGTTTCGGCTTCCAGACCCTCGACATGGCCGTGGTCATGATGCGGCAGCTCACCGGTTTTAAGAAAATTGACCATGACCTGCAAAAAACGGAAACACATCAGGCTGGTGCCCAGCGGCACAGCGCTGTAAACCATCCAGGTTGGCATTTCGAGGTCGGGTGTGGTCGGGCCTTCGGGTATGCCTTCTACGGACAAACCCAACAGGTTGAACCAGGCATGGTGCGCGCCGTTGTCCCAGACAAAAGTGGCACCCAGGGTGGCCACAATGCCGGTAAACAGGGCGCCCGCACACAGCCCGAAGACGATGAATTTGCTCTTCATCTTGTCTTGCATGCGGTTGATCAGCACGTCCACCCCGACGTGAATGCCGGTGCGCACGCCATAGGCGGCGCCAAACTTGGCCATCCAGACAAACATGATGATGGTCAGCTCTTGCGCCCAGCTCAAGGAGAGCGACAAGAGCCAGTCTTGCACGCCGGGTATCGGCAAGCCAGCGGCGTAGCGGTGCACCACCGCCACAAAGATGATCAGCGTCGCAGCGCCCATCAGGAAGGTGACTAGCCACTCTTCCAGGTGATCAAGAAATTTCATGAATTGAGCTCCGACGCCTTGTCATCAATCTTGCGGTGAACGTCAAACCAGCTTAAAGCTTGGTCGGGTCAAAGCCAGTGGCCTGGTAGATGCTTTGCAGCGTGTCTTTGCCAACGCGATCGGCCATCTTGACGTGCACCGGTGCCATGGCTTTCTTCAGGGCCAGGCGCTCTTCTTTGGTGGGCACGTAAACCGTGGTCTTGCCGCTCGCCTTGACTCCGGCCAACGCCTTGTCGTTTTCGGCTTGGGCAATCTGGTTGGCATAGACGGTGGATTCCTTCATGGCCTGTTCGAGTTGGCCACGCACATCAGCGGGCAAACCGTCCCAGAACTTCTTGTTCACAATGACTGCATAGCCGAGATAGCCATGGTTGGTGAGCGAGAGGTGCTTTTGCACTTCATGCATCTTCTGGGTGAAGAAGTTGGAGATCGGGTTCTCGGTGCCATCGACCACGCCGGTTTGCAGCGCCTGATAAACCTCGGAGAACGCCATCACTTGCGGGATGCCGCCAACGGAGCGAATTTCTTCTTCCAGCACTTTGGAAGACTGAATGCGGAACTTTTTGCCCTTGAAATCAGCCGGGGTCTTCAGCGGTGTATTGGCCGAGAAGGCCTTGAAACCGTTGTCCCAGAACGCCAGGCCATGAATGCCTCTGGAATCGAGCTTGGCCAGTAGACCGGCACCGACCGGGCCTTGCGTGATCTTGTGCAGATCGGCCGTGTCATCAAAGATGAAGGGCAGGTCAAAAGCTTCGAACTCTTTCACGCCCAAGGGGCCAAACTTGGCCAGCGAGGGCGCCAGCATCTGCACTGAACCAATTTGCAGTGCTTCCATTTCTTCCTTGTCTTTGTACAAGGCGCTGTTGGCATAAACCTCGACCTTGACCTTGCCCTTGGTCAGTTCGTCCGCCTTCTTGGCAAAAAACAAAGCCGCCTGGCCCTTGGGTGTATCGACCGCAACGACGTGGCTGAACTTGATGATGGTTTGGGCACTTGCGCTCAAACCGATAGCCAGCAAAGCACTGGCAAGGACTAATTTCAATTTCATGAATGTCTCCTGAATAATAAAAAAACAACACTAACCAGTGAAGATTAACGCCCGCCCGAGGGTAGAGCAACTGTGGCGTTCAACAGCTAGGGTTAACCCGATAGTCGCTGATTCAGGGCCTGGCGCAGCTCGTCCATCCACTGCAAACCAATGCGGTTGGCCAGCGCCTGATGCACGGGTTCAACCGCATGCGCCAGGCGCACGCGCTGGCCATCGGTCAGGGTGTGGATGCGGGTGGTACCCGCCGCACGCAAGGCCGCCAGGGCCTTGTCGTTTTGGGTGTCGGCAATCAGGTTGCCAAAAGCGAGCGCCTCGCGCAGGGCCTGCCCGATCAGCGCGCGGTCGCTTTTGGCCAGACTCATCCAAAAGCGCTGATTGGTCACCACCGCATAACCCAGGTAGCCATGCTCGGTCAGGCTCAGGTCGGTTTGCACTTCGTGCATACGCTGGGTCCAGAAGTTGGACACCGGGTTTTCCGTGCCGTCCACGACCCCGCTGGCCAGTGCGCGGCGGGTTTCACTGAATGCAAGCGTGACCGGGCGCGCGCCCAGCGCGCGCATCTGCGCCGCAATCACGCGCGAGGCCTGCACCCGCATGCGCAAACCGACAAAATCAGCTGGAGCCAGCAAGGGGCGGTTGGCGCTCATTTGCTTGAAGCCGTTGTCAAAGTAACCCAGACCCACCAGGCCCTGTTGGCTTAGACGCGCCAGCAACCGTTTCCCAAGCGGACCTTGGGTGATCCGCCGCACATCAGCCACTTCTTCAAACAGGAACGGCAAGTCAAACAGCTCGAATTCCGGGAAACCGATGCGACCAAACTTGGACAGCGAGGGGGCCAGCAAGTCCACCGCACCGAGTTGCAGGGCCTGCATCTCGTCGTGGTCGCCGTAGAGTTGGGCATCGGGATAGATCAGTACCTGAATGCGCCCGCCGGAGCGCTGCTCCAGCAGCAGCTTGAAGCGGTTGGCCGCCAACCCTTTAGGCGTTTCCTCAGCCACCACGTGCGAAAACCGCAGCGTGATGCCGTGGGCTGGCGCCGCCTTCAGGGCGCCCGATGCCAGCGCGGTGGCGGCCAGCCCGCGCAGCCATTGACGGCGATCAGCGCGGGGTGAGCAGGCGGAAAAAACAGGAGGCGACATGCTGGCTATTATGCGAGGACTTGTTGGAAAAACTCGTGACCAAAACCGAACCTTTACCCACCTATCAGTCGCGCGACTTTGCCATGCTGCAGCAGACGCTGCCGCGCCATGCCAGCCGCAGCCGACGCACGCTCTTGTGGCTGTTGGGTTTGTTGCTGTTGCTGGTGGGCGCGGTGGTTACCCTGGTGCTGTACCTGAATAACTTTGAGGCCGAAGAAGAGACACGCCGTCGCGCCGCCGACGCGCAGTGGCTGGAGCAGAGCGTGCAGTTTCATTTTCGCCGACTGGAAGACGACTTGCTGGTATTGGCCCGTCAGTCCGTGCTGGGCGACGCAAATACCCGCCCCAAGAAGGCAAAGAGTGTTGAAGTACAAGGCGGTTTGCTGTGGCGCGAGCCAGGCGTGGTGTTGTCGCATGGCTGGCTGGCGGCTGGCCTGTCCCATGACGCCGGGGTGGGGCCGCAGCGCTGGCAACTGGACTGGGCGGCGCACCCAGCCAATGCGCAGGCGCTCGCCACCATGCGGGACACCACGCGCGGTCTGCGGCGCTCGGCTTACGCCGGACCGATGCAGCAAGCTGATGGGTCCTTGACGGATGTGGTCTGGCTGGCGGTGCCGTTCTTTGATCGCGGCCAGTTTGTGGGCAATTACCTGGCTGCCTTGTCGCTGGAGCGTGCGGTTCGGTCCTTGGTGCCTGCCTGGTTTGCGCAAAACCACAGCGTGCGGCTGGTCGCTGATGACATCGATGCAACGCCTGCGCAGGCGTCGGCTGCTCATTCGTACCGGGCCAGCATGAATTTGCCAGGGCCGGACCTGTTCCTGGAAGTCGCCCCCATCGGCGAGCAGCCGACCACGGTGCCGCGTATTTTCTTTTTGGTGGCACTGCTTTTTTTGCTGGGGATGCTGATCAGTCTGGTTGCGCTGCGGCGCGACTTTGTCAAACGCCAGCAGGTGCAGGCCCGCTTGCAAGCCGAGGTGGCCTTGCGCACAGCCATGGAAAATTCGGTCACCATCGGCCTGCGGGCCTGGGACCAGCACGGCAAAATCCTGTACGTGAATCAAGCTTTTTGCAGCATGGTGGGCTACCTGGCGACCGATCTGGTGGGCAAGTCTGCCCCCATGCCGTACTGGCCAGCCGATCAGGCCAATGAACTTCAGCTGGTGCATCGCGACATCATTGTTCAGGGTACGCAAGGCGACGGCGTAGAACTGCAGTTTCAACACCGCAACGGGAAACTGTTGGATGTGTTGATCCATGAAGCACCGCTTACCACCGTTAATGGCGAGCAGCTCGGCTGGATGAGCTCCGTATTGGATATCAGTGAGCGCAAACGGGCGCAACGCATGGCCGCCCTGCAACAAGAAAAACTCGAAGCGTCAGGCCGTCTGGTGGCCGTTGGAGAGGTTGCCTCCACCCTGGCGCATGAGCTCAATCAGCCGCTGGGTGCGCTCAGCAGCTTTGCCAACGGGCTACTCAATCGTCTGCGCGGGGGCAACATCACGTTGGACGAGTTGGAGCCGGTGGTGGCGCGCATGGCGCGTTTGGCGGAGCGCGCGGGGGGCGTCATTCAGCGCGTCAATGCCTTTGCGCGCCGGCGTGAACTTTCCCGTCAGCACCTGGACGTGGTGGCGGTCTTGCGGCGGGTTCTCGCCGGCACGGCAGACGCGCAGACACGCCAGGTGTCGCTGGTGGATAACAATCAAGCGATCTGGATTGATGCGGACGAATTGCTCCTGGAGCATCTGATCAACAACCTGGTGGATAACGCCCTGCACTGGGCACATCGGGGTCCGGGATTGGCGCAGGTGCGGGTCGAGATGGCCTGCGACCGGTCCCAAGGTCTCGCTACCCTGGTGGTGGCTGATTCCGGCCCCGGGGTGACGGAAGAAAATGAGGTGACTATTTTTAATGCTTTTTTCAGCACCAAGGAAGGCGGTATGGGCATGGGTCTGGCCATCTGCCGATCTATTGTGGAAGCCCATCATGGGCGGATCGAGGTCGGGCGTGACCCCGAGTTGGGCGGTGCGCGCTTTGTTGTTTGGCTGCCGCTAGCCGATGTGCCCTTGATCGCGCCAGTTTTGCCCAGCCTGCTCGTTGCCCAAGGAGTCCCATGAACCAACCCGCCATTCACATTGTTGACGATGACCCGGACATTCGGGATGGACTGGCCTGGCTGTTCGATTCGCGCGGCTACGTGGCAGCCACGTGGGACGGCGGCCCGGCGTTTTTGGACGCAGCGAAGGCGATGCTGGGTCATTGGGGTCATGCGGTGGTGTTGCTCGATGTCCGCATGACGCCCTTGTCCGGGTTGGTCACGTTTGAGCGGCTCAAGGCGCTGTGCTGCCCCTGGCCCGTGTTGTTTTTGACCGGCAACGGCGACGTTGGCATGGCGGTGGCGGCCGTCAAGAGCGGTGCCTGGGATTTTCTGGAAAAACCGTTTCAGGACAATGAGTTGGTCGACCGAGTGGAGCAAGCGCTGGCGGCGGCGTCAGCGATCAGTGACACCGATCTGGAGGTGTATCGCCTCAAGCAGGCGCTGACCAGCCTGAGCCCGCGTGAGCGTGAAGTTCTGGATGAACTGATTCGCGGTCACTACAACAAGACCATTGCGGACCATCTCGGCATTACCCCACGCACCGTCGAGTTCCACCGATCGCATATTTTTGAGAAAATGGGCGTCAGTTCGGCGGTTGAGCTGGCCCACAAGCTCGGGCGCCTGCAGCCGTTGTCGATCATCCAGCCGCCGCAGACTTGATGGCGCCTGCCTGCCTTTTGCAAGGCAACACATGCGGCTTGCTGCCAGGCGACGGACTGCCGGTACACTGCGCGGCGTTCGACATGAACCACCGCTGGTACCGACTCTGTGAGTGAAGCGGCTGTGTTCAAGAGAGATTTCAATATGTTTGTATTTTCCCGCAAGGCCCTGAAACTGCTGACGCTGGCCTTATGCGTGCCAACCCTGACCTTCGCGCAAGCGACCCAAACGCCCACATCGGCGCCGATCAAGATCGCCATGATCGAGGGCTTGAGTGGCCCGTTTGCCAACACGGGCGAGGCGGTGTTTCGCAACCTGATCTGGGCGGTGGAGCGCGTCAATGCGCGTGGCGGCGTCAAGATTGCCGCTTCCGGCGAGCCCGCTGGGGGCGGCCGACCTCTGGCGTTGGAGCGTTACGACAGCAAGGGTCAGAACGAGGAAGCGCTGACGGCCCTCAAGTCCGCCATCGACGATGGCGCGCAATTCATCATGCAGGGCAACTCATCCGCCACGGCGGCGGCGCTGATTGACGCCATCAACAAGCACAACGAACGAGAGCCCGGCAAACGTGTTCTGTTCATGAACTACTCGGCCGTCGATCCCATCTTGACCAACGAAAAATGCAGTTTTTGGCATTTTCGTTTTGATGCCCATGCCGACATGCGCATCACCGCGCTGATGGAAGTGCTAAAAGAAGACAAAGCCCTCAAGAGTGTTTACATCATTGGCCAGGACTACAGCTTTGGCCATGCCGTGGCACGTGAGGCGAAACGCCAGCTTGCGGCCTTGCGCCCGGATGTGCAGGTGGTGGGCGATGAGCTGCACCCGGTCGGACGCGTCAAGGACTTTTTGCCGTATGCCGCCAAAATCAAGGCCAGCGGCGCGCAGGCAGTCATTACCGGCAACTGGGGCAACGACCTGACGCTGCTGGTGAAGGCGGCGAAAGAAGTGGGTTTCGAAGGCAAGTTCTATACCTTCTACGGCAACGCGCTGGGTGCGCCAGCGGCCATCGGCGACGCGGGCATCGGTAAAGTGGTGGCGGTGGCCGACTGGCTGCCCAACGTCCAGACGGCGCAAAGCGAAGCCTTCTACCAGTCGTTTCGCCAGCGTTTTCCCAATCCGGCTGACGACTACGTTCACATGCGCATGCAACTGATGGTGGAATCACTGGCGCAGGCAATTGAAAAAGCAAATACTACGAATTCGATAGCTGTTGCCAAACAGCTGGAGAGGGCTAGAGTTGTTTTTGGCTCACAAAGCGGGGCGATGCGGGCGGCTGACCACCAGTTTCAGCAGCCGCTGGTGGTGGGTGTGATGGATAAACAAGGCGCGCCCGGCGTGAAGTTTGATGTTGAGGGCTCGGGCTACGGTTTTCGGGTTATTAAAAGCATTGCAGCTAGCCGTGCCGAGTTGCCCACCACCTGCAAAATGCAAAGGCCTGTGGAATAAACGAAGCCTGGATGGGTGGGCTATTCGCTGGAAAGGCCGACATGTTTGGGATATGTTGATGGGTTGGCTATAATCCAAGGCTCTGCAGATTGCAGCAGTGCACGTCAGGGGCAGTTCCAGCGCCTGACGCAAGTTCACATCAAACAGGAAATAAACATGATCGCATCCAGCATTAAAGCCGCTGTCGTCAAAGACAACGCACGTCAACCCGGCGATACCGGTAGTCCTGAAGTGCAAGTCGCACTTTTGACCGCCCGCATCAACGAACTCATGCCTCACTTCAAGACCCACGCCAAAGACCATCACGGTCGTCGTGGTCTGTTGCGCATGGTGAGTCGTCGCCGCAAGTTGCTGGACTATCTGAAGTCCAAAGACGCTGAACGTTACATCGCATTGATCGCCAAGCTGGGTCTGCGTAAGTAATCGTTGAATCAAATGATGAACGCCTGAGTTAGGTTCCTAGCTCAGGCGTTTTTTACTTCGGAGAAGCTGAAAACGGAGCGAAGCTGTGTCATTCCAGATGGATTCGATTTGAATTTTCCTGGAATGGCATCGTGTTCTGTGAGGCGTAATCCGGGCTCGGGTGAGGTGGCCTGCACTTCCCAAATTGACCAGGAGATAAAAATGAGCATATTCAACAAAGTCACCAAAACCTTCCAATGGGGCCAGAACACCGTCACCATGGAAACCGGCGAAATCGCCCGTCAAGCCAGCGGCGCCGTATTGCTGGACATGGATGGCACCGTGGTGCTGGCCACTGTGGTTGCCAAGACCGAAGGCAAAGCCGGTCAGGACTTCTTCCCCTTGACAGTGGACTATCTGGAGAAAACCTATGCTGCCGGCAAGATTCCGGGCAGCTTCTTCAAGCGTGAAGGCCGTCCCAGCGAGTTTGAAACGTTGACCAGCCGCCTGATCGACCGTCCGATCCGCCCGCTGTTCCCGGAAGGCTTCTTCAACGAAGTGCATGTCGTTGTTCACACGCTGTCCTTGAACCCTGAAGTGGACGCGGACATCGCGGCCTTGATCGCGGTCAGCGCTGCGCTGTCCGTTAGCGGCATTCCGTTCAGTGGCCCCATAGGCGCTGCTCGCGTGGGCTACATCAACGGTGAATACGTGCTCAATCCGGGCCAGACTGCCCGCAAAGATTCTGTCATGGATCTGGTGGTGGCCGGTACCGAAGCCGCTGTGCTGATGGTCGAATCCGAAGCCCAGCAACTGAGTGAAGAAATCATGCTCGGCGCCGTGGTGTTTGGCCACGAGCAAGGCAACATCGCCGTCAATGCGATCCATGAGCTGGTGCGTGATGCCGGCAAGCCGGTGTGGGACTGGAAGGCGCCTGCCAAGGACGAGCCATTGATCGCCAAGGTCGGCGCACTGGCCGCCCATAAGCTTGAGGCGGCTTACCAAATTCGCAACAAGCAGGCCCGTACCCGCGCCTGCCGCGAAGCTTATGCTGTCGTGATGGCAGACCTGAAGCTCGATGGTGTCGCGTTTGAAAGTGTTGCCGTTGAAGGCATGCTGTTTGACATTGAAGCCAAGATTGTTCGCAGCCAGATTCTGGCCGGTGAGCCGCGCATTGACGGCCGCGACACCCGTACCGTGCGTCCGATTGAAATCCGCAACAGCGTGCTGCCCCGCACCCACGGTTCTGCCTTGTTCACGCGCGGTGAAACGCAGGCCTTGGTGGTCACCACCCTGGGTACCGAGCGCGATGCCCAGCGCATTGACGCGCTGTCTGGCGACTATGAAGATCGCTTCATGCTGCACTACAACATGCCTCCCTTTGCCACTGGCGAAACCGGTCGCGTCGGTACGCCCAAGCGGCGTGAAATCGGCCACGGACGCCTGGCCAAGCGGGCTTTGATGGCGGTGTTGCCAAGCAAGGAAGAGTTCCCGTACACCATGCGTGTGGTCTCGGAGATCACCGAGTCCAATGGCTCTTCGTCCATGGCTTCGGTCTGCGGCGGCTGCCTCTCCTTGATGGACGCCGGTGTGCCCATGAAGGCGCATGTGGCCGGCATTGCCATGGGTCTGATCAAGGAAGAAAACCGCTTCGCCGTGCTGACCGACATTCTGGGTGATGAAGATCATCTGGGTGACATGGACTTCAAGGTAGCGGGTACGACCAACGGCATTACCGCGCTGCAAATGGACATCAAGATTCAGGGCATTACCAAGGAAATCATGCAAGTGGCATTGGCCCAGGCCAAGGAAGCGCGCATGCACATCCTGGGCAAGATGCAGGAAGCCATGGCCGAAGCCAAGACCGAAGTGTCGACCTTTGCACCGCGCCTGTTCACCATGAAGATCAATCCCGACAAGATCCGTGACGTGATCGGCAAGGGTGGTTCCGTCATCCGTGCGCTGACCGAAGAGACCGGCACCCAGATCAATATCGACGAAGACGGCACCATCACCATCGCGTCGGCTGATCCGGCCAAGGCCGAGGAAGCCAAACGCCGCATCCAGCAGATCACGGCTGAAGTTGAGATCGGCAAGATCTATGAAGGCCCGATCACCAAGATTCTGGACTTCGGTGCCCTGGTGAATCTGCTGCCGGGCAAAGATGGCTTGCTGCACATCAGCCAGATTGCGCACGAGCGTGTTGAAAAGGTGACTGACTATTTGTCAGAGGGCCAGATCGTCAAAGTCAAGGTGATGGAGACTGACGAAAAGGGCCGTATCAAGCTGTCCATGAAAGTGTTGCTGGATCGTCCGGGCCAGGGCGGCCCTGAGCACGTTTGATGGCTTGCTTTTTGATATGAAGTTGATAGCACCCCGTGCATATAACACGGGGGCTAGCGCCTGAAATGATCATGAAAGTCATCGAAATAGCCGCTTTTGGCGCCCCCGACGTTTTGCGCCTGGGTGAGCGTCCCATGCCGGTCCCTGGCGTTGGTGAACTGCTCATTCGAGTCGCGGCCAGCGGCGTCAACCGGCCGGATGTGCTGCAACGCACGGGTAACTACCCGGTGCCGCCGGGAGCTTCGGATATTCCGGGGCTGGAAGTGGCGGGCGTGATTGAACGCGGCGATGAGCAGGAACTGGCGAGTGCCGGATTCAAACTCGGTGAGCGCGTTTGTGCGCTGGTTGCCGGAGGCGGCTACGCCCAATATTGCATCGCCCCAGTGGGGCAGTGCCTGCCTGTGCCAAAAGGCTTGAGTGATGTCGAGGCGGCTTCGCTGCCCGAGACGTTTTTCACGGTCTGGAGCAATGTGTTTGACCGGGCGAAATTGCAGACAGGTGAAACCTTGTTAATTCAGGGGGGCTCCAGCGGCATTGGTGTCAGCGCCATTCAGTTGGCCAAGGCCCTGGGTTCCCGGGTCATCGTGACGGCGGGCAGCGACGAGAAATGTGCCGCTTGCCTGGCGTTGGGTGCCGATCATGCCATCAACTACAAGACGCACGATTTTCAGGAAGAGGTCAAGAGATTGACCGGTGGCCTGGGCGTGAATGTCATTCTCGACATGGTGGCTGGCAGCTATGTGGCCAAGGAGATTGAGTGTTTGAGTGAGGATGGCCGGCTGGTCATCATTGCCGTGCAGGGTGGCGTCAAGAGTGAGATCAACGCCGGTCTGGTGCTGCGTCGGCGCCTCACGGTGACGGGGTCGACCTTGCGGGCGCGACCGGTTGCCTTCAAGGCGGCGATTGCGCAGGCGCTTCTGAAAAATGTCTGGCCGTTGATTGAGTTGGGCCGCATCAAGCCGGTGATTCACAGCACATTTGCGGCGCAGGATGCCTTCAGGGCACACGCCCTGATGGAGTCCAATTTGCATGTTGGAAAAATTGTTTTGACTTGGGGTGTGGCATGAGAAAAAAGCTGATCGCAGGCAACTGGAAAATGAACGGCAGTCTGGCTGCCAATGAGGCCCTTGTGAAAGGTCTGCGGGTTGGGGTGGGCGCGTCAGTCTGTCAGGTCGCGTTGTGTGTGCCGTCGGTCTACCTGGCGCAATGCCAGGCGCTGCTTGCTGGCACTGCCATTGCTCTGGGTGCGCAGGATCTTTCCCAGCATGAGGTGGGCGCCTTCACGGGTGAAATTTCTGGGGCCATGCTGCAGGAATTTGGTGTACGTTATTGCATCGTTGGTCATTCCGAGCGTCGTCAATATCACTTCGAGACGGATGCCCTCGTTGCAGCCAAAGCGCAGCGGGCTCTGGCCTGTGGCATCACGCCGATTGTGTGTGTCGGCGAGACCCTGGCTGAGCGCGAAGCTGGCAGGACCGAAGAAGTCGTCAAGCGTCAACTGGCGGCGGTGATTCACGCCAATGGTCACTGCATCAGCGAGGTTGTGGTGGCCTACGAGCCGGTGTGGGCCATCGGAACGGGCAAGACAGCTAGCATCGAGCAAGCGCAGCAAGTGCACTCGGTGCTGCGCCAACAGTTGCAGGCTGCTTCAATCCAGGCGGATCGTATTCAGATAATTTACGGCGGCAGCATGAATGCTGCGAACGCCGCGGAGTTGCTGGCTCAGCCGGATATCGATGGTGGCCTGGTGGGTGGTGCCTCGCTCAAGGTCCCTGATTTTTTATCAATTATTGCTTCTGCTTGCTGATTTCAAGCAGAAGCGTCTATATATTTAGGAGTATTCGATGAGCGCTTTATTAACTATTCTTCTCGCTGTTCAGATGATTTCTGCAGTTGTCATGGTGGGTCTAATTTTGGTGCAGCATGGCAAGGGCGCGGACATGGGCGCAGCGTTTGGCAGCGGGGGTTCTGGTAGTCTTTTTGGTGCCAGTGGCAGCGCAAATTTTCTGTCGCGCACCACGGCTGTGCTGGCCACGGTGTTCTTTGTTAGCACCTTGCTACTTGCTTATTTTGGTACGGCCCGTCCAACGGTGAGTTCGGGCAGTGTGCTTGAGGGTGCCGCTGTTTCAGTACCTGTTCCGGCGGTCGTTCCACCCTCAGTGCCTGCGTCTGGTGCGGCACAAATCCCATCGAAATAATCGCGGTTGAAATTGCCTGCCGTCGCGGAGAATCTGCGGATTTAAGGGTAGACTATAGCTCTGTCCGGAGGGCTAGAAGTACAAGATATCTTGTGCAGTCCGGACACCTGAGAGCCGTCGTGGTGAAATTGGTAGACACGCTATCTTGAGGTGGTAGTGGCGAAAGCTTTGCGAGTTCGAGTCTCGCCGACGGCACCAAATAAACATGCTTGATGTGGATCAATGCAGCAAGCCAATACTTGGAACACAATATCCTTTTATGAGTCTTGATCAATACCTGCCAATTTTCTTGTTTATCCTGGTTGGCATCGGTGTCGGTGTTGCGCCACAGGTGCTTGGATACATCCTCGGACCCAATCTCCCTGATTCTGCAAAAAACTCGCCTTACGAATGCGGTTTTGAGGCCTTTGGGGATGCGCGCATGAAGTTCGATGTGCGCTACTACCTGGTTGCCATCCTTTTCATTTTGTTTGATCTTGAAATTGCATTCCTGTTTCCTTGGGCGGTGGCTCTCAAGGATATTGGTGCACTTGGTTTTTGGTCGGTCATGGTGTTTTTGGCTATCCTCGTCGTAGGGTTTATTTACGAGTGGAAAAAGGGAGCCCTTGACTGGGAGTGATGCGATGATCGAAGGCATATTAAAAGAAGGCTTTATCACCACCAGTTACGACTCGGTGATGAACTGGGCTAAAACTGGATCCCTTTGGCCGATGTCTTTTGGATTGGCTTGTTGCGCTGTGGAGATGATGCATGCGGCTAACGCCCGCTACGATATCAGTCGCTTTGGTGCAGAGGTGTTTCGCGCCAGTCCGCGCCAGTCAGACTTGATCATTGTGGCAGGCACGCTGTGCAACAAGATGGCGCCTGCATTTCGCAAGGTGTACGACCAAATGAGTGAACCTCGTCGAGTGATTTCCATGGGTTCGTGCGCCAATGGTGGGGGCTATTACCACTACAGTTATTCAGTGGTGCGGGGTTGTGATCGTATCGTTCCGGTAGATGTCTATGTACCTGGGTGTCCACCTACGGCGGAGGCTCTGCTGTATGGCATCATTCAGTTGCAGCACAAAATTCGCCGCACGCAAACCATTGCGCGCGCATGAGGGGGTGGTGATGACTTCATACGCTGTGAATCCACAATCTATCAAAGTTCATGTTGAGGCTGCGCTTGGCGACTTGCTTATCAGCAGTGTGCTTCGATTAGATGAACTTACCATCGTCGTAGACGGTGCTCATTATTTGCAGGCCGCAAAGATTCTGCGAGACGACCCAAACTGTCAGTTCGAGCAACTGATGGATTTGTGCGGCGTTGACTACTCTACCTACAAGGATCAGCCTCAAACCGGATTGCGTTATTGCGTGGTGTCCCACCTGTTGTCGGTAAGTCTGAACCAGCGCGTGCGGCTCAAGGTGTTTGCGCCCGATGACAATTTGCCGGTGGTGCAGTCCTTGTGTGATGTATGGAGTTCTGCGAACTGGTTTGAGCGGGAAGCTTTTGATTTGTTTGGCATCGTTTTCGAGGGTCATACTGATTTGCGCCGTATCCTGACCGACTACGGTTTCATCGGCCATCCGTTCCGAAAAGATTTTCCGGTTTCAGGTCATGTCGAGATGCGTTATGACGCCGAGCTAAAGCGCGTTGTGTATCAGCCCGTCACGATTGAGCCACGCGAGATTACACCGCGCATCATCCGTGAAGACAACTACGGGGGCTTGCACTAGGCGCTTTATGGCTGAAATAAAAAACTACACCCTTAACTTTGGGCCGCAGCATCCTGCAGCGCATGGCGTTTTGCGTCTCGTGCTGGAACTTGATGGCGAAGTGATTCAACGCGCTGACCCGCATATCGGGTTGTTGCATCGGGCCACTGAGAAGCTGGCCGAAACCAAGACCTATATCCAGGCCTTGCCTTATATGGATCGTCTCGACTACATGTCGATGATGTGCAATGAAAGCGCGTACTGTCTGGCAGTTGAAAAGATGCTGGGACTGGAAGTTCCCATCCGTGCGAAGTACATCCGCGTGATGTTTGCCGAGATTACCCGTTTGCTTAACCATTTGCTGTGTGTAGGCGCGGGCGCTCTGGATTGCGGAGCGATGACAGTCATGCTGTACGCATTTCGCGAGCGGGAGGATCTCCTGGATATGTATGAGGCGGTCAGCGGTGCCCGCATGCATGCGGCCTACTTCCGGCCGGGCGGTGTCTATCGCGATTTGCCCGACACCATGGCGCGGCATCAGCCCAACAAGATTCGTAGCGCCAAGTCCACTGAGAAGCTGAATCGTAATCGTGACGGTAGCTTGCTTGATTTCATTGATGACTTTACCCAACGCTTTCCAACCTACCTGGGTGAGTATCACACCCTGTTGACGGATAACCGTATCTGGAAACAGCGCACGGTAGGCATTGGCGTGGTGACCGCTGAGCGCGCGCTAAATCTGGGGTTTAGTGGCCCGATGTTGCGTGGTTCCGGGGTTGCTTGGGATCTGCGGAAAAAGCAGCCCTATGAAATTTATGACAGGTTGGACTTTGACATCCCAGTGGGTAAGACCGGTGACTGCTATGACCGCTATCTGGTGCGCATGGAAGAGATGAAACAGTCCAACCGTATCATCAAACAGTGTGTTGATTGGCTGCGTGTTAATCCTGGCCCTGTTATTACCGACAACCACAAGATCGCGCCGCCGAATCGTGAATCCATGAAATCCAACATGGAAGAATTGATTCACCACTTCAAGCTCTTTACCGAGGGCTTTTCCGTGCCGGAAGGTGAAGCCTACGCGACCATTGAGCATCCCAAAGGTGAGTTCGGCATCTACATGGTCAGCGATGGAGCCAATAAGCCTTACCGCATGAAAATTCGTCCACCTGCCTTTGTGCATCTGGCAGCGCTCGGTGAAATGGGGCGTGGGCACATGATTGGTGATGCTGTTGCCATTATTGGTTCGTTGGATATTGTGTTTGGGGAAGTTGATCGATGATTTCCGAAGAATCCAAAGTGCGCTTCGCTCAAGAAGTTGCCAAATACCCAGAGGACCAGAAGCAGTCCGCCGTCATGGCGTGCCTGGCGATTGTCCAGCAGGAGTCCGGTTATGTGAGCGCCGAGAGTGAAGCCATGGTGGCTGAATTCCTGGGTATGGCCCCCATGGCCGTGCACGAAGTCACGACGTTTTACAACATGTACAACCAGCAGCCGGTTGGCAAGTACAAACTGAATGTCTGTACCAATTTGCCATGTCAGTTGCGCGACGGCGGAAAGGCACTCAAGCATCTTGAGCACAGGCTGGACATCAAAATGGGCGAGACCACGCCTGATGGCATGTTCACTTTGCAACAGTGTGAATGTCTTGGTGCTTGTGCTGATTCACCTGTGTTGTTGGTGAACGATCAGACCATGTGCAGTTTCATGAGCGACGACAAGTTGGATCAACTGGTCGATGGCCTGCGTGCGGCGGGGGATAAGTAATGTTGGCTGAACAAGTCCTCTCCCAGTTTCAAGCCACCGGCGTACAATCCTGTTTTCATGGTCGTCATATCAACCCTCAGATTTATGCAGATTTGAATGGTTCGAATTGGCATTTGAAGGATTATGAATCTCGCGGTGGTTATCAGGCATTGCGAAAAATACTCGCAAAGAACAGCGGTGTAACTGCTGACGATGCTACTGCCTCAGGTATGACGCCGGATCAAGTGATTGCAGTCGTCAAGGAGTCCGGCTTGCGGGGGCGTGGCGGAGCAGGTTTTCCGACCGGGCTTAAGTGGAGCTTTATGCCACGTCAGTATGCCGGGCAAAAGTATCTCGTCTGCAACTCTGATGAGGGAGAGCCAGGCACTTGCAAGGACCGTGAAATACTGCAGTTCAATCCCCATATGGTGATCGAAGGCATGATCATCGCAGCCTACGCCATGGGCATTGCAGTGGGCTATAACTACATCCATGGTGAAATCTTCAAGACCTATCTGCGCTTTGAAGAGGCTATAGAAGAGGCGCGTGCGGCCGGTCTTCTTGGAAAGAATATTCTGGGTAGCGAATTCAGTTTCCAGTTGCATGCTGCGCATGGTTATGGCGCCTATATTTGCGGCGAAGAAACCTCATTGCTTGAGTCACTTGAAGGCAAAAAAGGACAACCTCGCTACAAGCCACCGTTCCCGGCCAGTTTTGGTCTTTACGGGAAACCCACCACCATTAACAACACGGAAACTTTCGCGGCTGTGCCGTGGATCATCCGCAATGGCGGGCAGGCTTATCTGGCGTGTGGAAAGCCCAATAGTGGCGGTACCAAAATATTTTCCATCAGTGGTGACGTGGAGCTTCCAGGTAATTATGAAGTGCCGATGGGTACGCCATTCTCCCAATTATTGGAGCTTGCCGGTGGGGTGCGCGGTGGGCGCCAACTCAAGGCCGTCATTCCCGGCGGATCCTCGTCGCCGGTGCTGCCTGGCAGCATCATGATGGACTGCACGATGGACTACGATTCGATTGCCAAGGCGGGTTCGATGCTGGGCTCTGGGGCAGTCATTGTTCTCGATGACAGCCGTTGCATGGTCAAGAGCCTGCAGCGTTTGAGCTACTTTTATATGCATGAGTCGTGTGGACAGTGCACCCCTTGCCGTGAGGGTACCGGCTGGCTGTCGCGGGTAGTGGACAGAATCGAAAATGGTCACGGTCGCGTCACAGACCTCGATCTGCTTGACAACGTCGCTGAAAATATCATGGGGCGTACCATTTGCGCGCTGGGAGATGCGGCAGCCATGCCCGTGCGCGCCATGATCAAGCATTTCCGCCCTGAATTTGAATACCACGTAGAGCATAAGACCTGCATGGTCCCGCTGTACGTTTGAACGAGCGTCTGAGCGAGCATACCTACATGATTGAAATTGAACTCGACGGCAAGAAGGTAGATGTTGTTGAAGGCAGCATGATCATGCATGCAGCCGACAAGGCCGGCACCTTCATACCGCATTTTTGCTACCACAAGAAGCTCAGCATTGCGGCAAGTTGCCGCATGTGTCTGGTGGATGTGGAAAAAATGCCGAAGCCCATGCCAGCCTGCGCTACGCAGGTTGCGCCGGGCATGATTGTTCGCACCAAGAGCGACAAGGCGATTAAGGCTCAGCAGTCAGTCATGGAATTCCTGCTGATCAATCACCCACTGGACTGCCCAATTTGTGACAAGGGCGGAGAGTGCCAGTTGCAGGATCTGGCGGTAGGTTATGGCGCCTCTTCTTCGCGTTACGAAGAGGAGAAGCGGGTGGTCGCAGTCAAGGATGTTGGCCCCCTGATTTCGATGCGGGAAATGAGTCGGTGCATTCATTGCACTCGTTGCATTCGCTTTGGCCAAGAGGTGGCCGGCGTCATGGAGTTTGGCATGTCGCATCGTGGCGAGCACGCCGAGATCGAAACTTTTGTTGGCCACTCGGTTGACTCGGAGCTTTCCGGCAACATGATTGACCTTTGCCCGGTTGGAGCCCTGACCAGCAAACCGTTTCGCTACAGTGCCCGCACTTGGGAGTTGTCCCGTCGCAAGTCTGTCAGTCCACACGATTCCACAGGTGCCAATCTGATTGTGCAGGTGAAGAACAACAAGGTTATGCGTGTCGTTCCTTTTGAGAACGAGGCTGTCAACGAATGCTGGATTGCAGACCGCGACCGTTTTTCCTACGAGGCCTTGAACAGCGATGAACGCCTGACCACACCCATGCTTAAGCAGGGTGGAGTCTGGAATCCTGTTGATTGGCAGACCGCGCTGGAGTATGTCGCCAACGGCCTGAAACAAATCAAGTCGGAGCATGGCGCTCAGAGCATCGGAGCCTTGCTTAGCCCGCATAGCACGCTGGAGGAACTATCTCTGGCCAGTGCTTTCATGCGCGGCCTGGGTAGCGAGAACGTCGATTGCCGTTTGCGTAACGCCGAGTTCCCTGCGTCTGAAGGCGTGCGATATCTTGGTACCTCGATTGCATCCTTGTCCGAGTTACAACGTGTGTTGGTGGTTGGGTCCAGCCTGCGCAAGGACCATCCCCTGTTTGCGCAACGAATTCGGCAGGCAGCCCGCAAAGGTTGTGCTGTGAATGCTATTGGTTCTGCAGCAGAAGACTGGGCTATGCCGATTGCCAACGTCCTGCTGTCTGATGCCAGTACCTGGGTGCAGGCGCTGGCCGACGTGGCCGTTGCAGTGGCAGCCGACAAAGGCGTTGAGTCACCAGTGCCCGGCAATGCTGGCGAAGCAGCGAAAGCCATCGCCAAGTCCTTGCTGAGCGGTGAACGCAAAGCAATTTTGTTGGGTAATGCGGCCGCGCATCACGCCAGGGCATCGAGCTTGCTGGCGCTCGCCAATTGGGTTGGCGCGCAAACAGGCGCCACGGTAGGCTACTTGACGGAGGCCGCAAACTCGGTCGGTGCACAAGTCGCGGGCGCGCTGCCCGGGCCAAATGGTCTGAATGCGGGGCAAATGCTCCGTGGTGATCTGAGGGCCGTATTTCTGTTAAACAACGAACCTGAATTTGATTCGGCGGCAGGCGCCTTGGCTTTGAGCGGTCTGTCAAAAACTGAGATGGTGGTCACGCTAAGTCCGTTCAAAGCCAATATGGCATTCAGTGATGTTTTGTTGCCCATTGCACCGTTTACCGAAACATCAGGCACCTATGTCAATGCCGAGGGGCGTGTGCAGAGTTTTCATGCTGTTGTCAAGCCCTTGGGCGAAACCCGTCCGGCCTGGAAGGTTTTGCGTGTGTTAGCCAACTTGCTTGGAATCCCGGATTTCGACTTCGAATCCTCTCAGGAAGTGCTCAAGCGTGTACCTGGATTGCCGGTTGACGGTGAGACACTTCTATCTGGCGATATTTTGAACAACACAACGCAAGCTGAAATTGACTTTACGCCTGCTGGCGTGGCACCGAAGGTTGTCGGTATCTATGCGCTTGATGGGATTGTGCGTCGAGCTGCCAGTTTGCAACTCACGGCAGACGCTAAACAACATGATGTGGCGCAGGAGGTGACAGCATGATTGACACCATTTTCGCTTTGGGTGAGGGTCTGCTGGCTGCGCCCTGGTGGTCGGCGATTGGCTGGCCAGTCGTCTGGGCCCTGATTAAGGTTACGCTGGTTCTGATGATTGTGATGGGCGCTGTGACCTACACGACACTGTGGGAACGCAGGCTACTGGCCTGGGCTCAGATCCGCATGGGTCCAAACCGCGTGGGGCCTTGGGGTCTGCTGCAACCCATAGCGGATGCGATGAAGTTAATGACCAAAGAGGTACTTAGACCTGCCGCCGCAGAAAAATTCTTGTTTTATCTCGGCCCGGTCATGACGGTGATGCCGGCCATGGCGGCGTGGGCCGTGATTCCGTTTGGTCCAGACATTGCTTTGGCGAACATCAACGCGGGCTTGCTGTTTCTGATGGCCATCACCTCCATGGAGGTGTATGGCGTGATCATCTCCGGGTGGTCATCCAATTCCAAATATCCATTTCTGGGCGCCTTGCGTGCATCCTCCCAGATGGTGAGCTACGAGATTGCAATGGGCTTTTGCCTGGTGGTGGTGCTCATGGTTTCTGCGAGTCTGAATCTGACAGATATTGTCGCGGGGCAAAATAAGGGCTATTTCGCGCAGATCGGTCTTAACTTCCTCTCCTGGAATTGGCTGCCGCTGTTGCCGATTTTCTTGATCTATTTTATTTCTGGCTTGGCGGAAACAAATCGACTTCCTTTTGACGTGATTGAAGGCGAGTCGGAAATTGTGGCGGGTCATATGGTCGAATACTCTGGCATGTCTTGGGCCATGTTTCAGATGGCAGAGTACGCCAACATATGGCTGGTATCGGTTTTGACGACGATCATGTTTCTCGGTGGATGGCTATCGCCGATTGATAGTGTTATGTTCAACTGGATTCCAGGTTGGATATGGCTGGGACTTAAATCGTTTTGCGTGGTGACAATGTTTATCTGGGTACGGGTTTCGTTTCCGCGATTTCGTTACGACCAAATTATGCGACTGGGATGGAAAATATTTATTCCGGTCACCCTTATCTGGTTGGTGGTTGTTGGGGGATGGATGCAGACCCCGTGGAACATTTGGAAGTAATTCGAGTTGTCTATGTCTACCCCTACTTCAAGTGCTATTGAAATTCCGAACGAGAGTGCTTTCTCGTTGAAGGATTTTCTATCCAGTTTCATGCTGAGCGAGCTATTCAAGGGCCTGGCGTTGACCGGAAAATATGCGTTTCGCAGCAAGATCACCCTGGAATACCCCGAAGAGAAGACGCCCCTGTCGCCCAGATTTCGGGGTCTGCATGCACTTCGTCGTTACGAGAATGGCGAAGAGCGCTGTATTGCCTGCAAGCTGTGCGAAGCTATTTGCCCGGCGATGGCGATTACTATCGAATCAGAGGTTCGAGCCGATGGCTCCCGTCGGACGACGCGCTATGACATCGATTTGAATAAGTGTATTTTCTGTGGTTTTTGTGAGGAGAGTTGCCCGGTCGACTCTATTGTGGAGACCTCAATTCTTGAGTACCACGGTGAATCTCGTAGTGACCTCTATTTCACGAAAGACATGCTGCTGGCGGTGGGCGATCGCTACGAACCTCAGATTGCGGCAGCCAGGGCGGCTGATGCCAAATACCGCTAATGACCTCATGAGCAGATATAACCTTTTGAACACCGGAAAAAAGTAACGACAAATGGACGTCAAGACGGGTTTTTTCTATTTTTTCTCGATCGTGCTGCTTTTTGCCGCCTTTCGGGTTATTACTTCTCGCAATCCGGTGTATGCCGTTTTGTATCTTGTGCTGGCATTTTTTCAGGCTGCGGCGATTTGGTTGTTGCTTAGGGCGGAGTTTTTGGCGATTGCGTTGGTTCTGGTGTATGTCGGGGCCGTAATGGTGCTGTTCCTGTTCGTGGTGATGATGCTGGACATCAAGGTAGATGGTTTGCGCGAAGGCTTCTGGAAACATTTTCCGTTAGCAGCCACGGTGGGCGTCTTTATTGCGCTGGAAATGGCTGCGGTATTGATGGGGGGATTTCGCGTCGGTGATGAACCGCAAAGTGCTGTGGCGATCGGTCAGGCAGGTATTGAGTTGTCCAATACTCGCGAACTGGGCAAAGTACTCTATAGCCAGTATGTCTATCCACTCGAAATTGCTGGAGCGATTCTTCTGGTGGGGATGATTGCAGCCATCGCATTGACCTTGCGCCAACGCAAGGACAGCAAGCAGCTGAGCCCATCTGTCCAGGTGCGGGTGAAAGCCAAAGATCGGATGATCGTGCTCAAGATGGCGTCGACCAAGGTGGCGGTGCTGGATGACGCATCAAGCGATGTGAACGCGGAGAAAAAAGAATGACTTTAACCCTTGGACATTTTCTGTCGCTCGGTGCCATGTTGTTTGCGCTGTCTGTGATTGGTATTTTTCTCAATCGGAAAAATTTGATTGTCTTATTGATGGCGATTGAACTGATGCTGCTGGCCGTCAATACCAATTTCGTGGCGTTCTCTTACTATTTGGGGGACATGCACGGGCAAATATTTGTGTTTTTTATTCTGACTGTTGCTGCTGCTGAATCAGCAATCGGTCTGGCCATTCTGGTGCTCTTGTTCCGCAACAAGTCAAGCATCAATGTGGATGAACTTAATACGCTCAAGGGTTAATAAGATGAGTCAAACCCTTTCCGCTTCAACGCTTCTCGCGGTGCCAATGGCGCCATTGGTGGGGGCTGTTCTGGCCGGCATTTTTGGTACCAAGTTTGGTGGCAACTGGATCGGTCGACGCCTGTCGCATTCGCTCACTATTCTGGGTGTTTTGATTGCTTTCATCCTGTCCGCCATGACACTCAAAAGTGTGGCACTTGATGGCGCACGCTTCAATGAAACCATTTACACCTGGATGGTGGTGGGCGACATGAGGATGCAAATTGGGTTCCTGGTGGATGGACTCACGGCCATGATGATGTGCGTGGTGACTTTTGTGTCCCTGATGGTCCACATCTACACGATTGGCTACATGGAAGAAGATGAAGGCTACAACCGCTTCTTTTCGTATATCTCGCTCTTTACATTTTCGATGCTGATGCTGGTCATGAGCAACAATCTGCTGCAGTTGTTCTTTGGCTGGGAGGGCGTTGGTTTGATGTCCTATCTCCTTATTGGCTTCTGGTTTAATAAGCCCACCGCGGTTTTCGCGAACATGAAGGCTTTTTTGGTTAATCGCGTTGGTGACTTCGGATTTATTCTGGGCATCGCATTGATCATCGCGTTTACCGGAACACTCAATTACACAGAGATATTCGCGCAGAAGGCTGAATTGGCCAAGCTCAGTTTCCCTGGTACCGAGTGGATGTTGGTGACGGTAATCTGTATCTGCCTGTTTATCGGTGCCATGGCCAAGTCAGCTCAATTCCCATTGCACGTCTGGCTGCCCGATTCCATGGAAGGCCCAACCCCAATCTCGGCTTTGATTCACGCGGCCACCATGGTTACCGCGGGTATTTTTATGGTGGCGCGCATGTCGCCTTTGTTTGAACTCAGCGACACTGCGTTGAACTTTGTATTGGTGATCGGTGCCATTACCGCCCTGTTCATGGGCCTGTTGGGCGTCATTCAGAATGACATCAAGCGCGTGGTGGCCTACTCCACGCTGTCCCAGTTGGGCTATATGACGGTAGCCCTGGGTGCATCTGCTTATTCGGTGGCGGTTTTTCACTTGATGACACACGCTTTCTTCAAGGCGCTCCTGTTCCTCGCCGCGGGCTCGGTCATTATGGGAATGCACCACAATCAGGACATTCGCTGGATGGGTGGGCTGCGCAAGTACATGCCTATTACCTGGATCACATCTTTGCTGGGATCGCTCGCACTCATTGGAGCCCCCTTGTTTGCGGGCTTCTATTCGAAAGACAGCATCATTGAGGCCGTCTATGAAAGTCATCTGCCCGGTGCCGGCTTCGCAACATTCGCTGTGCTCGGGGGTGTGTTTTTGACGGCGTTCTACTCCTTTCGCCTGTATTTTCTGGTTTTCCATGGTGCCGAACGCTATGACCAGAATCCAGACGCACACCATGATGCTCATCATGGCCATGGTAAAGAGGAGCACAAGCCGCATGAGTCACCCTGGGTTGTGACAGTGCCACTGATCCTGCTTGCGATTCCATCAGTTGTGATTGGGTTCATGACCATTGAGCCCATGTTGTACGGGGATTTTTTCAAGGATTCGATCTTCATCAATCTGGAAAAGCACGCGGCTATGGAAGAAATGGCCAAGCTGTTCCACGGCCCGGTGCAGATGGCTTTGCACGGGCTGATGACGATGCCCTTCTGGCTGGCGCTTTTCGGTGTGGCAAGTGCCTACTACATGTACATGGTCAATCCTGCATTGCCAGCGGCGATCAAGACTCGTTTCCAGCCGATCTACACCTTGCTTGAAAATAAATACTACCTGGACTGGTTCAACGAAAACGTGATTTCGCGTGCCGCACGTGCCTTGGGTGTCGGGCTGTGGAAGGGCGGCGATGAAGCTGTGATCGATGGCGCGCTGGTCAACGGCTCCTGGAAAGGAGTTGCTTGGGTGTCTGGCGTGATTCGCAGGGTGCAAACAGGTTACCTGTATCACTATGCGCTGGTCATGATATTGGGCGTTTTTGTGCTGATGACGTATTTCGTCTGGCTCAAGTAGGAGAATAAAAAAAATGGGTTTGTTGAGCCTGGCTATTTGGACACCGATTATTTTTGGTGTTGTGCTGCTGGCACTCGGTCGTGATGATCAGGCGCGCACCGTGCGCTGGGTTGCGCTGATTGGTGCCATCGTCAGTTTTCTGGTTACTTTGCCTTTGTACGCTGGCTTCAAGCTCGGCACGGCTGCGATGCAGTTTGTCGAAAAGGCGCCGTGGATAGAGCGCTTCAATGTGAATTACCACTTGGGTGTGGATGGCATTTCGCTTTGGATGGTGATCCTGACGGCATTTATCAACGTCGTGGTGGTCATCGCCGGCTGGGAAGTTATCACGCGACGGGTCAACCAGTACATGGGAGCGTTCCTTATCTTGAGTGGCTTGCAGATCGGTGTTTTCTGCGCACTCGATGGCATGTTGTTCTATGTGTTTTTTGAGGCCACCTTGGTTCCGATGTACTTGATCATCGGTATATGGGGAGGTCCAAACAAGATCTATGCCGCGTTCAAGTTCTTCTTGTACACCCTGCTCGGTTCGCTCCTGATGCTGGTTGCTCTGATTTTTCTGTATACCAAGTCGGGCGGCAGTTTCGACCTTGCAACGTGGCACCAACTTCCCTTGGCCGGCACTGCGCAGACTCTGTTGTTCTTTGCTTTCCTGGCGGCCTTTGCGGTCAAGGTGCCTATGTGGCCGGTACACACTTGGCTGCCTGATGTGCACGTTGAAGCACCTACCGGTGGGTCAGCCGTGTTGGCCGCGGTGATGCTCAAACTCGGTGCTTATGGTTTTCTTCGGTTCTCTTTACCTATTGCACCGGACGCGGCGCACGAATGGTCCGGGCTGATGATCGCTTTGTCGCTCATTGCTGTTGTTTATGTGGGCTTGGTGGCGCTGGTCCAGACGGATATGAAGAAGCTGGTGGCTTACGCCTCGGTTGCCCACATGGGGTTTGTGACCCTGGGCTTTTTCATTTTCAATGATCTGGGACTGTCGGGCGCCCTGGTGCAAATGGTTTCGCATGGATTTGTATCGGCCGCCATGTTCTTGTCAATTGGTGTGTTGTATGACCGCGCCCATTCGCGTGAGATCGCCAGTTATGGCGGCGTGGTCAACACAATGCCAAAGTTCACCGCTTTTGCCTTGTTGTTTGCCATGGCCAATTGCGGGTTGCCAGGGACAGCCGGTTTTGTTGGTGAGTGGATGGTGATCATTGGGGCCGTCAAGGCGAACTTCTGGTTGGGTTTTGCAGCTGCCAGTTCGCTGGTTTTTGGCGCTGCTTACACTTTGTGGATGGTCAAGCGTGTTTACCTGGGTCCAGTTGCCAATGATCACGTCAAGGCACTGAAAGACATTAACGCTCGTGAATTCTTGATGTTGAGCCTGTTGGCGATCGCGGTGTTGTACATGGGCCTCTATCCGAAGCCCTTTACCGATGTGATGGATACGTCAGTGGCGGAATTGCTCAAGCACGTAGCCCTGTCCAAGCTGATTTGATCAGTCTGAATCGACCAAATTGAATTAAGAGATAGAACATGATCGACAAACTCAGCTGGATTTCGGTTTACCCTGAAATCATTCTGCTTATTATGGCTTGCGTCATCGCGCTGGCCGATCTTGGCGTGAAAAGCCCGCGCCGCACACAGACCTATTTGCTGTCCCTGCTGACCCTGGCCATCGTGGCAGCTTTGCAGGCGAGTTACGCCGTTGGCGGTGTGACCGTCTACGGTTTTGGCAATATGGTGGTCAGCGATCCCATGGGCAACTGGCTCAAGTGCTTTGCAACCATTGCCGTCATGGTCACCTTGGTCTATGGCCGACCCTACGCGGCTGATCGCGACATGTTGCGCGGTGGCGAGATGTTCTCCTTGAGCCTGTTTGGCCTGTTAGGCATCTTTGTCATGATCTCCGGCAACAATTTCCTGGTGATCTACCTGGGGCTGGAGTTGCTGACGCTGTCCAGTTATGCGCTGGTGGCTTTGCGACGTGACAATGCCACGGCCACTGAAGCCGCCATGAAGTATTTTGTGTTGGGGGCGCTGGCGTCGGGTTTCCTGTTATACGGACTGTCGATGATGTATGGCGCCACCGGCTCGCTGGATGTGAATGCTGTGTTCAGGGCTATTAATTCCGGCCAGATTAAACATCAGGTGTTGGTGTTCGGCTTGGTGTTTGTGGTGTCGGGACTCGCTTTCAAGCTTGGCGTGGTGCCATTCCATATGTGGATCCCTGATGTCTACCAGGGCTCACCCACTGCTGTGACCCTGCTCATCGCCGGGGCACCCAAGCTGGCAGCCTTTGCCATCTGCATTCGGTTGCTGGTGGAGGGCATGCTGCCATTGGCCATTGACTGGCAGCAGATGTTGATGCTGTTGTCCGTCGGCTCGCTGCTGATTGGTAATCTGGCCGCCATTGCGCAGACCAATCTCAAGCGCATGCTGGCGTTCTCGACGATTTCGCACATGGGTTTTGTATTGCTGGGTCTGATGTCTGGCGTGGTGAACGGCGATGTCCACTATGCAGCGAACGCCTACAGCTCTTCCATGTTTTATGTCATCACCTACGTGTTGACAACGCTGGCAAGTTTTGGCGTGATTCTTTTGCTGGCCCGCGACGGTTTTGAAAGTGAAGAGATTTCTGACATGGCCGGTCTGAACGAGCGCAGCCCGCTTTATGCTGGCGTGATGGCGGTCTGTCTGTTTTCATTGGCTGGCATCCCGCCCATGGTCGGTTTTTATGCCAAGCTCGCAGTGTTACAGGCGCTGGTCGCCTCCGGCGGCGTCTTTCATATCGGTTTGGCCGTGTTTGCCGTCATGATGTCGCTGATTGGCGCCTTCTATTACTTGCGCGTCATCAAGGTGATGTACTTTGACAAGCCGCTGACGGCAGGTACCATGTCTGCACCTTTCGATGTACGCGCTGTGTTGTCTCTGAACGGCGCGTTGCTTCTGCTCCTCGGCCTATTGCCCGGTGGTCTGATGGCTTTGTGCGCCAACGCGGTTGTGCAAATGCTGGGCACCTGATAGGCGGCCTGAGGCTGATCCTGCCGACGGGTATTGAACTGTTTGGTCCGCCTGCTCGCAAGGCAAGCGTTGGGCAGTGTTGCTTGACACTGCCTTTGTGTTTGGCGCGATTAGTTCTTGCCACCTGCCATGGATGATCGTCATTTAGTCGAAGAAAAACTCAGCAGTGAAGAATTGGTCAAGGGCCATTTTCTTCACGCGTACCGCGATATCGTCAGACTTCCCAATGGGGCGACTACCAGCCGCGAATACATTGTGCATCCCGGGGCCGTCATGATTGTTCCCCTGCTTGAGGACGCAGAGGGTGGAATCAGGGTTGTACTTGAGCGTCAGTTTCGCTACCCGGTCGGCCAGGTGATGATTGAGTTTCCCGCGGGCAAGGTCGATTCAGGAGAAGACCTTCAGCTTTGCGCTCAGCGGGAGCTTCTGGAAGAAACCGGCTACACCGCGTCCCAGTGGTCGCATGCGGGTGTGTTGCACCCGGTCATTTCCTACTCCACGGAATTCATTGATATTTGGTTTGCCCGTGGTATGACCCCCGGGGAGCGTCAGCTCGATCATGGCGAGTTTTTGGATGTGTTTACAGCCACCCCGACAGAGTTGTTGCAATGGTGTCGGGATGGCCTGATCACGGACGGCAAAACCCTGACAGCGGCCCTGTGGTTACAGAACGTTCTGTCTGGCGCGTGGCTTTTGAATTGGCATCCAGCGGCGACTCCTGGCCAGGCGGGATAATGGCGTCATGAAAGTTCTGGACCTCCAGTGTCATAACCAGCATGTGTTTGAAGGCTGGTTCGCGTCCGAAGACGACTTCCTGGATCAGTGTGGGCGTGCCCTGGTCGAGTGCCCAGTATGCGGCGATGGATCGATCAGCAAGCGGCTGAGCGCGCCGCGTCTTAACCTGGGTGGCGGCCGCGGCGAGCCGTCACCTGCGCCGGACGTTGCCCGGCCGGATGGTGCGGAGCAAGCACTGCAGCTTGCCTGGATGGCGATGGCCCGCCGTATTGTGGCCAACACCGATGACGTGGGCGACAGGTTTGCCGAGGAAGCTCGCAAAATTCATTACGGGGAGGTCAAGGAGCGCGGCATTCGCGGACACGCCTCCCGCGCCGAAGCAGAGTCCCTTATTGAGGAGGGTATCTCCGTGATGCCCTTGTCGCTGCCGGCCGCCCTCAAGGGCCAGTTGCAGTAGCGACTTGTCGCCGCGCCGTTGGCGCACGGGGTTAATGCGACTCTTGCATAACGCCATGAACTCATGATCAAAGACAAGGTAATTCTGGACTGCACGCCTAGAATTTCGAAACATTCAAGATCAACCGGAGACACCATGACCCATCCCGCGCTTACCGAACTGCTGACCTATACCCAGGAGCATGCCGGGCCTGATGCCAACCGGCTTGCTGATTTTGTATTGGCCTATTTTGAGAATGCTGACCCGGATGAAATACAGGCCCGTGGTCCCGCAACTTTGTTAGCGATTGCCAATGCGCACTGGCGCTTGGCTGATGGCCCGTGTGCACCGCAAAGCGCCAGGATTCGCGTGTTCAATCCGACCCTGGCGGAAGATGGTTTTGTGAGCGAGCACACAGCCATTCAGATTGTTCACGACGACATGCCATTTTTGGTGGACTCGGTCACCATGGCTGTCAACCGCAGTGGCCGTACCGCGCACTGGATTGTCCATCCATTGCTCAGTGTGCAACGCGATAAACAAGGCCACTTGGTCAAGACCGCCAGCGCAGCGCATCTCGGTGAGCAAACCAGCCCGATGGCATCGTTCATTCTGGTGGAATGTGATCGCATTGTGAGCGAGGTTGATCGCGCTGCATTGGCCGGTGAACTGGCGCGCATCTTGGGGGATGTGCGTGCGACGGTGCAGGACTGGCAACCCATGTTGAATCGGCTGCGAGCCGTGGCCGATGCATCGGCACAGTCGTCGATCTCATCTGTCAGCCAGCAAGAAGGTGTTGAATTTTTGCGCTGGCTCGAAGCAAAGCATTTCACGTTCCTGGGGGCACGTGACTACAACGTGGTGCGTGATGACGATGGCGTGAGTCTGGTCGCGATTCCCGAATCTGGCTTGGGTGTGTTGCGCGGGGCGCCTCATACGCCGACAAGTCGCCTCCCTGCTGATGCCGTGGCTTTTCTTGATTCAGACCAACTGGTGCTCATTACCAAGGCCATGACGCGTTCCACCGTGCACCGTCCAGCCTGGCTGGACTACATTGGTGTCAAACGCTTCGACGATGCCGGTCGGGTGGTAGGGGAAACACGGTTTCTGGGCTTGTATACCTCTACCGCCTATGCAGCTCCGGTCAGCGATATACCGCAAGTTCGCCGTCGCACGGCCGAGGTGACCGCCGCTGCCGGTGTCGTGCCCGACAGCCATGCAGCCAAGTCGTTGCAGTCGATTCTGGATGCCTACCCGCGCGATGAGTTGTTTCAGATCGATACCGCCTTGCTCATAGAGCATGCAATCGGCATCTTGCGCTTGCAGGAGCGCCAGCGCACGCGCGTGTTCCTGCGCAGTGATCCGTTTGGGCGCTTTACCTCGGTGCAAGTATTTGTTCCACGTGACCGCTACAACACCGAGCTGCGCATCAAGATTGGTCAGGAGCTGGCCAGTGCGCTGGACGGCCAGTCAATTGAGTTCACCCCGATGCTCACCGATAGCCCGATGGCACGCATCCACTACCTTGTGCGGGCCAAGGAGCAAGTGCCAAGAAACCTTGATCTGCGAGCCCTGGAGGCGCGCATTGCCCGGCTGGCGCAGCGCTGGGAAGATGATTGCACGCAAGAGCTGCTGTATACCCATGGTGAGGGTCCGGGCTTGACACTGGCGCATCGCTTTGCCAATGCCTTCCCCACCGCTTACCGCGAGGACTTCTCGGCTCAGGTGGCTGCGGAGGACGCGCAGGCGCTGTCTGTCTTGACGCCCAGTTCGCCGTTGGCTGTCAAGCTGTATCGCCCGCTGGACGCTGGAGCGGGCCTGTTGCGTTTCAAAATCTACAACACCTCCAAAGTCGCCCTGTCTGATTCCCTGCCGGTGTTGGAGCGCATGGGTGCGCGCGTGCTGGACGAGCAGCCCTACCATGTCGGCAGCGGCAACGCAGACAAGGGTAAAAACGAGGTGTTCTGGATTCATGATCTGGGGTTGCAGTTGCCAGTGGGCACGGAGCTTTCCGTCATCAAGTCACGTTTTGAAGCGCTATTTGTTCAAGCCTGGAAAGGTGAGGTGGAAAGTGACGATCTGAACAAGCTCGTGCTCAACACCAGTCTGGACTCCCGAGCCATTGCTGTGCTGCGCGCTTACACGCGTTACTTCAAGCAGCTGGGCTTTGCCTTCAGCCAGAGCTACATTGAAACGACGTTGTACAAAAATGCCTTGATCGCCCAGGAAATCAGTGCATTGTTCGAGGCCCGCTTTAACCCCGCGCAGGAGGCTGATCGCAGTAGTGTGCAAGAGCAAATTGGCCAGCGCATCGAGGCGCTCCTGAGTGCCGTGGCCAGCCTGGACGAAGACCGGATATTGCGCCAGTTTTATGCCAGTGTCATGGCCACCCTGCGCACCAACGCGTGGCAAACCACTGACCTCGGTGTCGGCAAATCGTACCTGAGCTTCAAGCTGAATCCGCGCGAAGTACCGGGTGTGCCCGAGCCCAAGCCCTTGTTCGAAATTTGGGTCTATTCGCCGCGTGTCGAGGCCCTGCACTTGCGCTTGGGAAAAGTCGCCCGCGGTGGCCTTCGCTGGTCAGATCGGCCGGAAGATTTCCGCACTGAAATACTGGGCCTGGTTAAAGCCCAGCACGTCAAAAATACAGTCATCGTGCCGGTGGGTTCCAAGGGAGGGTTTGTCCTGAAGAAGGCGCCGCCTGCCAGTGAGCGCGAGGCTTATATGGCCGAAGGCATCGCCTGCTACAAACTGTTGCTGTCGGGCATGCTGGACTTGACCGACAACCTGGTGCAAGGCCAGGTGGTGCCCCCGCCCAAGGTGGTCCGCCATGACCCTGACGACCCTTACCTGGTGGTGGCAGCCGACAAAGGCACTGCCTCCTTCTCCGATATTGCCAACAGCGTGTCGGCTCAATACGGTTACTGGCTGGGCGATGCCTTTGCCTCCGGCGGCTCGGTGGGTTATGACCACAAAAAAATGGGGATCACGGCGCGCGGCGCCTGGGAGTCGGTTAAGCGGCACTTCCGCGCGTTGTCGATCAACACGCAAACCACGCCGTTCACCGTGGTCGGCATCGGTGATATGTCGGGCGACGTTTTTGGCAACGGCATGCTGCTGTCCGAACACATCCAGTTGGTGGTTGCGTTTGACCACCGCCACATCTTCATCGACCCCACGCCCGATGTTGCGCTCACCTTCGCTGAGCGCCAGCGCCTGTTTGCGCTGCCACGTTCGAGCTGGGACGATTTCGACAAGACCCTGATCTCTGAAGGGGGTGGCGTTTATTCACGTGCCGCCAAGTCGATCAAACTCTCGGCCCAGGCGCGCGCCGTTATCGGCACCGAGGCTGAGGAGCTCACGCCGGCGGCACTGCTGCATGCCGTTTTGCAGGCACCGGTAGACCTCATCTACAACGGCGGCATTGGCACCTATGTCAAGGCCGCTTATGAGTCTCATGCCCAGGTGGGTGACAAGGCGGGCGACGCATTCCGCGTCAATGGCAGCGAACTGCGCTGCAAGGTGCTGGTCGAAGGCGGTAACCTGGGTTGCACCCAACACGGCCGGGTCGAGTTCGCGCAAAAAGGCGGTTTGATCTACACCGACGCCATAGACAACTCGGCCGGTGTTGATTGCTCCGACCACGAGGTCAACATCAAGATATTGCTGGACCGGGTGGTGGAGGCGGGTGATTTGACGCTCAAGCAGCGCAACGATCTACTGGCCTCCATGACCGACGAAGTGGGTCATCTGGTGCTGGCGGACAACTACTATCAGACCCAGGCGCTTGACATCGCCTGCCATCGTCCGCTGTATGTGCTGGACGGCCAGCAGCGCCTGATGCAATGGCTTGAAGGGGCAGGGCGCCTGAACCGGGCGATTGAATTCCTGCCCAGTGACGAGGAGATCGCGTTGCGGCGGTCCCGCAAGCAGGGTTTGACAGCGCCAGAAGGTGCCGTGCTGTTGGCCTATGCCAAGATGTCGGTGTTTGACGACCTGGTGGCCAGCAACCTGCCCGATGACCCCTATTTCAGTGGTGCCCTGCGCGCCTACTTCCCCAAAGTCCTGAGTGAAAAATTTGCCGAGGCGATTGCCCGGCATCCACTCAAGCGCGAGATTATCTCGACTTTCATTGCCAACACGGTGGTCAACCGCACGGGTGCGACGTTCGTCAACTTTTTGGCGGCAGAAGCCGCCGCAACCGCCGCCGATGTGGTGCGCGCCTACACCTTGGCGCGTGAAATATTTGATCTGGAAACGCTGTGGGACCAGATTGACGCGCTCGACTACCAGGTCTCGACCTCTTTGCAACTGGACCTGTTGAGCAAATTGACCGCCATTGCGCAACGCGCTTCGCGCTGGATGCTGCGGCTGCGCGCCAAAGACACCGATCTGCCGACGCTGATCCAGCGTTACCAACCCGGTGCGCGTGAGTTGCGCGGCAATTTGGATCATTGGTTGCCAGCCCAGGCCATTGCGAACTGGCAGCAGGCGACCCAAATCCTGGTGCAGGCCGGTGTGGCGCAGGCGCTGGCGCAAAATCTGACGGCCCTGGAGTTCATATTCCCGGCGCTCGATCTGGTGGATTTGGCGCAAGTCACTAACGCCGACCTGGAGCAGGCGGCGCGCGCCTATTTCGGTGTTGAGCGTGCCCTTGGCCTGAGTGCCTGGCGGGCCCAAATCAACCGCTTGCCGACCGACAGCTTGTGGCAGACCCAAGCCAGGGGCAGTGCGCGTGACGACGTCTACTCGATTGCCAGCCAGGTCACACGCAGCTTGCTCTCAGGCACGCAAAGCCTGTCGGATTGGGAGGCGCAGCATCAAATCGCCATTGATCGTTTGTGCAAACTGTTGCAGAACATCGGCACCCAGAGTCCGGACCTGGCGCCGATCTCGGTGGCCCTGCGTGAACTGCGGCATCTGGCCTGAGTTCAGGGCCGCTCAGGAGCAGACGCTCAAGGATGGAGAATCCGGGCCTCTGGTCTTGGCCACGGCTCAAGCGTTGAACTGCAAAGCCGCCAGGCCCGCATAAACACCACCGTGCGCCACCAGTTCGGCGTGGGTGCCTTGCTCCACCAAGCGGCCGTGGTCCAGCACCACGATGTGGTCGGCCTTGATGACCGTGGCCAGGCGGTGCGCAATGACCAGCGTGGTGCGGCCGCGCATGGCGCTTTCCAGGGCCGCTTGCACCATGCGTTCGCTTTCGGCGTCGAGCGCGCTGGTGGCTTCGTCGAGCAGCAGCAGCGGCGGGTTCTTCAGCATGGCGCGGGCAATGGCTATGCGCTGGCGCTGGCCACCACTCAGGCGCACACCGCGCTCGCCCAGAAAGGTGTCGTAGCCTTGCGGCAGGGCGCTGATGAACTCGTCGGCAAAGGCCGCTTGCGCCGCCGCTTTGACCTCGGCATCGCTGGCCTCGGGTCGGCCATAGCGAATGTTCTCCAGTGCGCTGCTGGAAAAAATCACCGCATCCTGCGGCACGATGCCGATGCGCTGGCGAAGGTCGTGCAAAGACAGCTCGCGTGTCGCCACGCCGTCCAGATGGATATGACCCGAAGCGGGGTCGTAAAAGCGCAGCAGCAACTGGAACACGGTGCTCTTGCCGGCGCCGCTGGGCCCCACCAGCGCCACTGTCTGCCCCGGTTTCACCGCCAGTGAAAAATCAAACAGTGCGGCTTGTTGCGGGCGCGACGGATAGTTGAATGTGACATTGTCAAAACTTATAGCGCTTCCCGCACGCTGCACGGGGGCTGGAGCCGGATTTGAGGGTGAAGTGATGGGCGACCGGCTGCTGAGCAGCTCCATCAGCCGCTCGGTCGCACCGGCCGCGCGCAGCAAGTCGCCATAGACCTCGCCCAGAATGGCAAAGGCGCTGGCCAGGATGATGACGTAGACCACCGTCTGCCCCAAATGCCCGGCGCTGATGCGCCCGGCGATGACGGCCTGCGTGCCCTGGTACAAGCCCCACAAGAGCGCGGCGGACGTGGCAATGATGATGAATGCCACCAGGAACGAGCGCGCTTTGGTGCGCCGCACCGCGGTGTTGAAGGCGTTGTTGGTGGCGGCGTTGAAGCGCGCCGCTTCACGCGGCTCGGCGGTGTAGCTTTGCACCACCGGAATGGCGTTGAGCACTTCGGCCGCAATGGCGCTGGAGTCGGCCAGCCGGTCCTGGCTGGCGCGCGACAACTTGCGCACGCGCCGGCCGAACCACAGACTGGGCAGCACGATCAACACCAGCACCCCCAGCACCTGAACCATGACCATCGGGTTGGTCCAGATCAGCATGCCCAAGGCGCCGATGCCCATCACGGAGTTGCGCAAGCCCATGCTCAGCGACGAGCCCACCACGGTCTGGACCAGCGTGGTGTCCGCCGACAGGCGCGACAACACCTCACCGGTCTGGGTGGTTTCAAAAAACTCTGGGCTTTGCTGCAGCACATGGTTATAGACGGCGTTGCGCAAGTCAGCGGTGACACGCTCTCCCAGCCAACTCACCATGTAGAACCGTGCCGCGGAGAACAAGCCGAGCGCGACCGCCACGGCAAACAGCGCCACAAAGTGCTCACGCAAGGCCATCACCTGGGCGCCTTTGTCCGCTTGCACCAGGCCACCGTCAATCAGGCTGCGCAGTGCCACCGGAAAAGCCAGCGTGGCCATTGCCGCCAGCACCAAGAACACCAGCGCCAGACCGATACGGCCCTGGTAGGGGCGCAGAAACGGTAGTAGGCCGGAGAGTGATCTGGGGTTGGTGGGCCTGGGGCGTTCGCTGGTCATGAGGGCTCAGTTTGGGGTGAAAAGAGTGCGCTGCAAGTAGCGTTTTTTTTATATATATAAAATTGGCCTCTAGCCCTTATAAATACTTGGTTACTAGCTATGTAAATGATAGTAAATTGACCGACATGGCAACACTGCGGCAGGGCTGGCCTAGAGCCGCAGCGCACCGGCATAGCCGGTCATCTCCAGGTAGCCGCGCCCGACTCGCTGGCCCTGGCTGTCCAGCAACTCGCTCAAGCCTTCCCAGTAAACCGCGCCGGTGGAATTTCGGCTGTCGAGTTCCTGATCGTCGATGAGGGCTTGGACGCGGTAGACCGCAACCGGCGTGTGCACCCGCCACGCCACCGGGTAGCGCGCCTGTGTCACCGGGCTGTGCCAATAGCGCAGCGGCTCAAAAACCACCTCACCGGGCGCAAAGGCACGGGCTGGCGCCCCCCGCGTGGCCGGGCGAAACGAGCCGCCGTCCCAAACGGCGCCGCCAGTGGCGTCGCGCAAGCGAAACGCGGTCAGCGCACTGCCGTCTTGCAGGTTCATGCCGATCCAGTCCCAACCCACCGCCTGCGGCGACAGCGGCGACTGACTCCACTCATGGTCGAGCCAGGCCGCATTGGGCGCGGCGGTGTCCAGTTGAAACTGCTGGCCCTGCAGCGTGATCTGGCCGCTCACCGCCAGCTGCGGCAGGCTGTAGTAGTAGCTGGCCTGCGCTGGCAGGGGACCTTTGCGCGACAGCCCTTCGTCGCCTTGTAAGAGCCAGCTTTGCGTTTCGGTGCACTGCAAGTCCAATTGGAAGTCATTGCCCGCGACCCGCGCGCGGTAGCGTGAACGCGGTCCGTCGCCAACGTTGACGCCGGGCTTGGCCAGCGGCGCCGCAAGGATTGCCTCGCGCTTGAGCGACCAGTCGCGCAAACGCAGGTCGGTGTCGGTGTCGCTGGCGGCTGCAAGATCGATGTCGGCAGCGCCTGACGCGCGGGCAATGCGCTGGTCGTGCCAGAGCTTTTTGCCCTGCACATCGGTCACCGCCGCATGGGCAAAGATGAGTTGCCTGGCCGCAAAGCGCGAACGCATGGCCTGCGTCGCGGGCACACGCGAGCGAAAGAATGTAACTTGAAAGCCAAATTCCCGCATGCCCGAACTGGCGTAGCCGGTCAGGTACCACCACTCAATCGCGTAGTCGGGGTGGCTGCCCAGATCGCGTGGCGCTTGCAGCACGCGCCGCTGCAGCACGGGTGTCGCGTTTGTTTGCGCCAGGCCTGGCCAGGGCCACAGCGCGGCACCCAGGCCGGTGGCCAGCAGGTGTCGTCGCAACAGGCCAGGTGGCTCGGGCCGCATGGCAGCGTCAGGCCAATTGGGACTGGATGTGCGTCGCCGCCGCCGTGCAGTCACCCAGATGCTGGCGCACCCAGTCGGGATCAAAGTAGCTGGCAAGGTAGCGCTCGCCGGCGTCACACAGCAGCGACAGAATGGCGCCTTGCTGGCCTTGCGAGCGCATCTCGTTGGCCAGGACCAACATGCCGACAAAATTGGTGCCCGTTGAGGGCCCTACCTTGCGGCCGAGCAAGTGAGACAACACACGCATGGCGGCCACCGAATCGACGTCACTGACCTCCAGCATGCGGTCCACCAGCGTGCGGATAAAGCTGGCCTCCACCCGGGGGCGGCCGATGCCTTCGATGCGCGAACCCGGTCCCGTCAGGCTGGCGTCGCCCGTGCGGTGAAACTCGCCAAATACCGATCCTTGCGGGTCGGGCACGCAGACCTGGGTCGCATGGCGCTGGTGGCGCACATAACGGCCAATCGTGGCGCTGGTGCCGCCGGTGCCCGCACCGACCACAATCCAGCGCGGCACCGGGTGGCGCTCCCGTGCCATCTGCGTGAACATGCTTTGCGCAATGTTGTTGTTGCCGCGCCAGTCGGTGGCGCGCTCGGCATAGGTGAACTGGTCCATGTAATGGCCACCGGTCTGCGCGGCCAGCGTGCGAGCTTCGTCGTAGACCGCACTGGCGCTGTCCACCAGATGGCAGCGCCCGCCATAAAACGTGATTTGGGCGATTTTCTCGGGCGACGTGCTCTGCGGCATGACGGCAATAAACGGCAGGCCCAGCAGCCGCGCAAAGTAGGCTTCGCTCACCGCCGTGGAGCCACTGCTTGATTCCACCACGGTGGAGCCCGCGTGCAGCCAGCCATTGCACAGTGCGTACAAGAACAGCGAACGCGCCAATCGGTGCTTGAGGCTGCCGGTCGGGTGCGTGGACTCGTCTTTCAAATACAGGTCAATGCCGCAGCGGGCAAAGCCCGGCAGGGGCAGGGCGATCAGATGCGTGTCAGCGCTGCGCTGGTAGTCGGCTTCAATCAGCGCGATGGCGGTGTGCAACCAATTCATTGTTCGCCTACTTCAGGCTGCCGGACAAAAACTGCGCCAGTCGCTCACTTTTTGGGTTGGCCAGCACCTGCGCCGGCTTGCCTTCTTCCTCGATCAGCCCTTTGTGCAAGAAGATGAGATGGTTGGACACGTCGCGCGCAAAACCCATTTCATGCGTCACCACCACCATGGTGCGGCCCTCCAGCGCCAGGTTCTTCATGACCTTGAGCACCTCCGACACCAGCTCGGGGTCAAGCGCACTGGTGGGTTCGTCAAACAACATCACCTCGGGCTCCATCGCCAGCGCGCGGGCTATTGCCACGCGCTGCTGCTGGCCGCCGCTCATGTGCGCCGGGTAGCGGTCTTCCATGCCGGCCAGATCGACCCGCTTGAGGTACTTGCGCGCAATCTCCACCGCCTGATCGCGCGGAACCCCCATCACATGGACCGGCGCTTCGATGATGTTCTGCAACACCGTCATGTGCGCCCACAGGTTGAAGTGCTGGAACACCATGGCCAGCTTGGTGCGCATGCGCTGCAGCTGTTTGGGGTCGGAGGCACTGAGCTCGCCATTGGCGCCCGGCACCAGCTTGAGCTCTTCACCGGCCACCACAATGCGGCCCTGGTGCGGCTTTTCCAGCAGGTTGATGCAGCGCAAAAACGTGCTTTTGCCTGAACCTGAACTGCCGATGATGCTGATCACGTCACCGGCATGGGCGGTCAGCGATACACCTTTGAGTACCTCGACACTGCCGAAGCGTTTGTGAATGTTTTCTGCCTGGAGTTTGAGGGTGGAAGTGGTCATGGAAAAAAAGGTTGGGTGGGCAGGGAACAAAAAGGGCTCAGGCCCCCAGCAACTCGCCGGTTCTGAACGGCGTAGCGCCGGCAATCTTGCCCAGTTCGCCGCCGGTCATGATGTAGCGATCACGGATGCGGGCATAAAAAACACCGTCCACACCCGCCAGCACGCGATGTGTCTGGTTGGCAATCGGGTCAATCACCTGCGCCACCAGATCACCAACACGCAGGGTTTGGCCCACTTCGGCTGCAAACACAACCAGACCCGGGGCCGGTGCCTTCAGGGTTTCGGAGCCGGCCAGTGGCGTGGGTTGGCACTTGAAGGCGGGCACCGCAGGGGCTTCATGGCAAGCCAATAGCCGGGTGTGTTTGAGCCAGTCAACAACGGCTCGCGCATCCTGTTGTGCCAAGGCATGGCTGACGTCGAGCTCACCGCGCAACTCGATGGTGGTGCTGCAGCAGCCTTGCGGCAGCGGCACGTCTCGGCCCAGGCCGGCAAAAATATCAGCCAGCCGCCACCACGCGCCCGAGAGGCATTCGTCAAACGGCCCGCTGCCTGAATTCTTGGCCAGCAGTATGGCCTCGCTGCCCAGAAAGCGCGCCAGCGGCTCCAGCTGAGGCCAGCAGGCTTCTTCGGTGTAGAAATGCAGCACGCCTTCACAGTCGCAGTGCAGGTCCAGCACAAAGTCGGCGTCATGCGCCAGCGTCAGCAAGCGGTGGCGCAGGCTCTGCAGCTCGGTGTCGGGCAGCCAGTTGTCCAGGTACTTGCCCAAGGCCTGGCGCACCAGGCTAACGTTGGCTTGCGGGTCGTCGCCCAGCGCATCGCGTACCAGTGGCCCGACGGCGCTGGCCAGGTCCGGGTAATGGCGGTTGAAGTTTTCCGAGGTAGCGAGATCAAAGCGGCCCATCGGCTTGTGATCCACCCGCTGCGCCAGCCCCAACGGATTGGCTACTGGCACCAAAATGATTTCGCCTTGAATCTGGCCCGCAGCCTCCGCCGTTTCCAGCAAGGCGCGCAAGTGGTGCGCCACCAGCATGCCCGGCAATTCTTCGGCGTGCAGGCTGGCCTGGATGTAGACCTTGAGGCCGCTGCCGGGTTGGCCAAAATGAAAGCTGGTCAAGGTCTTTTGGCTGCCCAGGCTGTTGGACAGCAGGGGATGATCGATGCGAAGCATACGGTGTGACCTGTCCTTGAACTACAGCTTGCGCGGGGCCAGATAAGCCAGCAGGCGCCCTTCGCTGAACCTGAAGAAACCGATCAGGCAAAAAGAGGCGACGAGGTAGATCGCCGCGGCAGCCAGATAGGCCTCAAACGGCAGGTAATAGTCCGAGTAGATGCGACTCGCCGCCGCTGTCACGTCCAGCATGGCGGGCACCGCGCTGGCCAGGCTGGTGGCTTGCAGCATCATCACCACCTCGTTGCTGTAAGCCGGCAGCGTGCGCCGCATGGCGCTGGGCAGCACAATGTGCAGCATCACCTTGAAGCGGCTCATGCCATAAGCCTGCGCGGCTTCAATTTCACCCGCGCTGGTTTCCCGAATGGCACCGGCCAGCATCTCGGCGGTGTAGCCCGCGGTGTTCAGGCTGAAGGCCAGCAAGGCGCAGAAAAAAGGTTCCTTGAAATGCGTCCACGGCCACACCGTGTCCCAGCGCGCCTGAATCCACTCCAGTTGACCCAGGCCGTAGTAGATCAGGTAGACCTGAATCAAGAGCGGCGTGCCCCGCATCACATAGGTGTAGGCGCCCACCACCCAGCGCAGCGGCGCCCACGGGCCGGTCAGGGCCAGCGCACACAGCAGCGCCAGCACGGCGCCCACCGCCAGTGACGAAAACAGCAGGGCCAGGGTGGTCAGGATGCCGGTGCCGTAGAGCGCCAGGTTTTGCGGCTCGAAGATGACGGCGAAATTCATTACAACTGCACCCGTTTGGTACCCAGGCTGTAGCGGGCGTTGAGTCGGCGCAGCACCATGAGCGACACCGTGGTGTAGATCAAAAACAGCGCGGCGGTGAATAAAAAGTAGGCAAACGGCGAGCGCGTGGCCGCGCTGGCCTGCTTGGCCAGATAGGTCATTTCCTGCAAGCCAATCAGACTCACCAAGGCGGTGGCCTTGATCAGCACCAGCCAGTTATTGGTAAAGCCGGGCAGGGCGTAGCGCACCATTTGCGGCGCGGTGATGCGCATAAAGGTTTGCGTGCGGCCCATGCCAAAAGCCCAGGCGGCTTCTGCCTGCCCTTTGGGAATGGCCAGAATGGCGCCTCGAAAAGTCTCGGTCATGTAGGCGCCGTAGATGAAGCCGATGGTCAACACGCCGGCCAAAAACGGGTTGATGTCCACCGTGGCTTCGCTGCCCATGGCCTCCAACAAATTGTTCAGGCCGATGGTGCCGCCATAAAACACCAGCAGCATCAGCACCAGCTCCGGGATACCCCGGATGATGGTGGTGTAGAGCGTGGCCAGCGCCACCAGAATGGGACGCCCCGAGAGTTTGGCGCCCGCGCCTGCCAGGCCCAAAATAATCGCTACCAGCAGGGCTGCAAGGGACACGCCCACCGTGAGTACAGCACCATACAAGATGGAGGAGTAGTAGGAGGAACTCATCGGCGGGGTTGGTCGCTGGTGGCTTTACTTGCCGTAAACGTCAAACTTGAAGTATTTGTCGTTGATTTTCTTGTAAGTGCCATTGGCACGGATCGTCTTGATGCCGGCGTTCAATTCGTTTTTGAGCGCCGTTTCACCCTTGCGCAGGCCAATGCCGACGCCAGTACCAAAGTATTTTTCAGTGTAGAGCTCTGGGCCGACCAGGTTGTAGTCTTTGCCTTCGGGCTTGCTCAGGAAACCACCGGTGACTTCCACAAAGTCGGCCACGGTGCCGTCCAGACGACCGGACTTGATGTCCAGGTAAACCTGGTCCTGCGCTTCGTAGGGGACCACTTCCACGCCCACGGTCTTGAGTTCGCCCATGGCGTATTTTTCTTGTGTGCTGCCTTTGAGAACGCCGAGCTTTTTGCCCTTGAGCGAAGCCGGGCCATCGAACTTGACGTCTTTCTTCACCACGATGCGGCTCGGTGTGTTGTAGTACTTGTTGGTGAAATCAATCACCTTGAGCCGGTCAGCGGTGATCGACATCGAGCTGATGATGACGTCGTATTTTTTCGCCTGCAGGCCCGGAATCATGCTGTCCCAGACTTGCTCGACGAACACGCATTTGCGCTTGACCTGCTCGCACAGCGCGCTGGCGATGTCGACGTCGAAGCCGGTCGGCTTGCCGTCGGCGGTCTTGAACGTGAAGGGCTCGTAAGTCGGGTCGATGGCGACCTTGAGGTCTTTGCCTTGGGCAAACGAGACAGCGCAGAGCGATCCAATGGCGATAGCCAGGAGGAGTTTTTTCATGAGCAAATCCTAAAAAAAGCCGCAGACTGGCCACGGCGAGGTAAAAATGAACAGAGATTTCATTCTACGGTCTGTGAACTGCGAAAAATGGCATGGTTTTCCATAAGCCGGGATGATCTATTCACCAAAATCATGAGCATGTAGCGGAACTGAACTTGCGTCGACGCAGAAAAATGACGTCGTCCATCGTTGTTCAAGCTTGTTTGGCGATTTTTGCTTGATCCGCAAGGCGGTGGTCCGGCCGCCCGATGTGGCCTGGCAAGGCGTGTCCTGGGCGGGAAATGGGGCTCGTCAGGGCTGCGGCGCATAATCGGGCCAAGCTAGTTGTATCTTTTTGTAAGCGCGCAACAAGAGGGTGGCGCCTAACCCACTAATTTGCCAAGTTGCCTCGGTCATCGGTCGCTGGTATCTCACCATGAAGCACGCGATTCACTGGAATCTTTTGAGTCCCTTCATCCGCAATGCTCTGTTGTTGGCTGGCCTGATCAGCGCCGGTCTGGCTGTCTGGTTCCGCTATGGGTGGCTGGCGCTGGGTGGTCTGGCGGCCCTGGCCCTGATTGTGTGGCAAGGCACACGCTTATTCATGACGCGGCGCAGGCTGACGGAACAATATCGGTTGGTGCTGCTGCAAAAGAAGCGGCTCAGAGAAAGTGAATTCCGCTGGAAATTTGCCATTGAAGGCTCAGGTGACGGCCTGTGGGACTGGAACGTGGCCGACGGGAACGTCTATTTCAGCGCGCAATACAAACAAATGCTCGGTTTGACGGTTGACGAGATGGATCAACGCTTGCAGGAGTGGGAGACGCGCGTTCACCCCGATGACAAGGCCGGGAGCCTGATGGCATTGCAATCCCACCTTGATGGACAGAGCCCGGTGTATGCCGCCCAATACCGCATGCGCTGCAAGGATGGCAGCTACAAGTGGATTCTCGACCGTGGCATGGTGGTCAGCCGCAGTGATGCGGGCAAACCCCTGCGCATGATTGGCACCCATACCGACATTAGCGCGCACAAACAAGCCGAGGAAAAACTTCAACTCGCCGCCAGCGTTTTCACCCATGCGCTCGAAGGCATCATGATCACCGATGCGCAGGGCCTGATCATCGACGTCAATCAGGCCTTCAGTCGCATCACCGGCTACGAGCGTGACGAGGTGTTGGACCGCAACCCGCATCTTTTGAGCTCCGGTCGACAGAGCAAAGAGTTCTATGCCGCCATGTGGCGCGATCTGCAGGAAAACGGGTGCTGGTATGGCGAAGTCTGGAACCGGCGCAAAAGTGGCGAGGTCTATGCCCATCTGCAAAACATCAGCGCGGTGCGCGATGCCCAGGGCCAGACCCGGCAGTACGTCTCGCTGTTTTCCGACAACACCGCGCTCAAGGTGCATCAGCAGCAACTCCAGCACCTGGCCCATTTTGATGCGCTGACCGACCTGCCCAACCGCCTGTTGCTGGCCGATCGCCTGCACCAGGGCATGGTACAGGTGCAGCGGCGCGGACAGGTGCTGGCGCTGGCTTTTGTTGACCTGGACGGTTTCAAGCTGATCAACGACCGCCATGGACATGAAGCGGGGGACCACCTGCTGATGACGGTGGCCACTCGCATGAAGCAGGCCCTGCGCGAAGGGGACACCCTGGCCCGCCTGGGCGGCGACGAGTTTGTCGCCGTGATGCTCGATCTGGCAAACGAGGCGGCCTGCGAGCCGATGCTGCACCGCCTGCTGGCCGCCGTCGCCCAGCCGGCGCAATTTGGGGGACACAAGTTGCAGGTTTCAGGCAGTCTGGGCGTGACCTTCTATCCGCAGGCGCAGGAACTGGACGCCGATCAGTTGCTGCGCCAGGCCGACCAGGCCATGTACCAGGCCAAGCTGGCGGGCAAGAATCGCTACCAGTTCTTCGGGGTTGAATAATCCCGGCGTGTGATCAAGGCGCAGGGCCATCTGTATTTCAGGCTGCTAGCCCCCGTGTAGCCTGCCTAAGTAGCTACCTTATTGATAGTGATCTGGGGGTGACGCCGGTGGCACGCATTCTTCTCTTGCGCCGCGTCACCAGTCTTCCTTCACCGCCAGCACCGCGTCCTTGCCCGCTGCCGCACGGCCGGCCAGCCAGGCGGTGATGGTGCCCGCCAGCACCACGGCCAGGCACAGCAGGAGCAGGCGGCCCCACGGCAGCATCAGCTCCATGGTCCAGTGAAAGCTTTGCGGGTTCACCACATGCACCAGCACCACCGACACCGCCAGCCCCAAGCCGAGCCCGGTGATGGCGCCCACGCTGGTCCAGGCGCTGCCCTCCAGGGCGACCAATTGCAGAATCTGGCGGCGGCTCAAGCCCAGGTGGGCCAGCAGGCCGAACTCCTTGCGCCGCGACAACACCTGGGCGCTGAAGCTGGCCGCCACACCAAACAAGCCAATCGCAATCGCCACCGCTTGCAGCCAGTAGGTCACCGCGAAACTGCGGTCAAAAATGCGCAGCGAGGTGGTGCGGATCTGGCTGGCGGTGCCAAATTCGAGCAACTCGCTGGCGTTGCCCTGGCTGCCAGCAGCGGCAGCAGCCTCTTCGCCTTGGGCCACCCCAATGCCCCGATCGGCCAGCGCCCGCACCGCTTGCTGCACCGCCTCGGCCTCGTCCGGGTTGTTGAGCCACAGCGCCAGGTCGTTGGCGCGCTGGTCGCCGGTGAGACGTTCGAACACGCGCTGGTCCATCGCGATGGCGCCGCTTTGGCGGGCGTAGTCGCGCCACACACCTGCTACGAAAAAACTAGCTTCCTGCGCCCTATCGACGGGGGCTAGAGCCCTAAATGATGCTGAAAGCGGGGCAAACACCGTGCCCAGGCGGGCGCCATGCAGGTCCACCATCGCCTCGCTCACATAGATGCCAATCTGTCCCGCTGGCACCGCCAGCGCATCACCCACCAGCGGCAGGCTGCGCGCCGGCTCAAGCAGGTCGCGGGCGATCAGCGCCACCGGTGGCTGCGTGGGGTCCAGCTTGAGCGAGACCAGGCGCTGGGTCTGCACCTTTTGCACCCCCGGCAACTGGCCTGCGGCCCGCACAAATTCAGGCGTGAAGTACACCGTGTCACTGGCGCTCAAGGACCTGGAACTGCGCACATACAGGTCGGCTGGCAGCACGCGGTCCAGCCACACCGTCACCGATTCCCGAAAACTTGCCACCATCACCGTCAGCGCCACCGCCAGGCTGAGCGAGGCCACCACGCCGCTCACGACCACCGCCGCAGACTCGCGTTGCCGGCGCGCCCGCTCCACCGCCAGCAGTGGCAAGGTGTGCCGCGCCACCCGCGGCGCCAGCCGGTCCAGCAGCACGCCAATCAGCCAGGGCAGCGCCGTGATGCCGCCCACCAGCAGCAGCCCGACCGACACGTAGGCCGCCAGTGGTATGCCAAAAACGGCTGGAGCCCTCGTCAACAGGACGCTAGCAGCTATTAAAACGATACTGATCCAGTGGCTGCGGCGGACTCCCTGCGTGCTATCGAGCCCTTTGAGCGTTTGTGCCGGTGGCAGGCCCTGCGCCCGCCGCGCCGGCCACCAGCCGCCCACCAAGGCTGCCACCAGCCCCAGGACGCCGTAGCCCAGGGCGGCCCAGCCGCTCCACTGCAACTGGGGTGAGACCCCGGAAAAAAAACCGCCACCCAGATCGCCGCCGAGCAGACGCAGCGCCAGCGCGGCCAAGGCCGTGCCCAATGCAATACCGGCCGCGCTGCCAATCACGCCCAGCGCCAGCGACTCCCACAGCACCAGTGCCAGCCGCTTGCGCGCACTCAGGCCCAGCACCGCCAGCAAGGCAAACTGCTGCGCCCGCTTGGCCACGCTCAAAGACAGCACCGAAAACACCAGAAATGCCCCGGTGAACAGGGCAATCAGCGCCAGCACGCTGAGGTTGACGCGGTAGGCGCGCGACAGATCCTGGGCTTGGCGTTGCGCGTCGCCGGGTGGGCTCAAGCTCAGTCCGGGTGGCCAGTCCGGCGCGCCTTGCAGCGCGCGCACGAAAGCGCCGGCGTCGACGCCCGCTTGCAGCCTCAGGTCAATGCGGGTGAGTTGGCCCTGCTTGCCAAACAGCTCTTGCGC
>NZ_JBAQMD010000047.1:0-4033 GCF_049302455.1 Rhodoferax ferrireducens | reverse complement strand
CGGAAGAACAGGGAGGCGGCCACCGCCTTGTTGGTCTTGAGGGCCAGCTCCAGGTTCTCGAACACCGTGAGTTGCTCAAACACCGTGGGCTTCTGGAACTTTCGCCCGATGCCCAACTGCGCAATCTCAGGCTCCGTGTAACGCAGTAAATCGATGGTGCTGCCGAAGTAAACCCGACCCTCATCAGGCCGCGTTTTGCCGGTGATGATGTCCATCATCGTGGTCTTGCCCGCGCCGTTCGGCCCGATGATGCAGCGCAACTCGCCGGGGGCAATATCGAGCGACAGTTTGTTGATGGCCTTGAAGCCGTCAAAGCTCACGCTCACGTCTTCCAGGTACAGGATGCGGCCGTGGGTCACATCCACTTCGCCCGGCGTGGCAAGGCGCGAGAAGCCGGCGGCACGGCCACCGGATTCGGTCTTGCCGTGCCCGGTCTTCAGTGCGTGCGCCCTGGCCCGGCGGGCGCCCTCCTCCAGCAGATCAGGCGTCATGCTTTGTTCCCTTTCAGATTTCTGATCAGGCCCACCACGCCGTCCGGCAAGAACAGCGTCACGCCAATGAACAAGGCGCCCAAAAAGTACAGCCAGAACTCAGGGTAGGCCACCGTCAGCCAGCTCTTGGCACCGTTGACGATAAAGGCGCCGACGATCGGGCCAATCAGCGTGGCGCGGCCACCGACTGCGGCCCAGATCGCAATCTCGATCGAGTTGGCCGGGCTCATCTCGCTCGGGTTGATGATGCCCACCTGGGGCACATACAAGGCGCCGGCCACGCCGCACATCATGGCCGAAATGGTCCAGATGGTGAGCTTGTAGCCCAGGGGCGAATAGCCCGAGAACATGACGCGCGTCTCGGCGTCGCGCACCGCCTGCAGCACCCGGCCAAACTTGGCGGCCACCAGCCAGCGCGCCAGCAGGAAGAAACCCAGCAGCGTCACGCCCGTCAGCACAAACAGCAGCATGCGCATGGAGGGCGTCGCAATCGGGATGCCCAGAATCCGCTTGAAATCGGTGAAGCCGTTGTTGCCGCCAAAACCGGTCTCGTTGCGAAAGAACAGCAGCATCGCGGCAAAGGTCATGGCCTGGGTGATGATGGAAAAGTACACACCCTTGATACGAGAGCGAAAGGCAAAGTAGCCGAACACAAAAGCCACCAGTCCCGGCACCGCCACCACCAGGAACAGCGTGGCGATAAAGCTGTCGCTGAAAGTCCAGTGCCAGGGCAGCGTCTTCCAGTCCAGAAACACCATGAAGTCGGGCAGATTGCTTTTGTAGTTGCCCTCAAGACCGATCTGGCGCATCAGGTACATGCCCATGGCGTAGCCACCCAGCGCGAAGAACACGCCGTGGCCCAGGCTCAGGATGCCGGTGTAGCCCCAGATCAGGTCCATCGCCAGCGCGCAGATGGCATAGCACATGATCTTGCCCACCAGCGCCACGGCATAGTCGCTCAGGTGAAACAGGCTGTCTTTGGGCACCAGCAGATTGAGCGCGGGCGCCACGGCGCAGACCACCAGCAGGGCGACGATGAAGGCGGACCAGCCTTTGCCGGACAGCACCGGGCTACGGGTTGCACGCGTGATCTTGTTCATGCTTCGGCGCTCCGGCCCTTCATGGCAAAGATGCCTTGCGGACGTTTCTGGATGAAAATGATGATGAACACCAGCACCGCAATCTTGGCCAGCACGGCGCCGGTCCAGCCCTCCAGAAACTTGTTCAAAATCCCGAGGCCCATGGCGGCATACACGGTGCCCGCCAGCTGGCCCACCCCGCCCAGCACCACCACCATGAAGGAATCCACGATGTAGCCTTGCCCCAGGTCCGGCCCCACATTGCCGACCTGACTCAAAGCACAACCCGCCAGCCCGGCGATGCCAGAACCCAGTGCAAAGGCGTAGGTGTCAATGCGGGCGGTGTTCACGCCCATGCAGGCGGCAATCGGCCGGTTTTGCGTCACGCCGCGCACGAACAAACCCAGGCGCGTTCTGCCGATCAACCACGCCACCGCCAACAACACAAAGACCGCAAAGCCGACGATCACCAGCCGATTGAAGGGCAGCGACAAGTTGCCCAGCACCTGCACGCCGCCGCTCATCCAGGACGGGTTTTCCACCCCCACGTTTTGCGCGCCGAAAAAACTGCGCACCAGCTGCTGCAACATCAGGCTGATGCCCCAGGTGGCCAGCAAGGTCTCCAGCGGGCGGCCATACAAGAAGCGGATCACGCTGCGTTCAAGCAGAGCCCCCATCAGCGCCGAGGCCAGAAAGGCCACCGGAACCGAGGCCAGCAGATACCAGTCAAAGGCACCGGGCAGGTATTTTTGAAACAAAGTTTGCACCACGTAGGTGGCGTAAGCGCCAATCATCATCAGCTCGCCATGCGCCATGTTGATGACACCCATGAGGCCGTAGGTAATCGCCAACCCGAGCGCCACCAGCAGCAAGATGCTGCCCAGGCTGATGCCGCTGAAGATGGCCCCCAGCCTGTCGCCCCAGGCCAATGAAGCCTCAACCTGGCGCAAGGTGTTCTGCAAGGCTGATTTGACGTCCGGCTCGGTCTCTAGCGCCAGCCGCGCCAGCAGCACGGTTTTGGTGTTGGCCTGCGTGCTGGAGCTCAGCAGCTTGGCGGCTTCCAGGCGCTTGGCTTTGTCGGCGCTGTTGAGCAAGGCCGCCGCGCGCACCAGCCCCAGTTGCTCCTTGATCTGCGCGTTTTTCTCGGCTGCAAAAGCCTTTTCGATCAGCGGCAATTTGGTTTCGTCCGCGTCGCTCTGCAACTGCTTGATGGCGGCGATGCGGGTTTTCTCGTCTTTGGAAAACAGCTTGAGCGCGGCCAGAGCGGAGTCCAGCTCGCCGCGCATGCGGTTGTTGTTCATCACGTCCTCGGCGTCGTCGGGCACGGGCACTTCAGCACCGCTCACCGGGTCATAGCCCTTGCCGTCTTTGATGACGAGCACTGTGTCACCGGCCACTTTGACAGCGTCGTCTGACAGGGCCTGCAGAAAGACCGCCGTTTTGTCGTCAGCGGTTGCCACCGCTTTGTTCAGGGCCTCAATGCGCGCGTCGGCTTCACCGGATGCAATGGCTTTTGCCTCGTCCGCCGTTATGGAATGTGCGTTACCAGCTATTAAAAATATAGCGAATGCCGTCAATCGGATCAAATGGCCAAGCATTGACAGACTCTCTCAGTAGGTTGTGTTTGTTCACATGAAAAGCCCGAGGTGAGGCCGCAAGTCCTCACCTCGGGCTGTGTGACAGCGTTAAGACCTTTCTAGACTTACTTCTTCACCGGCTCATCCGGCTTGCCCGCATTGCCTTCGATGTAGGGCGACCAGGGCTTGGCTTTGACCGGGCCGGGGGTCTTCCAGACCACGTTGAACTGGCCGTCGGCCTTGACTTCGCCAATGAACACCGACTTGTGCAGGTGGTGGTTCTTCTCATCCATCTTGCTCACGATGCCGCTCGGCGCCTTGAAGGTCTGGCCCGCCATGGCGGCGATGACCTTGTCGACATCGGTGGACTTGGCCTTTTCAACCGCCTGCTTCCACATGTTGATGCCGATGTAAGTGGCCTCCATCGGGTCGTTGGTCAAAGGCTTGTCAGCGCCGGGCAGGTTCTTGGCCTTGGCATACGCGGTCCACTTCTTGATGAACTCGGTGTTGGTCGGGTTCTTGATCGACATGAAGTAGTTCCAGGCCGCCAGGTGGCCTACCAACGGTTTTGTGTCGACGCCGCGCAGCTCTTCTTCACCCACGCTGAACGCAACCACGGGCACGTCTTTGGCCTTCAGGCCGGCGTTGCCGAGTTCTTTATAGAACGGCACGTTGGAGTCACCGTTGATGGTGGACACCACAGCGGTCTTGCCACCGGCGGAGAACTTCTTGATGTCAGCCACGATGGTCTGGTAATCAGAGTGGCCAAACGGCGTGTACTTTTCATCAATGTCGGTGTCTTTCACGCCCTTGGATTTCAGGTAGGCGCGCAAAATCTTGTTGGTGGTGCGGGGGTACACATAGTCGGTGCCCAGCAAGACCCAAC
>NZ_JBAQMD010000046.1:0-9528 GCF_049302455.1 Rhodoferax ferrireducens | reverse complement strand
TCTTCACTTCGATGAAAACCGTGAAAACACGCGCCGTTGCTGGGGTTGACGGGTTTTCTGTCAAGCACTATGTATACTTCGAAAAATCTGCTGGTTTTTGATACCATGCAGCAAAAAAACCAAGATTCCCCTTCTTTCAGGAAGTGCACCATGTCCTTACCAAGCGCCCGGCTTTCCATCGCCGCCCCCATCCCTCACCGGTCGCCCTTGCGCGGCCACCTTGCCTTGACCTCTCTGAGTCTTGCGGCCCTGCTGGCGGGCTGCGGCCAAAGCAGTACCGCGCCGGCGGGCCCCGCGGGCGGTATGCCGCCCGCCGAGGTGGGCGTGGTCACCGTCACCCCGGGCGACGTGGGTTTGATCACCGAGCTGCCCGGCCGGCTGGAGGCCTCACGCGTGGCCCAGGTGCGGGCACGGGCCGCCGGCATTCTGCAAAAGCGGCTGTTTGTTGAGGGCAGCAACGTGAAAGCCGGACAGGCTTTGTTCGAAATTGACGCCAGCCCCTACCAGGCCGCTTTTGCCAGTGCCCAGGGCAGCCTGGCCAGAGCCGAAGCCAACCTGATGCAAGCCAGTGCGCAGGCCGAGCGTTACAAACCCCTGGTCGAAGCCAAAGCCATCAGCCAGCAGGAGTTTGTCAACGCCCAGGCGGCTCAAAAGCAGGCTGAGGCCGACGTCGCCATCGGCAAAGCCGCAGTGCAGACGGCACGCATCAACCTGAACTACGCATCGATCACCGCACCCATTTCTGGCCGCATCGGCCGTGCCTTGGTGACCGAGGGCGCGCTGGTGGGTCAGGGTGAAGCGACGCAACTCGCGCTGATTCAGCAAATCAACCCGCTGTATGTCAACTTCACCCAATCTGCCTCCGAAGTGATGAAACTGCGCCGCGCCATGGATGCGGGTCAGCTCAAGCGCGCCGGTGCCCAGGCCGCCAGCGTACGCGTGGTGCTGGAAGACGGCACTGAATACGCCCGGGCCGGCAAGTTGCTCTTTTCCGACCTAACGGTCGATGCCAGCAGCGGCCAGATTACCCTGCGCGCTGAGGTGCCCAACCCTGCAGGCACCCTGTTGCCCGGCTTGTATGTACGCGTACGGCTGGAGCAGGCGCAGGCCAGCAATGCCATCACCCTGCCGCAGCAGGCGGTGACACGCTCGCCGCAGGGCGACTCGGTCATGGTGGTCGGTGCCGACGGCAAGGTCGCGCCACGCCCGGTCAAGGTCGGCGGCCAGCAAAATGGCCAATGGGTAATTCTGGACGGACTCAAAGCCGGTGAGCAGGTCATGGTGGACGGCTTCCAGAAACTGCGTGGTGATGCACCCGTGAAGCCCGTACCGTGGCAGGCGCCGGGTAGCGTGCCCGCCAAGGCAAGCAGCGCACCCGCTGCCGCCAGCGCGGCGTCCGCTCCAGCAGCGCCGGCCCCGGCCAGCGCGGCATCAAGCGCCGCACGCTAAGGAGCCACCTTCATGGCCAAGTTTTTTATTGACCGTCCCATCTTTGCGTGGGTCATTGCCTTATTCATCATCGTGATGGGCTCGGTTGCCATCACCCAGTTGCCGATTGCCCAGTACCCGCCGGTGGCGCCGCCCTCCATCGTCATCTCGGCCAGCTACCCCGGCGCCTCGGCCCAGACGCTGGAAGACAGCGTGCTCTCTATCGTCGAGCAGGAGATGAACGGCTCGCCCGGCCTGCTGTACATGGAATCGGTGGCGCAGGCCAACGGCACCGGCTCAATCACTTTGAGTTTTCAGCCTAGTACCAACCCCGACTTGGCCCAGGTGGATGTACAAAACCGCCTGAGCCGCGCCTCGCCGCGCCTGCCCTCGGCGGTGACGCAACAAGGCGTGCGGGTGGACAAGGCGCGCAGCAACTTCCTGCTGTTCACCATTCTCTCGTCCGATGACCCGGCGATGGACCCGGTCGCCTTGGGCGACTATGCCTCGCGCAACGTCTTGCCGGAATTGCAGCGCATCAACGGTGTCGGCCAGGCCCAACTGTTTGGCACCGAACGCGCCATGCGCATCTGGATTGATCCGGCCAAGTTGCAGGGCTATAACCTGTCAGCCAACGATGTCACCGCCGCCATTCGTGCCCAAAACGCCCAGGTGTCAGCCGGTGAAATTGGCAGCCTGCCCAATGTGGCGGGCCAGGGCATTGCCGCCACCGTGGTGGTGGGCGGCCAGCTCAACAGCGTGGCAGAGTTTGGCAATGTGGTGCTGCGCGCCAACACCGACGGCTCCAGCGTGCGGCTCAAAGACATAGCGCGCATTGAGCTCGGTGCCCAGGCCTATGCCACGTCAGCGCGGCTCAACGGCAAACCCTCCACCGGCATCGGCGTGCAGCTCTCGCCCAGCGGCAATGCGCTGGCCACGGCCAAAGCGGTGCGTACCCGCATGCACGAGCTTGAAAAATTCTTCCCCAAGGGCGTGACTTGGGCTATTCCCTACGACAGCTCGCGCTTCATTGAAACCTCGCTGCGCCAGGTGGCCGAGACCCTGCTGGAAGCCATCGCCCTGGTATTTCTGGTGATGTTTTTATTCTTGCAAGACTGGCGCCACACCCTCATCCCCACGCTGGTGGTGCCGGTGGCGCTGCTGGGCACCTTTGCCACCTTGCTGGCGATGGGTTTTTCCATCAACGTGCTGACCATGTTTGCCATGGTGCTGGTGATTGGCATTGTGGTGGACGACGCGATTGTGGTGGTGGAAAACGTCGAGCGCATCATGAGCGAAGAAGGCCTGCCGCCGCTGCTGGCCACGCGCAAGGCGATGGGGCAGATCTCCGGGGCCATCATCGGCGTCACCGTGGTGCTGATCTCGGTGTTTGTGCCGCTGGCGTTCTTCAGTGGCTCCATTGGCAACATCTACCGCCAGTTTGCCGCGGTGATGGGCGTGTCGATTGCGTTCTCGGCCTTCCTGGCGCTCTCCTTGACCCCTGCCCTGTGCGCCACGCTGCTGAAACCTGTTGAAGCCGGGCATCACCACGCCAAAACCGGCTTTTTTGGCTGGTTCAACCGGGGCTTTAGCAAAACGGCCAAGGGTTACGAACAAGGCGTGGCACGGATACTGCCCCATGCTGCGCGTTATCTGGTGATTTACCTCGCCATCCTGGCCGGCGCGGCGCTGATGTACCAGCGCCTGCCGACCTCGTTTTTACCCAACGAAGACCAGGGCACCATGCTGGTGAACGTGCAACTGCCACCCGGCGCCACGCGCGACCGCACGCTGGCGGTGATGGAGCAGGTGGAAGGCTTTGTGCTCAAGCAGCCCGAGGTGCAAGGCATGGTCAGCGTGCTGGGCTTCAGCTTCTCGGGCCAAGGGCAAAACGCAGCGCTGGCCTTCGTCACACTCAAAGACTGGTCCGAACGAAAAGGGGAAGGCAGTTCGGCGCAGGCCGTGGCGGGGCGCGCCTTTGGCGCTCTGTCGGGCATTCGCGATGCGTTCATCTTCCCCTTGAGCCCGCCGCCCATTCCTGAGCTGGGTGCCTCAAGCGGCTTCAGCTTCCGGCTGCAAGACCGCGCCGGTCTGGGCCACGAGGCTCTGCTGGGAGCGCGCAACCAGTTGCTGGGGTTGGCATCGAAAAGCAAAGTGCTCACCCAGGTTCGCCCCGACGGCCTGGAAGACGCGCCACAGTTGCAGTTGGACATAGACCGCGACAAAGCCAGCGCGCTGGGCGTGAGCTTTGATGCCATCAACGGCGTCATTTCAACCGCGCTGGGCTCGGCGTATGTCAATGACTTTCCCAACGCGGGCCGCCTCCAGCGGGTCATGGTGCAAGCCGATGCACCGGCCCGCATGCAGCCCGATGATTTGCTCAGGCTCAATGTGCAGGGCAACAAGGGCCAAATGGTGCCGCTGTCAGCCTTTGCCAGCACGCGCTGGGTGATCGGCGCCGTGCAAACCGTTCGCTACAACGGCTACCCGGCGATGCGTATCAGTGGCAGCGCCGCACCCGGCTACAGCACCGGTGCCGCCTTGGTCGAGATGGAAAAACTGGCGAGCCAATTGCCGCCCGGCTTTGGCTTTGAGTGGACCGGCACCTCGCGTGAAGAAAAACTCGCGGGCTCGCAGGCCATGATCCTGTATGGCTTTGCCATCCTCTCGGTATTTTTGTGTCTGGCCGCTCTGTATGAGAGCTGGTCCATTCCGCTGTCTGTGATTTTGGTGGTACCGCTGGGCGTGTTGGGCGTGATTGTGGCGACGCTGTTGCGCGTTTATGCCAACGACGTCTACTTTCAGGTCGGCCTGATCACCATCATCGGCTTGTCGGCGAAAAACGCGATTTTGATCATCGAATTTGCCAAGGATCTGCAAGCCCAGGGCAAGAGCGTGATTGCCTCGGCATTGGAGGCCGCCCACCTGCGCTTTCGCCCGATTCTGATGACCTCCATGGCCTTCACGCTGGGTGTGCTGCCGCTGGCCATTTCCAGCGGCGCCGGTTCAGCCAGCCAACGTGCCATTGGCACCGGCGTGATCGGCGGCATTCTGACTGGCACCTCGCTGGCGGTGGTGTTTGTACCAATCTTTTTTGTGGTGGTGCGCAGTCTGTTCAAAGACAGCGCGCGTCAGCAGAAATTACATGCAGAACAAGCCGAACACATGGGGGTGCATTCCCATGAATAACACCATGTCTATGAAACCGATACCGATATTGCTTTCTACCAAGGCCCTGAAACTGACCACGCTCACTTGCGCCCTCACCCTGGCGGGTTGCTCGATGATGCCGGTCTACGAGCGCCCCGCTGCGCCCATCGCTGCCCAGTGGCCCGATGCTTCGACTGCGACGAAGAACCAGGCCAGCATGCCCGCCGCCGATCTGGCGTGGCAGGACTTCGTCGGCGACACGCCCTTGCGCGAGCTGATCCGTCTGGCGTTGGCGAACAACCGCGACCTGCGCGTGGCCGTGCTCAATATGGAGCAGGTGCGTGCGGCCTACCAGATCCGCCGCGCTGATCAGTTCCCCACCCTGAACCTGGCGGCCACCGGCTTGCGTCAGCCCAATACCAATGGCAACGGTGGCATCAGCAGCGTCTATACCGCAGGCCTCGCGATGGCGTCGTGGGAAATCGACTTTTTTGGCCGCGTCGCCAGCCTGAAGGAATCGGCACTCGCGCAGTACCTGGCTTCAGATGAGGCGCGCCAAGCGGCGCAGACCAGTCTGATCGCCGCCGTGGCCAACACCTGGCTGAGCCTGCAGACCAACGACGAATTGCTGGCGTTGACGCAGCGCACGCTGGTCACGCGCGATGATTCGCTACGCCTGACCAAGTTGCGCCTGGACAACGGCGCTGCCTCGGCACTGGACTTCCGCCAGGCCGAATCGCTGACGGCGCAAGCGCGCGCCACCCTGGCCCAACAGCGGCGCCTGCGCGCGCTGGACGTGAACGCGCTCACGCTGCTGGTCGGGCAGCCGCTGCCCGACACGCTGCTGGCCACCTCGGCCACTGCACCGGTTTTCCACGACGTGCCCGCCGGCCTGCCGTCCGACCTGCTGACGCGCCGCCCGGATATCCGCCAGGCCGAGCAACAGCTGATCGCCGCCAATGCCAGCATTGGGGCGGCACGCGCAGCGTTCTTCCCGCGCATCTCGCTGACCGCCAGTGCCGGCAGCGCCAGCAGCGAGCTGTCCGGCCTGTTCAAGAACGGCTCCTGGGGCTGGACACTGGCGCCGCAAGCGCTGTTGCCGATCTTTGATGCCGGGCGCAACCAGGCCAACCTGGACGCCAGCAACGCGGGCCGAGACATCGCCGTGGCGCAGTACGAAAAAGCGATCCAGAGCGCCTTCCGCGAAGTGGCCGACGCGCTGGCCGGGCGCGCCACGTTGGACGAGCAGGTGCAAGCCCAGCAAGTGCAGCTTGACGCTGAAGCCGACCGCTTCCGCCTGGCCGATCTGCGTTACCGCAATGGCGTTGCCAGTTACCTGGACATACTGGACGCGCAACGCTCGCTGTTTGCCATCCAGCAGGGCGTGGCGCAAACCAAACTCGCGTATTTGCAGAACCAGGTCACTTTGTACAAGGCGCTAGGAGGTGGTGCAAGCGACGCCGACGAGCGCAATAAATCGTCTATTCAGAAGGACGTTAAGCCATGAATCGTCGCCTGTTGACACATCTGTTAGCCACGCTGCTGCTGGGCAGCGCAAGTCTGCTGGCCCTGCCGGTGCACGCATCGGAAGAGACCGCCGACAACTTGATCAAACGTCTGTTCACCGAGGTGCTCGACAGCCTCAAGACGGATAAATCCATCCATACCGGTGACCCGTCCCGGATCGTAGCGCTGGTGGATGCCAAGATCATGCCCAACGTCAACTTCCAGCGTATGACGGCCTCCGCCGTGGGTCCGGCCTGGCGGCAGGCCACGCCAGAGCAACGAAAGCGCCTGCAGGATGAGTTCAAGATTCTGCTGGTGCGCACCTACGCCGGAGCCTTGACCCAGGTCAGCGACCAGACCATTGATGTCAAGCCGTTGCGCGCAGCGCCGAACGACAAAGAAACCGTGGTTCGCACCGAGGTCAAAGGCCGGGGCGACCCCATTCAGCTGGACTACCGGCTGGAAAAAACCTCTGGCGAGGGGGCTGGCTGGAAGATTTACAACCTGAACGTGATGGGCGTGTGGCTGGTGGAAACCTACCGCAGCCAGTTTGCCCAGGAAATCAATGGCAAAGGCATTGATGGCCTGATTGCCAGCCTGAGCACGCGCAACAAGGCCAACGCCGGCAGATGATTCGAGCGGCATATACGTGACATACTATTCTTTTAATAGCATGTCACGTATATTCGACGGGGGCTAGCGGCCATATTCTTATAAACTTTTGGTGGCGCGCGCCAACTGTGTGATGCGTGCCCAGTCGCCTTGCGCCAGGGCATCAAAGGGCACCAGCCACGAGCCCCCCACACACAGCACATTGGGCAACGCCAGCAAATCGGGCGCGTTTTGCAATGTCACACCGCCGGTGGGGCAAAACTTGACGTCAAAAAATGGACCACTCCAGGCTTTAAGCATGGCCGGTCCGCCCGCTTGCAAGGCCGGGAAGAACTTCAACTCGGTAAAGCCAGCTTCCAGCGCCTGCATGATTTCGCTGCCGGTCGCCACGCCCGGCAACAGCGCCAAGCCCACATCGCGGCAAGCCTGACCCACGGCTGGGGTAAAGCCGGGACTCACCGCAAAACGGGCACCGGCCATGGCGGCCGCCTGGGCATCGGCGCGCGTACGCACGGTACCGGCGCCAACCACGGCTTCGGGCACTTCCCTGGCAATCGCTTCGATGCAGGCCAGTGCCTGCGGCGTGCGCAGCGTTACCTCCAGCATGCGGATGCCGCCGGCGACCAGGGCGCGTGCCATCGGCACGGCATGGGCGAGGTCGTTCAACACGATGACCGGAATCACCGGGGCGTCCTGCATCACCTGCAGGGCTGAAAATTTTTGGTTTGTGCTCATCGGCGTCTCCAGATTGATAGGGGGTGTTGATTCAAAACCAGGTGCAAGCACCATGCTCGGCGCTCGAAGCATTGCGCCGCATGCCGGCGAATAGTTCACGCCCCATGCCGATGCCGTTGGCGTGCCGCAAGGCTTCGGGCATTTCGTCCGGCGCACGGGCGGCCCAGGCGTCGGCAGAAATCAACACCTCCAGCGTGCCCGCCGTGGCGTCCAGACGAATCACATCGCCGTCGCGCACATTGGCCAGCGGACCGCCGGCGGCCGCTTCGGGCGAGACGTGAATGGCGGCCGGCACCTTGCCCGAGGCGCCACTCATGCGCCCGTCCGTCACCAGCGCGACCTTGAAGCCCTTGCCCTGCAACACGGCCAGCGGCGGCGTGAGCTTGTGCAGCTCGGGCATGCCGTTGGCGTGCGGCCCTTGCCAGCGCACCACACAGACCACGCCGCCGGCGGCGTTTTCCAGGCACATGCGGTCCAGCTCGCCGGCACCGAAGGCCACATGCAAGGCTTCCTGCGAGTCAAACACCCGGCAGGGGGCTTCAATCACATGGCGGTCATCCGGCACGGCGGAAACCTTGATCACACTGCGCCCCAAGTTGCCTTTGAGCAGCATGAGGCCGCCGTGCGGGCTGAAAGGCGCACTGGCCGGACGCACCACGCTGTCGTCTTTGCTGGCGCCGGCATCGACCCAATGCAGCGCCCCATGTCCATCCGGTGTGCCGGCGGGGATGCCGGTGTATTCGCGCAGACCGCCGGCGCGCACGGTCAGCACATCGGCGTGCATCAGCCCCGCGTCCAACAACTCCCGAATCACAAAACCGGGTCCGCCGGCGGCCTGGAACTGGTTCACGTCCGCGCTGCCGTTGGGGTAGACCCGCGTCAACAAGGGCACCACTTCCGACAGTTCCGAGAAATCGTTCCAATCAATCACGATGCCGGCCGCGCGGGCCACCGCCACCCAGTGAATCAGGTGGTTGGTGGAGCCGCCGGTGGCCAGCAAGGCCACCATGGCGTTGACAATGCAGCGCTCGTCCACGACCTGACCAATCGGCGCAAAGCGACGCGCCTTGGTGATGTCGAGCACGGTGCGCACGGCTTCGCGCGTCAGCTCGTCGCGGATCGCGTTGCCCGGGTTGACAAAGGCGGTGCCGGGCACATGCAGGCCCATGGCTTCGAGCAGCATCTGGTTGCTGTTGGCGGTGCCGTAGAAGGTGCAGGTGCCTGAGCCGTGGTAGGCCTTGGATTCGGCCTCCAGCAACTCGGGGCGCCCGACCAGACCTTGTGCGGCTTTCTCGCGCACCTTCGATTTTTCGTTGTTCGACAGGCCCGAGGTCATCGGCCCGGCCGGCACGAACACGGTCGGCAAATGACCGAAATGCAGCGCGCCGATCAGCAAGCCGGGCACGATCTTGTCGCACACGCCGATCATCAACGCGGCATCGAACGTGTCATGGCTCAGGGAAACGGCGGTGGCCATGGCGATGACGTCGCGCGAGAACAGGCTGAGCTCCATGCCCGGCGTGCCTTGCGTCACGCCGTCGCACATGGCCGGCACACCGCCAGCCACCTGGGCGGTGGCCCCCAGCCTGCGGGCTTCCACCTTGATGATTTCAGGGTAATGCTGCATCGGGGCGTGGGCCGACAGGATGTCGTTGTAGGCGTTCACGATGCCGATATTGAGCGCGCGCTCGGCCACCACGCGGAATTTGTCATTGATCGGGAGCGCGGCAAAAGCGTGCGCCACGTTCGCGCAGCCCAGCCGCTGCGCACCGGGTTTGCGCTGCGCGGTCTGCGTCAGGCGCTCAAGGTAGGCACTGCGTGTGGGCTGGCTGCGTTGGCGGATACGCTGCGTGACGACTTCGACAGTTTGGTTGAGTTTCATGATTTTGTTAAATGTTGGTAACTTAATTACATGGGCTATGTTACCCGGTCTGCGCGGTGTCTGGGTTTTTGACCTTTGCACTGATTTTTGCCGATATCCCCCCACTCACTCCCCCACCCCCTTGTATGCTGATAACAGGGAGGTTGGAGCAAGTTAATGAAATTTGTTTTGGGGAGTTATTCACAGCCTGTTGCCCCTCTGAGTTCGCAATTCGT